>JAHLLK010000080.1 GCA_020444165.1 Deltaproteobacteria bacterium | reverse complement strand
CATCGGCCTGGGCGAGGACGGCCCCACCCACCAGCCGGTGGAGCAGCTTTTGGGGCTCCGCTCCCTGCCCAATATGCTGGTATTGCGGCCGGCCGACGCCAACGAGACCGCGGCGGCCTGGCGGGTGGCCCTGGAGCACCAGGGCGGCCCGGTGGCCCTGATCCTGACCCGTCAGAAGCTGCCGGTGCTGGACCCGGGGGAGTTCCCGGCCCTGGCCGCGGGGGTGGTCCGGGGTGGCTACATCCTCCGCGAGGCCGCGGGCGGGCCGCCGGCCCTGGCCCTGGTGGCCACCGGCTCGGAGGTGTCCCTGGCCCTGGCCGCCCAGGCCCAACTGGCCAACGAGGGCGTGGCCGCGCGGGTGATCAGCCTGCCGTCCTGGCGCCTGTTCCGCGGGGAGCCCGCGGAGTACCAGGCCGCGGTGCTGCCCGCAGACCTGCCGGTCTTGGGGCTGGAGGCCGGAGTGAGCCTGGGCTGGCGCTCCTATCTGCGCCCCGATCCTCTTCTGGACACCGTCAGCGTGGACACCTTCGGGGCCTCGGCTCCGGGCGGCGAGAATATGCAGCACTACGGATTCAACGTGGAGAACGTGTGCGCGCGGGCGCGGGCGCTGTTGGCCCGCCAGGGTTAGGCCCGGCCCGGAATCTGAAGTAGGGGAGAGTAGCTATGCCGGCTGAGCAGATCACCACCCTCTTCCTGGACATCGGCGGGGTGCTTTTGACCAACGGCTGGGGCCGGGACAGCCGCCGCCTGGCCGCGGACAAGTTCGGCCTGGATTACGAGGAAATGGACGAGCGCCACCACCTCACCTTTGACACTTACGAGGAGGGCAAGCTCTCCCTGGACGAGTATTTGGAGCGGGTGGTGTTTTACGAGCCGCGTGCTTTCTCGCTCCAGGAGTTTCGGGAGTTCATGTACGCAGAATCCCGGCTTTTGCCGGACATGCTCGACTTCATGTTGGGGCTGAAAAAGCGCCACGGATTTCGGGTGGTGGCCGTGAGCAACGAAGGGCGGGAGCTGACCCAGCACCGCATCCAGGCCTTTGAGCTGAACCGGCTGTTCGATTTCTACGTCAGCTCCTGTTTCGTGCACTACCGCAAACCCGATCTGGACATATACCGCCTGGCCCTGGACGGCGCGCAGTGTGCGCCCAGCCGGGCGGTTTACCTGGATGACCGCGCCATGTTCGTGGAAGTGGCCCGCAAGTTGGGGATTCACGGCATCCATCACCATGGGCTGGAAAACACCAGGGCGAGGCTGGCCGAGCTGGGGCTTGCCCTCTGATCCTGGGAGGTGGGGAATATGAGCCAAGACAAAAGAAGTTTCGGAATCATCGGCCTGGGCAACATGGGCCGCAACTTTGCCCTGAACCTGGCCGACCGCGGCGTGCCCCTGGGGGTGTACAACCGCTCCGGGGAGAAAACCGAGCATTTCATGCGCGAGCTGGCCGGCGATCGGGATATCACGGCCGCCCGCACCCCGGCCGAGCTGGTGCAGTCCCTGGACCGGCCCCGCACGCTCCTGCTCATCGTCTCCGCCGGCAAGCCGGTGGACGCGGTGCTGGGGGAACTGGTTCTGCTCCTGGACCCGGAGGACTTGGTCATCGACGGCGGCAACTCCCATTTCCGGGACACCGACCGCCGGGCCGGGATGCTGGCGGAAAGATCCTTCCTGTACCTGGGCATGGGCATCTCCGGCGGCGAGTCCGGCGCGCGGCACGGCCCCAGCCTGATGCCCGGCGGCGACCGGGAGGGCTATGACCGGGTGGCGGACGCCCTGGCGAAAGCGGCGGCCCAGGTGCACGGCGAGCCGTGCGTGGCCTATCTGGGGCAAGGCTCGGCTGGGCACTACGTTAAGATGGTGCACAACGGCATCGAGTACGCCTTCATGCAGCTTTTGTCCGAGAGCTACGACCTTTTGGGCCGGGGCCTGGGCCTCTCCGCGGCGGCCATGCAACCCATTTATCAAAAGTGGAACCAGGGCCCGCTCAGCTCCTATCTCCTGGAGATCACCGCCGCCATCCTGGGCGAAGCCGACCCCGAGGCCCCGGGCCCCCTGGTGGACCACATCTCCGACCGGGCCAGCCAAAAAGGCACCGGCCGCTGGACCTCGGACCAGGCCCTGGAACTGCAGATTCCCACCCCGGCCATAGACTTGGCCGTGGTCATGCGCAACCTCTCCACCCATGACACCCTGCGGGGCCGCCTGGCCGCGGGCCTGGGCCAGGCCTCTCCCCTGGACCTGGACCAGGCCGGCCTGGTGGCCGACTTGGAGGACGCGCTCCGGGCCGGGCTGATCCTGGCCTTTGCCCAGGGCATGTCCCTGCTCTGGGCGGCCTCCCAGAGCTTTGGCTATCACCTGGACCTGGAGACGGTGAGCCGCATCTGGCGGGGCGGGTGCATCATCCGGGCCGAACTCCTGGAGAAGCTCCGCCGGGCCTATAAGGCGGCGCCGGACCTGGAATCCCTGCTTCTGGACCCGGAGTTGGCCCAGGAGGTGACCGCCGCGACCCCGGGTCTCCGTCGGGTGGTGAGCGCGGCCTGCCTGGCCGGCCTGCCCGTGCCCGGCCTGGCCGCCAGCCTGGCCTATCTGGACGCGCTCCGGAGCCTGCGCCTGCCCACCAACCTGGTGCAGGCCCAGCGCGATTATTTCGGGGGCCACACCTATGAACGCTCTGACCGGCCGGGCAGCTTTCACCACGCCTGGGAGGAGGCCGCAAAATGACCATGGATACCGACCAAATACCTGATCCCACCATATTCTGCATCTTCGGCGCGGCCGGGGACCTGTCCCGGCGCAAGCTGATGCCGGCCTTGTACAACCTGTATTTGGACGGCTGGCTGCCCAAGAAGTTCGCCATCCTCGGCGTGGGCCATCTGCACCAGGCTCGGGAAGCCTACTTCGATTCCCTGCGGGCGGGGGTGGACCAGTTCTCCCGCCGGGGCAAGACCGCGGACGAGACCTGGCGGGAGTTCGTGCAACACCTGGACTTCCACGAGGCCGAGCTGGACCGGGAGGCGGCCTACGCCGACCTGAGCGCCCGGTTGGCCCGCCTGGAAAAGGCATGGGCGGTCAAGGCCCAGCGGGTGTTCTATTTGGCCATGCCGCCGGCCATGATCGGGCCCATCACCAAGGGCCTGGCCTCGGCCCGGCTCAACCGCCGCCGGGACCGCGCTCGCCTGGTGGTGGAAAAGCCCTTTGGCTCGGACCTGGCCTCGGCCCGCGAGTTGAACCGCTTCCTCACCCATGTCTTCGAGGAAAACCAGATCTTCCGCATCGACCATTTCCTGGGCAAGGAGACCGTGCAGAACATCCTGGCCTTTCGCCTGGCCAACACCATGTTCGAGCCGCTGTGGAACCGGCACTATATCGACCACGTGCAGATCAACGTGTCCGAGGAGCTGGGCGTGGGGCGCCGCGGCAACTACTACGAGCACGCCGGGGCCCTCAGGGACATGATCCAGAACCACCTCATGCAGATCCTGTGCATGGTGGCCATGGAGGCGCCCATCAACCTGGACCCGGACGAGGTGCGCAGCAAAAAGGTGGACGTGCTGCACGCCATCCGTCCCATCCCCCACGACCGGGTGAACAACTTTGCGGTGCGGGGGCAATACGGCGGCGGTTGGTTGCAGGGCGAGCACGTGCAGGGTTACCGCCAGGAGGAGAACATTGACCCTGAATCCCTGGCCGAAACCTATGCGGCGGTCAAGCTGTTCGTGGACAACTGGCGCTGGCAAGGGGTGCCTTTTTATCTCCGCACCGGGAAAAGGCTGCCCAAGCGCATCACCGAGGTGTCCATCCAGTTCCGCTCGGTGCCCCACCAGACTTTCCCCACCCGGGCCTTGCTGGACCGCCAGCCCAACCGCCTGATCATCGCCATCCAGCCCGAGGAGGGTATCCTGTTGCGCTTCGAGTCCAAGCTGCCCGGCCCTTCCCTGCATCTGGCCCCGGTGATGATGCAGTTCTTTTACAAGGAAGCCTTCAAGGGACAACCGGCCGAGGCCTATGAGACCCTGCTCCTGGACCTGATGCAGGGCGACGCCACCCTGTTCATGCGGGAAGACCAGGCCGAGGCGGCCTGGCAGGTGATCCAGCCGATCCTGGACGTGTGGGCCGAGCAGCGGCCCACTTCCTTCCCCAACTACCAGTCCGGCACCTGGGGGCCGGAAGAGGCCGAGCTTTTGATCGCCCGGGACGGACGCACCTGGATGATGCCCACCATATTGCAGTGCCAGGCCGACGCGGCCATGTGCCGGGTGCACCCCATGATCGAGGAGTGAAACGGGATTCTATACGGATGAAGACGACGTCTCTCTTGCAACGTGCTTGATTTACCAGTGACTTTTGGTCCCTGGACCGGGCCAGCCAGATGGTTGCCGGCAAGGCGACGGACAAGCGACAACCGGAGGCGCAGTTCGAGCTACGCCGAGGTTGGAGCGCAGTCCGCAACGCAGCAGGCGGGCATCTGGCTGGCCCGGGTCCCCGCTCCGGGCGGCTGCCATAAGGAGCCGGACCGGGGCGGGGGCAACCAAGGGAGGGGGGTGCTTCATCGGGGGTGGTGGCTCAGACGGGTAAGAAAACGTCCAACTCCGCAAAGCTGGCGACCAGGGGATGTTCGCTGGCCCTGGGCAAGGCGCCCTGCCGGATCACCCATCCGGTTTGCAGGCCGGCCTGCCTGGCCGCGTCCAGTTCCGCCTTTACATCAGACAAAAAGAGAATCCTCCCGGGGGCCAGGCCGATGATTGCCGCGATGGCGGCGTAGGATTCCGCCTGCGTTTTGCTGCCGAGGGCCAGATCGAAGTGCCCGGTGAACCAGCCCGACAGATCTCCGGATTCGCTGTGGCGGAACAGGGCCTTTTGCGCCGGCACCGCTCCGGACGAGTAGACATAGAGGCGCACCCCCCGCAGCCACCAGGCCCGCAGGGCCCGGACGGCGTCGGGATAGACCTGCCCCTTGATCTCGCCCCGTTCATAGCCTTGTTGCCAGACCAGGGCTTGCAGGCTCTTCAAGGGGGCGATCTTGCGGTCCTGGTCGATCCAGGTTTGCAGGAGAGCGCCGACCTCCCGCGGGGAGAGTTCCTGGCCGGCCATCTCCCGAATTTGGCGCAACTCGTGGGCCACGGCCGGGTCCTGCTCATGGCGGACCACGAACTCCGGCAGGCGCGCGCGGGCATAGGGGAAAAGCAGTTCCTTGACAAAGGCCAAGGGGGTGGTGGTGCCCTCGATGTCCAAGAGCACCGCCTGGGCCGCTATTTTGATCGGTTCGTGTTGTGCCATGTCGTGCTCGCCCCGGGCGGCGCTCCGCAAAAAGGGGCATGGATTACTTTTTAAGTACGTAACATACTTGGAAATATAAAGTTCTTTGGAGGAGGGTGGGGGGGGGGGGGGAACCCCCCTTTTTGTTCACCAAAAGGGGGGTTCCCCCCACATCTTCCAATTTCTCCGAAAAACTCCTACCGGTCGAAGAAAGGGCTTTTCCCGGTGGCCGCGAGCGGCACCCCCAAGACCAAGTCCCAATCCACCAGGCCCATTTGGCGGGCCGCCACCCCGGCCCGGTACATAATGCGGTTGTCCACGTTGTGCAGGCTGGCGGTTTTCACCGCCGAGCCCAGGGCGATGCCCAAATCCAGGAGGCGGTAGGCACATTGGGGCCCGATGAACTCCACTTCCACCGGCCTCTGCGCCAACATCTCCCCGCAGGTGGCAAAGCCGCAGGCCCCGCAATCCAGGCCGCAGGGCGTGGCCTTCTGGAGCCCCACCAGGAGCAGGGCCCCCGCGGCGGCCACGTTGGCCCCGTCGCGGTCGAAATTGCCCTTGCCCGTTTCCAGGCCGTAGGCGGTCATGGCCCGGGCCAGGGCGGCCAGTTCTTCGCCCGTGACCACGCGGGTCTGCACGAAGTCCTCGCCCTTGGCCTTGGGCGCGGTGGTGGCGCTCAAGGCCATCAAATGGGCTACCATCTCCAAGGGATTCATGCCTCTCTCCTGCTTTCCGGGGGGAGTGGCCTCCCCCCTCGCCCCGGACCAGGCAATCGCCGCCTACTGGGTCAGCTCGAAGATGGACTTGTGCGGATCGAAAACTCCCCAGGTGTCCAGGGCCTGCTTGAGTTCCGGGTGCTCGCGGGCCGCGTCCTCCAGGGGCTGGTTGTTCAAGGTGGCCTCGATGGATTGCAGGATGGCCTTGACCCCCGCCTCCAGCCCGCCGGGATGCCCGTGCATGGCGCCGCCGCAGCCGATGATGATGTCCGGCCCCAAATCGTGCATCACCGTGGGCACCATGCCCGGGTGCATGCCCGCGGCGGGCAGCGGCAGGGTCGGCTTCAGGTTGTGCAGCTTGGACAACAGCGTCTGCGCGGTGCGGATGTAGCGCTCCCGGATGGCGCCCACCTTGCCATAGGAAGCAGCGTAAACCACAATGTCCGCCCCGTCCAGGCGCTGGAATTTGCCCAGGGCCAGGTTGGACGGGATGCCGTAATAGGGCGACATGTAGCTCGCGCCGGCATAGCAGGGGTGGGAGAGGATCGGCACCTTGACCTCGGGCAGGTCGGCCAGCATGGCGATGGTGCCAAAGCCGGTGGCGTGCACGTTCACCATGAGCCCGGTGGCGCCCAGCTCCATGGCGCGGCGGGCCTTGGCCAACATGCGGTCCGGGCGGTCGGTGACGTTGATGAAATAGATGCTCTTGTTGCCGCTGTCCTGCTCAGCCCTGACCCCGGCTTCCAGGCAGTGCTCCAGGCGCTTCTCAAAGGGCGCGTGCTCCGGATCGGCGATCAGCTCGTCATCCTTGATCAGTTCCACCCCGGCCCGGGCCAGGTCGTAGAAAATGTCGCCGGTGGTCTGGGGATCGCAGCCGGTGCAGGGCTTGATCATGCCCAGGATCAGGGGCCGCTCGGGCACCTTCATCAGCTTCCGCATACCCTGCACGCCGAACTGCGGGCCGGAGAAGCCGGCGGTGAAGCTGGCGGGGAACTCCAGGTCCAGGAGCTTTATCTTGCCGGCCATGGAGATGTTGCCCTGCACCGAGGAGAGCATCTCCGCGATCTGATGCCCGAAGTTCTTCCAGGGGAAGGCGATCTGCACGATCAGGGTCTTTTCCTCCTGATCCGCGGGCCAGGCGTCCTCATAGCTGGGCACCGGATACACCGCCACCACCCGGCCCACGTGGCGGCGCCGCACTTCCGGGGTTTCGTGGGGCACCGGGACCCAGGTACCGGTGGTCTGCTCCACCGCAATGGCCCCGGCCCGCCGGAGCCAGTCCGCCGTCTTCATCCACATGGCATAGGTGGCGATGACATAGTCCTCATGGGACAAGGACTCGTGCTGGCAGAAGATCAGGGGATCGTAGTCGACTTTCATGCTTACCTCCGAGGAGAATTTGTTCTACTTACGAGCTGCGCCGCCCCGTTCAGGCGAAGAGGCAGGCTGATAAAGTTCGATGATCACTTGATCCGGACCCTGGAAATAACAGACCTGGGGCCCTCCCGGCCTGCTCTCCAGGGGTGGGGAGTTGAAGCGATAGCCCAAGGCGCGGATCCGCTCGTACTCCTCCCCAATTTCACTCACCACAAATGCGAGATGGGTCAGGCCGCCCTGATTCTGCGGCTTGGCCGGCGCGGGCTCCTTATGGCGGTAGTCGGTCAGCTCGAGGCGGGCCGCTCCCTTTTTCAGCACCACCACCTCCAGCTCGGCCTCCGGCACGCCGCTGATGCGGGAAGGCAGTTCCCCCTGGTGATGCGCCCGGTAGTCCAATTCCAGGCCCAGGACCTCGGTGTAAAAGGCCAGGGAGGCCGCCAGGTCCTCCACCGCGATGGCCACGTGCAGAAAATCCTTGATCATCCCGGTCTCCCTTCTCAGGCGCTCCACAAGGGCGGAGCCGCCAGGTCCACCTGGCAGAGGAGCATTTCCGGTTGGTTCTCGCCGGCCTCCTGCACCACGATGCCGTGGGGGTCCACGATCACGCTGCCTCCCAGGTTGACCAGCCCCCGGTGCCACCCCACCGCGTTGGCCTTGCAGACATAGACCTGGTTCTCCACCGCCCGGGCCACGGGCAGGGCCAGATTCTTCAGCTTTTTCAAGCGGGCCTCGGCCAGGGGGTAGTAGTGGGCCGAGCACAGGAAAAGCACCCGGGCCCCGCGCGCGGCCAGGCAGGCCGCCAGGGCGGGGTGGCTCTGGTCGCGGCAGATCAGCACGCCCATCCGCTGGCCGGCCAGCTCGAAAACCAGGGGCTCCGTGCCGGGGGCGAACCAGGCCTTTTCCGCGTTCACCAGGTGGGTCTTGTGATAGGCCAAACGGCGGCCGTCACCAAGGAGCACCACCGCGCTGTTGTACAGGGGGCCGGTTTTCTCCGGGCGCTGGGGCGCCCCCACGATGAGGCTGACCCCCAGCTCCCGGGCCGCCTGGTGCAGGCGCTCCAGGGAGCGCTCCACCGCGGACAGATCCACGGCAAGGAAGCCCTCGAACAGATAGCCGGTAAGGGAGGCTTCCGGGAAATTCATGATCCCCACGCCCAGCTCCGCCGCCCGGCGGGCCCAGGCGAGGATTTCCCGCTCATTGGCCGCCAGGTCCGGCGTCAAGGAGAGCTGTGCCGCGGCAATGAGCATGCTCAGCCCCAATGCCGGCTCTGGAAAGCGGCCACCTTCTCATAGAGCCCGCTGTTGATCAAGAGATCCACGGCCTCGGAGAAGATGGCGTACGACTCGGCGTAGAGTTCCGCCCGGCCGGGATCAGGTTCCAGGTGGCCAGAGGGGTGCACCATCCGGGCCACGCCCTCTTCCACCGACGCGAACACGCCTGCGCCCACCGCGCCCAGGATGGCCGCGCCCAGGGCGGTGCACTCGCTCTCGGCCAGGGTCTCCACCCGCCGGCCATAGATGTCCGCCTGCATCTGGTTCCACACCGGGGACTTGGCTCCGCCACCGGACAGGCGCAGCACCTCAAAGGGCCGCCCCAACACCTGCTCCAGGGCCGTCACGCTGGTTTTCACCCCCATGGTCACCCCTTCCAGCACCCCACGGGCCATGTCCTGGCGCCCGTGGAACAGGCTCTGGCCCAGGCTCACTCCCCGCGCGAAGTCGTGGTAACGGGGGGTCAGGATGCCGTAGAGGAAGGGAAGATAGAGATAGCCCTTGGCCCCGGGCGGGGACTGGGCGGCCTCCAGGGTAATGAGGTCGTAGACATCCAGGCCCAGGGAGTCGGCCGCGGCCTTTTCCGGCTGGCCGTAGGTGTCCCGCCACCACTTCAGGCTGCTGCCGGCCGTGGCGTAGAGCCCCTCCATGTCCCATTTGCCGGGCAGGCCCGAGCCGCCGATCAAGACCTGTCCCGCGGGGTCGGGCTTGCGCGAATCCAGGTGGGCCACCATCACCATGCTGGTGCCGATGGTGATCTCGGCCATGCCCTCGGCGATGATGCCGGCGCCCACCGCGGCGCATTGCTGATCCCCGGCCCCCACCACCAGGGGCGTGCCCGCGGCCAGGCCGGTGGCCTGGGCCGCCGCGGCCGACACGACGCCCACCTGCCGCGCGGGCAGGCCCAGGGGCGGCAGCTTGTCCAGGGGCAGGCCGATGAGTTGGCACAACTCCTCGGACCAGGCCAGCCGGTCCACCTCCATGAGCCCGTCCAGGGTGCGCGAGGCCGGATCGCTGGTCAGGTCCTCGGAACCCAAGAGGCGCAGGAAATACTCCTGGCCGTTCAAGAGGAGATGCACCTGGTCGAACAGGGCGGGCTGGTGGTCGATGAGCCATTTGATCTTGGGATAGGCCCAGATGGCCGTGGGCGGCGAGCCGGTGATGGCCGTGTAGCGCGCGGCCCCGATCTCCTCCTTTATCCAGGCCACCTCGGCTCCGGCCCGCATGTCGCTGTGGACCACGGAGTTCATGAGGGGCTTGATCTCCCGGTCCACCGGGATGAAGGTGCCCCGCTGGCTGGAAAGGCCCAGGGATCCGAGGGCCGTGGGCTTGATGCCGGCCGCGGCCACGGCCTCCCGGAGGGCCAGGCAGACCTGCGGCCACATGGCGCCCACGTCCTGCTCCATCCAGCCGGGGTGGGGAAAAAGACAGCCGTATTCCCGGTAGGCGCTGCCCAAGACCCGGCCCCCGGTGTCCACGATCAGGACCTTGACGCCCGTGGTGCCGATATCCAAACCGGCGACGATACCCTTTTCAGCCATGGCTGGTGCTACTCCTTGGTATTTGCGGAGAGGTCCTGGTTCTGCAAGGCGGCCAGCTCTGTAAAGATTTGGCGCAGAGGCCCTTCCAGGATGCGCTGGCGCGCCTGGTAGACCTTTTGATAGGCGGCACCCTCGGCCGGGCGGGGGCAATAGCGGTCCTGGGCGGCGGCCCAGCAGCCGGCGGCCGCGGCCAGGTCGGGGATCGCGCCGACCCCATGGGCGGCCAAGAGGGCGTCGCCCAGCACCGAACCCTCGGCGCGCTGCAAGGTCACGTAGTCGGCGCCCAGCATGTCGGCCTTGATCTGGTTCCACAGGGGGCTCTTGGACCCGCCGCCGGTGCCGATCACCTCCGAGATGGCGATGCCCTGCTGCCGGAACATCTGGACCCAGCCCAGGTATTCGAAACAGATGCCCTCCAGCATGGAACGCCACATGCTGCCCGCTCCCGAGGCTCCGGTGAGCCCCAGCCAGGCTGCGCTGGCGCCCGGCAGGGAGGCGTCTCCCCCTTGCAGGAAGGGATAGAACAGGCTGGCCAAGGAACCCAGGGGAGCCGCGGCGGCCAATTCGTCCATGGCGCGGAAGAAACCCTCCTCGCCGCCCTGGCGCATCACCTCTTCCTTGAGCCAGCCCAGGGAGAGGCCGCCGGCCCGGATGTAGCCCCAATAGAGGTACTGCCCGGCCAGGGTGCCCATGGAATAAATGACCCCCGGCACCGGGGTGATGCCGGGATGGATCTCGGCCACGTTGACCGTGAAGATGCTGGCCGTGCCGGCCACGTCGGAACTCTGGCCCGGGGCCAGCACTCCGCAGCCCAGGTTGGCCTGCATGATGTCCCCGCTGCCGGCCACCAGAGGAATGCCCACCGGCAGGCCGGTGTCCCGGGCCCCGGCCGGGCTCAGGGTGCCCACCACGCTGGCCGGGTCCACCACCGGCGGCAGCAGCTCGCGGGGCAGGCCCAACAGGTCGAGCTGCCGGTCCGACCAGTCGCGCCGGGCCGCGTCATAGCCGATGATCCAGCCGGAGAGGTTGCCCCAATCCATGTAGGCCTCACCGGCGGTGAGGCCGCCCAGCTTGCCCATGACGAACTGGCTGTTGGTCACGAATTTCCGGCTGCGGGCCACCAGTTCCGGCTGGTGGGCCATGAGCCAGGTGAGCATGACCGGCGGCATGAAGGGGCCCACTTCCACGTTGCCGCTTTCGCTCTGCCACAGGGGCTCCACCTCGCGGGAAATGCGGGCCGCCTCGTCACAGGAGCGGCCGTCCAGGTAGGGGATATAGGGCCCCTGGGGGTTCCAATCCTGGTCAATGGGCACCAGGCCGCAAATGATGCCGCTGCAGGAAATGCCCTTGACCGAGGCCGGGTCAATTTTGGCCTTGGCCAGACACTCCGCGATGCCCTGGCAGACCACCTGATAGAACTGCTCCGGGTCCATCTCGGCCCAACCGGGCTTGGGATAGGTGATGCGGTGTTCCCGGAAGGCTTCCGCCACCAGGGTGGAATCCTCGGAATATATGGCGACCTTGGTGCCCTGGGTGCCGCAATCAAACCCTATGAAATGGCTGCTCATGGTTTCCTCCTCAGCAGGCTTTGGTTTGCCCCGGGCCAAGTCCGGCCCGGGGCAACCCGCTATCAGTGTCCGTGCAACTTGTTGAGCCGGGCGATCATGCTGTCCAGACACTCCTTGGCCGAAGGCGTGCGTCCGCCCACCCATTTGGAGAGTTCGCCGCCCACGATGTCCAGGTATTCGCTGTAGGTGGGGATCTTGGGACCGGCGTTGAAGCCGGGCAGATGGTCCTTCAACTCGATTTCCTGGACCATGAGGTGCTGGGCCTTGCGGAACTCGGCATCCGGCTTGAGCCAGCCCTTGGCCCGGGCCTCTTCCAGGTTGGCGGTGCGCACGGGCGTGCCGTAGAACTTGGTGAAAGCCTCCCACTGCGCCTTGGGGCTGGTGGCCCACATGATGAACAGCCAGGCCTTTTTCTGTTCCTTTTCCGGGAGCGCCTGGGGAATGGACAGACCGGCGGCCCCGATTTCATAGGCGTTCAGGCCCGAGGGCCCCTTGGGCACCACTTCGTAGCCGGTCTTGCCCGCGGCCACCGAAGCCTTGGGATCCTCGATGTAGGGACAGAATTCCCCGCAGTTGCGCATCACGGCCAGTTTGCCGGTGGCGTAGGCCGTGCCCAGGCCGGTCCAGTCCCAGGTCATGACGTCGGGGTGCATGATATTCATCAACTTCTTGAGATACTCCAGCACCTCCAGACCCTTGTCGTAATCGGCCTTCTGGGAGAACACCGGGCCGGGGTCCCGTTGGCCCGCGAAGTAGTCCTTGATCTCGGAAAAGCCTTCCTTGTCCACCCCGAACCCGGTGAGGAAGGAGGCCCACTCGCTGGCGATGGGCCAGTTCTGGGAGTAGTGCAGGCCCAGGGGGGCATCCACCTCCTGGCAGTTCTTTTTCAGGAACACACACATGTTGTAGAAGTCGTCCCAGGTGGTGTCCACCCCCAGCTTGAAAGGCTTGCCGGTCTGGTCCTGGTACTTGGGCCCATATTTGTCAAATATGTCCTTACGGAAGAACATGATGCCCTGGGCCGTGTCATAGGGTAGCCCATAGAGTTTGGACCGGTCGTAATAGATGCAGCCCGAATCAAAATGCTTGGGCAGAAAAGCCTTGCGCAGGCCGTCCGGGTCGTTGGCATCGATGTTGGGCACATCGGGCATATCGGCCATTTTGGATTTACCGGTATTGATGTCGATGAACTTGTTGACCGGCTCCCAATAATCGCAGACCACGCAGCCAATGGGGCGGGGCTGGGCGTAGTTGACGTGGTATTCCGGGCTGCCGCCACGGAGATCCAGGAACATCTTTTCCTTCAGGGCGTCCATGGCGTCCAGGGTGAACTCGGCCTGCATGCCGGTAAGCTCGGTGAATTGCGCGGCAGCCGCCTTGATGCCCAAGGAAGGCGGCGTGTTCTCGGTGAGCACCTTTACGGTCTCCCCCTTGAATTGTTGCCATTTTGCCGCCTCGGTCGGGTTGGCCAAGGCCTTTTGAATCCACATGGGCATGGCCGCCGCCCCCATGGCCGTGGCGCTCCACTTTATGAAGGTTCTCCGGTCCATATCTTTCATGACTTCCCTCCCTCGTTCTGCCGCGTTAAATCAGCCAAAGGGCGATCGCGTCCCGCTCTCCCCAACCGGCCACATGTTCGCCGTTTCACCCGAGTATCAAGGTGTGGCCGAGGCTGTCACAGTCCATTTTTGAGCGAACTTGTCGCGTGCTTGGCCAGGCCAAGCATTTAAATTACCTTTCTTTTTTAGGAAGTACCCCTCGCTCACGCCATCCTTAGCGCGCAGCCTCCGCTCTGGGTGCGCCGCTTCCTAATGGATCAAGGAACGCGAAGTGGCCGCATCAAAAAGGTGCATATGGGCTCCGTCCAGCTCCAGGAAGATGGGGTCCTTGCTGCGGCCCGGGAAACTGATATCCGCCCGTACTTTGATCCGTTCGCCACCCACCTCCACATCCACGACCATGTAGGAACCCAGGGGCTCGGTTACGTAGATTTCCCCCGCCAGATCGCCGGCCTTGGTCTGCTCCGCTTTCAGCCGCACGTTGTCGGGCCGGATTCCCAAAGTAATCTCGTGCCGGCCGGTGAGCTCTTGCGTGCCCCGTTGGGCCAACTCCCTGACCCGGTCCGGCACCGCCAGGGTGAACTGCTGGAACTCTATGCTCCAGGGCTCGGTCCCGGTCACCAGGGTGGCCGGCAGAAAGTTCATGGGCGGGTCGCCCACAAAGCCGGCCACGAACTCGTTTACCGGTTCGTTGAAGATCCTCTCCGGGGTGTCGAACTGTTGCAGTTCGCCCAGGTTCATCACCGCGATGCGGTCAGCCATGGACATGGCCTCGGTTTGATCGTGGCTGACGTAGATGAAAGTCTGGTTCAGCTCCTCATGGAGGTGCTTCAGCTCACCGCGCATGTGGGAGCGCAGCTTGGCGTCCAGATGGCTGATGGGCTCGTCCATCAGGAACACCTTGGGATCGCGCACAATGGCCCGGCCGATGGCCACCCGTTGCTTTTGCCCCCCGCTGAGTTGGCGGGGATAGCGCTCCAGCATGGGGGTGATTTCCAGGATTTCGGCCGCCCGTTCCACCCGGGTTTTGATCTCGTGCTTGCTCATCTTGCGGATGCGCAAGGGATAGGCCATGTTCTCGAAAACCGTCTTGTGGGGATACAGGGCATAGGTCTCGAAAACCATGGCGATGTCCCGCTTGGAGGGGTGCATCTGGTTGACCTTGGTGCCCGCGATGGAGATGTCGCCGGAGCTGATGGATTCCAAGCCGGCGATCATGCGCAAAGTGGAGGATTTGCCGCAGCCGGAGGGGCCCAACAGAACCAGGAATTCCTTGTCCTTGCAGTGCAGGTCCAAGCCCTTGACCGCCTCCACCTTGCCGTATTTCTTCACCACATTTCGGAGGACAACTTCTGCCATTTTTTACACCCTGCTAAAGCTTAAGCGCGTTGTCGGATCAGCCACGCATGGCGCCCATGGTCAGGCCGGTGACCAATGATTTACGAATAGCCAGGCCCAAGATCACCATGGGGAGAATCATCAACAATCCGCCAGCCATGATCTGACCCCAGTGAATCTGGGTGGCGCTGGCCAGTTCGCTGATGCCCACGGGCAGGGTCTTGGCCCCGCGCCCGCCCAGGATCAGGGCGAAGAGATAATCGTTCCAGGCGAACATGCTGCACAGGATCACCGTGGCCCCCACTCCCGGACGGATGAGAGGAAAGATTATCTCCAGGAAAGCCCCTATCCGGCCCTTGCCATCCACATAGGCCGCCTCCTCCAGTTCCCGGGGAATGGAGTCCATGAAGCCGCGCAATAGCCAGATGGCAAAGGGCAGATTGAAGGTGATATAGGCCAGCACCAATCCCGGCAAAGTGTGCAGGGCTCCGAGGCCGCGCCACAGCACGTACAAGGGGATCATCACCGCGATGGGCGGGGCCATGCGGGTGGTGATGACCCAGAAATAGAGGTGCTTCTTGCCGGGAATGTCAGCGCGGGAAAGGGCATAGGCAGCCGCCAAACCCACGGGCACCGAGATGATTACCGACAGCCCGGTGGCGGCGATGCTGGTCAAAAGATGGCTTAAAAAGGAGCCCTCTTGAAAGATGCTTTCAAACTGGACCAACGAGGCGTCAAACCAGAACAGCAGTTTGAGAATCCCCAGCCAGTCCCCGTTGGGCGGCAGCTTGAAGATGTCGCTGGTCCCCTTGAAGGAGGCCGAGATCATGAACACAATGGGCAGGACCGTCCACAGGGTGAACCCCACCAGGCCCAACCATTTGAGAAGGCGCCCAGTCTTAGGCATGGTCCTCGCCTCCCTTATCCCCCAAAAGAATGTTGGTGGCGATCATGGCGCACACGATGATGGCCACCAGGAGAGTGAAACCGATGGTGGCTCCCATGCTGATGTTGAACTCCCGGAAGGTCTTGAAATAGAGGTAGATGGGCAAGGTCTTCGTCGCCTCGGCCGGCCCGCCCCGGGTGGTGATGAGAATCTTGTCGATGAAGCGCATGCAGTCCATGAACCGCAGCAGGAAGGCGATGAGGAGGCTGGGAGCCAGGTAGGGCAGGGTCACGTTGAAGAACACCTGGAAGGGGTTGGAGCCATCCACATGGGACGCCTCCACCGTGTCCTGGGGTACGCTTTTGAGCCCGGCCAACAGGATGAGGATGATCAGCGGCGTCCACTCCCAGGTGTCCATGGCCACAATGGTCCACAAGGCCGTATCGGGGTTGGACAAGAGACTTCCCGCCGAATATAGCCCCAAGGTGCTGAGGATCCAGGCGTAGAGACCGTAGCTGGAGTTGAGCAGCAAATTGAACAGATGGCCCACGACCACCGGCGCCACCATCATGGGAATCATGAAGATCATCACCAGGACATTGCCGCCCCGGGTTTGATTCAGCATCAGGGCCAGGCCCAGGCCGAGACCCATCTGCAGGATCATGCTGGCGCCCACGTATTGGAATTGCAGCCACCATCCTTGATAGATGGAAGGGTCATCGAACAGGCGCCACCAGTTTTCCCAGCCCACAAAGAGATCGCCCACGCCCGGGGCGAAGCGCACCTTCATGAAGGACATGTAGATCATCCAAAAAAATGGGAACAAGGTTATACCCGCCAGAATGATCACGGCCGGCGCCAACCACCACACATACCAAGGAGTGTTTTCCACCAGACGCCGGTAAAAGGTCAGGATGCGGGATTCTGAGGACCCGCTCCAAAGGGTTTTCTCTGCGGTTGAACCTTGCTCCACTTTGAATCGCTCCCCCTGACCAGCTCCCACGCCGGCGCTCAGTATTGCTTGCTCAACGCGGCGTCGTGCATGACCTGGTAGTGTTGGGCCACCCGCTCGGAGTCGCGGGCGGCCAGCATGGTGAAAAGCACATCCACCACAGCGGTATGTTCGATGCGTGAGGCTAAAAGATCGTTGCGAAAACGGGTTTCCTTGGACTTGGTGAGCAGGCGGATGTCGACCAGCTTGGCAAAAAACGACCGGGGATTGTTGACCACGCCAATGGTGATGGCCCCGGCCTTTTTGGCCGCCTGCACGGCCTCGATGATGTCCCGGGTGTCACCCGAACGGGAAAAGGCCAGGAGCACATCGCCCGGGCCCAAACTGGTGGCCCGCATGGCCTGGAAGTGGACATCCACTTCGGCCCGGGCGTCGATGCCTGCGAAATTGAGCTTGTCGGCGGCGAAAATGGCGGTGGTCCGAGAAACCGAAAGAGCTATGACCAGGACTTTGCGGGCGTCCCGGAGCGCCTGGTAGGCTCTTTCCAGGGCGTCATAATCCAAAAGCTGCAAGGTGTCTTGCAGCGACTCCACCGTAATGCTTATGACCTTGAAAGCTATGGCTTCCGCGTTGTCGTCGGCGGCAACCGGTTCAAAAGGGCGTTCCATGGAAACCGCCCCTTGCCGAGCCAAATCCAGTTTGAAAGCCCGGAAGCCGGGGAAATCCAGGGCGCGACAAAGCCGAAACACCGTGGATTCACTGACCCCGCTTTCCTGGGCCACATCGGAGATGGTCATGTCGACCACCCGCTGGGCGTTGGCCAAAATGAATTCGGCTGCCTTTTTCTCGGCCTCCTTGAGCGAGCGCAGCGAATTCTCTATCTTGATTAAGCTCTCAGGGCGGTTGTTGGGCATTGCTTCCCTTTCTTGGTTAGCTGGGTGACCAAAGGCTGAGGGGCCATATTGCGCCAGCGGTCACGCAACTGACCCACGCTAGCCCATGAAGAAAATTTTTGTCAATTATTATTTTTATGAAAATTTTTTTCTTGATGGCAAAACCGAGGGCATTTCCCGGCCCTCATCCATGAAAGCATTTTGTCATCAAATAGTTATGAAATTTTCAGGTGATTGCCCCTTGGCGCCGCGCCAGAGCGGGGGTCAAGCGCGCGGGCCCCGGGGATTTTTGGCGCCGCGGCGCTGGTTCAAGTGCCAATCGTGGAACAGGAACTCCACCTTCACCTCTCGCAGGTGGTCCAGCAAGAAGCTCCGGTGCTCGCCAGGGGGCAGGTAACCGGCCACGAACCGGAGCATCTCCTGCCGGCCGCCGAAATCCCGCTCATACCACTGGAACAGGTAGGCCAGGGTCACCACCGCCTCGTCCGGGTTGACCAGCACCTCGGAGGCGATATAGGACTGGGCGGCTTGCTCCAGTTGGCCTTCCAGCTCCCCGGCAACGTAAAAACCGATTTTGGCCGCCGAGCGCGCCCCCCAGCAAAGGGCGAAAGGCAGCCGCGGATCCAAACGAGGGAAGCTCAGCTTGCGACGCGGGTCCCAGGGCCAGAAAGGGGGCAGCCAGCCACTCGGCGGGCGGCGGTTCCCCCGCAGCACTCCGTGGTGGATGTCATGCAGGCTGAACCGGTGGAGCCCCACCTGCCAGGCCAGACGCGAGAAGAAGTTCGGCGCCTCGAGGACCGAGTGGGACAAACCCAGCTCGATCACTCCCTGGATAACCAGAAAATTGTAAAGGTTCAGCCAAAGGGCCATCCCCCGGGGGCCGCGGCCCAGGCCGGCCGGGTCCAGGCGGGGCAGCCGGGCCAGGGCTTGCCGCAGGGCTTGGTACGAAGCCGCGTCCGCCAGGGCCGGGTAGTCCAGGCCGCCGCGCCCGGGGTCGAAAAACTCCTCCGCCACCCGGGCCATGGCCGCGGCCAGGCCCTCGGCCACTCCGGTCTCCCCGGATGCCCGGCGCCCGGCACGGCCCTGGTTCAGCACCCTGGTCTCCCGCAGTGCCTTCCCCGGCCGGGGAAGCAGGCTGGCAGGTTCCAGGTCCGAGCCGCGCCGGAACCGATAAAGCGTGTCCAAAAACAGGGCGGCGCTCCAGGAAAACCCCTGGGAGCCCAGGCCGCGACCCCGATAGGCCGCGTAGTATTCCCGAAAGCCCCCGCGGGCCGCCAGCTCCAACAGGTCCTTGCGGAGGATCTGGGCCTCGAAATAATACCCGTAGTCCTCCAGCCCGTGGGCCAGGAGCCAATTGATGTTGAACCACACCGGCCCCCGCCAATACTCCACCTGGTCGAAGTTTTCGTCGGTCATGTCGAAATCTGGGATGGTGAAGCAATTGCCCTGGCGCAGGCCGCAAAAGGACACGGAGTTCATTTGTTCATAGAGGATATGGGCCCGGCCGCGGTCCACCGCTCCGGCGAACAGGGGCAGGAAGCCCATGGCCGTGGGGCTGTCCAGGTGCGCGCCGGCCCGCAGGTCAAAGGACTCGAAACGGCCCAGGCGTTCGGACCAGAGCTTTTCCTGGATGGCCCGGCGGGTCTGGGCGGTCCATTCGTCCAGCTCGCCACGATCCCGGCCCAAGATCCCGGCGATTTCGCCCAGGGCCGCGGCCTCCCGGGCCAGGAGGCAGTTGAAGCCGATGTCCTGAATCAGGAAAGGGCAGAGGTCATAAATGGCCCGCTCATCGTAATTCTGCCGCCGGAACAGGTCCACCAAATAGACGTAGCGATCATAATCGTCGTCAGAGGGGCGCTGTTCCGGGGAGACCCCGTGGTCCAGGTCCTTGCGCGCATAAGGGGGCAGTTCCCCTCGTTCCAGGTCGATGGCCGCCAGGGGCTGGTCCCAGGCCGGGGCGTTGTCCCGCCCCGACTCCCAGGGGTGGCGGATATAGACCAGGCCTTCCCGCCCCGGGTCGCGCTCGCGGTAGAGATAGCTGAGCCCCGCGTATAGCTTGGGAAACATCTGGGCCAGGAAGCCCTGGCTGGCCCGGCCGTCCCCGGCAAGCCGGTGCAGGTGCAGGCTGGCCAGGCTGTGCAACGGCGGCATGGTGATGCCGCTGGTCTGGCGCCCCGCGGGGCAGCGCCAGAAATCCGGTTCCGGAAAATAATCGCCCAGGGCGTCCGGGTTGAAGACGATGTGGGGGACCATGCCGTTGGGCCATTGGGCCTGGAACAGGCTCCGGAGTTCCTGCCGGCCCCGCTCCGGCTGGTAGTTGGCATACCCAATGGCAATGAAGGCCGAGTCCCAGTTCCACTGGTGGGGATATAGCCCCCGGGCCGGCCGGGTGTAACCGCCCAGCCAGTTGTCCCCCAAAACCTGTTTGGCCGCGGCCAGATGGCGTTCAAAAGGCTGTTCCGCCCCAAGCAACCGCATGTGTTCTTCTCTGTGGGGAGTGTTGCCCAAGGCTCCCTGCCTTGGGCAACGATCGGCTTGGCAAACACGATATTTTGCTAAGCCTTACGAATAACAAACCTTTTGGGATTATTATTCGGCAGGCCATCCCTGGATCGCAGGAGAACATTGCGACATAAAAACCACCAAAAAATGAGACAACCTGCTGCCTTAGCTATTGTTTACCAGAAAATGCCATGCAATGGTTTCCTGTGGTGAGCGATTCTTCTCCATTATGCAGGCGAGTGCCGGGGGTTATTAAGTAAAATCCTGGCCGGCCCAGGGGGCAACTCATGCCTGGGGAGTCTTTCCCCCAAGCGGGCAATCTAAAGAGCTACCTCCCTGGATGCATCGGTAACCCAAGCAGGCTTGGCAGGGTTTGCCTACGGGGCCAGGCCACCCCCTTGCCGCACCAGGCCCACCACGGTCCGCAGGCTGCCGGGGCGGGCCATGAGCTTGGGCGTGGAAAACTCGGTAATCAATAGATTGTCCGTGTTGGTAGGCAAGGCTTTGGCCGAGCCGCGGACCAAATAGTCCTCCAGTTCGCCACCCTCCATCAAGAAAAGATCCCGCACCAGGTTGCTCGGTGCAAGCCCTACTCGCTCAAGATCCCGGCGCACCTCTCGGCGGGATAGCAAGCTTTGCCAACGCGGCCCATCGCGCGTCGTGTTCTCGCCCTTTACCGCCAGCAAAATGACATCCCCCACGGATCCGGAAGACCATAGGCTCAGGTTGGGAAAAACGGTGCGCACCGTGTTGATGATGATCTTCAAATCACGTTCGGACATCAAATAGGTGGGAACCCATTGCGCAAACACTCCCCCCTTCTTGAGCCTGGCCTCCACCATCCGGTACCACTCCAGGGAGAACAGGCGGGAGATTCCGTGGATCCAGGGGTTGGACGGCTGGGAAATTATGGCATCATAAAGCTGGTCAGAGGTCAATAATAGATCGCGGGCATCGCGGGCAATGATGTGCAGGCGGGAATCGGCCAGCGCGTGATGGTTGGCTTCGGCAAAGTAGGCGGCCGCATCTATCACCGCCGGAGATATCTCGGCGCAATCCACCGCGCCCACCGGGTGGGTGAGGACCGAACCTACGGTCACGCCGCTGCCCAGACCCACTACCAGGACCTGTTCCATTCCCCGGCTCAGGAGAAGGGGCAATTGGCCCATCATCACCTGGGTCTGCATGTCATTTCTTTCACCGGTACTGGCGTCGGTTTTGCCATCTATGGTTAAGAAGCGAACTCCGTCCGGCCTTTCCATTACCGCCACGGAAGCTACTGGTCCGTTGCGATAGTAGAGGAGGTGGTACTGCTCCATGGCCAGACGCCAGACCTCCCAAGCCGACAAAAGAGGCAGGTCCGCGTTGTGCTGGGTCGCGTCCTGGTAACGGTGCAACATTTTATGGTAACGGGCCGCGTAAACATAAACCCCACTGTTCATGATCAGCGGCGACCAGGGGGAAACCACCATCCCGAGCAGAGACAAGATCGCAGCGGCCCCGGCCAAACCGGCCCAACGCCGGAACCAGACCGCGCGGCCGGCCCACAAGGGGGCCAAGCCGGCGCCAAGATTGAGCAACGCACCTAAAATAATGGTGTTTTGTAATCCCAGGCCGGGGATCAACACCATACCGGCCAGCACTGCCCCGACCACATTGCCCAAGGTGTTAAGAGCATAAACTTGGCCCAAGCGCCGTCCCAGGTGCCCGGTTTCCTCGATGCAGATGGCGCTGGCCGCCGGCAAAAGCACGCCCATGGCCAAGGTGGGGGCGATCATCACCGCGCTAGCCAGGAAAAATCGGACTACCTGCAAACTTTCCCAGGTCTCCCCCCAGCGGGAATACAGGGAGAGATAGGCAAAGGGCAGTTTCTCCATCAGGGGAATCCCCAATAAGACAGTGAACGAAACCAAAAGCTGCGCGGTGGAAAAAAGGCTGATCGGAGAAATGCTTTTGCGTAATTTCCCATAGACAGCACTGCCCAGCGCGATACCGATCAGGAAAGTGGCCAACATGGTGCTGAAGGCGTAGGTGGTGGTCCCCAGCACCATGGACAAGGTTCTGGTCCAGGCGGTTTCATAGAACATGGCCGCCGCTCCCGAAAACCCCAAGGCACCCAACGTGGCCCATTGCTCCCCGCGCCGAAATGCGGCCGGGGCGACGGTACCCCTCTCCCCGCGGCGCGGCAGCGAGATGCCAGGGGTCGAGTCCGGCCCGGCGGCGGGCGGTTGGCGAAAACGGAGCAACCAAAAGGCTCCGGCCAGGGCCAGATTCAAGGCGGCGGCCCCCCTGGTGGTCCAGGCCAACCCCCAATGGGACAATAGATAATAGCCCGCTACCAGGGCTCCCAGGATAGCCCCCAGAGTGTTGGCAGAGTAACACCTCGAAATATTAAGTGATATCGCCTCATGGCTCCTAGCTAGGTAACGCGTCAACAGGGGCAGGGTCGCGCCCATTAGCGTGGTTGGCGCCACCAGGAGCAGGAAATAAAGACCCAATTTGAGACCGGAGAGGAGCCAGCCGGTGGGTTCCCAAGCCAAATGGCAGGCCACATAGGCCCTTTCCGCCCAATCCAGCAGGGTCGGCAGCAACAGGGCGTAGAGCCCAATGCCTGCCTCCACCAGGGCGTAAAGGCGGGCCAAACCACGTCCGCTCAGGAGATCGGCCCTGCCCCCCAGCAACAAGGAGCCCAACCCCAGCCCGGTCATGAAAGCCGTCAAGACCAGGGTAACGGCATAGTTGGAACTCCCCAGGGCTTGCATGAATTGCCGGACCCAGGCCACCTCGTAAACCAGACCGGTAGCTCCCGAGAACAGGAAAAGGAACAATAGGGTTGGCTCACGCCAGCCGCCTGGTTGCGGGCTTGTGCCTTCGGGGGTTGCTTTTCGCACCGTCCATCTCTCATGCGCTGGAATTCGCCGGCGCTGTGGCGGGGGCAGGGGTAGCGGGCACCGAATGGTCCCGGGGGATTGGCCGCTAGCAACCCGGCCCGCCATTCCCCCGGAGGGACGTAATCAGGGCCCAGGCAAGACATTTTCTGGCCGGGTGGGACGGGGGAGGGGTGTTCCTACCCCTCCCCGCAAGATCTAGAAGTTTTGGAAATCCTCTTCCAGAGCCAGGAGCCGGTCGGACGAGGGAGAGCCTTTTCTCGCCTTATCCCCCTTCACTCGGAGCATCCCCGGGGCAGGAAGGGCCTCCGGGGGAGCCTTGGCCACACTCGTTTTGTCGGAACGCCTGCTGGGAGCGTGGGAGCCGTTTCCTTCCAAGAGGACAACCATACGCCCCACCAAGCCGCGCAGTTCCATGGCCTGGGCGTTCATCTCCTCCGAGGCAGCCGCGGATTCCTCGGAGTTGCTGGCGCTTTGCTGGACAACTTTGTCAATCTCGCTCATGGCGTTATTGACCTGCTCCACGCCCTGCGCCTGCTCGCGGGAAGCAGAGGCGATCATGGCCACGTAGTTGGTTACGCGGTCAAAGTCCTCGCTGGCATCTTCGACCCGACCAGAGCCGTCCTTTATCCGCCACACGATGTCCTCGATGAGCGTGGTGGTGTTTTTGGCAGCCTCTGCGGCGCGTTGGGCCAAGTTGCGCACTTCCTCGGCCACTACGGCAAACCCGGCGCCAGCCTCTCCCGCCCGGGCGGCCTCCACCGCAGCGTTCAGGGCCAACAGGTTGGTTTGGAAAGCTATCTCGTCTATGGTTTTAACTATTTTGGCCGTTTCCTGGCTGGCTTGCGACATCTCCTTCATGGATTCGTTGAGCTGAGACATGGAGGCAGCCGCTTTGTGCGACAAGTCGTTGGCCTGGGAAGCGTTTTCGGCGTTCTGCCTGATCATGGAGGCGATCTCCTCCAAGGAACTGCTGGTTTCCTCTACACTGGCCGCTTGCTGGGCCGCGCCTGACGCCAGGGCCTGAGAGGCGGAAGACACCTGAACGGATGCGCTGGACACCTGATCTGCCCCGCTGTTCAATCCGGAGACAACTTCATTGAAAACTTTAGAGGTTTCGCCAAGTTCCGCGGAACTGAAATGCTTCATGCCCTTGAACAGGGCCCGCAGAGAATTTGATACCGAGCGGGTAACCGTGACTCCTACCAACAAGCAAAGAATGACGCCCGCCAAGCCCACGGCCAACATCAAGTTGCTGACCTGACTATAGACCGCGTCGCTGTCTTTCTTGTCGTTTTCCATGGACTTGTCCAAAGTGTTCACCAAACCGCGCATGATTCCCTGGGCCATGTCCATCCTTTCCCGGCCTTTGTTGATGGATAGCTTGACCGCCAGGGTGTTACCATTTTCCATGGTAGCTTCCTGTACCTTGGCGTCGATTTGCAGGAAGTCATTCCACGCTTTCTTGAACTCGTTGAACTGACTCATTTCAGATGACGACAAGGACTTTTCCAGCACCTTGCTCCTTTCGGTAACGGAAGCCTTGTAGTCATCTATGACTTGAGCCAATCGCTTCATTTCGTTATCGTTGGTTGCCAATACCATATTTTTCTCAGCGCGATGAAGAGCCAACATATCCCGGATGATCTGCAAAGCCAAAACCGTGCGGTCTCCCATATTTTCCTTAGGATCCGCCTGGTTCTGTTGGAGATTGCGCTCGTTATCGAGCAATCCATTCATGGCCTTTTCGGCTCGATCAGCAGCCACTCGCCCTTCAGTGGCCGAAAGATTTCGGGCCCTAACATTGGAATTCAACTGCGCCAGCCTCAAAACTTCTTTGTGTACATCCTCAAAACTGTTCCAAGCGGAGTTGAAATTGTTCAACTGAGTCTTTTCGTCCTGATTGGCCAAGGTCTGAAGTTTGGCCAAGCGACCCATCATCTCAGTTTTTTGCTTGTCAGCATCTGCGATCTGCTCTCGCATATCCTGTACATTATCGAGTAATATTACATTCTTCTCTGCTCGGTGTATGGCGAGCAGGTCTTGATTGATTCGGGCGGCCAATTTGACTTTTTCTGCCGAATTATCCACCAGGAGATTTAGCTGACCGTTGATGCTGTTCATACCGACAGCACCAAAGAAGTAAATGGTTGCTGCGGTTATCAGAGCTATGATAACCAAAGAGCCCAATTTGACCCTTAAGCTGATTCTTCTCAATGCTTCCATACTACTGATTCCTCTTGATGACGGTTGCGGTTTTTGAGTGTCCTGCCTCATCCTATATCCGGGGTTACAAAATTATTAGTAATAGGGTTTTGGCAAGAGAATTATCATAATTACTCCCCATATATGGGCCAGTTGACCAGTCGTCAGAAGCTATTTCCCATATATTTCCTAGGCTGCTTGGCCAAGGTAGGTCAATTCTTTCCTGCCAAATATCCTTTCAATATCCAGTATAATTCTGACCCCATCACCCGTTTTGGCTATGCCTTGGATGTATGATGAATCTAAATCAAAACTAAAAGATGGAGCGGGTTCCAGCTGCTCCGTACGAATATTGGTCACGTCATTCACCGAATCCACAACCACTCCTGTGGAAACGCGTTTGGAGGCGCTTTTCAATTCGACCACGATAATACAAGTTCGTTCATTATAGGAAACCGGCTCCATAGCAAAGCGAAGCCGTAAATCAAATACCGGGATCACCTGCCCTCTCAGGTTGATGACTCCCTTGATAAACGCCGGGGCGCTGGGCAGACTGCGAATCGGCATCATGCCGATGATTTCCTTTACCTCCTGAATGGCCAGACCGAACTCATCATCCCCCAGAGCGAAGGTCAAATATTTACCCTCCCTCGGCAGCGTTCTTTTTGCTGTTTTATCTACAGGTTGCTCGGTTTTACTTTTCATGGTTTCCTCCTTTGCGCACGGTCGGCGTTTGGGCCTTCGCCATTTCTCACCAATTCAACATCTGGAAATATTTTGAACGCCGCATCAGAAAAGGCGTTTTTCATGCCGGAAGTCCGGAATTTTTTCAGAAATAGTCCCTGATGCGACGATAGATAGTCGTTCACTTGGCTAAATGGCTGCCAAAGAACGGCAAAAGGCGGGGGTTTTACCCTATGATTATGGTAGGTAATGAGAGAGAGAGAGAGAGAGAGAGAGAGAGAGAGAGAGAGAGAGAGAGAGAGAGAG
>JAHLLK010000079.1 GCA_020444165.1 Deltaproteobacteria bacterium | reverse complement strand
CCCCTTCCCCAAAAAAACTTCAGTGTTTTAATCGAGTTGTGCCATATCCATCTTCTATCTGTAATTCACGTAAGAAGTGGGTAATTGGCTGAACACAACTATGGCGCGATTTAACCGACAGACTCCTAGGCAAGCCCTCAGCGAATAGCTACCGGAAAGGAAAGAGCGGCATGAAGACTGACTTCAAGACGGTCAAAGTGGATCTGCAAGACGGCGTGGCCATCCTCGCCATGGACAACCCTCCGGTCAACCAGATGTCCACGGACTTCATGAACGAGCTGGACCAGGCCGTGCGGGCGGCCCTGGCCGACGACCAGGTCGCGGCGCTGGTCTTGACCGGCACGGGCAAGAACTTCGTGGCCGGCGGCGACGTGACCCAGATGCTGCCCGAAAAGGACAAGGCGCGCTTCGTGGAGCGCTTGATGTGGGTGCACAGCTTGTTCAACCTGCTGGAGGCGGGGCCCAAGCCGGTGATCGCGGCCATCAACGGCAACTGCCTGGGCGGCGGCCTGGAAATGGCCATGGCGGCCCACTACCGCGTGGCCGTACCCGGGGTAAGCCTGGGCCTGCCCGAGGTGAAGCTGGGCCTTATCCCCGGCAGCGCCGGCACCCAGCGCCTGCCCCGGCTCATCGGCCTGCCCGACGCCCTGGAGATGATGACCACCGGCCAGTTCATCAAGGCCGAGAAGGCCTTCAGCCTGGGTCTGGTGGACGAACTGGCCCCGGCGGACCAGCTGGTGGAGGCGGCCCTGGCCGCGCTGGCCAAGTTCCGGAGCGGCGAGTTCACCTACAAAACCCGGGTGGCCAGCCGGCGCTTCGACCGCCTGCCCAGTTTCCGGGAAAAGGCCGACCTGGTCAATTTCGCCAAGGTGAATCTGGCCAAGAAAGCCAAGGGCTATATCGCGCCGTTCAAGATCGTGGAGGCCGTGGAAAAGGGCCTCTCCCTGGACTTCGCCGCCGACATCGCCCGCGAGGCTGATCTGTTCGGCGACTGCGTGGTCTCGCCGGTGGCCAAGAACCTGATCAGCACCTTCCTTAACCAGCGGGCCGCCGGCCGCCTGCCCCGGCTCAAAGGCGTGGAGCCGGCTCCGGTCAAGAAGGTGGCCATGCTGGGCGGCGGGGTCATGGGCTCGGGCATCGTGCATCTCCTCTTGGCCGGCGGCTTTGACACCGTCTTGTGGGAGATCAACGAGCAGGCCCTGGCCAAGGCCGGGGAAGCCGTCAAGCAGACCTTTGGCTACAAGCTCAAGACCGGCAAGCTCAAGCCCCAGGCCTTGCAGGAGCTCTTGGCCAGCAAGCTCCACACCACCACCAAGCTGGCAGACCTGGGCGAGGTGGATCTGGTGATCGAGGCGGTCCTCGAGAAAATGCAGGTCAAGCAGGACATCTGGCAAAAGCTGGAGGGCATCTGCCGGCCCGACGTGATCTTCGGCACCAACACCTCGGCCCTGCCCATCACCGAGATGGCCACGGTGCTGGCCGACCCGGCCCGCATGATCGGCCTGCACTTCTTCAACCCGGCCGAGCGCATGCCCCTCCTGGAGATCATCTGCGCCGCCCAGACCTCGGACCAGACCCTGGCCACCAGCGTGGCCTTTGGCCGGGCCATCTCCAAGGTGCCGGTGGTGGTGAACGACGGGCCGGGCTTTTACGTGTCCCGCCAATTGGGCGGCCTCATGGGCGGCTCGGTGTTCCTGTTGGCCGATGGGGTCAGCGGCGAGGCCATCGAGCGGGCCATGCTGGAGTTCGGCCTGCCCATGGGCCCGGCGGCCCTGGCCGACCTCACCGGCATCGACATCAACTTTCACGTGGGCAACACCTTTGCCCAACGCCTGGGCGGCCGCTACCAGGTCCACCCCCTGACCCAGGCCATCTACCAGTTGGGCGACTACGGCCGCAAGACCGGCCGGGGCTATTTCGACTACAGCGGCTCCCAGCCGGCGCCCAACCCCCGGGTGCAGGCCGTGGTGGCGGAGTACCTCTCCGAGCATGGGGTGGCCCCCCGCCAGGCCAGCCAGCAGGAGATCATCGACCTGATGCTGGCCAACGCCATCAACGAGGCGGCCCTCATGATGGAAGAGGGCATCTGCGACCGGCCGGCGGACATGGACCTGGCCATGATCACCGGCACCGGCTTCCCGCCCTACCGCGGCGGCGTGTTGCGTTACGCCGACCAGTGGGGCCTGGCCCGGGTCCATGCCAAGCTCTTGGAGCTGGAACAGAAATACGGCCCCCGTTTCGCCCCGGCCGAGCTGATCAAGACCATGGCCGCCGAGGGCCGGACCTTCTACCCCTACTAAGGGAGTGAGCCAATGGCTAACAAATTTGTGAGCGAACGCAACCTGAAGTTCCTGCTCCACGAGGTCCACCGGGCCGAGGAGCTGTGCCAGTTGCCGTTTTTCGCCGACCACGACCGCGAGGGCTTTGACCTGATGCTGGACACGGCGCTCCGCATCTCCGAACAGCTGCTCTTCCCGGCTTTCCGGGAACTGGACCAGAACCCGCCCGCCTTGGTGGACGGCCAGGTGCGGGTGCGGCCGATGGTGCGCCAGTTCCTGGAACAGTGCGGCGAGGGCGGCTGGCTCTCGTCTATTTTCTCCTATGATCACGGTGGCATGCAGCTACCGTCCCTGGTCAACACCGCCTGCCTCTATGCCTTTGCTGCGGCCAACTTCTCAGCCTCGGCCTATTTGGGCCTCACCACCGGCGCGGCGCACCTCATCCTGTCCTTTGGCTCACCCGAGCTGCAAGAGACCTACGTGCCCAACCTCCTGGCCGGCCGCTGGCAGGGCACCATGGCCCTGACCGAACCCCAGGCCGGCAGTTCCCTGTCCGACGTGGCGGTGAGCGCCACCCCCACCGATCAGGGGTACTACCTGATCAGCGGCCAGAAGATCTTCATCAGCGCCGGGGACCACGACGCGGTGGACAACGTGGTGCACCTGATGCTGGCCCGCATCAAGGGCGCGCCGGCCGGGGTCAAGGGCATCAGCCTGTTCGTGGTGCCCAAGCTGCGGCCCGCGGGCGAGGGCCTCGCGCCCAACGACCTCAACACCGCCGGGCTCTTCCACAAGCTGGGCTACCGGGGCTGCCCCATCGTGCACCTGTCCATGGGTGAGGAGGGCGACTGCCGCGGCTGGCTGGTGGGCGAGCCCCACAAGGGCCTGGCCTACATGTTCCAGATGATGAACGAGGCGCGCATCAGCGTGGGCAAGCAGGCGGCGGCCGTGGCCTCGGGCGCCTATTACGCCTCGCTGCAATACGCCCAGGAACGGCCCCAGGGCCGGCCCATCGCGGCCAAGGACCCCACCCAGCCCCAGGTGCCGATCATCGAGCACGCCGACATCAAGCGCCTGCTCTTGTTCCAGCGCGGGGTGGTGGACGGCGCCCTGGCCCTGCTTTTCCAATGCGCCAAATACGCCGACCTGGCCACCCACGGCGAGGGCGAGGCCAAAGAAAACGCCCATCTCCTGCTGGAGCTGTTGACCCCGGTGGCCAAGACCTTCCCCTCGGAGATGGGCATCCTCGCCACCAGCGCCGGCTTGCAGATCCTGGGCGGCTACGGCTTCACCGATGAGTTCCCGTTGGAGCAGTACTACCGCGACGTGCGCATCCACCCCATCCACGAGGGCACCACCGGCATCCAGGGCCTGGACCTGTTGGGGCGCAAGGTCTCCCTGCAAGGTGGCCGGACCCTGCAACTCTTTGCCGCGGAACTGGCGGAGGACCTCGCGGCGGCCGGCCAGATCCCGGAGCTGGTTGAGTATGCCGGGCGCCTGCAAGCCGCCCTGGACCAGCTCCTGGCGGCCACCCAGGCCAAGTTGGGCCTGGCCGCCGCCGGCGACGTGACGGTCTTCCTGGCCGACGCCAGCCTCTATTTGGAGCTGTTCGGCCTGGTGGCCGTGGGATGGCAATGGCTGAAGCAGGGAGCGGCAGCCGCCCGGGCCCTGGCCGGCGGGGTAGGGGAGTCCGACGCGGCCTTTTACCAAGGCAAGCTGACCACCATGCGTTATTTCTTCCACTACGAATTGGCCAAGGCCGCGGGCCTGGCCCAGCGCCTGGGCGAAAGCGACGGACTAACCGCGCACCTGGACGCGCAGGCGTTCGCGGACTGAGAGTGGGGCGGAGAAATGGGGAGATATGGGGGGAAACCCCTTTTTGTGAACAAAAAGGGGTTTCCCCCCACACCCCCTTTCCTCAAAAAAACTTCATAGGTTTCATGAAGAAGAGCAATAGCCAACACATTCATGGTCCCGGAAGCAAGGAGCAGCCCCCATGGGTGGCCAGAGCAAGCTGAAGACGCGCAAGGAGCAGATACTCAAGGCGGCGGAGCGAATATTCGCCCAGAAGGGTTTTCACGAGGCCACGGTGGCTGAAATCGCCAAGGAGGCGCGCGTCTCCGAAGGCACCATCTACGAATATTTCTCCACCAAGGAAGGGCTCCTGTTCACCATCCCCGAGGCTTTCACGGACAAGATGGGCGAGCAGCACCAATTCCATCTTCAGCTCATTCGCGGCGCGGCCAACCGCTTGCGGGCCATCATCTATCTCTACCTGCACACCTGGCAGGAGTACCCGGACTACGCCCAGATCAACCTGCTCATCCTCAAGGGCAACGTCAACTTCCGCCAGACCGAGGGTTACCGGGTCATCCGCGAGGGCTTCCGCAACATCACCCGCATCATCGAGGAGGGCATGGCGGGCGGGGAGTTCCGCACGGACCTGGACCCCTACGTCATCCGCTCGGTGCTGATGGGGGCGGTGGACCATGTGGCCACCAACTGGCTTTTTTCGGACCGCCAGCACAAGTTGGTGGACTTGGTGGACCCCATCATCGACCTGGTCATGACCGGCCTGGCCGCGGAGGCTCCGCCGGCGCCGGGATCGCGGCCGCCCTGGGACCGCTGGCCCACCCGTCCGGGCCGGCCGGCCTCCCAGGAGCCGGCCCCGCCGGCGGACGACCCGCCGGCCCCCTCCAAAATTGAAGAAGATTGAACCGCATTAAGGAGCATCGTCATGCAAGAAGTGGTTATCGCTGGTTACCTGCGCACGGCCCAGTCCCGTTGCCGCCCCATGGACCCCGGCCGCGACTGGCTGCACTCCTATCGCGCCGATGAGCTTTTGGCCCTGGTGCTGCCTGAGTTGATCAAACGCACGGGCATCTCTGCCGAGGACGTGGATGACTTCGTGGTGGGTTGCGCCACCGGCGTGGGCGAGCAATGGACCTACGGCGGCCGGACCCCCATCTTCCTGGCCAACCTGCCCGCCACCATCTCCGCCAAATTCGTGGACCAGCAGTGCGGCTCGGCCATGGCCGGCATCCACATCGGCTACATGGAGATCGCCCAGGGATTCGCCGACGTGGTGATGGTGGGCGGCATGGAACACATGACCCGGGTGCCCATGGGCGGCACCACCAAGGACCGCGGCCTGGCGGCCTACAACATGTCCTTGTTCCTCAACGACAAATACAAGCATTGGGACATGATCACCTCCACCAACATGGGGCTCACCGCCGAGAAGCTCTTTGCCCAGACCGGTCTGACCAAGGAAGACATGGACCAATGGGCCGTCCGCTCCCATCAGTTGGCGGCCCAGGCCCAGGCCGATGGATTCTTTGAAGGCGAGATCCTGCCCGTGGAGGCCCCCCAGGCCGACGGGAACACCATGGTAGTGGACCGGGACCAGGCGGTGCGCGGGGAGACCACCTTGGAAGACCTGGCCAAACTGCGGCCCGCTTTCCGCAAGGACGGCGTCATCACCGCCGGCAACAGCTCGCCCTTGAACGCCGCCGGCACCGGCGTGATCCTGATGTCCAAACACAAGGCCCAAGCTCAGGGCATCAAACCCCTGGCCACCATCCGCTCCATCGGCTTTGCCGGGGTGGACCCCACCATCATGGGGCATGGCCCCGTGCCCGCCAGCCGTAAGGCCCTGGACAAGATCGGCCTGCAGCCCTCCGAGGTGGATTTCTGGGAGATCAACGAGGCCTTTGCCATCGTGGCCCTGAACTGCATCAAGGAACTGGGCCTGAACCCGGACACGGTCAACGTGATGGGCGGCGGCCTGGCCATCGGTCATCCCCTGGGCGCCACCGGCAACCGTCTGGTGGGCACCCTGGCCCGCATCCTGGCGGCCAAGGACGCCCGCTGGGGGGTGGCCAACGCCTGCGTGGGCGGTGGCCAGGGCGTGGCCACGGTGATCGAGCGCGAGGAATATTAGCCGTCCACCCGGGAGAATTGGCAAGATGCGACTCAAGGACAAGATAGCCATCATCACGGGCGCGGCCCAGGGCATCGGCGCGGCCACGGCGCTGCGCTTCGCCGCCGAGGGCGCGGACCTGGCCTTGTGCGACCTTTCGGCCGAGCGCCTGGAGGAAATGGCGGGTCAGGTGCGCGGCCTGGGCCGCCGTTGCCTGACCCTGGTGGGCAGCGTGGCCGACCGCGCCTTTGTGCAGGAGCTGGTGAGTGCGACCCAGCGCGAGCTGGGCGGACTGGACATCCTGGTCAACAACGCGGGCATCATCCGCGACGCCATCGGGCACAAAATGACCGAGGAACAGTGGGACCAGGTGATCGAGGTGAACCTCAAGGGCACCTTCAATTGCCTGCAAGCCTGCATGATTCCCCTGCGCCAGCAGGGCAGGGGAGCCATCGTCAACCTCGCCTCCATCAGCCGTTACGGCGCGGTGGGCCAGTTCAACTACTCCGCCAGCAAGGCCGGGGTGGTGGGCCTCACCCGCGCCGCCGCCAAGGAGCTGGGCCAAAAAGGGGTGCGGGTCAATTGCGTGGCCCCGGGGTTCGTGGAGACCGAGATGCTGGCCGGGGTGCCCGTGGCCAAGCTGGAGATGTTCAAAAACTTCGCGGTGCCCCTGGCCCGCCTGGGTCAGCCGGCGGAGATCGCCAGCGTCATCCTTTTCCTGGCCTCGGACGACGCCTCCTTTGTCAACGGCCAGACCATCAACGTGGACGGCGGCGCCTTCATGGCCTAACGCTCCGGCCAGACCAAACCGCGGCCGGGGGAGCACGCTTCCCCGGCCGTCACCCTCTTTTCGTTTGTCCCGTCTTGGCTGACGGCGGCGGCGGCCCTGGGTAACGGCCCACCCAGGCCCCCGCCGCCGCCCGTCCGCCCCTAACTAAGAGTGGGTCGGCGTATTGGTGTCATGGCTGTCTTTCGCCATTTCCACGCTTTAGGTAGGGAATAATAATTTTGAGGGTAGATATATCACAACCGGCTAAAAACTATGAAGTTTTTTGGGGGAAGGGGGGTGTGGGGGGGAACCCCTTTTTTTTCAAAAGAAGGGGTTCCCCCGCACATCTTGCCATTTCTCCGACACGCCCCTAGCTGACCTGGAAGTGGCTCTCCTCGAACTCGGGCTTGTTCTTGTAACGCTTCAGGAAATTGCCGGGGGCGGCTTCCAGGTTGGCGAACAGGGCCGGGTCGGCCATGATGCCGGCCTGGTGCAGGGCGTGCAGGATCTGCTCCGGCTTGGGGGGGCAGCCCTTGACCGCGATAACCTTCTTGATGTCGGGATTGTCCTTGTGGGCCTGGGACATGCACTTGCCCAGCAAGATGGTGGTTTTGGCGCCGGGACGGGGGGCCATCTTCTTGCCGGTGAGGATTTCCACCTCCTCCCACGGCTCGCCCTGCCAGGCCTGGGCCACGGCCTGGATCACCACCCCGTTGATGCTGGAGCAGTAGGTGCACAGGCTGGAGTCGTACTTGTAATAGCTGACTCCGGCCATGCCCCGCTTTTCCATGGGCAGCGGCAGGGTGCCGGCCTCGTTGTAGGGGAAGCTCCACTGGTGGAGCTTGGCCAGATCCGCGATCCGCTCGCCGACCACCTCCACATCGGACAAGTCCAGGGGCCGGCCGCGGCGCCGGGCCGCCTGGGCCAGATAGGGCACTTCGGCCGGGTCATGGCCCAAGAGGCGGCAGCCCACCAGGTCGGCCGCCAGCACGTCCCAGGAGGCGGCCAAGAGGTTGCTGCGGTGCATCACCCCGTCAAAAGCCGGCCCGTACTCCGAGGTGTAAATGCCGTCCAACACCGCCAGGATGGGCGGCATCTTGTCGGCCAGGCGGGAGATCCAGAAATGCAGGTCCTTTTCGGGATCGGCGCTGTGGCAGCGCTTGCGCGACTTGATGTCGATCATGCCCTTCAGGTTCTTGGTGGCCAGGCTCACCACCGTCTGGGCGTGGGTCTTCAGCACCGGCACGTCCACCACCACGTCGCTGTGCAGGATGTCCTGGTTGAAGTTCAGCACCACGCCGTCGCCCAGGTCCACCTCCTCGAAGGGCCGCTGGAATGTATCGACCACCTTGACCCCGTAACGGGCCTTAAGCTGGTTGTAGCCCAGGGTTTCAAAGGCGTGCTGGGGGGTTTCCTTGTCCTTGGGATGGCTTACCACCATGCCCTCGCCGATGGTGATGTCGTCTACGCCCCGCTCCTTCAGCAGCACCACCAGATCCTCGATCACCCGGCTGGTGGTGATGACCCCCCATTTGGGGAAGGGGGCCTTGCTGCTCCAGAACACGATGTTGGGCTTGAGGAAGACCTTGGCCTGAGGGCTGAGACGATCCAGGCCGCCGCAAAGCTCCACGGCCCGGCGCACCGAGTCCAGGGGTTTTTCGTAACGCACAAGGGAAACCAGGTGCTGGCCCATTCCTACACTCCTTTGCCGGGTTGGTGGCCTGCCTCTCTTGCTGGCGGCGGATCCACGGGCTGGCGCCGTCCGCGGCCGACTGCCCGGCTTGCTCGCCCAGGGGGACGCGGGGGCCGGGGTGGCCGGTCGGTTCTCGGGGCGCTATTGCTGATTAATGTCTGCCATATTAAATTTGGCTGATGAACGTCAGCAGAGTAGCAACCACTCCTCTCTCTGTCAAGCAGCATCGTTTACGTACATCTGTCAGAGGCTTAGCCGGGGCCTTCCTTCAGCGGGCCGGCTCGTCCGATTCGGCTGCGGCCCCTGGTTTCGGGTCTTTTTCAGACGAACCCCCAGGAACCCACTTGACAAGACAACAGCCAAATTGATATTTTGCTGATGAACGTCAGCCAAACTAAATATGGCAGACGGACCACAGCTATTTCCGCCACCTATCCTGGGGCAAAACAGGTTTGGCCCTGGCCGGGCGCGCCAGCAGGCATTTGCCCGCGACGCACCCTCGGGCTGGCTTAGGGGGGAGGGGCCGCAACCGCCGCCCGCTGCTTTGCCGCCCAGGCCTTGAGGAGAGGAGTCACCAGTGCCAGAAAAGAACGCGCCCACCACCGAAGAGCCGCAGGAGGAAGGGCTCGGCATCCGGCGCTATCGGCAGATCAAGAACAAGGACCTGGTCAAAAGGCGTCGGAGCCAGATCCTGGATGCCGCGCGCAAGCTCTTCATCAAGAAAGGCTTCCCGGTCACCACCATCCAGGACATCTGCGAGGAATCGGGCGTGAACCCAGGAAGCCTCTATGACTACGTTCAGAACAAGGACGACATTCTGCGGCAGCTTTTCAAGGAGATGATGGGGGAGGACTCGGAGACCCGCAACGCCTACCAGCCCAGCGAAGAGATCAATAATCTCGAAGCCCTGCGGCGTTACATGCACACCGCCATCGACCATTCCTGGACCAACATTCCGGACGTCATCTCCTTGGCCTACCAGGAAACGCGCTTTCTGGACCAGACGACCAAAGAGGAGATCATGTCCTCGGATCGCGACTTGATCACACGCTGGGCGGGTTGGATCAAAGAGGCCTTGGGGCGGGAAGTGGACCAGGAACGCCTGCTGGTTATCGCCAGCCTCTTGGTCTTCAGTTTCGCCTTTTTACCCCTCAAAGGCTGGACCACCCGGGGGTTGGAGTCGGAAAAAATCATCGAAACCACGGTCGAGTTTTTCATCAAGGGCCTGGATTCGCTGTAGCAGGAACGCGGCCGCCTGCGCTTTTGGCCTGGGGAGGGCGGGAAGCGGGGTGATGAGGGCCGCTTTTGGCAAGGGAAATGGTTATCTAACGGGGAGGCAAGTATGCAAGTTTTAAAACGGGCTTTTGGGTGGGGAGTCATGGTGGCCGCGCTACTGGGCGTCACCCTGGCCGCCGGGCCGGCCCCGGCGGCGGCGGCTGCGCAAGGCTTCAACGCCAGCAAAGTGGCGGACATGACCGGCTTCGACCCCACCAAGTTTGAGAACCCCACGGGCGACATGATCAAGATCGGTGTTTTGGCGCCGTTCAGCGGCCCCGCGGCGGCGGTGGGACAGCTCAACTGGGCCTGCCTGACCTGGGTGGCCACCGACATCAACCGGCGCGGCGGCATCATGGTTGACGGCGCGAAGAAGAAGATCGCCTTGTTCAAGGGCGACACCATGGGCAAGCCGGCCACCACCAAGCAGGCCACGGAACAACTCTGCCTGAAGGACAAGGTGGATGTGTTGTGGGGCACTTCGGGCAGCCACCTCACGGCCATCATCCAGGCCGAGGCGGCCAAGTACAAGAAGCTGCACGTGAACGCCGCCTCCTTGTCCGATACTCTGATGGAAGGCAAGGCCTTCACCCCCTACACCTTCCAATACATCTGGCCCACCTACTCGGTGGGGATGACCCTGGGCAAGTACTTTGCCACCCGGCCGGAGCGCAAGTTCTACATCCTGAACCAGGACTACATCTTCGGTCATCAACTGGCCGATTCCTTCAAGGCCGGCCTCAAGAAATACGTGCCCGACGCCCAGATCGTGGGCGAGGATTACCACCCCTTGTTCAACAAGGACTTCGCCCCCTATCTGACCAAGGTCAAGGCCTCGGGGGCCGAGGTGATCTTCACCGGCGACTGGATGCCGGACTCCTCCAACCTGATCAAGCAGTCGCGGCAGATGGGCATCGACCTGCCCTTTGCCGGCATCTTCCTGGACGACATCCAGACTCTCATCGCCGTGGGTGACAAGGGCTCCGAGGGCCTGATCTTCGCCAGCCAACTCCTGATCAACTACCAGGACGGCATCCAGGCCAAGTGGCACGACGCCTGGAAGACCTGGCCGGCTCCCTTCAACACCCCCTTGTATGAGTGGCTGGGCTCCACCACCGGGTCCTATGTCGAGGCCCTGTATTGGATGGTGGACGTGATGGAGCGGGCCGGCAGCACCGACCCCCAGAAGGTCACCAAGGTCTGGGAAAACGAAGAGTGGAACGGCTTGATCGGCGAGACGCTGACCATGCGAGGCTGTGATCACCGCGTGGTGCGCGACACCTATGTCACCGTGTTCGTGCATCCCAACAAGTGGTACAAGGACTGCTCCTTCATGGACCAGGTCACCACCATCCCCGCGGAGTTCGTGACTCTGCCCCAGCCCAAGGACTCGGACCGCTGCAAGTAGCCAGCGGCCGGCGACCCTCCTGAACCTTGCCTTCCGTCCCCTGGCCCCCTGGCGCCGGGGGCGGAAGGTGAGGATCGTCGTCGAAGTCAATCGCACCCCTGGAGAATCGGCATGAGCCCTGAAACCCAAATGTACCTGGCCCAGGGCATCCACGGCTTGGCCTACGGTATGCTCCTGTTCCTGGTCGCCTCGGGCCTCACCCTGATCTTCGGCATGATGGGCATCCTCAACATCGCCCATGCCTCCTTCTTCATGCTCGCGGCTTACCTTTGCGTGACGGTGCTCCAGGCCACCGGCAGCTTTTGGATAGCCCTGCTCCTGGCCCCCCTGGCGGTGGCCCTGTTGGGCATCCTGGTGGAGCGCTTCTGCCTGCGCCGGGCCCAGGCCTCGGGCCTGGGCCATATCGCCGATCTGCTCCTGACCCTGGGCATCTCCCTGGTGTTGGCCGAGGCGGTGAAGCTGATCTGGGGCTCCGAGGGCCTGCAGGTCATGGCGCCGTACCCCCTGGCCGGCCTGGTGAGCGTCGGCGGCCTGGAATACCCGGTCTACCGCCTGTTCATCATCGTCCTGTCCCTGGCGGTGCTGGGCATGCTGTCCCTGGTCCTGTACCGCACCCGCCTGGGCACCATCGTGCGGGCCGCGGTCACTGACCCGGACATGGTCAGCGTGCTGGGAGTGAACACCAGCCGAGTGTTCATGCTGGTCTTCGGCCTGGGCACCTGGATGGCCGGGGTGGCCGGGGTGGCCGCCGCCCCCATCCTGACCGTGTATCCGGGCCTGGCCGACCAGATGGGCATGGACGCCTTCGTGGTGGTGGTGGTGGGCGGCTTCGGCAGCCTGTTCGGCGCGCTGGTGGCGGCCCTGTTCCTGGGCGAGCTCAACGCCTTCGGCATCCAATTCATACCCAAGCTGTCGCCGGTGTTGATGTTCGGCTTCATGGCCCTGGTCCTGGCCTTCAAACCCACCGGCCTGTTCGGAGACAGAGAATGAAGCGCCACCTGGTCTGGCTGGCGGCCGCCTTGGCGGGGTTGCTCGCTTTCCCCCTGGTCGCTGACACCCTGCAAATCAACCTCATGGTGCGCTTGGCCATCGAGGCCCTTTTCGCGGTCAGCCTCAACCTGCTGTTGTCTTTCACCGGCCTGTTGTCCTTTGGCCACGCCCTGTATTTCGGGGTGGGCGCCTATGGGGCCGCTTTGCTCCTCACCCACTTGGAGGGCATCCCCCTTTTGGTGGCAGTGCTCTTGAGCGGCCTGGCGGCGGCCCTGGTGGCGCTGGTCTTGAGCCCCTTGTTGGTGCGGGTGCGGGCCACGGCCTTTGCCATGCTCACCCTGGCCTTTGGCCAACTCATGTTCGTGTTGTGCTCCAAGTTCCGCGGGATCACCGGCGGCGAGGACGGCATCATGGGCTGGACCACACCGCCCCTCAGGGTGCCGGGGCTGTTCAGCCTGGACGTCACCCAGTCGGTGAACATCTATTTCTTCGCCGTGGGGCTGGCCTGCCTGGGCATCGGGGCCATGTGGTACTTCACCAAGACGCCCATGGGCAGCGTAATGGTCAGTATCCGCGACAACCAGAAGCGGGTGGACTACCTGGGCTTTCAGGTGGTGCTGACCAAGGCGGTGATCTTCTGCGTGTCCGGCTTTTTCGCCGGGCTGGCCGGCGCCTTGTACGCGGTCTTCAACAACTTGGTCTCCGTGGGCGGCGTGCTGAACATCATGGTCTCCTTTCAGCCGTTGATGGCCATCCTGGTGGGCGGCATCGGCACCTTCTTCGGGCCCATCCTGGGTTCGGGCGTGCTGTTGTTCCTGGAGGAGCTGATCCAGGCCTATCCCGACCTGGCCCAGATGATCAATGGCCTCATCTTTATCCTGGTGGTGATGTTCCTGCCCGGCGGCGCCATCTCGTTTGGCTCGCGCCTGCGGGGCTGGCGGCAAAAGCGGGCCTACCTGAAGAAGGCCAGGGAGAGTGCGGCATGAATATCCTGGAGACCAGAGACCTTTGCCACCACTTCAAGGGCATGCAGGTCTTGTTCGACGTGGGGCTCGCGGTGCGTAAGGGCGAGCACCACGCCATCATCGGCCCCAACGGCGCCGGCAAGACCACCCTGTTCAACGTCATCACCGGCACCTACCACCCCTCGGGCGGGCAGGTCCTGTTCAAGGGCCAGGACATCACCGGGCTGCCCCCCCACAAGCTGGCCCGCCGGGGGCTGGGGCGCTCCTTCCAGATCACCAGCACCTTTGAGAAACAGACCGTGTTCCAGAACATACGCATGGGGGTGATGTCCCGGATGGGCGTTAGGTTCGACTTTTGGCAGCGCGTGGCCGGCCTGAAGGAGGTAACCCAAGAAACCGAGGAGATTCTGGAGGGCATCGGCCTGACGGCCGAACGCAACGTACCGGCCGGGGCCTTGTCCTATGGCGGGCAGCGGGCGCTGGAGGTCTCCATGGCCCTGTCCACCAACCCGGACCTGGTGATGCTGGACGAGCCCACGGCCGGGATGTCCAAGGAGGAGACCCACGCCACGGTGGAGCTGATCAAGCGGCTGACCCATGGCAAGAGCATGGTCATGGTGGAGCATGACATGGACGTGGTGTTCACCCTGGCCGACCGCATCACCGTGCTCTACTACGGCGCCATCCTGGCCTCCGGACCGCCGGAGGAGATCCGCGAGAACGAGGCGGTCAGGGACGCCTACCTGGGTGACATGGAGTTCTGCCATGTTCTTTAAGGCCGAAAACCTCAACACCTACTACGGGCTGATCCACGCCCTGCAAAACGTCTCGCTCCAGGTGGACCAAGGAGAGATCGTCTCCCTGTTGGGGCGCAACGGCATGGGCAAGAGCACCACCCTCAACACCATCATGGGCCTGGTCTCCCCGCAGTCCGGCGCCATCGAATTCCAGGGCCAGAGCATCTTCCGCACCCCGCCCTACAAGGTGGCGCGGGCGGGAGTGGGCCTGGTGCCTCAGGAGCGCCGCATCTTCCCCAACCTGACGGTGGAAGAGAATTTGCTGATCGGCGTGAAGGCGGGTTGCCCGCCACCCAAGGACCTGGAGCCCTGGACCCTGCCCCGGGTCTACCGGCATTTCAACTCGCTGGAGCGGCGCAAGCGCAACAAAGGCTACCAACTCTCCGGCGGTGAACAACAGATGCTGTGCATGGGGCGCGCGCTCATGGGCAATCCGCTGCTCCTGTTGGTGGATGAGCCCAGCGAGGGCCTGGCCCCTCTCCTGGTGAAGGAGGTGCGGGATGTCCTGTTGCAGATCAATGAGGCCGGGGTGTCCATTCTCCTGGTGGAGCACAACCTGAAGGTGGCCATGTCCCTGGCCCACCGCTGCTACCTTTTGGGCAAGGGCTTCGTGGCTTTCGAGGGCACCATGGCCGAGTTGCAGGCCAGCCCCGAGGTCATGGCCAAATACCTGGAGGTGTGCTGAAGCCGGGGTGGGGGGGTCCGGACTCCAACCGGGGCCAGGACCCCAACAAACCCCCGGGGAATTCCCCGGGGGTTTGTCAATCTCGGGCGGAACGCCGGTGGCTCTTGGGCTTACTTGGCGCAGACCACGCTGTGGCAGAACCCGCCGGCTTCGGCTTGGGTGAGGGGCCGGCTCACGGGGTTTTTGGCGAAAAAGTCCAGGTTCCTTTGCAGCTCATCCAGGAGCATGCAGCCCATGTCCCGGGAAAAGCCGTGGCGGATCAGGGCGCGCATCACCACCAGGTCCTCGCGCTCGGGCGGCAGGGAATAGGCCGGCACCTGCCAGCCCCGGCTGCGGAGCTTGTCCGAGAGGTCGTACAGCGAGAAGCCGGGGTCCGCGCCCTCCCGCAAGGTCCACAAGAGGGCCGGGATGCCGTGGTGCCCGTGGTGGAGCACCTGGAACGGCCCCAACTTGGCGATCTCCTCGCCCAACCAGATGGCGGTGTCGTAGCAGGCCCCCTGGATCTTGCGGTAACCCTCGCGGCCCAGGCGCAGGAAGTTGTAGTACTGGGACACGATCTGGCCGCCGGGGCGGGAGAAGTTCAAGGCAAAGGTGGGAATCTCCCCGCCCAGGTAGTTCACCTTGAAGATCAGGTCCGGGTGCAAGTCCTCGGCGTCGCGCCATACCACCCAGCCCACGCCCAGGGGCGCCAGGCCGAACTTGTGGCCCGAGGTGTTGATGGATTTCACCCGGGGCAGGCGGAAGTCCCACACCAGGTCCGGGTCGTGAAAGGGGGCCAAAAAGCCGCCGCTGGCCGCGTCCACGTGCACGGGGATGTCCCACCCCTTTTCCTTTTGCAGGGCGTCCAGGGTTTGGCAGATGCCGGCCACGTCTTCGTATTGGCAGGTGTGGGTGACCCCCAGGGTGGGCACCACGCCGATGGTGTTCTCGTCGCAGTAAGCGGCCACCACCTCCGGGGTCATGATCAGCCGCTCCCCCTGCATGGGGATCTCCCTGAGCTCGACGTCCCAGTAGCGGGCGAACTTGTGCCAGCAGATCTGCACCGGCCCCGAGACCAGGTTGGGACGGTCCGTGGGTTGGCCGGCCGCCCGCCTGGTCTCCCGCCAGCGCCATTTCAGGGCCAGGCCGCCGAGCATGGCCGCTTCCGACGAGCCGGTGGTGGAGCAGCCCAGGGTGTTGACCGCCTCGGGCGAGTTCCAGAGGTCGGCCAGCATGTGCACGCAGCGGGCCTCCAGCTCCGCGGTCTGGGGATACTCGTCCTTGTCGATCATGTTCTTGTCCACGCACTCGTCCATGAGCTGGTGGATCTCCCGGTCCACCCAGGTCTGGCAGAAGGTGGCCAGGTTCAGCCGGCTCACCCCGTCCAACATCAGCTCGTCGTGCACCACCTGGTAGGCGTGGCGGGGATCGTGCTCCTTCAGCGGGAACCGGTACTTGGGCATGCTCACCGAAAGATCGGACGAGGCGTAAACGTCATCCAACATCGAATCCCGGATTTTGTCTTTCTCATGCAGGGCCATAGATCACCTCGTTTGAGCTGGGCAGAGTTTGTGGTTCCCGTTGACTTGACTCATTCATTTCCCGGCGGCGTGGACGCGCCCCCCGCCCGCCAGCTGGGTTTCTTCATGGCGTGGATCACCAGGGGCAGGCCGATGAACACCACCATGCCCGCGGCCACCAGGCCCACGTAAAGGGCCGGGCTGCCCACCGGCAGGTTGCTGGGCGGGAAAAAGCCCACCAACAGGGAGAAACACACCCCCAAAAGTCCCACCCCGGCCACCACGCACAGGCCGAGCCGCCCCCCCGGCACCTGGTAGGAGCGGGGCAGGTCGGGCCGGGTGAAGCGCAGCTTGATGGCTGCGGCGTACATCAGGATGTACATCACCAGATAAAGGGTGATGGTCATGGCCGAGAGCACGAAGAAGGCCACGTTGACGTTGTCCATGATGAAGTAAAGCATGGCCAACACACTGACGATGACCCCCTGAATCACCAGGATGGTCACCTGCACCCCGTTCTTGTTCACCTTGGCCATCAAGGGCGGAATCTCGCCCTCCTTGGCGGTTTCCAACAGGCCCTTGGAGGGGCCGCCCACCCAGCTCAACACGCCGCCGATGGAGCCGAAAGCCACCAAAAGGCCGATCACCGGGGTGAAGAAGCCCAGGCCGAACTTGCTCAAAAGCTCTTGGAAAGCCTGCATCAGCCCCGCGGTGAGGCTGATGTCCGCCGCGGGCAGCACCGCGGCCACGGCCAGGGAGCCCAGGGTGAACAGGAGGAGAATGATCACCGCGGCCAGGAACATGGACAGGGGGAAGTCGCGGGCCGGGTTCTTCAGCTCGTTGGCCGAGACCGCATGCACTTCCACCCCGGCGAACAACAGGATGATGCCAGCCAGGAAGGCCACGCTGCCCAGGCCGGTGATGTGGGGAAAGAGCCGGGCATGCGCTCCGGTGGAGGCCGGCGGGCCTTGCAGAAAGGCCAGGGGGTTGCCCTGGTTCACCCAATACAGCCCCAGCAGGATGATCAGCACCCCGGGCAGCACGGTGCCCAAGAGGAAGCCGTACTTGGTCACCTTGCTGGCCGTGGTGGAGCCGGCCAGGGTGAGGAGGGTGGCCAGCCAGTAGCACACCAGGATTACCGAGCCGGTGAACAGCCCATTGGCGGCCAGGGCCGGGTCCAACACCAGATAGGCCAGGGCTCCGGCCGCGAAGCCCAGCACCGTGGGGTACCACACCACGTTCTGAATCCACTGCAACCAGATGGCGGTGAAGCCCCAGCGCGAACCAAAGGCCTCCCGCACCCAGGTGTAGACCCCGCCGCCCTGGCGGCTGAAGGCCCCGCCCAATTCGGCCGCCACCAGGGAGGCCGGGATCAGGAACAGCACCGCGGAAAACAGGATATAGAACACCATGTACAGCCCTTCCTTGGCCATCAGGGGCAGGCCTCGCAGGCTGATCACCGCCGCCGCGGTCATGGTGGTCAGGGTGAACACGGTCATGTGCTTGGGGGCTGCCAAGGTGCTTCTTCCCGTCTCCGGCCGCGGCCAGGGGCCGAGGCCTGGTTGATGGAGCAAGGTGGGGGACTGGGCCGAGGGGCGCAGCCGCGCGAGGGCCGGGGGCAGGGCCGGGGACCCCGCCGGGTCTGCCGGCGGAGGGCGCCGGGGCGGGGCGCCAGGTGGATCCCCAAAATAACTGGAGGAAAGAAGTATTGTGTTACGGGAGCAAGGGGAAATTCAACCCTTTTGTCGCGGGAGGGCCACGAGCGGCGAGGGGAGTTGCCCCGCCAAACCCCAGGGGGCGGCGGGAAAGCGGGGAGTGGCCGCGTAGTCAGCACAGCACACTCTACCTTTTGCTCACAGTGTCAGGTAATTACCATAGCAGCACAAACCGGGCATGGAGGGGCATTTCAGCCCGGCGCAGGGGAAGGCGCCAAGCCGGTCAGCTCCCGGCTGAGGGCGCCCAGGCGCTTCCGCGCCGCGGGGTCATAGGCCTGGGGCAGGGCCCGGGCGGGCGCCAAGCCGTTGAAAAACTGCCCCGTGGCGCCGGCCAGCTCCGGGGCCAGGGCCAGGTGCAGCATGGCCTCGGCCCCCTGGGCCACGGTGCTCTGGGGCTGCACGCCGATCTGCTGCACCAGGTTGGTGGCCATGAAGGTGGCGGGATGCAGGGCGTTGACCGTGACCCCGCTGTCCGCCAACTCCGCGGCCAGGTCGATGGTGAACATGATCAGGGCGAGCTTGCTCTGGCGGTAGGCCCGGATGCCGTTATAGCCCCGGGTCAGCATGAGGTCCGTCAAATCCAGGGGCTCTTGGCCGATGGAAGCCACGTTGACGATGCGTCCCCGGGCGGCCTGCACCCCCGGCAGCAAAAGGCGGGTGAGCAGGAAGGGGGCCAGGTAGTTCACCGCGAAGATCAGCTCATGGCCGTTCTGGCTCAGTTTGCGTTGGGTTTCCATGTGGCCCCACCCCAGGCCGGCGTTGTTTATCAAGAGATCCAGGCGCGGGTGCTCCCGCGCGATGGTCCCGGCCAGGGTTCGCACCTGGTCCAGCGAGGCGAAGTCGGCCAGATAGACCAGGGCTTGCCCGCCGGCCGCCTCGATGGCGGCCTTCACCTCGGCCGCGCGCGCCACGTTGCGGCCGTGGAGCAAGACCAGGTAGCCCGCAGCTCCCAGCTTTTGGGCCACCAGGCGTCCCACCCCGTCCGTCGAGCCGGTGAGCAAGACCGTTTTGGTTTGGGTTTCCATGTTCGTTCCTCCCCCTGTTGGGCTGCCCGGAAATCTGCCTTGGGCGCGGGCCAGGACGCCAACCGAACCGGTTTGGTTCTGGTTGGGACTACCATCATGATACGCCTGGGGGGGAGCAAGCTGGGCGGTTCCCCTGACCTTGCGCGGCCGGGAGGGGAAATCCCACCGGTCCCGCCCGTCACGGGCGGGCCCGCCAGTTCCGGCAACGGCAGGTTGCGAGCCCCTGCCGCCCGAACCTCCGGCGCGCGATCCGCTTTCGGAGTTGACGCAGGAGGGCCCCCCACCCTGGCCGGAAAATGCGATTAAATGCCGGCAGCCGAAAATTCCCAGTAAGATGGACGGGTATAAACCGTCAATTTTCGCCACAGGAGGCAAGCACGATCGCCACCCCTCGCGTGGATACCCAACCCTGCCCACCTTGCTGCTGCCCTGGCTCAGGGTCACCAGCAGGGATCTCGCTGCCAACTCCGCCACCTCTCCCAGCCCCGGCCCCCACCCGGCGGCCGGGAAAGGACCCAATGGTTAAAGTCCTGGGAGGGGTGGCTGCATAAAAAGAAAAAGATTGGCAAGCTACGCTCGGCAAGGAGGTTTTCCTGGAAAAGAAACGTTCGTGGTGGCCCTGGATCCTGGGGTCCCTGGCGGTTCTCCTGGTGGCAGTGGCCGGCTTGGCCGTGTTCGTGCTGGACTATGGGCATGATCGCGGCGAGGATGCCCGCCGGGTGGCCATCGTCACGGCGCTGAAGACCCAGGCGGAGGACTATCACCAGGAGAAGGGCGAGTATCCGCCCCTGGAAAAGCTGTCCCCGCCGCACCAGGAGATGCTGCCCAGCTACCTCGCGTCCCGGGTGGTTTTCTACTGGCGGGACCCCAGCGGACAAAACTACGTAGTCAAAACCATCTTCACCGGACCCTTCACCAGCAAGGATGGCAAGTTCAGCGTGTCCTGGGAGGGCATGCAATACAGCAACAACCAAGAGTTGATCAAGGAAAACAACGACTCCTGGGAAACCAACCGCTACGGCTTCTATTTATGGGACCTGCACTAGCAGGCTGTTGAAAAACAGCCTGCTAGGCGCGCCAGGGATGGCGCGCCAGGGAGGGCGCGCCAAATTGCGCGGCCTTGAAAAGGCAAGCAATTTTAGAGCGATGCACGGGGCGTCCTGCACCGTGCATCTTAGAGTTTTGGCAAAAGCGTGGTTTTGCCAAGATGGGTTGTAAAAGGCCATGGATGGTCTTTTTCAACCCCCTGTTAGCCCGGATATTTCATGAAGACTGGGCGTCCGGCTGCGCCAGATGCCCGCCGGCTGGGCCCAGGCCTTCGCTCCAACCTCGACGTAGCTTTGGCTACGCCTCTCGGTTGTGGCTTGTCCGTCGCCTTGCCGGCCGCCATCTGGCTGTGCCGGTTCAGGTGACCAAACGTGACCCGCCAAATCAGAGAAGGTCAGTTTAAAACCTGAACCAAATAAGTATGTTGACGAGGTAGCCACCCGGCCCCCATGAAATATCCGGGCTAGGCGTCGCTGCCGCCGTCCAGGCTGGGGGACCAGGCAGGGTTCTCCAGGCGGGGGCGTTTGCGGGCCGGCGCGATGCCCAGCTTCTTCATCCTGGAATACAGGGTGTTGGGGTGAATGTTCAGAATGGCGGCCGCTCCGTCCTCTCCTCGGACCTTGCCACCGGTCATGTCCAGCACGTTCAGGATATGGGAGCGCTCGTTTTCATCCAGGCTCATGTCCGGGCGCATGGCGGCGAGGGTGTTCCTGGTCAGGCTGGTGGTGGGCACCCGATACAGGGGCCCGGTGCTCAGGATCGCGCCCCTTTCTATGATATTTTCCAGCTCGCGCACATTGCCCGGCCAGGTGTAGTCCAGGAGCTTTTGCATCTCCGGGTTGGGGATCTTTTCCGCCTTTTTACCCAGACGCTTGGCGTAGAACTGTAAAAAGTGCAGGGCCAGCAGGGGGATGTCTTCCTGGCGTTCCCGCAGGGGAGGCACCTGAATGGGGAAGACGTTCAGGCGGTAAAAGAGGTCCTCCCGGAAACTCCCGGACTCGATCATTTGGGGCAGGTCCCGGTTGGTGGCGGCCATGAGCCTGAAGTCCGAGCGTATGGTTTCGTGTCCGCCCACCCGCTCGAACTCCTTGCTCTGCAAGACCCGCAACAGCTGCACTTGGGAATTCAAGGGCATATCGCCGATCTCGTCCAGAAAAATGGTGCCGTTGTCGGCCAACTCGAAGCGGCCGATGCGCCTTTGCAACGCGCCGGTGAAAGACCCTTTTTCATGACCGAAAAGTTCGCTGGAGATCAGGTGCTCGGAAAACGAACTGCAGTTCACCCTGATGAAGGGCCCGTTTCGCCGGCTGCTGTTGCGGTGGATGGCCCTGGCCACCAGTTCCTTGCCCACCCCGGTCTCCCCCAGGATGAGCACCGTGGCGTCGGTTGCGGACACGGAATCGATGTGGGCGAAGACCCGTTGCATGGCCGGGGACTCGCCCACGATCTCCTCGAAATGCAGGGTCTCCAGGTGCTGCTCTTCCAGGTACTGCTTTTCCTCCCTCTGCTTCTGGTACATCTCGCGCAGGGTTTCATAGGCCATGGCGTTATCCATGGCAATGGCGGCCTGGGCCGCGAAGTAGCCGAGGATATCCAGGTCTTCCTGCCGGAAGGCGCTCTTGAACAGGCGGTTGTCATGGTAGAGCACGCCGCTCACCTGGTCCCGGAGGTAAAGGGGGACGCAGATGCAGGAACGGATGGTCTCTTCCAAGGAGGGCGTTTTCGGCTGGTTGGGCTCGAAATCCAGAAAACGCACCTTGCCGGTGCGGAAAGTCTGCTCGATCAGCTCCAGGGACCTGGCAAAGCTGGGGCTCTCCAGACTTTCCCGGGTCAGGTTCTTGGCGGCCCGCAGGCTCAAACGGCCGGTCTCCCCGTCCGTGAGAAATATGGCCCCCCGCTCCGCCCCGGTGACGCTGTTGGCCAGGGAGATTATGCGCACCGCTACCTCACGGTTGTCGCGGATGGTGACCATCTCCTGGCCCAGCTTCAGGATCTCGTCCAAGAGGTGCTCCCGGTTTTGCATATCTCCCAAGAGGGAGCGCAGGCCGTCGGGGATCAGGGACTCGTTGTAGGAGAAAAGCTTTTGGGCCGAGGGGCCGGCCAGGGCCTTGGCCCGCTCTTCCTCTCCCTGCCGCAAATACTCCACGGCCAGGTCCAGCCTGGTTTTGGCCAGCTCTATTTGGTGCCCGGAAACCTCCAGCCAATCGATGGCCAGCTCCAGGTTTTTGACCACCTTGCGGGAGGGCTCGCCCCGCAGTTTTTTCAAGAGGGCCGTGTAGCGGCAGCCCAGGCCGCACATGTACACGTTTTGGCTGTCCAGGGCCTCGGCGATTTCCTTTTCCAGGGAAAGGCCTGGGAAACGGGGCAACAGGCCCTGCTCCATGCACCAGCAAAGCTCCATGATTATGGGCAGGTTGCGGAAGTGAATCTGGGTGTGCAGACTCAACTTGAGGAATTCCCGCAACGAAGCGTGGGCCTGGTCGTTGTGGCCCAGCTTGTGGTCCAAATAACTGCGGCAGGCCAGGGCGCCCACTTTGCCGAAGTTGTTGTGGCCCACCGTGGTTTCGTCAAGCGCGCGGTTACAGTAAACCTCGGCCTCGGCATAAAGACCGATTTGACACAAGGCCCAGGTAATGGTCGACGAGGTATGGCCGGCCATGCCGATATGCCCGATTTTCTGGCACTGGCTGTGAATTGAATCCAGCATGCCCAGTCCCTGGGAAACCTGACCGCAATGGCAGTAGCAAAACCCGATGGTCAAGCGGGCCATCAACGGGAAGCCTTCCTGGGGGACGTTTTCCACCTGAGGCCCGTTCTTCTCGTAACTTTCCACGGCGTTCCGGTAACGACCCTGCCAGTAGTGGAAAAACATGCTGAAAATGGTGGCGGACCGTTGAATGTAGGGTTCGTCGGTCTCTTGGGCCAAGGCCCAACCCTGATCGAAATGCTCCAAGGCGGTCTTGAAGTTGGAACGCAGCCATTCCTGTTTGGCCAAATGCATTTTGAGCAGGCCTAGGTAGCCCTCTTGACCCAGGGCCGCGGCGCGTTCAATGGCGGACATTAAAATCGAGTTCACCAGCTCGCCCCGCTGCGCGCCCATGGAAATTTTGGAGATCTGGATGGCGGTTTCCATGAACATGCGCGCGGCGTCTCCGCCGGGGATGTTCGCCAGGCTGTTGATCGCCTTTTCGAAATATTGCAGGGCCGCCTGGTGGCGGTACTGTTTCCGCAGCAGGTTTCCCTCTGCCACCAAACGCCGGCAGCCCTCCAGGTCATTGTCCACGTGAAGCAGCAGCTTGGCCAAGGCGTGATCCAGGTGGGCTTCGCCCTGCAACTCCTGGCGCAGGCCTGCAATGGTCCGCTGATAAAGGCCCTGCCTTTCCTCCGGGGTCATGCCTTCCAGGAAATTTTGCCGCCTTTTGGGCTGGGTGAAGCGGAAATGGCCCGGGGTGGTCTCGGCCAACCAGCCGTCTTCCATTCCCTGGCGAAGGGTCTTGAGGATAAGGGACGGTTTTTCCTTGGAGACTTCCTGTAGCCAGTCGATGGAGAAGCCGTCATCAAACAGGGAGGCGACCCGGAGTATGCGTTGTTCGGTATTGACCGGGCTCTTTTGGTCGAGCATGGCGTCCTTCGCGCTGGGGGGTTGCCTGGGGCCGAGAAGGGATTAGCGGCATCGTAAACCAGACGAAGGCCCCGGTCAAGGGATGTGCGACGAATTATCGTCTAAGCAACGCAAAATCGTTTAAATGGGGATGCCGGGCTGTCATCATTAAGCTTATCTTGCTTAAATAACACAAAAATTAAAATGGGCTGGCTTGGCGCTGAACTTGCTTAGGTACCTGGGCATGATTTACATCGCGGAAATAAACCTGCCCAAAAAAAAGGTCTTCATCCGGGTGGAAGGCCGTTTGGACCGCGCTTCCTTGCCGGCCCTGCGCAAGGTTTGCCTGCAACACCTGGAAGATGGCCTGAAGGTGCAGCTTGATTTGTCCGGCCTCAATTACGTGGGTATGGAAGGGCGCGACTTCTTACTGAGCATCAAGGAAAAGATCAAGCTCGTGGGCAGGAGCCAATATCTCCAGCAACTGTTGGGATGAGCCGAGTCTGGCCGCCGGCGCGGGGGAGCGGCGGCTTCAACCTGGGAAAGACGCCAGCATGAAAACAGAATATCAGACGGTGAAAATGGAGTTGGACCAGGGCGTGGCCGTGGTGCGCATGGACAACCCGCCGGTGAACCAGATGTCCGATTACTTCCTGGTGGATCTGTTCCAGGCAGTGCGCGAGGCCCTGGCGGCCGAGGAGGTATACGCCATTATCCTCATCGGCACGGGCAAGAGCTTTCTTGCCGGCGCGGACCTCACCCAGGTGGTCAAGCTGCCTGACCGCAGCGAGATGCTTCCCAAACTGATGGCCATCCACGAGTTTCTGCGGGACGTGGAGAGCGCGCCCAAGCCGGTGATCGCGGCCCTCAACGGCGACTGCCTGGGAGGCGGCCTGGAGGTGGCCATGAGCTGCCACTACCGCCTCGCCGTCCCGGGGATCAGTCTGGGCCTGCCCGAGGTGAAGCTGGGCCTTTTACCCGGCAGCGGCGGCACCCAGCGCCTGCCCCGGCTCATCGGACTCAAGGACGCCCTGGATCTGATGATCACCGGCCGTTTCATCAAGACCGACAAGGCCTTTTCCCTGGGCCTGGTGGACGAGGTGGCCGAGCCGGAGGCCCTGGTGGAGGCGGGCAAAAGGGCCGCCGCCAAATTCCAAGGCCGGAGGCTGCACCAGAGCGCCCGGGTAACCAGTCAACGCTGCGACCGCCTGCCCAGCGCCGGGGAAAAGCGGCTGCTCCTGGAGTTGGCCCAACGTACCGCTGAGGTCAAGGCCAAGAACCAGTTGGCGCCGTTCAAGATCATCGAGGCGGTAAGCGAGGGCCTCTCCACCGAGGTTTGGCGGGACCTGGCCAGGGAGGCCCAGCTTTTCTGCGACTGCCTGCTCTCGGACATCGCCCAAAACCTCATCGGCATTTTCTTGAACGAGCGCGCCACCGGCCGCCTGCCCCGGATAAAGAGCCTGGCGCCCCGGCGGCCCCAGAAGGTGGCCCTGCTGGGCGGTGGGGTCATGGGCGCGGGCATTGTGCACCTTTTGCTCAGCGCCGGTCTGGACACCGTGCTCTGGGACATCAACGAGCAGGCCCTGGCCCACGGCTTGCAACTGCTCCACAAGACCTATGTCTACCAGCTCAAAAAAGGAAAACTCCGGCCCGCGCAACTGGAGGAGCTCCTGGCCGCCAAGCTCACCACCACGAGCCAGCTGGAGGACCTGGGCCAGGTGGACCTGGTCATCGAGGCGGTCCTGGAAGACATGCAGGTCAAGCAGGACATTTGGCAAAAGCTGCAGGGCATCTGCCGGCCCGCGGTGGTATTCGGCACCAACACCTCGGCCCTGCCCATCACCGAGATGGCGCGCGTGCTGACCGACCCCGGCCGCCTGATCGGGCTGCACTTCTTCAACCCGGCCGAGCGCATGCCTCTCTTGGAAATCATCTGCGGCCAGGAGACCTCGGACCAGACCCTGGCCACGGCGGTGGCTTTGGGCCGCCAGATCAAAAAAGTCCCGGTGGTGGTCAACGACGGGCCCGGCTTTTACGTCTCGCGGCAGCTGGTGGCCCTCATGGGCGGGGCCATCTTCCTCCTGGCCGACGGGGTGGACACGGCCCAGATGGAAAAGGCGCTCACCAACTTCGGCCTGCCCATGGGCCCGTTCACCCTGTTCGACCTCACCGGAATCGACATCAACTATCACGTCGAAAAGACCTTTGAGCGCGAGCTGGGCCCGCGCTACCGGGTGCACCCTCTCACCGAGGCGATCCACCGCCTGGGAGACTACGGTCGCAAAACCGGGGCCGGTTACCTGGACTATCGTGGCAAGGAGCCGGTGCCCAATCCCCGGGTGGTCGAGGTGATCGACCAATACCGCCGCGAGCACGGGGTCCAACCCCGCCAGGTCTCGGAGGAGGAGATCATCGATATCCTGCTGGCCCTGGCCATCAACGAGGCCGCCCTGATGATGGAGCAAGGCGTATGCGACCGCCCGGCGGACATGGACCTGGCCATGATCTACGGCGCCGGGTTCCCTCCTTACCGGGGCGGCATCCTGCGCTATGCCGACCATTGGGGCTTGCCCAAGGTTTACGACAAGCTGGTGGAGCTGGAGGCCGAGTACGGCTCCCGCTTCGCGCCGGCCGAGCTTTTGCAGACCATGGCCCAGGAAGGCCGGACCTTTTACCAAAGCTAGGCAGCCCCGTCCCCGGCGGCAGGCTCCTTGGCCCCCAGATAGCGACACGGCGCGCCGGCTGGGTGCAACCCAACCGCCCCGCGCCCCAGTTTTGGCCAGAGAACAGGAGAATTCAACATGCAAGAAGTGGTTATCGCCGGTTATCTGCGCACCGCCCAATCCCGCAGCCGTCCCCGCGATCCGGGCCGGGACTGGTTTTATCAACTGCGGGCCGATGAAATGCTGGCCGCGGTGCTGCCGGCCTTGATCGAGCGCACCGGCCTGGACCCCGCCCAAATCGACGACTTCATCGTGGGCTGCGCCACCGGGGTGGGCGAGCAGTGGGCCTACGGCG
>JAHLLK010000078.1 GCA_020444165.1 Deltaproteobacteria bacterium | reverse complement strand
AGCCTCCGGCTCATAACCGGATAGTCCCTGGTTCGAGGCCAGGTGGGCCCACCATACTCCAGCAGGAGACGGACCCATGAAAGTACGATTACCGTTCCGGCCTTTAGCCGGAGCGGTCCCCCGACTTTCCGCGGCTGTCTCATGACCGGGCGCCCCCACGAGAGGGGTGCCCAAATTGTTTGATGCCATGTCCACCCACGCAAAGACACCCCTGGTCGGTGATATCGCGAGCTTCATGGAGGAGTGGGCGCCCTCCTGGACCGCCGAGGAATGGGACCGCGTGGGCCTCCTGGTAGGCGAGCCGTCCTGGCCCGCCGCCCGGGTCTGGGTGGCCCTGGAGCTGACGCCCGAGCTTCTGGCCCGGGCCCTCAAACAAAACGTGAACCTGCTGCTCACCCACCACCCCCCCTTGTTCAAACCCCTGCCGAATCTGCGCACCGACCGACCCCTGGTGCGCCGCCTGCTGGAGGCGGCCAGCCGGGGGCTGGCGCTCTTTGCCGCGCACACCAACCTGGACGTGGCGCCAGGTGGGGTCAACGACGCCCTGGCCGCCCGGCTGGGGCTGGGGGACCTCTCCTCTTTGGAGCCGGCGGGGCGGGGGAAAATGGTCAAGGTGGTGGTGTTCACCCCGCCCGAAGCGGCCGAAGCCGTGGCCCAGGCCCTGTTCACGGCCGGGGCCGGGCGCATCGGGAACTACCGGGAATGCGCTTTCGCGGCCCCTGGCGTGGGGTCCTATGTGCCGCCGCCCGACGGACGGCCCTACCGGGGCGCGCCTGGCCGGCCTGAACAGGCCCCGGAACAGCGGCTGGAGACCATCCTGCCGGCCGCCCGTCTGGCCGGGGCCTTGGCCGCCCTGGGCGCGGCCCATCCCTATGAGGAGCCGGCCGTGGATGTCTATCCCCTCACCGAGGGCCCGGCCGGCTATGGCCTGGGGCGGGTGGGCCGTCTGGACCCGCCGCTGGCGCCCGCGGAGTTCGCGGCCCGGGCCGCCCGGGAGCTGGGCTCCCCCCTGGCCGCCCTGGCCGGCGCTCCCCCGGAGCGGCTCAGCCGGGTGGCCGTGGTGGGGGGCTCGGGAGGTGATTATCTCGCCCAGGCCGCGGCGGCCGGGGCCGGGCTCCTGGTGACCGGGGAGGCCCGTTACCACGCCGCCGAAGCCGCGGCTGATTTGGGCCTGGGGTTACTCACCCTGGGCCATTTTCAAACCGAACAAGTGATCGTGGAACCCTGGGCCCGCCGCCTTTCCGAGGCAATGGCGGCCCGGGGTTTTAATTGCGAGGTGGTGGCCGACCGTGGGGGTGTTGATCCCTGGCGGCCAGCCGCCCCGGTACCGGAGGAATAGCCTTGATAGAAACGATGCGCCTGTTGGTCCAACTGCAGGCTGTGGACAAAGCGGTGTACGATCTGGAACAGGAACGGGACGCCATCCCCGGCCAGCTGGTGGAGCTGAGCCAGGAGGAGTCGCGCAAGCAAGCCCTCTACACCGAGGCCAAGGCCCGCCTGGACGAGACCACCGCCCGCCGGAAGGACCTGGAGTCCAGCGCCGACGAGATCCGCGGCCGCCTGAAACGGGCGGAACAGCGGCTCATGGGCTCCAAGACCACCAAGGAGTACCAGGCGGCCAACGCTGAGATCGAGGAAGGCCGCGACCGGCTGAAGGTCACCGAGGACCTGCTCTTGGAGGTGATGGAGCAGTTCGAGGCCCTGGACGCCAAGGTCAAGACCTTGGGCGAGGAAACCCAGAGCCTCCGGAACCAGTTGGATGAGCGCCGCCAGGTGCTGGCCGGCCGGGTGAAGGAGATCGAGGACACCCTGGGCACCTTCACCAATCGGCGCGAGAGCATGGCCTCCCAGGTGGACCCCGAGATCATGGAGGAATACAACTTCATCCGGGAGCGTCGCCAGGGCATCGCCATGGCGCCGGTGAGCGAGGGCAACTGCGGCATTTGCCACATACGGCTGCCCCCCCAGCAGTTCAACGAGCTGCAGCGCATGGACCGCATGATGGTCTGCCCCTCCTGCCGCCGCATCTGCTATTGGGCTGACGGCGAGCCGTTCCAGAACCTGTGAGAGACCTGCCGCCGGCGGGCGGCCCCTGCGCGGAGCTTCTGGGGGAACTGGCCGCGCGCCTGGCCGCCGGCCGGGACGCGGCCGATCTCTTGGCCTCGCCCCGGCTGATCCCCTGCCTGGAGCTGGCCCAGGAGGCCCTGGCCCAGTATGCCGGCCGGCCCCCCGCGCCCCGGGCCACGGCTCCCGCCGCCACCCCGGCTCCCGCGGAACCGGCCGCCCCGCCCGCGGGCGAGGCGGCCCCCCTGGCCCGGGCCACCCTCATGGCCGACGGCGGCTCCCGGGGCAATCCCGGGCCGGCCGGAGCCGGGGCGGTGCTCCTGGACCCGGACGGGCGCGAGGTGGCCGCCCTGTCCCGCTTCCTGGGCCGGGTCACCAACAACGTGGCCGAATACCAGGCCCTGCTCCTGGGGCTGACCGAAGCCCAAGCGCGGGGGGTGCGGGAGCTGGAGATCAAAATGGACTCCGAGCTGGTGGTCCGCCAGCTCCAGGGCACCTACCGGGTGAAGAACCCGGGCCTGCAACCCTTGTATCGCCAAGCCAAGGAACTGTTGCGCCAGTTCGCGGCGGTGCATATCATGCACGTGCGGCGGGAGTTCAACTCCCGGGCCGACGAGCTGGCCAACCAGGCCATGGACCGCCGGGGGTGAGCCCCGGCGGCGGCGCGGCAAGACAATCGCGGGCGGAGACGGCCGGACGGTCGCCGGCTCCCTTGGGAGCGGGAGGAAAGTCCGAGCACCACAGGGCAGGGTGCTGGCTAACGGCCAGGGGGGGCGACCCCATGGACAGCGCCACAGAAAGCAAACCGCCGCGGGGCGACCCGCGGTAAGGGTGAAACGGTGAGGCAAGAGCTCACCAGTTGGGGCGGTGACGTCCCAAGCTAGGCAAACCCCACCCGGTGCAAGACCAAATAGGGGAGCGACCGAGGGCGGCCCGTCCGAGGCTCCCGGGTAGGTTGCTGGAGGCGCCGGGCAACCGGCGTCCTAGAGGAATGACCGTCGCCCGGCTCCGGCCGGGAACAGAACTCGGCTTACAGGCCGTCTCCGTCTGCATTTACGCCCACCCCGGGGGAAAGTAGAGGGCCAGTGCCCGGACCCTTTGTGGCCATCGGCCGCCGGCTGGCCCGCTTTCCCTGGATCACCACCCTGGGCCCCCGGCCCAATCTCCTGGACTATCCCCCGGAGCACCTGGCCCTGATCCGCCGCGCCTCCACGGTGTACTACCCCACCGGGGCCCTGGCCGTGGAGCTGGCGGTCACGGGCCAGCGCATCTTCCCCTCCCTGGCCTGCCATCTGCTGGAAGGCGACAAGATCCGCCAGACCAGCCTGTTCAACCTCCTGGGCCTGCCCCACCCCCGCACCCGGGTCTATTACGGCCGCCAGCGGTCCCAAGTCCTGGATGATTTCGACTTTCCCTTCATCGCCAAGACCCCCCGCGGCTCGGCCCTGGGCCGGGGGGTGTTCCTGATCCAGGACGAGGCCGGGCTCGCGGCCTACCTGGACCGCCACGACCCCGCCTACCTCCAGGAATACCTGCCGGTGACCGAGGAGGTGCGGGTGGTGCTGGTGGGCTATGAGGTGCTCTGCGCCTACCGCCGGCTCGCGGCCGTGGGGGAGTTCCGCGCCAACCTGGCCCGGGGCGGCGACCTGGATTTCGAGGGCGTCCCGCCCGCGGCCGTGGACCTGGCCGCCCGCCTGGCCCGCGAAGCCAGCCTGGACGAAGTGGGCGTGGACGTGGCCCTGGCTCACGGCCAACCCTATCTCCTGGAGTTCAACGTCAAGTACGGCTGGGAAGGCCCCAAGAGAGTGGGGATCGATCCGGCGGAGTACGTGGCGGAGAGGATACGGGAGGGGAGGTTGTGAAGATGAAAGGGGTGGGGGAATCAGTTTTCCAAACCATCTTAAGCGCAAGGCCACGACTCCTTCAGCGAACGCCGCAATCTGTCAACGCTTTCCCTGACTAGGACTCCTTTCCTGGGAGCCTGGGGGATCATTTGAGCCAAGACGCGTGGCCCTTGGGCGTGGAGCCCGGGCAAGAGGTGGAAATCGACGTGTTTCGGCCCCAGGACGCGCCCGGGGTCGTAGCGCTGTTCAAGGCGGTCTATGGTGACGGCTACCCCGTGGACCTCTATTACCAGGCTGAGGCCTTGCTTCGGGCCAATGAAAGCGGCCGGCTCATCTCCATCGTAGCCTGCACCCCGCGGCGCGAAGTCGTGGGGCACATTGCTCTTTTTAATTCCAGCCCCAACCCCAAGCTTTTCGAACTAGGCGCCGGCGCGGTTTTGCCCAGCTATCGCCGCAGCGCCCGGGGCCTGACCCGCATGATGAGTTACGGTCCGCAGGCCGCCGCCGCCCGTTTCGGCTTGCAGGCGGTCTTTGGCGATCCGGTGTGCACCCATGTGTATTCGCAAAAGATCTGTAAGGCCTTGGGGTGGGTTACCCATGCCCTGGAGCTGGATCTCATGCCGGCCGGCCTCTATGACCCGGCAGCCGAACCCGGCGAGCGCATCTCGGCCACCATGGATTTCATCACCCTGGCGCCTGATCCCCATACGGTATTTTTGCCGCCGGGATATGCTGACATTTTCCGCTTTCTGTATCAGGGCCTGGATGACCAGCGGCAAATGGAAACCTCGGACCGCCCGCTTCCCCGGGGCTTGACGACCCGCATCAGCAGCAAGCTCTACGAGGTATCCCAACTCGCGCGCCTGGCGGTGGGGGAGATCGGCACCGACTGGGCCGCGGCGTTCCTGCGGGAAGAGGAAGCGGCCTTGGCCCAAGGAGCCCAAGTGATTCAGGTGTGGCTGCCCCTGAACCGCCCCTGGATAGGGCCGGCAATAGACATCCTGCGCCAGCGAGGTTATTTCTTGGGAGGCCTCCTGCCGCGCTGGTTCGGCCACGACGGCCTGCTGATGCAGCGCCTGGCCCAGCCGCCCCATTGGGGGAACATCCAACTGGAGTATGCAAGAGCCCAGACCCTCTTGGGCCTGGTGCGGGAAGACTGGCAGGCGGTCGGGCAGGCTCGTTAGACGAACTGCTGCGGGGGGGGGCCTGGTGGGCGGCCGGCCCTATCTCTTGGAGTGCAACGTCAAGTACGGCTGGGAAGGGTTCAGGAGAGTGGGGGTCGATCCGCTGGAGTACGTGGCGGAGAGGATACGGGAGGGGAGGTTGTGAAGGTGAGAGGGGCGGGATCAAGCTTCTGTTTTTATCTCCTGAACTGTCAAGCTGGGCTAACAATATGATATTAAATATAAAAATGATAGACCAAGGCGATACTAAAGAACTGCTATGTATGATCAAGGTGTTCATAGACCAGATTCTGCTTGCCTGATCCTTAGCACTTCTTTATATAATCCAATGAGTTGTAACGAGGGTAATCTACTGATTTCATAATATTTTCAGGCAAATACCCAAAAGCAACAGGATCTAAATCGGGAAAGGGCTCTCGAAACACGGCTTTACCAATTGCATCAGGATCGACGATTTCGGCTTGGCCTGGGGTTGGGTGTGGGGTCTTTTGGAGGGGATTGCAAGTGGGGAGAAATGATAGCCTAACTTCTTAGGTTGTTTGATTAAAAGTGGAAAAAACGCCAACCATAGTTCTTAAAAAATTGGCATATAATGCGGAATATTCCTTTTAACACGATTAGAAAAAAGATTATCCCATGTTAGGAGTAGACATATTTTCCGGCGTGGGAGGTATGGCCCTCGGCGCTAGCTGGGCAGGCATAGACATAATTCATGCGGTGGAAATCGAAAAGTATACTGCACAGACTTATAAATGGAACCATCCGGCCACCAATGTAATCATAGATGATATAAAAAATGTAAGGGAAGTTAGCTTGCCCCGCAACGATGAAGGATTAGTATTATTCGGGGGGCCGCCTTGCCAGGGCTTTTCAACATCGAACCAGAGAACAAGAAATAGGAATAATCCAAACAACTGGCTTTTTAAGGAATTTTTACGTTTTGTCGAATTGCTATCTCCCGATTGGGTCATATTTGAAAATGTAAAAGGAATAGCCGAAACTTGCGGAGGAATTTTTCTAGATTATATTATTGTATCACTGGAAGAGCTTGGTTTTACTACCTCTTGTTGGGTTTTAAATGCTGCTGACTTTGGCGTGCCACAAATGAGAAACAGGCTTTTTGTCGTAGGGTCTTGCCACAATGTGAAAATTTCCAAACCACAACCACGACTTAAAAAATATTTGACGGTAAAATCAGCGATTAATGATTTGCCTTTATTGGATAATGGTGCGTATGTAGACAGGCTCCCTTATAGAACAAAAGCGGAATCTAAATTTTCAAAACAAATGAGAAACGGTCAGAAATTCTCTCTTAATAATTTGGTTACACGAAATGCTGATCACATTATTGAAAGATATAAATGTATCCCTCAGGGAGGAAACTGGGAAGATATACCAAGAGAGATGATGGATTCATACACAGACACATCCAACTGCCACACGGGTATTTATCATAGACTACGTTTAGATGCACCCTCTGTAGTCATTGCCAATTACAGGAAGAACATGCTCATCCATCCAATTCAAAACAGAGGTCTTTCGGTGAGGGAGGCCGCAAGGTTACAGTCTTTCCCTGACTCCTACAGATTTTTTGGTTCTATTGGTTTTCAGCAACAACAAGTGGCAAACGCGGTTCCACCGCTATTAGCTAAAGAAGTTTTTATGCAACTGTCTGATCCGAGGTAGACGTATAATGACAGAATCTGGCAATACCATAGTCGAGAATGAAAGCATTGAAAAGTGGTTTTCTGAGCAAAATGATAACGAATTTCCGCGCTATTCTCTAGCTAAAGGTGAAATTTCGTACAAAGAGAGATACTTACGGTTTAAGGAAAGCTTAATACCTATACACAATTCTGTCGAACGAAATGCTATGGCGGCTGGCGCGGTGGAATGGATGGAAGAAACAAAAAAAATATTCTCTGAGATAGAGGATAATGCTAAACGTGACGAGAAACTACGTCAGCTTGAAGAATCTGATCCAGTCGTACATCTTAACAATCATGGGGTGGGTCATGTTGATAAAGTTATAGAAAAGCTGTCGGAAATGTTGTGGTCTTTTGAACGTGGATATTTGACACCTTATGAGAGTTTCTTTCTATTGTGTGCCATCCAAATACATGATGTTGGCAACAATTTTGGGCGAGAAAATCACGAGAGGAGTCTAAAAAGAATATTGGATGAAAAGGGACAGCCTCACATACCTGACAGTTTTGAAAGAAAATTGATAGAAAAGTTAGCGCTTGTTCATGGTGGCACAATGGAAGGAATGAAAAATACAATCGATTACCTTGAAGAAAAGAAGACTCTTTATGAAAAAAAATTACGGAAACGTTTGCTGGCTGCTTTGCTTAGATTCGCCGATGAACTTGCAGATGATTCGTCTAGAGCGGATCGAGAAGGTCTTAGTCTAGGAACAATATTAGAGGGGAGCCTAATCTATCACCGTTATTCAGAGGCGCTACACACCGTAAAGATAGAAAAAAACGAAAATGAAAAACTCCAGGTGTATTTATCGTATGAAATTGATTCGGATTTGGCCGGTAAAAAATTCAAGAAAAATGGAAAAGAAAAGTACTTATTAGATGAAATATACGATCGAACCTTAAAAATGGAGCGGGAGAGGCGTTATTGCATGCGTTTTATTAGGCCTTGTTTATCTCTTGATTGTATTAGAGTTGAAATTGTTATTCAAAATACACGTGATTCTTTTAAGAGGGAAAAAATTCAATACACATTAAAGGAAAACGGATATCCGTCCGCTCCCGCAACTGGAAGTATACTAGATTTCAGTTCTAGTATACGGTGCGGAAGTGAGCAATACCAGTATTTGCAAAGAGAGTGGAGTTTATAACATGTCTGTGACGCCTTACGATAACCCTTTCCAAATAACATCGCCAGAGGATTTAACAGCTGAAGAAACAGTATCTTTATTTGTGGATGTCTTTACAGATTTTCAAAAGATAATAGATTCGGGAAACGTTTTTCTTGTTGGCCCTAGAGGGGCGGGAAAGAGTATGATGTTTCGCTATCTGCAACCAGATTGCCAATGTCTGGCGCGAGGTTGTTGCCTGAAAGATCTTCCTTTTTTGGGGATATATATACCTTTAAAAAACACCAATTTCTCTCTTGCAGAACTCAGAAGGCTTGAAAATAGGCATGCCAGTGATATTTTGAACGAGCATCTTTTGGCAACACATTTTTGTGTGAAGGTGTTCCAATCGCTAGCAGTTCCTGATATATTTGGGAACCATGGTGCATATAAACAACAAGTTGAAGAGTATTATAATGAAATATATTTACCTGCCATAGTGAGGTCATCTTCTGGTTCTTTTAAGGATGTCCTTGATGCTTCTCTTGAAGTGTCAGACATGTTTCAAAGGATGGCCTTCATATCCGAGCAGCTCTATGTCCAGGCGATACAATACGCAAAAAAGCTAGCTTTTTGTAGAGAACTTATTCCTTACGATGGTCCTCTTTGTGATTATCTAGATTTTCTTTTCCCAATTATTTCAAATTTGCATCGCCTGAAAGGGTTTCCGAATGGACCTGTATACTTATTGATCGATGATGCTCACTGGCTAAATAAAACACAGGCTAGAGTTCTTAACTCATGGGTTGCTACGAGAACGAGTCGGAAGGTCAGTTTAAAAGTATCTACTCAATATAACTACAAAACATATTATACGACTAGCGGATCAACTATAGATACGCCACATGATTATTCTGAAATAGATATTGCTACTATTTACACCGGGAGTAGCAAGTCTAAGTATAGGGAAAGAATTACTGATATTGTTGAAAAAAGGTTAACGAAATTCGGCATAAACGAACCAAAAGCGTACGACTTTTTTCCTGAAGATAGGAAACAGGAAGATAAAATACGAGATATCGCTGAAAAGTACAAACAGGCCTACGACAAAGGAGACTCTCGGGGATTTTATCGTACTGATGATGCCTTGCGGTATGCAAGACCTGATTACATTAAAGGCTTGGCTGGTAAACGAAAATCTAGTTCTAAATATAGTTACGCGGGATTTGATCAACTCGTACACTTGTCTTCCGGTATTGTTCGCCATTTTCTTCACCCCGCCCACCTTATGTATGCGAAATTAAAGTCAGAGACTGGTTCTGGCTCTATAAGTAGTATACCTTCCAGCGTACAAAACGAAATAGTACGTGAAGAAGCTAATAGGTTCTTATTTTCTGACCTTGAGCGGGTCCAAGATGGCGGACATGCCACTGCCCCGCCTAAGGGAGATATTAGGACGCTTTCTAATTTAATTCAGGGTCTTGGGGGACTATTTCGACAAATTCTTTTATCTGATCGGTCAGAACGTAGAGTTTTTTCTATTGCCTTTTCAGATCAGCCATCTGACGAGGTTTTGAATATTTTAAATCTAGGGATACAGCTTGGCTACTTTCATCGTTCTACAATTGGGCGAAAAGATAGTAAAAGTGGAGGACGTACAAGGCTATATATTCTGAATCGAAGACTGGCTCCAATTTGGAACCTAGATCCAACAGGTTTTGCGGGGTATCTTTTTGTTACAAATGAAGTAATAAAAATGGCGATGGAAACGCCGGCGACACTGCTGAGAAGGGTCGCGTCTCATGGACTTCCTTCTGAAGCAGAAGTTGTCCAATTGGAGCTATTTGGGGATAAGAAATGAAACTTGACAAAGTTCAACTTCATATGTTGGATCGAGCCTTAAACCAGAAATTCGATCTATATATTTGTTCAAGCAGCTTTGAGGAAAGATGCTTATCGATACCCAAGAATATTGATGTCCATAACATTGGACAGGCTATGATACTATCAAATATTGATCTGGAAAAATACGTAGGAGGTAAAAAGGAAAGCCTTAAAAAAATATTTCATGAAAAGATAACTGTTGATGTTTGTACCAACGACCCGATACTTACAGCTGACAATCTGGATAAGTATATTTGTAACGTTGTTAGCAATAAAAATCTTAGAAATATCCTCCTAGATATCACCACCTTTACACATGAGTCACTGTTGATTTTGCTTTGCATCCTGAGATTGCATTGCCGAAAAGCAAAAATAGTATGCGTATATGCCAATGCATCAGAATATAGTGTTGGGGATGATGTGGGGCACAAGTGGCTTAGCAGAGGAATAGGAGAGGTTCGTTCCATTTTAGGATATCCGGGTGAAATTGTTCCATCTCGTGAAACACATCTAATACTAATTGTCGGTTATGAACATGAGAGAGCCGCTGGGCTTGTGGAGGCCCTTGAACCTAATTCATTGTCGATTGGGTATGGTCGTTCAGGAAGTGCTACCACCGAAAAGGACAAAGATGCAAATGAAAGCTATATGCAATTAGTGGAGCAAATAGCCACATCATATTATGATGTTAGCCGTTTTGAAATATCTTGCAATGATCCGATTGGTACTAAGAATATGCTACTAACCCAAATAGATAACGTTAAGAATAAAAACATAGTGGTTGCCCCGATGAATAATAAATTAACAACTATTGGGGCAGCACTTGCGGCATTTCAAAATGATAAAATACAGATGTGCTATGCTCAAGCGTTAAGGTATAATCATGAAAATTATGCGGCCCCAGGATCAGATTGTTATATTTTTAATCTGAGCTTTGGCGACGATGAAATTTAAGAAGATTGTTTTTAAAAGGGTGTTAAAACGCCTGAGAAATGATCTAATGCAAGTCTGGACCAATGCATGGCTGGTGTGTTGACGGTGTGTACAGTGACGGTATTCACCTGACAGTCGCCGCCAGTTGGGGGCAGCCTGGCGCTCGAAACCGCCAAGCTACCCCATTACATCCCAATCCGATTATTTTATTGCCCCCATTACTCCGCCACCCAACTCCCCTCATGTTCCGTAATCAGCACCTTCGAAACAATGGACCCCACCTCCAAGGCCCGTCCCTCGGGCACGCAGCCATATTTCTCCGGGATCACCTTCTTCCACACGTCCGTGCTGGTGTACTCGTTCAGCTCTTTTTCCGAGCGGAACACGTAGAACGCGCCCCAGGTGCCGGTGGACTGGTCCACCCACCAGCATTTGTACTCCACCGCGTCCATGTTGAGGAAGCGGTCATAGCTGGTGGCGAACTTCTCCCGCAGGGCCTGGGTGGCCTCCAGGGTCGGGGGCTGGAAAGTGACGAGGAAGGCTCTCTTTTCCTGGGACATGGGGTCTCCTTGCGTGGCGGCTGATGGGCAGCCATAAGCTGGGTATTCGCCGTCGGGCCGGAAGGGGCCGGGCGCGGTTCAGGTCATGGTCAATTGGCGCGAGAGGCCGTATTTTTTCAGGCGGTTATAGAGCCCGGTGCGCGACAGGCCCGAGAGGCGGCAGGCCGTGGGCACGTCGTTGTCCGCTTCCACCATCAGCTCCCGCAGATAGCGTTCCTCCAACTGGTCCTGGGCCGTGGCGAGCACGTCCTTGAGTTTGGGGTAGTGCCCCGCGGCGTCGGGCTTCCAGCCCGTGGCCAGGGGGATCGGCGGGCTGGTGGTGACCAGGCGGGGCCGCGTCTCGCCGGCCCGCACCGAGGAGCGGGCCAGGGCCACCCGGATGTGCTCCGGCAGGTGCAGGCGGAACAGGGTGGGCGAGCCGCCCGAGGCGGAGATGGCCTGCTCCACCGTGTTGGCCAGCTCCCGCACGTTGCCGGGCCAGGGGTAGTGCAACATGGCCTCCAGGAAATCGGGGGTGAAGCCCCTCACCGGCTCGCCGCGGCGGCGGCAGATCTTGGCGATGTAGTGCACCGTGAGGTCGTGGATGTCCTCGGCCCGGTCCCTGAGGGGGGGGAGCTGGATGGCCAGGGCCCGCAGGCGAAAGAGCAGGTCCGAGCGGAAGCGCCGTTCCTGGACCAACTGCTCAAGATCGCGGTTGGTGGCCGCCACCAGGCGGAAATCGCTCTCCACCTCGCTCTTGGCCCCCAGGGGGCGGAAGCTCCGCTCCTGCAAGACCCGCAGGAAGGCCTTCTGCAGGCTCAGAGGCAGTTCGCCAACTTCATCGAGGAACAGGGTGCCGCCGTGGGCGTGGCGCACCAGGCCCTCCTGCATGCGGTCCGCCCCGGTGAAGGCCCCGCGCTCGTGGCCGAAAAGCATGCTCTCCACCAGGGACTCGGGCAGGGCGGCGCAGTCCACCACCACGAAGGACTCGTGGACCCGCAGGCTGTTGTCGTGCGCCGCGCGGGCGAAAAGCTCCTTGCCGGTGCCGGTCTCGCCGGTTATGAGGAGGTTGGCTTCCGAGGCCGCGGCCTGGGCCAGTTGATCCAGGCTGGCTTGCATGGGCGCGCTGGAGCCCACGATGCCGGCCCGTTTCAGGGCTACGGGCGGGGGGGCGGACAGCTTTTGTTCGCGGTATTGCAGGGCCCGGGTCAGGGGCAGGATCATGTCTTTCAGGGAGCAGCCTTTTTGGATGTAATCCCAGGCGCCGCTTTTGATGGCCAGCTCGGCGCCCTCGGCGCTGCCCCGGCCGGTGATGATGACCACCTCGGGCTCGGAGCGGGTGTGGCGGATCAGCTTGAGGGCGTCCAGCCCGTTGCCGTCGGGCATCATCACGTCCAGGAACACCACGTCGCATTCCCGGGTGCGGGCCACGTTCAGGCCGTCGGCCAAGGTGTGCGAAGCCAGGGCCTCGTGGCCCATCTTGCGGACTTTCAGGCCCAGCAGTTCGCAGATGGCGGGATCATCATCTATGATCAATACGCGAGCCATGACCCTGCCTTGGGGGAGCCGCCCCTGCCGCCGGACACCCCGGCGGCCGTGACCTGGGAAAGAGGATAAAGCAATCTCGCCCTCGCGGCGTCGAGACCGTAGGGGCAAACGACCTGGTCCGCCCTTGCCTGCTGCGAGATGAAGTTCGGTTATGGCGATGGGTTATCTGACGGAAGCCCTGACCATATCCCCCACCCGCGGCGGATGTGCCGCCGCCCCGGCCACCCCCGTCGCCAGCACTGCTTGGTAGGAGTCACCCCTAATGTAACAAATCGGGCAGGCCAAGAAAACCACAAAGAACAGGCTGTTGCCAAACAGCTTGGCGGTGGCCCCGTGACCCCTCCCCCGCGAGCCTGTGACTTGTTGGGAGACCCTGCGCACCGCCCCGCCTGGGCGCGCGGTGCGCGGGGGGCCAGGGCGGGGCTTCCAGGGAGGGGCGCCTCCGCCGTGGCCGGTCAAACCGGCCCCGGGGCCGGGGAACCCGGCTTGGGGTGGCTTGGGAAGGCAGGGGCATAAAGAAAGGGGGCGGCGCGAGGCCGCCCCCTGGCAGACAGGTAGGACTGGCGCGCGGCGGGGTTACTCCAGGAAGCGCGCGCCGCACCAGGGGCAATACTTGAAGCCCACGTCATGGATGGATTCGCCGCAGGCGGAACATCTGGTGATCATCTCATTGGCGCAAAAGGGGCAATAGACAAACGCGGCGCAGCCGTTTTTCAGCTCCAGGGGCATTTCCTCCCACTGCTCCACGCACTGCTCTTCCTGGCAGACCTTTTCCTTGCGGGCGGTTTTTTCTTCCAACATCATTCTCCGCTCTCCGAGTGGACCTGGCTGGCCGCCAACTGGCGCATCAACTCCAGGGAGGCCATGGCCTCCTGTTCGTCGACCTTGTGCAAGGCAAAACCGGCATGGGTGATCACGTAATCTCCCACGGCCAAGTCGGGCACCAACAGCCCGCTGACCGTGCGCTCCACACCGCCCAGCGCGATGCGGGCCATCCCGTCGTTCAGCTCAAGAACCTTCGCTGGTACGGCCAAACACATTAGCCACCGCCTCCGGTTTTTCCTTGGCCTCGATCGCCGCTCCCAGTTGTCGCAGCTCCTCGGCCAGCATTTCCACCAGATGGGGCACCGCCTGCTCCACTTTGGGGGTCAGGCCAATGCCCCAGTTGTCGATATCTTCGTATTCCACACCCAACACCACGACCTCGGGCGGGTCGCCCACCAGGGGCAGGGTGCCCATGGTTTCCATCAAGTCGATCTGGTGCAGGCTGTCCTTGTATTGGATGTGGGCTGGTTTGCATTCCCAGGCAAAACGGTACAGGGTTCCCGGCTCATCGCCGCCCCGTACCGCGTCCACCACCACCACCTTGTCGGCTTCCATCATGGTGGGCATGAGGTTGAGGCCCAGAACCCCGCCCTCCACCAGCCGGACCTCCGGCGGGGTGTCGTAGCGGGCCACGAACTCGTTGAGCACCCGCACCCCCACGCCTTCGTCGCGGAGCAGCACGTTGCCCACCCCCATCACCAATATGCGCGGAAGATTCTCTTTCATGGCTGGTGATTATATCAGACCCCGCCCCCCCGGGCGAGCCGGGTCCCGGTGGGGTTTACAAGCGGTCTCCCGTGAGCACTTCCTCGATGCGGCCCTCGGGCGAGACCAGGTACACGGCAAAGCCCCGCTGGTTGGCCTGGTGGATGATGTCGTCCCGGTGGATGGTCTCCACCTGGCGTTTCCAGCCCTCCTCGGTGCGGGCGGGGATGCGGGCCAACAGCGCCTGGGCTTCTTCCCGGTCCCGGGTCACCGGCACGAAATCCTCGCCCCGGGGGCCGGTGAGCCCGACGAAGTTCTCCTCATCCACTCCCTTGAACTCGGTCAGCACCCACACGAAATCCTCGGGGTTAACTTCTTGGTTCTTCTTCGCCATAACTCTATCCGGCTCCTGGGGTAAGTGAGGATTCACGGCCGGACCCCCGGCCGCCGCTGTCGACATAAGTTAGGGTTGAAAAGCCGCCGGGTCAAGGGCCAGGGCAGTTCCGACGGTCAGGAATCCGGGATCGGCGGAGGTGGGGGGCCCCTGCGGGCAGGACGCCGCGGTTGCCACCGTCGGCCAGGCTAGGCCGCGTCAGGCCAACCGGAGGTTCGCGTTGGGAGAGGATGCGAGGGGGGCGCTCAGACCGAGGTGCTGAAGCCCTCGGTGTAAAGCCGGCGGAGGTTCAACACCTTGGCCACGTATTCCCGGGTTTCCCGGGGGAGGACTCCCCCTTTCTCCACGTTGTTGGGGCCCCAGTTGTAGGCGGACAGCGCCCGGTTCAGGTCGCCGCCAAAGCGGTCCAGCATGGATTTCAGGTAGCGGGTGCCGGCTTCCACGTTCTGCTGGGGGTCCCAGGGATTGGTCACGCCCAGGTCCTTGGCCGTCTCGGGCATGAGCTGCATGAGGCCCATGGCCCCGGCCCCCGACTGGGCGTAGGGGTCGAAATCGCTTTCCGCGGTGACCACAGCTTTTACCAGGGCCGGGTCCAAACCTTCTTTGCGCGCGGTTTTGCCCACCAGTTCGTCAAGCTTTTGACGGTTGTTGCGTTCCAGCAAGGCGGCCTGGGCGCGGGGCGCCATGGTTTCGACGCCGTCCGGCGGGCTGTACAGGGTGGGCTGGTAGACTGGTTGGCTGACCACCGGGGCGGGTGTGGCGGGGGCGGTCTCGGCGGGCAGGGCGCCGTAGGTGCGGGCCTGGGCCCCGGCGGCGGACGGCGGCAAGGCGGCCAGGGCCTCCTGGGCCGCGGGGGGCAGGCTGCCGTAGCCCTGGGTCAGGGCGCGGGACGGCGAGGCCGCGGGCAGGCCGGCGGCGGCGGAACTGGCCGCGGAGGCGCTGCCTATGGTCTCGGCCGCGGCGGTGGCTTGGGAGAGCATCAGCTCGGAGATGCGGGCCAGGAGTTTGTCGTCGCCGCGCTCGATGGCGGCTCGGATGAGCCCGCTCAGCTCGGTGCGGTCGCCGCGCCGGCTGGCGGATGCGGGCTGATTGCCGCGTCCGGCCGGGGGCGTCGCCTGAGACATGATGGCTCTCGCGGTCATGAAAGGGTCCTCCAGAGTGCCTGGCTGCGCATTTTCTGCGAAAAACGTTGCAATATTCGCGCCAACATCTGGGGCTTGCCGCCGGCCCGGGGGATGCTAATTATAGGGAATAGGGCCGGGACCTCCCCGGCCGCCACCTTTGCCAGCCGGGCCGCTCCCCCAGAGCCGCGCCCGGGCCGCCCGGGGCCGCGGGGCCGAACCTCCGCGCCCCTCGGCGGGAACGGAGCCCTTGATGCACGATCTCTTCCCCGAATCCTCGGCCGCCCAGCCCGGCGGCCTCAACCGGCGGGACTTCATGCTGGCCACCTGCGCGGCTGGCGTGGCTCTGCCCACCTGGCTGGGCCGGGTCCTGGACCCCGCCACGGCCCTGGCCGCCCAGGCCCCCTTGCCGGCGGAATATTTTGCCGCTTCCTTTGGCCTGGACGACACTGCCCTCCGCCGTCTCCTCGCCGCGGCCCTGGGGGGAGGCGGCGATTACGCCGACCTCTATTTGCAGCACACCGTGGGCTCCTGGCTGGTCATGGAAGATGGGCAGGTGAACCGGGCCTACACTGCGGTGGGCCTGGGCCTGGGGGTGCGAGTGCTCCAGGGCGAGCAGACCGGCTATGCCTTCAGCCAGATCCTGGAGATGCCCGAGCTTTTGGCCACGGCCCGCGCCGCCGCCGCCCTGGCCCGGGCCGGCAAGCAGGCCCCCGGCGCCCGGGGGATCGAAGTGGTGGGGCCCAGCTTCGCCGCCTCGCCGGACTTCTACCCCATGCAGAAGCCCTGGCCCCAGGCCGGAGCCCAGGCGCGCATGGATCTCCTGGCCCGGGTGGAGACCCGGCTCCGAAAGGCCGATCCCGCCATCTCCAAGACCTTGTTGCAGCTCAGCGACTCGGTGAGCCGGGTGCTGGTGCTCACCAGCGAGGGGGTGAAGCGGGCCGATCTGCGGCCCCGCAGCGGGCTCTACGCCAGCGCGGTGGCCGAGCGGAACGGCCGCACGGAGAGCGGGCAACAGGATCTCTCGGCCCGGGCCGGGCTGGAGATGTACTCCCCGGACGCCCTGGACCAACTGGCCGACGTTGCGGCGGAAAACACCATGTTGCAGTTCGAGGCGCGGCCGCTGCCGGCCGGCGAGATGCCGGTGATTTTGGCCGCGGGCTCGGCCGGCATCCTCTTGCACGAGGCCATCGGCCACGGCCTGGAGGCGGATTTCAACCGCCGCGGCATCAGCACCTATGCCGAACGCCTGGGCCAGAAAGTGGCCGGGCCCCTGGTCACCGTGGTGGATGACGGCACCATCCCGGGCTCTCACGGGGCCATCAATTTTGACGACGAGGGCGCGGACTCCCGCCGCACCGTGTTGGTGGACAAAGGCAAGCTGGTGTCCTTCCTGCACGACCGGCTCTCGGCCCGCTGGTACAAGACGGCTTCCACCGGCTCGGGCCGCCGCCAGAGCTACCAGCACGCCCCCATGCCCCGCATGCGGGCCACTTTCATGGAGCCCGGCCCCCACGACCCCGCCGAGATCCTGGCCGCGGTGAAAAAGGGCCTCTACGCCCGGCAATTCACCAACGGCCAGGTGAACATCGGAGCCGGGGATTTCAGCTTTTTCGTGAAAACCGGCTGGGCGGTGGAGAACGGCCGGAAGACCCACCCGGTGAAGGACCTCAACGTGGTGGGCAACGGCCCCCAGGCGCTGGCCCGCATCACCATGGTGGGCCACGACCTGGCCCTGGCCACCGGGGGGTATATGTGCGGCAAGCTGGGCCAGAGCGTGCCCGTCAGCCAAGGGCTGCCCACCACATTGGTCTCGGCCCTGACCGTGGGAGGCGCGTGCGATGCCTGAGATATTCAGCCAGATGACCGAGTTGGCCGAGTTCACCCTGGAACGGGCCCAGGCGGCCGGAGCCCAGGCCGCAGCCGTGGACGTGAAGCGCTCCCGTTTCGTGGAGGCGGCCTTCCGGGACGGCGAGCTGGAAAAGGCCTCGGCCTCCAGCAAACAGGGCCTCTCTCTCACCCTGTTCCTGGACGGGCGCTACGCGGTGCACTCCACCAGCGACCTGGGCCAGGGCACCCTGCGGAAATTCGTGCAGGAGGCGGCGGCCCTGACCCGCACCCTGGCTCCGGACCCGGACCGCGGCCTGGCCGATCCCGCCCGCCTGGCCCGGCCCCCGGCCCCGGACCTGAAGGTTTTCGACCCGGCCCTGGCCGAGCCCGCGGCCGAGACCTGGCTGGCCAAGGCCCGGCGCCTGGAGGAGCTGGCCCGCGAGGCCGGCGGCAACTCCGCGGCCAAACTGGTGAGCAGCCAGGGCGCGGCCCAGGCCGAGGTCTCCCGCGAGCTCTTGGCCACCAGCAACGGCTTCCTGGGGCAGTTGGCCGAGACCGCCGCGGTGGAGGGCTGCAACCTGGTGTTCCTGGACCCGGCCGGCGACGCCAAGCGCCGCACCGGCGGGTGGTGGGAGGTCGAGCGGGAGCTGGCCGCCCTGGGCGGGGAGGAGCGCATGGCCGCCATCGCCGCCAAGGCCGCGGCCCGGGCCGCCCGCCTCATGGGGGCCAAGCCCGGGCCTTCGGGCCGCTTCCCCCTGGTGGTGGAGAACCAGGCCGCCGGCCGCCTGGTGAGCGATCTCCTGCGACCCTTGGGCGGGCCGGCCCTGAAGCAGAAGAAAAGCTGCCTGGCCGGCAAGCTGGGCCAGGCCGTGGCCCATCCGCTGTTGGACATCTGGGACGAGCCGCAACTGCCCGGGGGGTTCGGCTCCCGCTGGTATGACGCGGAAGGGGTGGCCGCCAAAAAAATGGCGGTGATCCAAGCCGGCGTTCTCAAAAACTATTTCCTGGATACCTACCACAGCAAGGTGCTCAAGCTGCCCCCCAGCACCGGCTCCTCCAGCAACCTCATCCTCACCTCCAGCCATAAAAACGGCTTCGAGGGGCTGTACCAGAACCTGAAAAAGGGACTGGCCGTGACCAGCTTCCTGGGCGGCAACTTCAACCCCACCACCGGCGACTACTCCTACGGGCTCTCGGGCCTGTGGATCGAGGACGGCCGGCCGGTGCACGCGGTGGACGGCATGAACATGGCCGGCAACCTGTCCGAGCTGTGGAACATGCTCACCGCGGTGGGCGGCGATCCCTTCCCCTACGCCCGCGCCCGCACCCCCTCGCTGGCCTTTGGCGAGGTGCAATTGGCCGGGGCGTGAGCCGCCGCCGGGCCTCGGAGATCTCTGCCCGCAGCCGGCTTGCCAGGCGGCCGGGCCTGGGGTAGGGTGTAGCGGCCGGCGGCCCCCGGCTCGCCGGCCGTAACCTCCACCATTCGCCAGAGGGGGTCTGGATGGGTCTGGTCAAGGGAAGCGCCACCCTGAGCCGTTTCAAGGTGAGCGGGGAAACACCCGAGGATTTCAAGAGTTTTGTGGACGAGCGCATCCGGCGCTTCGCCTTCCGGGACATCGAGGAGGGCACCGAAGAATTGGCCGTGGGCTGGACCTCGGCCCTGGACTTTCTGGACACCGATTTCGCCTTTGCCTCCTACGCCCTGGACCCCTTCATCGTGCTGGGCATGCGGGTGGACCGCCGCCGGCTCTCGGGCGCCATACTGAACAAGTACGTGCGCATCGAGACGGCCAAGGCCCGGGCGGCGCGCGAAGGGCGCAAGCTGGGCCGCTCCGAACGTGAAGAACTCAAGGAGCGCGTTCGCCTGAGCCTCCTCCGGCGCATCCCCCCCTCCAGCAACCTCTATGAAGTCTGCTGGGACACCGCCCACGCGGAGATCTGGCTCGGTAACGCCTCCCGCGCCGTGCTGGAGCTGTTCGAGGACCTGTTCCGCCGCAGCTTCGACCTGGGCCTGACGCCCCGCGTGCCCTATCTGTTGGGGCGCGATCTCTTGACCGGTGACGATCCGGACGAGGCCCGCCGGGCCCTGGTGGCCCTGGACGAGGCCCGGCCGCTGAGTCTCGTGGGCGGGGAGGTGTAGCCATGGACGTGGTGGAGATCATCAACCAGAAATATTTCCTGGGCCAGGAGTTCCTGACCTGGCTGTGGTATTTCAGCGAAGAAGAAGACTTCCTGGAACTGTCCACGGGCAAGCGGGTGGCCGTGATGCTGGGCGACCGCCTGGTCTTGGGCCCGGCCCAGGGCCAGGAAGGCACCCGGGTCACCGTGCGCGGCCAGGAAATCTCCCTGGCCGAGGCCCGCGAGGCGCTCCGCCAAGGCAAGCTGGTCGAGAGCCTGCGCCTCGGCCTGGCCGTGGACGGCGAGGAGTACCTCCTGAACCTCCGCGCCGCCGACCTGGGCATCTCGGCCCTGAAACTCCCGCCCACCGCCGGCACCGAGGAAGGCGAGGAAGGCCAAATCCTGGAGCGCGTGGCTCTGATCGAGGAAGTCACCGCCGCCCTGGATGGCCTCTTCGCGCACTTCCTCATGCTCCGCCTGGCCGACAACGGCGGCCCCCTGGCCGAGGGCATGGCCGCCTGGGCCCAGCGGGAGGATTAGGAGTTTTGGGGAGGAAGAGGGAGAGGTGGGGGGAAGGGGCCCTTTTTTGAAAAAAAGGGCCCCTTCCCCCCACACCCCCCATCCCCCAAAAAACTTCATAGTGGTTGCTGGGTTGCCTTGGATCATGAGTCGTCCCAAACTCGCTATTCCTGCCGGAAGCGGGGAAGTGGCTGAAGACGGCTAAGACCCGGGGTTTCTCCCAGGGGCAGGGGGAGGCGGCAGTTGGTTCGGTTACTTACGCCTTCGGGCTGCCCCTTGCTCACTGGATTGGCTCCCGCGGGAGCGAGAGAATAAACCAGGCGAGTGCCCCGCGGGTAAACGCGTCAGCCCGGGGGATGAACCAAGCCGGGCCGGCGCCGCGATCGCCAATCCGCCGGGGATGAGACGGCGGAGCTTGGGGCCGCAAATGCCAACCCACCGGGGGGATAAGTCATGCCTCCTGCCCTAAAGCGCCTCGTGGGCGCGCTGCTCGTCGGAGTGGTGGTGAGCGCGGTCATGGTGCTGGCCATGACCTGGCGAATCACCGCCACCCTGTCTCCCATGCAAGTGGAAATGGAGTGGACCCGCCTGGTGGTGGAGGGCGTCCCCGCCGCCCAGACGGTGCGTGAGCACTACGGCGACCACCCCCCCAACTGGGCCCGCCGCGCAGCGGTGATCTGGGCGCGGGCGGAGCTGGTGAAATGGTGGTGGCTGCCGTTTTTGTACGCCGGGATTCAGTTTTTGGTGAAGGGGATGGTTAGGAGGAGGCAGGGGAGATAATGTGAATAATTCAGGAGTTGATGGGCTTCAATCAAAACGCCTCTCTCACGTTTGTCAAAAACGGTAAAAATACTACCCCACATCATTGAGAACACTTCCAACCGCAATTTGTTGGTGATTCAGATTATTCACCTTTGGATTCTGTAAAATTGTATGCGAGTAACATGCCCCAAATTGGCCCGAACAATCCAGATATTATCCTGACCATTTCGATAAAATCTTCTTGGGTGAGGCTGCCATAAGCGCGTAAAACAGTAATACATACAAATAGAACAGCGAAAAGGATAAAACTGCCAACGGTAACGACGGTCCTGGCATAATGTCTGTTCATCTAAGCTTCCTTATCGCACTGCTGAGTATTGGTTCCGTAATATCATGTTCCTGCGTTTTGGTAAGCTCTAATGGTTTGTATTCGCGGTCGGGATCGCGGGAAAATTTATCCTCTATAAATACATCTCCTCGGACATTTATTCGAGAGTCATCCACGGAACGCGTGAAGAAGAACTGAATAGATTGACGTTGGACTCTATTCCCGTTTTCTGTGATGATCCAATTAGTGATTAAGACGTCTGAGCGCAACGACGCGGCATCGTTGATTGTATACCCTGATTCTTCGAGAGAAGATTTCAGGGTAGACCTCAATTGCGTGAGCGACACGTTTCCCGTGATTTGGTAATAGTCTCTAAGATCTCCGACAGGGATGCCGCGCCAGCTATGACATGAACAGAATAATAGTAATGCGATTATTACGCTAGTTGTTCGTGCCAACAAAGTCGATCCTCCTCTGTATTTCTTTTTGAGCTTCCACCTCTTTTGGGCTAACGAGCGAAGACAAGAAAATCAGTGACTTTTTATAATCTTGCGGCGTCAAACCGCAGTAAGTTACCAATTTGCTCCCAAGTAGATCGGCACCGTTTTCGGCCTTACGTTCTGCCTCTTCTCCCATAACTCTCGGTGGCATTAACGCCAAAGGCAGCATCGCCACAGCGCCGACTCCGGTACATGTGCCTACAACACAAGCCAATGCGACAGGCCCTTTTACTATATCTCCTTCATCACCAATAATAATGTGTGCTGTTTCATGGGCCAGCAACGATACCAATAATTTTTTATCGGACTGAAAAAAGAAATCAGCGTGCGCACCGGACATGCATATGGTGCCCATATAGCGTTTATTAGTGGGGATCATTTCTGAGAAACAAATAAAGTCCCGGCCTCCTACCAGAATTATTTCCATCCTTTTGTCAATCCTTCTCAGCCCATCTATTCCCAGCTTGCTTTTTGCTAGCCCGGAAAAATATTTTTCATTGTTTTTGTAGCCACTTATCATTTGGCGGACAGAAGATTCTATGAAATTTCTAGATTCTGAAAAGTCTTTGTTTGACTTGTCTATCACAGTGTGAGGAATTCCTCCGGCAATGTATATATCTGGCAGAAAGGATAAAAACGACTTCTTGTTGTGTCTGGCTTTGTCGTTTTTTATCAAGAGTGGTATGCAACCAGTCGTGACAAAAATCAATAAAATGATGAAGGTTATTTTGGTGCGTAGATACATGTTCGGAATCCTCGCCTTCATAAAAACAAAAAGGCCCCTTCAGGTGGTTAACCCGAAGAGGCCTAACAAGAGCCGCTTAATGATTAAAATTGTATATTAGCCGACTAGCTTAATACTCATCGACACATATTATCCGGGAAAGGTGTTCCACTTCAAAATCAGAGCCGTGGCGCTAGGGTATTTCAATTTATAATCTTTCCCAGATGGCCACCATTAGTCCACAAGCTGTAGATCCTAGTCAAGGAAAAAACTGCTTGTGGCAAAAGGTTTGAGTGATGGCAGAGGAAGACAGATGTTCACTCCCCTCTCGCCCTCCCATGCGCCTCCTTTAACCTCTCCAGACAATACCCCAGCAAATCCTCGTCCTCCTCGTCCATGTCGAAACAATACCCCGTTTCGTTGAACAATCCCTGGGGGATGGCGTTGCCGCGTTCCTCGGGGTCGGTGATCTCGTCCTCGTAGAAGCACACGGAGAGGAGAAACTCGTCCTCGGCCAGGGGCACGGTGTCCACCAGGAAGAACACGGGCCGGGTGCGGCCCACCGGGGCGGGGTCCAGGGTGAAGCGCAGGCTGTAGCTCACGCCGGGGCGGGGGAGGAAGCTCCACACCGCGCCGGGGAGGGCTTCGGCCGCGGCTTTGAGGGCCAGGAGGTGGTCCCGCACGGCCAGCTGGTTTTCCGGCCACAGGGCCAGGAGGTCTTCCAGGGCTTTGGCGTCGTCGGGGGAGGTGCTGGGCATGGTTCGCTTCCTTCATCCAGGGGCTCGGCCGCGCGGAAAGGCGGCGCGTAGTTGGTTCGGGAGGGGCGGCTGGGCAGGGGCCTCGGTTTGTCGGCCCCCGCTCCGCCGCCGGAACATTCCCGGTTATAGCAAAACACGCCCTTTTTACCCAACCTCTTTCCGGTCCACCGCCCTGGTCCCGCTGCGGGGAGAGACCAACCGGCCCCCTGAACATCCGCTGAGAAATGTGACGGGGTATTCGTGCCGGTGTTGGTTTTTGGCGCTCCTCCGCACTCACCAAAAATTACGGCTTGAAGATGATAGTTTCCCAACTTATTGGCAACTGTGAAGTTTTTTGGGAGATGGGGGGTGTGGGGGGAAGGACCCTTTTTTTCAAAAAAGGGTCCTTCCCCCCACATCTTCCTCCCCCTCCCCCTAACCCTCCTTCCTCCCGGTGCCGCGGAAGAAGGTGTAGGAGAAGCTGGCGCCGGGGCGGGTGGCGAGGCTGCCCAGGTGGGCGAGGCCTTGTTCCCAGGTCGTTGGGTCCACGAGGCCCCAGGCCAGGGCTTGGTCTTGTACGCCGGCCACCATGGGGGTGATGACCCGGCCCACGAAGGCTTCGCGCCGGGCGGGGGAGCCGTCGTCGCCGTAGACCAGGCGCGGCTCGGTGGACACCTCGGCCAGGCCCGCGCCGCGGAGGAGGGCGTCCAGGCGCCGGCCCAGGAGGCTGTCGCCGCCCAGGCGCTCCTGCACCGTCACCAGGGCGGCCCAGGCCTGCTCGGCGGCGGGGTGGCGGGGATGGTAGTAGCAGGAGCCGTGATCACCCTCCACGGCCCAGAGCCGCCCACCCGGTTTGAGCAATTTCACCAGGGAGGCCAGGGCCCCGGCCGGATCGGCCAGATGCTCCAGGAGGAAGCAGACGAACACCTCGTCGAAGCTCTCGGGGGCAAAGGGCGGAGCGAACACGTCGCCGTGAAGGAACTCCACGTTGGTGAGTGCGGCGGCGGCCGCGCGCTCCTTGGCCTGGGCCAGGGAAGCGGGCGAGATATCCAGGCACACCAGGCGGCAGGTGGGGTTGTGGGGCGCCAGGGTTATGGTCTGGGCCCCTACCCCGCAGCCGGCCTCCAGGACCCGGGAGCCGGGGGCGAAGCGCACGTCGGCGACGAGGAGGTCCCGCAGGATGTCGGCCTGGTCGGCCAGGCGCAGGTTCTCGCGGGAGGAGTAGCCGTGGACATAGGATTGGGGGGAGAGCATGTTTTTCTGCCTTGGCCAGGGGTTGGCGATGCCGGAGTCCGGCGGGGGCCAGGGGCCGGGCCGGGCGTCCTGCCCCCAGTTTTAGGGCCGGGCCGGGCGGGCGTCTTGCACGATCTTGCGGTATGAGGCTGGGTACGGCAATTATCGAGTCAGCCCTTTTAAAGGACTACTTAACTAATTTTTCATGATTGGTTGCAAATACACAGCCTCATGCGGGCCAGGGATGGCCCGCCAAATCACGAGATTGAAAGGCAAGTGATTTGTGATTCCTGGTAAAACCACGTTTTTGCCAGGAATCCTAGCTGCCCGGTACAGGACGCACCGCGCAGCACTCTCGATATTGCCCGGGGGTGACCCCGACCAGGGCCTTGAAGCGGCGGGTGAGGTGGCTTTGGTCGCTGAAGCCGGTCTCCAGGGCGGCGACGGCGGGGGTGAGGCCTTGTTCCAAGAGGCCCCGGGCCCGGCGCACCCGCACCTGGGTGAGATAGAGATGGGGGGGCAGGCCCAGCTCGGCGGCGAAGAGCCGGGCCAGGTGGTAGGGAGAGAGGGCAGCCTCCCGGGCCAGGTCGGCCAGGCTGAGGTTCTCGCGGAAGCGGTCCTCCAACAGCTCGCGGGCCCGGGCCACGGCGGGATGGCAGGCGGCGGGCGGGCGGGCCGGGGGCGGGGCGTCGGCGTGGCGGCGGATGAGCCGGGTGAGGCAGGCCAGGAGCAGATGGTCCACCTCCAGGGCGGTGAGGGAGCCCTGCTCCAGGCCCTGGTGCAGGCGGCGGAGCAGGGCGGCCAGGCCCGGATCGGCCAGGACGCCGCTTTGGAAAAAGGGGATGTCCCGGGGCCGCCCGGCCATCTGCCCGGCCACTCCGGCCAAGAGAGCCGGCTCCAGATAGAACATGCGATAGGCCCAACCCCGGGGACCGGCCGCCTGGCCGGTGTGGGCCTCGCCGGGGTTGGCCAGGTTCACCACCCCGGCCGGAGCGGTCACTTCGGCTCCCCGGTAGCGGAAGGCCAGGGCCCCTTCCACGATGCAGCCCAGGGGAAAGCGCTGGTGGCTGTGCCGGTCAAAGCGCTGGCGCTGGTAGCGGGCGCCCAGGAGATCCACCTGGCCCAGGCTGGTGCTCGCGCGGCGGAGCCACACCTCTTCCCCTTGGTTCAATTGAGGCGGGGCGGGGTTGGCCGCGGGCAAGGGCAAGGGTTCTCTCCGGGGGCAGGGAATGGAGGAGACGGTATACAGTCTCGAATTGTATCATCCCCGGCCAGAGGAGCAAAAAATCTCCGCCGGCCTGGCGCGGGAGGGGCCGGGGCTTGCCAGGCCGGCGCCAGGGGGGTTAGTCTCTGACCGGGCGGTTAATCCCGGGAGAGCAGCATGCGCGAAGTCGACGGCGAAGAATTCTGGCACTTGGCCCGTCCCCGGCCGGGCGGGCGGGAGGTCCGGCTGACCGAGGGGCTCCGCCTGTACACTGGCCTGGACTACAACCCCTTCCACCGCCATCTATACAAGAAGGCCTACCTCTGCCGGGGCAACCGGCAGTACATCCTCTCGGGCCTTTTGAACCGGCGGGACGAGCTGTTGGCCGACCCGGCCCAGCTCTACGACCTGGCCCTGACCGGCCTGCGGCACGCCACCTTGCAGCTCCGGGAGCGGATCATGGAGGAGGTGCGCGCGGCCGATTTTCCGGACCATCCCTCCCGACTGCGTTGCTTCTGGCTGGCCGACAGCCCGGACAGCGTGACCTATTGGCGGAACAAGCTGGGCTCCATCGCCGGGCAGGGGCTTACCCTGTGGCGGGTGGCTGCCCGGGGCCGGGTGCATCTGGGCTCCAACCGCTGGGTCAAAAACGACTCCCTGTCCCTGGAGACCTACTACCATAACGCCCGCCAGTACTGGGCCGGCCGCGACGTGGGCGGGGCGGCGGACGAGCTGGTGTTGGAGGGCGAGCTGACCCTGTTGCACCACTGCGATTTGGAGACCCTGGAGCCGCTGCCGCCCGGGCGCTGAGGCCGCACTATGAGGCTTTCGGCGAAATGAGAATGTGGGGGAAAACCTCTTTTTGTGGACAAAATGGGGTTTTCCCCCACACTCCCTTTCCCCAAAAAAACTTCAAAGTTGTAAATGGAGGCCATTGCATGGTGAAACACATAAATCATGTTGATATTATATCAAAACTGGCTGTGA
>JAHLLK010000077.1 GCA_020444165.1 Deltaproteobacteria bacterium | reverse complement strand
TCACGAATAACAAACCTTTCAGGTTTGTTATTCGGCGGGCCATCCGTGGCCCGCATGAGACCATTGCAACCAAAAACTATCAAAAAAATTAGATAAGCGGTTGTTATAATTATTGTTAGTCAGTAGATGCCGTGCAATGGTCCCAATTAACCTGAAATTATAAAGTTTTTTGGGGGATGGGGGGTGTGGGGGGAAGGGCCCTTTTTTTCAAAAAAGGGCCCTTCCCCCCACACCCCCACTTCTCCGAAAGCCTCATATCCCCTGCCACAGGGCGGCCGCGGCGACCACGGCTTGCCCCAGGGCCAGGCCGCCGTCGCCGGCCGGGGTTTGGGCTTGAGTGTAGACCGTGAGGCCTTGGCGCTCAAGTTCTGCGGTGAGCCCGGTGAGCAGGTGTTCGTTCAGGAGGCAGCCGCCGCCCAGGGCCACCCGGTCCAGCCCGGCTTCCCGGGCCCCGGCCGCGGCCAGCCGGGCCAGCCCGGCCACCAGGCCGGCGTGGAAGCGCGCGGCCATATTGGCCAGGCTCTCGCCGGCCGCGGCTGCGGCGGCCAGGGCCAGGATGGCCGGGCCCCAGTCCAACACCAGGAGGCCGTCCTCCCGGGTGAGGGCAAAGGGGCAGGCCCCGTCCCAGCCGAGGCCCGCGCCGGGCGGGGCGGCCTGCTCCAGCTCCACCGCGGCCTGGCCCTCGTAGCGTACCACGTCCCGCAGGCCGGCCAGGGCGGCAACGCCGTCAAAGAGCCGGCCCAGGCTGGAGGTGAGGGGGGCGTTCAGCTTGCCGGCGATCATGCCGGCCAAGAGCGGCAGCTTGTCCGCGTGACGGGCGGCCAGGGGGAGGTTCAGGGCCGCCACCTCGTCCGGGGTCATCAACTCCAAGAGGAGGGCCAGGCCCACCCGCCACGGCTCCTTGACCGCCCGCTCGCCGCCGGGCAGGGCGAAGCGCCGCAGGCGGCCCAGGCGGCGGTAACCCTGGTACCCGGCCACGAGGAGTTCGCCGCCCCAGATGGTGTGGTCCGGGCCGTAACCGGTGCCGTCCAGGGCCAGGCCCACCACCTGGCCGGTTAGGCCGTGCTCGGCCATGACCGAGGCCAGGTGGGCGTGGTGGTGCTGCACCTGGATCAGCGGCAGGCCCTGTTCCTGAGCTTGCTCCTGGGCCCAGCGGGTGGCCAGGTAGTCCGGGTGCAGGTCCGCGGCCAACACCGCCGGCGGGGCTTCCAGCACCCGGGCCAGGTGCCCGGCCGCCTGCTCGAAGAACTCCAGGGCGCCCAGGTCGTCCAGGTCGCCCACGTGCTGGCTCAGGAAGGCCTCGCGTCCCCGCAGGAGGCACAGGGTGTTTTTCTGCTGGGCCCCCACGGCCAACACCACCGGCCCCTCGGGGGGGGCCACGGCCGGGGAGAGCAGGAGAGGGATGGGCACGTAGCCCCGGGAGCGCCGGAAGAAGCGCACCCGGCCGCCCATGACCCGGACCACCGAGTCATCGGCCCGCTGGTGGATGCCCCGGTCGTGCAGGAGCAGCAGATCGGCCACCGGCGCGGCCCCGGCCGTGCCGCCCAGGCGGGTCAGGGCCTCCTGGTTGTCCTGGCAGATGGGCTCCTCGGAGAGGTTGCCGCTGGTCATCACCAGGGCCGGGGGGCTTTGGGCCAGGAGCAGGTAGTGCAGGGGGGTGTAGGGCAGCATGAGGCCCACCAGGCGGTTATGGGGCGCCACCTCCGGGGCCAGGGGAGCGTCCTCCCGGAGGGGGACCAGGACGATGGGCCGCTCCCGGCTGGTCAGCGCCTCCCGGCTGGGCGGGTCGAGATGGGCCAGGGCCTGGGCCGCGGCCGCGTCGGGCACCATCACGGCCAGGGGTTTCTCGTCGCGGTGCTTGCGGGCGCGGAGGAGAGTCACCGCGGCCGGGTTGGCTGCGTCGGCCGCCAGGTGGAAGCCGCCCAGCCCCTTGACCGCCACGATGCCGCCCTGGGCCAGCACCGCGGCCGCGTGGGCCACGGGATCGGCCAGGCCCAGGTCGCGGCCGCTGGGGTCGGCGGCCCAGACCCGGGGGCCGCACACCGGGCAGGCGTTGGGCTGGGCGTGGAAACGGCGGTCGGCCGGGTCGTGGTACTCGGCCAGGCAGGCCGGGCACATGGTGAACCCGGCCATGGTGGTCAAGGGCCGGTCGTAGGGCAGGTCCTCTATGATGGTGAAGCGGGGGCCGCAGTGGGTGCAGTTGATAAAGGGATAGTTGTGGCGGCGGTCGGCGGGGTCCAGCATTTCGGCCAGGCAGGCCTCGCACACGGCCACGTCCGGGGAGATGAGGGTGCGGCGCACCCCGGGGGACGAGGCGGTGATGGCGAAGCCCTCCTGCCCCGGGCGGGGTTCGCGGTCCCGGCGCTCCACCTCCAGGATGCGGGCCAGGGGCGGGGCCTGGGAGATGAGGCGGCGGAAGAACTCCTCCACCGCGCCGGCCGGGCCCTGCACGGCCAGGTCCACCCCCTGGGCGTCGTTGGCCACTTGGCCGGCCAGGCCCAGGCTCTTGGCCAGGTTGTGCACAAAGGGCCGGAAGCCCACCCCCTGCACGATGCCCCGCACCCGGGCGCGCACCCGGATCAGGCGCTCCGGGGAGGAAGCCCCGGCCTTGATGGGGCTCAGGCCTTGGCCCATGCCTCCAGCCACGCGGTCCACTCCTCCAGGCCTTCGCCGGTGCGGCAGGAAAGCTCGAAGAGCTTCACCGCGGGGTTCAGGCCCCGGCAAGTCCTGCGGATGCGCTCCATGTCGCAGTCTATGTAGGGCAACAGGTCGATCTTGTTGATGATGATCACCCCGGCCTGGCGGAACAGCTCGGGGTACTTGGAGGGCTTGTCATCGCCCTCGGTCACCGAGAGCACGGCCACCTTCAAATCCTCGCCCAGGTCGAAATCCACCGGGCAGACCAGGTTGCCCACGTTCTCGATGATCAGGAGATCCAACGAGGGCAGGTCAAAAGCCCCCAGGGCGCCGGCGATCATGGAGCCGTCCAGGTGGCAGGCTCCGCGGGTCTCGATCTGCACGGCCCGCACCCCCACCGCGGCCACCCGCTGGGCGTCCTCGGTGGTCTGGATGTCACCCTCCACCACGCCCACGCCCAGGCGGTCCTTGACCAGGGTCAGCGTCCGCTCCAACAGGGTGGTCTTGCCCGCGCCGGGGCTGGAGATGAAGTTCAGGACCTTGACGCCGGCCCCGCGGAACCGCCGCCGGTTCTCCTCGGCCAGCTTGTCGTTGGCTTCCAGGATGTTGCGTCCCACTTCCAACTGGGCCATGGGTTTCTCCTTAAAAGACCGGAAAGCGGCCGGGTGGGCTCAGGTGGGCCGGCCGGGTTCAGTCGGCCTCGAGGTGGTCGATGTAGAGCTCCTGCCCGGCCCCCGGCTCCAGCTTCACCTTCTCCGAGCCGCACAGGGGGCAATCCAGCACCGGCTCGCTCATGTCGATGCCGGCCCCGCACTCCTGGCAGCGCCCCAGGGCCGGCACCTTTTCCACTACCAGTTCCGCGCCGGCGGCCAGGGTGCCCTCCTTGATGAGATCAAAGGAGAACTGGAGCGAACTGGGCACCACGCCGGAAAACACGCCCACTTTGACGGCCACGGTGTGCACCGCGCGCACCCCGTGCTTCCGGGCTTCTTCCAGGACGATGTCCAACAGGGACTGGGCGATGGATAGCTCGTGCAAAGCGTTTTTACCATGGCCGGCAGGAGGCCCGGCGGGCGCGAAAAGGTTGGCGGAGGGAAAACCGCCCCGCCGGGGGCGGCCGGTTTTCCAACTTATTGAACCCCAAAAATAACACTCCGTTACAGGGAGGTCAACCTGCCCCGGGAGCCCGGCCCGGCCCGTTCCCGGCCGGCTCGATCGGCCGGGGGCTTGTGCCGGGCGGAAGTTGGGGCATAATTGAGGCCGCTGCCGGGCCCGGCGCCAGAGGAATCTTATCTCTGACAAGGCGCCTGAGCGGTCCCGGCCCGCGCCGGGCGGCTGGCGCGCCGGCCACCCACGGGGAAACCCGCCGGGTCTGGGCCGCGGCCGCGGCCGCGGCGTCTTGGAGCCTAAAGCCCGCTAGCGGCCGGAGAAATTGGCATCGCCCGGCCAAAGTGGTAGAATCGAGACAAATCCTCGGAGGACTCCTTTGTCCCGCCCTTCCCAGATTTCCCCCGCCGCCGACCATGATGCTCCGCCGCCGCCGCCCCGCCGCCGGCGGAAAAGCATCTGGGCCCGGCTGTTCATTTGGTCCCTGGTGGTGGTGTTCCTCATGGCCGCGGCCGGAGCCGGCGCGGTGGCCGGGGCCTGGTTCTGGATCAGCCGGGACCTGCCCAGCGTGGACAGCCTGAAAAACTACCAGCCTCCCATCGTCACCAAGGTGCTGTCGGCGGACGGCCGGCTCATGGCCGAATTCCACCGCGAGCGGCGCTACATCGTGGACGTTAAGACCCTGCCGCGCCACGTGCTCATGGCCTTTGTGGCCGCGGAAGACGGCGACTTCTTCCGCCACCAGGGGGTGGACGTCTTTGGCGTGCTCCGGGCCGCCTGGGCCAACTTCAAGGCCGGACGGGTGGTGCAGGGCGGCAGCACCATCACCCAGCAGGTGGCCAAGGGCCTCTTGCTGTCGCCCGAGCGCTCCATGATCCGCAAGATCAAGGAAGCCATCCTGGCCATCCGCATGGAGGAGCACCTCAGCAAGGAAGATATCCTGGGCCTGTACCTCAACCAGGTGTACCTGGGCCACGGGGCCTATGGGGTGGAGGCCGCGGCCCAGACCTACTTCGGCAAGTCCGCCCATGAGCTGGACGTGGCCGAGTCGTCCCTGTTGGCCGGCCTGGTGCAGGCGCCCAGCCGCTACAGCCCCCTCAGGTACCCCCGCCGGGCCCGCACCCGCCAGGTCTACGTCATCGGCCGCATGCTGGAAGACGGCGACATCACCAAACAAGAGGCCGAGGCGGCCCAGAACGAAAACCTGGACGTGAACCTGGTGCGCCCGGCCCAGGTGGACACGCCGTATTACACCGAGGCCGTGCGCCAATGGCTGGAGGAGAAGTACGGCGACACGCTGCTCTACGAGGGCGGGCTCACGGTGTACACCGCCTGCGACCCCACCCTGACCAACGAGGGGCAGGAGGCCATCCAGCGCGGGCTGGACGCGCTGACCCGGCGCCAGGGGTACAAGGGCCCCCTGGGTCGCCTGGATCCGGCCGATCTCAGGGACCTGGCCGCCCGGCCGGCGCCCCAAGCCACCAGCCTGAAGCCGGGACAGGAAGTGACCGCGGTGGTGACCAAGCTGGAGGACCAGCACCGCCTGGCGGAACTGCGCCTGGGCCTGGAGTTGGGCTACATCCCGCTGGAGCAGGTCACCTGGGCCCACCCCTTCCACCGTTACCAGGAGATCAACCGCCTGGAGCAGGTGTTCACCCCGGGCGACCGGGTGCGGGTGCGGCTGGTGAAGTACCAGCCCGCCAAGCACGCCTGGGACGTGGAGCTGGAGCCCCCCCCGGTGGCCCAGGCCGCCCTGGTGGCCATGGAGCCCGCCACCGGCCGGGTGCGGGCCCTGATCGGCGGGCGGGACTTCAACGAAAGCCAGTACAACCGGGCCTTCCAGGCCCGCCGCCAGCCCGGCAGCTCCTTCAAGCCCTTCATCTACGCCGCGGCCCTGGACTGGCCCCAAGGCAGCTTCACGCCGTCCAGCATCATCCTGGACGCCCCGGTGGTCTATGACGACCCCGGCCAGCCCGGCGAGAAGTGGAAGCCCAAGAACTACGAGAACCGCTTCTACGGCCCCACCACCTTCCGCCAGGCCCTGGAGCACTCCCGCAACGTGGTCACCGTGAAGATCCTGGCCCAGATCGGCCTGGACTACACCATCAACTACGCCCGGCGTTTCGGCTTCGAGAGCGAGCTGGCCCCGAACCTCTCGCTGGCCCTGGGCACCAGCGGGGTGAGCCTGTTGGATCTGACCCGGGCCTACGGGGTGTTCGCCGACGGAGGCGTCCTCAGGGAGCCGGTGTTGGTGGAGCGGGTGCTCGACCGCCGGGGCCAGGTTATCTACGAGGCCCAGCCCAAGTCTCAGGAGGCCATCTCGCCCCAGACCGCCTATCTCATGATCCACCTCTTGAAAGGGGTCATGCAGAACGGCACCGGCCAGGGCGTCAACCTGCCGGACCGGGTGGTGGCGGGCAAGACCGGCACCACCAACGACCTGCGGGACGCCTGGTTCATGGGCTTTTCGCCCCGATTGGTGACCGGGGTCTGGGTGGGCCAGGACGACAACCTGCCCCTGGGCCACCGGGAGACCGGCGCCCGGGCCGCCGGGCCCATCTGGAAGGACTTCATGAGCCACGCCCTGGCCGGGGAACAGCCCCAGGACTTCCCGGTGCCCGAAGGGGTGGTCTTCGCCCGGGTGGACCCGGCCAGCGGCCGGCTATTGCCCCCGGGCGACGCGGGCGGCTTCTTCGAGGCCTTCAAGGCCGGCACCGAGAACACGGTGCAATCGGCCGGAGCCGCTTCATCGCCGCCAGCCGAGCCGGTGGATTTCATGCAGCGGGAAGCCTTTGTAAATTAGCAGCTGGCCCGGTGGGCCGGCCGCTGCCCTTCCCTGGCCCCAACTACCCCAGAATAATGAGGGGGCTCCCCGCCGGGAGCCCCCTCTTCTGTGGAACGGGCGGGGTGAAGGAAAGAAAGCCTGGCAGGATGTTTATCAACAGACTGCCAGGGGCCTTTCAGATCATGCGCGCCATGCCTGTTTTTCGGCCAATTTAACACATTCGGCAGTGTTTACCGATTGCCGATGTCTATCGCTCAAGTCCTTGTGAAATATGAAGTTTTTTGGGGGATGGAGGGTGTGGGGGGAAGGGCCTTTTTTTTCAAAAAAGGCCCTTCCCCCCACATTTTCCCCTTTCTCCGACAGAGGCCTAGTTGCCGCTCACGCCGGCGGCGGTCTGCATCACGTCGAAGATGTTGGTGTTGTCGATGAGGTTGCCGCCGTACCACTGGCCTTCGTAGGACGCGAACAGTTCGGAGCCGGCGCCCATGGCGTAGACGCTCACCGGCTCATTGGTGTGCTCGCCCGTGCCGTAGGTCACCTGGCTGGCGTCATAGGCCCAGATGGGGTCGCCGTAGGCGCTGGTTCCGGCCAAGGTGCGGTTCACCACCTCGCCCTGGCCCAACACGCTCTGGCGCTTCAGGTAGCTGTTGGAGTGGTCCGAGGTCACGATCATCAGGGTGTTGTCCCAGGTCACGTCGTCGCCGCCCTGGTTCACGTAGTCGATGACCGCCTGCACGCCCTGGTCCAGGTCCCACACGCAGCCCACCATGTTGTTCCAGTCATTGGCGTGGTTGGCCCAGTCCAGATCGCCCTGCTCGATCATGTACATGAAGCCGTCAGGGTCCTGGGACAGGACTTCCAGGCCCGCGGTGGCCAGGTCGGCAAAGGTGGGGTTCTCCTCGGAGCCCCGCACGATGGTGGGGTTGCCCGGCGAACTGACCGCGTAGTTGTACTCGAAGTTGCCGCCCGCGCCGCCATAAAGGCCCCACAGCTTGGAGCCGGTGGCCGCGGCCTGGCTGGCGGCGGCCATGAGCGAGTCGCCGCCGTCCACCCCGCTCTGGCGTTCCACGTACACGTAGTTGTCCTTGATGTCGGCGATGAGCGCGTCGTTGAGGTAGCCCGGGCTGTAGTCGGGATGACCCGCGCCGATGACCACGTCGGGCTGGGTGACCTCCACGATCTCTTCGGCGATGCTCATGACGCCGGTCCCCTGGTTCTTGTCCGGGGAGTAGTTGTTGCGGTTCACGTTGTGGCTAACCATGGCCGCCGGGGTGGCGTGGTTGAACTCCACCGTGCTGGCCACCCCGATGGCGGCGCCCTTTTCGTTGCGCATCTTCTCGGCGATGGTCTCCAGGGCGCCACCCGCCGGGTCGCCAGTGGCCCAGGCGATGTTGCCGTCATCGGTCTTCTGGCCGGTGTACATGGCCGTGGCCGCGGAGGCCGAGTCCGTGGCCGCGGGCTTGGCGCCCAAGAGGTTCTTCAAGTAGTAGGTGTCGGCCATTTCGGGCTGGCTATAGGTCGGGGTGGGGCCGTAGCCGCCCCAGGTGGGGTTGTAGCCCACCAGGGGGTTGAAGTTGTCCGCGGAGTACTTGCCCCAGCCCAGGCCCAACTGCGGGTCGGAGGCATAGGCGTTGTAGGCGGAGACGTCCCAGGTGGCGGCCAGGCCCTGGTAGGCCAGGTTCTGGAAGGTCAGGGCGTTGTCCCGGCCGTAGAGGTAGTTGGACCCGGCCTGCTCGTGCTCCAGGTTCATGCCGTCGCCGATGACCAGGATCACGTTCTTGGCCGCCTGTGCCGCGGCGGGGCTGGCGCCGGCCAAGTTCAGGCCCAAGTTCAGGCCCAGTCCCAACCCCAAGGCCAGGATGGCGGTCAGGGCCCTGCCGGGCCCGAGTTTCTTGCCGTCTCGCGATTTCATCACTCTTGCTCCCCTCAATTAGCGATTTTTCGTTTTCCGCGGGATGCCCGGCCGGTGGCGGCCCCAACGGCCCCCAGGGGGACAGCAACGGCAAAGCCGGCGGCCAGACCTGACGGATACGATATTAAAGAGAGGATTTAGAGATTGGAAGTTACCTATAGGCAACGGATTGTTGGCGGCAAATTTGGCTATGTTGCAAAATAACTCCGCCTGTTTTGCCTGTTTTTATTGCGTTTTATCGGCAATGGTTACAGGTTTTTCGCCAGGAGGAAACAAAGGAGCCAACGGTTTTTCTCTCCGGTGTTTCACAAGAGTTCCCGGTCAGGGCATCACCTCGAAGAACAGCGGTTGGGATTACGAATTGAGGGCCCAAGGAGGCGGTGCCGTGACGAAAAAAAGACGGGTAACCAGGTCCGCGGCAGGGAAAAGCCGGGGTTGTTTTGCGCGCCGGGCCAACCCTGGGCCCCGGGCCCCGGAGTTTTCGCCGCCGGCCGAGCCGGTTCAGAACAGGGTGGGAGAGTCGTCCTCCCCGGCCGGGCCCACCAGGCGGGGGGAGCGGGGATCAGGGCGGGCCTGGTTGGCCCGGGCCGCGGCCTCGCTCCGGGTGGCGTAGCAGTACACGCAGTGGTGCAGGCAGGTGTCCGGCGAGCCCAGGTCGCGGCTGGGCAGGCAGCGGCACTGGCTCCGCTGCCCCGGGTCGCGCCGGGGGGGGAAGGAGAGCCCCCAGGCCGCGGCCAGCCAGGCCGGGCTGATACAGGCCCCGGGGCGGAGGCCCGCCGGGGAGAGATCGTGCTCCGGGGCGCAGGCGGTCAGCGCCATCCCGGCTCCCCGGGCCTGGCGGACCCTCCCGGCCAGCATTTCCCACACCTTGTCCCGGGCCAGGGGGTTTTGCTCAAAGCCCCAGCCTGCCTCCTCCAGCTGGGCCGGGGCGCCGTCAATCAGGGTCGCCGCCGCCGGAGTGGGGCCACATCCGAGGTGGCAAAGGGGTAACCCCACACGGGAGTGGTGTTCCAGAGATCCTGCATGGCCGGGGCGTTGTTGAGGGTGAGCCCCCACCCGAAATGGCCCGGGCCCCAGTTGAAAGGCAGGGCGTAACGGATATCAGTGACATCCAGGGACAAGGCATTGTCAGGGCCGCTGTAGATGACATCGGTAAAGGCGCCCAGGTGCTCGATGACGCGCCCGGCGTAATACACCGCGGCCTCTCGCGGGAAGCTGGCCTTACCGGTCGGCGAGCTGTCCGCGTTGTCAAAGGGCGCCACCCCTATGCTCCGCCCCCTTCCCTGAAACAAGGATTTGTGGGCAAAGGGGGCCGAAATTTCCGGTGCCGCTGCCCGATCGCCCTAAAACCGGCCGGGGCGCCGCGCGGCGCCCCGGGGACTTGGGTAAGGTTGGGGGATCAGGCGCCGGGGGGGCGGGTTCCCTCCCGGCGCCCGGAGCTTAAAAATCCTCGAAATCGTCAGTGCCCTCCAAGGGGAGGATCTGCTCGGCCGTCTTTTTCTTCGCCTTGGTGGCGGGCTGGTGGCGGGGCAAGAGCTTCGGGGCCGGGGCCGGGGCGGCCGCGGTCTCCTGGCGCCGCTGCCCCCTTTCCTTCTGCCGGCCGCCCTCCACCACCGCCGCCAGCCGCGTCACCATGAGCCTGAGCTCTTCGGATTGGGCGTTCAGTTCCTCGGCCGCCGCCGCAGCCTCCTCGGCGTTGGCCGCCACGGTCTGGGTGACCTTGTCCATGTTTTGGGTGGCGGTGGTGATTTGGCCCAGACCCTGGGATTGCTCCGAGCTGGCCGCCGCGATCTCCGCCACCAGCTCGGCCACCTTGCCTTGGCGCTCCTCCACCTGGGTGAAGGCCTCCCCGGTGTTCCGGGTCAGTTCGAAACCCGCCTTGATGTCCTTGATGTTGGTTTCGATGAGCCCCTGGGTGTTCTTGGCCGCCTCGGCCGCCCGGAGCGCCAGGTTCCGGACCTCCTCGGCCACCACCGCGAAGCCGGCCCCGGCTTCCCCGGCCCGGGCCGCCTCCACCGCCGCGTTCAGGGCCAACAGATTGGTCTGGAAGGCGATCTCGTCGATAGTCTTGATGATCTTGCCCGTCTCCTCGCTGGCCCGGGTGATGGTTTCCATGGCCTCCCGGAGCTGGCCCATGGCCTGGCCCGCCTTGCCCATCTGCTGGGAGGTCTCCCGCATCAGGGCGTCGGCCTGGCCCGCGTTGCCCGCGTTCTGTTGGGTCATGGCCGTCAGTTCCTCCAGGCTGGCGCTGGTCTCCTCCAGGGAAGCCGCCTGCTCCGCCGCGCCTTGGGCCAGGCTCTGGCCCGAGGAAGACACTTCAGCCGAGGCTGAGGCCACCTGGTTGGACGCGGCGTCCAAGCCGCCGGCCACCTGCCGGATCGGCCCCACGATGCTCCGGGCCAGGATGACCCCCAGCCCCAAGGCCAACAGCGCCGCCCCGCCCACCAGGGCCGGCAGGAACCAGGCCGTGAATCCGGCCGCCGCTTGATAGTTGGCCACCGCCTCCGAGGCTTCCGCGGTCAGGGACTGCACCAGCTTGTTCAGGTTGCCCTCCACCACCTGCAGATGCTGGTCGCTTTCCCCGTCCAGCTTTTGCAGGCGGTTTTCCAGCCCCCGTTTCACCTCGGGCACCACTTCATCGTAGAAAAGCGCGTCGAACTTCTGGTTCAGGTCCGTGATCTGGGCCAGCCACTGCTTCTCCTCCGGAGTGTCCACCGCCTGGGCCAGGTGGGTCCGCTCTTCTTCCAGCCTCTTGGCCGTGGCCCGGAAATCCTCCACCGACTTCAAGTCCCGGTTGATGATGAGGTCGGCTTGGTTTTGGTACTTTTTCACCAGCCAGTACAGGAAATGACCGGCAGCCTCCACGTCTTGGGCCCGGCGGGTAATGGCCTGGGCATCGTTCTGGGCGATGGCCTCCTTGAGCTCCCGCCACAAGGACTCGGACACCTTGCCGGCCAAATCCTCCATCTGGGAGATCAAAGCGTCCGAGCGGCCGTCCAGCTTGCCCAGCGCCCCTGCCAACTGGTACTGCACCTCCGGCGCCACTTCCTGCGAGAAAAGCTGACGGAACTTTTCAGCGGCCACGCCCAGTTCCTGGAGCCACTGCCGCTCCTCAGGGGTGTCCACCAGTTCTTCCAGCTTTTCCCGGCTGGCCTGGAACTTCTCCGTCGAGGCCCGGAACGCCTCCACCGTGGCCATATCCTGGTTGATGATGAGGTCGGCCTGATTCTGGTACTGCTTCAAAGCCCAGATGGCGGCCCGGTTGGCTTCCCGGGCCTGGTCCAGACGGCTGCTGGCCATATCCGCCTCGGCGGTGAGCTGCCGGCTGGCCCAAAAACCCGTGCCGCCGGTGACGCAAAGAATCAAGATCAAGAGCAGGGTCAGTCCCAAGATCTTTTGACTAAGGCTGAGTCGCATGCTGGTTCCTCCGGCGGACAAAGGTGGGGGGCAGGGGCCCTGGTGGGCCGCGGTTTGCAGGATGTGCCGGCGGACGGAAGGGGACGGGCGCGGAGGGAACGCCGACCGTACCACGCGGCGGGGCTGGCGACAGCCTATGATCAGGCCTGCCTGCCCGGCTAGTCAAGCTCGGCGTCATTCCGTATCGCACCTTTTGGCAAGCGGTGGAACAACCACCTGCGGGAGTGGGAACGGGATTTTGGCACCACTGTATTTCCAGGGTCCCTTTGTTCCGGGGTCTTTGTCAAGTGGTGGGGCAGGGGCGCCGGGGGTAAGCTAGGAGGGCATTCTTTCCCGGGGGAACCACCGCGGCGTCCCGGCCGGCTCCCAACCCCCTGTTTCTTCCTTGTCCCATACGGACCGGCCGGCCGTTTTTGGCAGGCAGACCGGCCGGTGAGGTTGCCATGGACACCCAGGCCAGTCTGCGGCGGGTTATCGCCCAGGCCGAGGACCTTTTTTGCCGTTTTGGTTCCGAAATACTGGAAGAGCCCGCCCTCCACGCGCGGGTGGACGCCTATCGCCAGGAGATCACCAACACCTGGCGGCTGGTGAAAGAGGCCGGCTGGGCCGCCGACTGCGCGGTCTGCGCCCTTTCCGTCTCGGGGAGCTGTTGCTTTGATGGGGTGGAAAAATGGTTTGATTTCAGGATGATCCTGATAAATCTCCTGCTGGGCGTGGAACTACCCACCAGCCGCGAGGTGGCGGGCCAGTGCTTCTTCATCGGGCCCCAGGGCTGCAAGCTCATCGCCCGCAACTCCATCTGCATCAATCACTTCTGCCCGCCGGTTTTGGCCAAGATGGGCCAGGAGGAAGTGCAGACCTTCCGCCAACTCACCGGCCGGGAAATCTGGGCCGGGGTGGAGCTGGAGCGGGTCTTGGACCAGTGGCTGGCCGGGCAGGGGGCCTGAGCCCGGCCCCCGCCCGGAACCTGGCGCGGATCCACCGCGGACCCGGGGGGCCAGGCGCTATTTCGTTTCCATGGCCCTTTCTCCCAGCACCTCCTCCACCCAGCCCAAAGAGGCGACCATGGAGGCGAAGGGGATGGTGGGCAGGCACAGCAGGGCCGCGTGCTTGATCTCTTCCACCGTGAACCCATCCTCCAGGGCCCGGCGCACCTGGGATTTCACCCCGCCCCGGGACTCGGTGGCAAAGGCCAGGCCCAGTTTCACCAGATGGAAATCACGGGTGGACAGGGGCCCGTACTCGCGCACGTGTTGGCCCAGGCGCTCCAGGTCCTCGTGGATGGCGGGAAATTCATCCTTGAATTTCACATAGGGTTTGGGTAGGGACATGTCACGACTCCTTTGGCAAAGGCTGGGGGGAAGGCCGTCCCGGACGCGGCCGGAACGGAGAGGGCATGCGGGAGTTGGGCCGGTTTCTGATGATTCTGGGCGCCGTGGTGGCCCTCTCGGGGGCGGTCCTGTATTTTTGGCCCAAGCTGCCCCTGGGCCGGCTGCCGGGCGACATCGTGGTGGAGCGGGAGAACTTCAAGTTCTACTTCCCCTGGGTCACTTCCCTCATGATCAGCCTGGTTTTGAGCATCCTTTATTGGTTGTTCCGGCGGTGAGCCTCCCAGGGGGCAAAGACTCCTATCTTTAAAAAGTAGCACCAGCGGACAACGGAAGACAACAGCGCCCGGCCACGGCCGGGGCGGGGTGGGCATGGACGATTCTCTCAGGTTTGGCTTCGGGGACAATTGGCGGCGCTTCCTGGCCGAGTTGGACGAAGACCGCATCGCCGCGGCCGAGGAGTCCTTGGGGGCCATGCTGGGCCCCGCCTCCCTGGCCGGCCGCACCTTCCTGGACGCCGGTTCGGGCAGCGGTCTTTTCAGCCTGGCCGCCCGGCGCCTGGGGGCCCGGGTCCACTCCTTTGATTACGACCCGGCCAGCGTGGCCTGCACCCAGGAACTCCGGCGCCGCTACTTTCCCGACGACCCCGCCTGGACCGTGGAGCAGGGCGACATCCTGGACCGCCGCTACGTGGAGGGCCTGACCCCGGCCGAGGTGGTCTACTCCTGGGGCGTTTTGCACCACACCGGCGACCTCTGGGCCGCCCTGGCCAACGCGGCAGGGCTGGTGGCTCCCAGCGGCACCCTGTTCGTGGCCATCTACAACGACCAGGGACGGGCCAGCCGGGTCTGGACCCGGGTCAAGCGCACCTACAACCAGGCCCCGCCGGCCCTCCGGCAGGTGATCCTGGGGGCCAGCTTCCTCCGCCTCTGGGGCCCCACCCTGGCCCGTGACTTGGTGCGGGGCCACCCCCTGGCCTCCTGGCGGAACTACCGCGGCGTGCGGGGCATGTCCGCCTGGCGCGATCTGGTGGATTGGGTGGGCGGCTATCCCTTCGAAGTGGCCAGCCCGGCGGCCGTGCGGGATTTCCTGCGGCCCCGGGGCTTCCTGCCCTTCAAGTCCGTGGAGTGCGGCCGCGGCCTGGGCTGCAACGAGTTCGTGCTGCGCCGCACCCAACGCCCCCGCTGAGGCCCCGGCCGGGACGGGACGCCCCGGGCGCCGCTCCCCGTTGAGACCCATTCCCTACTACCCCACGATATCATTCTTCTGTCACCTGTTTGCCGCCCAGGGTCACCAAACCGTAACCCTGCCCCGGTATTCATGGCCGCATAGCCCCGGACCGGTGGCTGCCCCGCCGGCGCCAGGGGTTGGAACGGAAGCGGCAAGCATGCGTATCAGGACAAAAGTCGCGGCCTTGGCGGTGATTCCCGCCGTGGGGGTCCTGCTCCTGGGGGTGTTGTCCTATGGGGTGTTCCGGGATCTGGCCGAAACCACCCGTAGCCTGGTGCAGGACAACTTCCTGCCCCTGGTCCAGGAGGACTTGGTCCAGCTGAACCACATGCAGGAGGTGACTCGCCGCCTGGACGAGACCTCCCGCGCGGCCCACGAGGCCATGGTGGCCCAGCATCGGGTCCTGGCCGCGGCGGCCGGCAAGTACCAAAACTCCCGCGAGATGGACCAGGCCCTGGCGGACCACAAACGCGCCCTGGCCGAAGTCGCCAGCTTGCTCAAAACCCTGGCCCCCGAGTTCCGGCAGGAAGGCGCCGCCGCCTGGGCCCGGCTCCAGGACTTCCTGAGCGACTGGCAGCGCGGCACCGAAGACGTGGTGTATTACGCCCAGTCCCCCTCATCCATCGAAAGCGCGGTGCAGATGAGCCACGCCACGGTTTCCGTGGATTTTGACGCTTTCCGGCTGGGTTTGGCCGACCTGGTGAAGGTGCAGGACGCCCGCCGCAACCGGGCCTTGGACCGGGTCTTCCTGAAGCGGAACCGGGCCGAGGCCCTGCACGGCGAGGCCCTGGCCAGCGCCAAGCGGACCGTGTGGCTCCTGGCTTTGGTCACCGTGGCCAGCCTGGGCCTGACCCTGGCCGCGGGCTGGCTGTTTGGCGCCAGCCTGGTGGGCGGGCTCTCGCGGGCGGTGGAGTTTGCCCAGGTGGTGGGCCGGGGCCGCCTGGACCGGCGGCTCACGGTGCGCTCGCGGGACGAGGTGGGCGACTTGGCCGGGGAGCTGAACCAGATGGCCGGCAAGCTGGAGGCCAAGAGCGAGCTGGCCCGGGCTGTGGCCGGTGGGGACCTGACCCGCTCTTTGGAGTTGGCCTCGGAGGAAGACACCCTGGGCCGCGCCCTGGGTGAGATGACCCGGGGGCTCTCCTCCCTGGTGGGGGAGGTGGGCGAGGCGGCCCGGCAGGTGGCCCATGGTACGGCGGGCATCGACGCGGGCAGCCGGGAGCTGTCGCGCCAGGCCTCCCGGCAGGCCGCCTCCCTGGAGGAGATCTCCGCCGCGGTGGAACAGGTTTCCGCCGCCGCCACGGCCAATGCCGGCCACGCGGCCCGGGCCGTGGAACTGGCCGCCAGCGGCTGCGCCGCGGCCGAGGAGGGCGAGAACCGCATGGCCCGGCTGTTGGAGGCCATGGAGGGCATCAACCGGGCCAGCGGCAACATCGCCAAGATGAATCGCATGATTGATGAGATTTCCTTCCAGACCAACCTGTTGTCCCTGAATGCGGCCGTGGAGGCCGCCCGGGCCGGCGCCCACGGCCGGGGCTTTGCCGTGGTGGCCGAGGAGGTGCGGCGCTTGGCGCTCCGCAGCGCCGAGGCGGCCGGGGAGAGCAGCCGCCTGGTGGAAGAGTGCCTCAAGGAGGCTTCCCAGGGCCGGGCCCTGGCCGGGCAGGCCGCCCAAGGGTTGGACGGCATCGCGGGCAGCGTGAAAAAAGTGAGTTCCCTGTTGGAGGAAATTGCGCTGGCTTCCGGCGAGCAGGCGCGGGGTCTGGGCGAGGTGAATCAGGGGCTTACGCAGGTGGGCGAGGCCACGGCGGTCAACGCCGCCCAGGCCGGGCGGGCCGAGGAAGCGGCCCGGGAACTGGACAGCCTGACCCGGCGCTTGTTGGGGAGTTTGTCCCGCTTTCAGGTGGGTGAGCCGGAGCCCGGCGCTCCGGCCCGGCTGGCGTCGGAATCCCCACTCTCCTCTGGTCTGCCCCGGGAGGCGGTGCGGGGGGCCGGGGGTTCCCCGGCCGTGGCTCCGCCCCCGGACCGGACCGAGGCCGCGTCCTGGTGGGAAGACGATTCGCCCCCGACGCTGCACGCGGCCTGAGCCGGGGGGCCTGCCGCGCGTCTACTGCACGCGGAAGGACTTCAGCATTATCCTCACCCGGTCGTTTTGCTGGTCCCGCCGCTCTTCCGTGTTCTGGAGCTGGGCGGGGTGTTGACCCGGGGCATAGGTTTCCTGCTGGGCGCCGTAGCTGCTGGCCGTCACCTGCCGACGGACCAGAGCTGAATTACGTTGACGCATGGTGTCTAAAAAGGCGCGGGTGTTTTCCTCCTGCACGGTGGCGGTGGTGGCGGGGTCGGCGGCCAAGGCCGGGATGGCCACGAAGCCCAGGGCCAGGACCACGGCTACTACCGCGGCCGGAATGAGGTGGGGACGCATGATTCCCCTCCCGGGCGGCCGGAGTTGACGCCGGCCGACTTTGGTTTCCATCTTGGAAGAAGGAAACTATAAAGAGAACATATCTTCCTGTATTGAATCATAGGTTCTCGGAGAGCCCCAAGTCAAGTCGCGCGTGGGGATGGGGTAAAAAAACTCTCGTTTCACTAGGTTTTCACTCCCGTGGCGTCGGGCGACCTCCGGCGACTTGCCCCCGCCGGGGACCCCCGGTCGGGCGGCTCTCCCCGGTCAGAGCCCGGAAGGCCAGCCATCGGCGGCGCTCGCCGGGGATCGGCTCCAGGCGGGACGCCGGGGCCGGCGCCGGGAGCCCCGGCCGTACCGCGCCCTCCAGCGGAGCAAAACCCGCCGGCCGGGGCCGCGGCGGCCACCATTTGCTTCCCTTTTGCGCCTGGTTCGCGTTATCCTGCGGCCGTCTTGCCCCCCCGGCCCGGACCGGGCCCGCGCCAGGCCCGCCGGCGGCGTCTTCCTCCCGCTCCCCGGCAGGACGCGCCCCCCGGGGCTCCCGGCCGGCCGAGACCCGGCCCAGACTCGGCCCAGACCCGGCCCAACTAGCGGGGCCTGGCGCCAGGGCGGGGCGAGATCCCGCCAACCGGCCTGGCCGGGCCGGGGCCCTGGCCGCCCCGGCATCCCATGAAACAAAGGGGGGGAGTTTTGCCAGATCACGATCCGGCCGCAGAGCTGGAACCAGAGTTGGACCTGGAGCAAGACGACGCCTGGTTGGTTTTCAAGCTGCGGGGGCAGCTCTACGCCGTGCCGGTGGCCGGAGTGCGCCGCATGCTGGCCATGCCCCCAGCCCTGCCCTGGCCCGAGATGCCGCCCGCCGTGCGGGGGGTCATCCGCCTGCACCAGGAGGTGCTGCCCCTGGTGGACCTGCGCCAGGTCCTGGGCCTAGGCTCCAGCCTGGACGGCATCCAAGCCTTATTGGACAAGCTGAACACCCTGGAAAACGAGGAATGGGACCTGGTGAGCGGAGTGGGCCAGGCCCTGGAGGAGAGCCGGGCGCCGGAGTTGGACCTGGACCCGGCCAACTGCCCCTTCGGCATCTGGCACGCGGGGTTCCGGGCCCAGCGCAGCATCTACCTGGCCGGGGCGTTGCGCAACTTCCGGCGGCCCCACACCGAGTTGCACCGGGCCCTGGCCGCGGTGGCCGAATTGGCCGCCCAGGGCGCCTGGGATCAGGCGCGGGCGCGGCTGGAGGCGGCCCGGCAGGGACCCCTTTCGCGTATGGAGCTGATTTTCGAGCAGGTGCGCAACCTGGTCACCGAGACCCACCGGGAGATCGCCGTGGTGTTCCTGCACCAGCGTCAGAGCCTGGCCGTGGCCGTGGACGAAGTGGTGGCCGTGGAGCCGGTGGAGGCCGAGGCCGCCGGCGAAGGCGTGGCCGCCTGGGACCGGCTTTCCCCGGCCGGCCGCCGCTATCTCACCGGGGTGGGCCGCCGGCCTGGCGAGGCCGACCTGGTGCTCTTGTTGGACCTGGCCCATCTGTTCCAGGAGCTGCCGGCCAGCCCGGCGAGCCTGGCCTGACCGTTCGGGGAGAAATCGCCTGCCTGCCGTAGCCTTACGGGCCTTTTCCCGTCCCCGCCAGGCCCGGAGCGCCGCCCCCACCCGCTCTTGCCCCCCAATACGCCGTTGTTTATCATCTATCGAATTTCCTAGAGAGACCATTGCAACCAAAAACTATCAAAAAATAGATAAGCGGTTGTTATAATTATTGTTAGTCAGTAAATGCCGTGCAATGGTCTCAAGAAGGTCATGGCCTGGACCACGGCCAACAATAACAAGCCCAGCGCGGGTTTCTTCGCCTTGGCCATGGAGGACGGGGTCCTGTGCGGCATTGCCGAGTCCGGCGAGGAGCACGGCTTCGAGGCGGCCCAGCTCGCGGCCCAGATCCTGCAAGGCAAGAAAGCCGGCGACTTCCCGGTGACCACCGCCAAGAAGGGCTCCATCATTTGCAACCTGAAGACGGCGGAGAAGCTGGGGATCTCCATCCCCTACGACCTCCTGCAGAGCGCGGACCAGGTCATCAAGTAGGCCGCTTCCACCCGGGCTCACGGCTGGCCGGCCCTGCCCCCGCGGCGGGGCCGGCTTTTTGGCCTCGGGGCGGGCGCGCCGCCGGGGGTTTCCGGCCGCCGTTCCGGCAATTCCCTTGCCAAGCCCGCGCCGCGCCGTTAAATTCAGAAATTGCTATCATGAGCGCCGCCTCGCGGGTCCTCCGGCCACGGGGGCGGCATTCCGGGCGTGCTTAACCGGCAATCGTTCTTATTATTTGAGGGTTGGCATCACCCCCCACAGAGGGCCCGGAACTCACCCCACACCCGAGGAACACGGGGCATGACCGAAAACCCACACGGAAACAAGGGCGGCCATCCCGGCGGCCACCCCGGCGGCCATCCCGGCGGCGAAAAGGGCGGGCTGCCCACCCTGCGGCTTCTGGCCTGGGAAACCACCCGGCGCTGCAACCTCTCCTGTGTGCATTGCCGCGCGGGAGCGGAGAACGAGGAATACGAGGGCGAGCTGACCACGGCCCAGGGCGAGGCGCTTTTGACCGACCTGGCCACCCTGGGCAAGCCCATCATCATCCTCACCGGCGGCGAGCCCCTCCTCAGGCCGGACATCCTGCATTTGGCCCGCTTCGGCCACAACCTGGGGCTCCGCATGGTCATGGCCGTGAACGGCACCCTCCTGACCCCCGCCAAGGCCCGGGAGCTGAAGGAGGCCGGCATCCAGCGTCTGTCCATCTCCCTGGACGGGGCCGACGAGGCCAGCCACGACCGCTTCCGGGGCCAGCCCGGGGCCTACGCCGGCGCCCTGGCCGGCATGGCCGCGGCCCGGGAAGCGGGGCTGCCCTTCCAGATCAACACCACCATCACCCGGGGCAACCTGGACCAGATCGAGCGGTTGTTGGCCCTGGCCGTGGAACTGGGCGCCGTGGCCCACCACATCTTCCTGCTGGTGCCCACCGGCCGGGGCCGGGCGCTGACCGAGGAGATCATCTCCGCCGCGCAGTACGAAAAGGTGCTGGGCTGGTTCGCGGACCAACGGGGCGAGGTGCCCCTGGAGTTGAAGGCCACCTGCGCCCCCCACTACTACCGGGTGATCCGCCAGCGGGCCCAGGAGACCGGCGAGAAGCTCACCTTCGAGACCCACGGCCTGGACGCGGTGAGCAAGGGCTGCCTGGGCGGCTCGGGCTTCGCTTTCGTGAGCCACGTGGGCCAGGTGCAGCCCTGCGGCTACCTGGAGCTGGCGGCCGGCAACGTGCAGGAGCAGCCCTTCAGCCAAATCTGGGCCGAGAGCGAGCTGTTCCGCCGCCTCCGCGATCCGGACCTGTTGGAAGGCAAATGCGGCATCTGCGAATACCGGCGGGTCTGCGGCGGCTGCCGCGCCCGGGCCTATGAGGCCACCGGCAACGAGCTGGCCGAAGAGCCCCTGTGCCTGTACCAGCCGGCACGCCTGCGGGACCAATAAGCCGGGAGCCGCCCTCAACACCCGGGAGGAACCAAGGGGGCCGCCCGGGGGAAAGAACGGAAAAGTGACCAACAGCATGCAGACCGCCGCCCAGGAATCCGCGGAAGACATCGCCAACCTGGACGACATCGACCGGGCCATCCTCCGGGCCGTGCAGTCGCGCCTGCCCCTGGACGAGCGTCCCTACCTGGTGCTGGGGCGGAAGTTGGGCCTGCCCGAGGATACGGTGCTGGAGCGCCTGGCCCGCCTGAAAAAGATCGGGGTCATCCGGCGCATCGGAGGCAACTTCAACAGCTCACTCTTGGGCTTCGCCTCCACCCTCTGCGGGGCCAAGGTGCCCGACGACAAGATCGAAATGTTCGTGGACCTGGTGAACTCCTACCACGGCGTCACCCATAACTACCGCCGCGGCCACCACTACAATATCTGGTTCACCTTCATCGCCGAAACCATGGCAGAAATCGACGAACACCTGGCCGATATCGCCGAAAAAACCGGCGTGGCCGAGATCTGCTCCATGCCCGCCATAGAACTGTTCAAGATCAAGGTGGATTTTCCGGTTTAAGTGAAGAAATGGGAATGTGGGGGGAAACCCCTTTTTTTGAGAAAAAAGGGGTTTCCCCCCCCACCCCCCTTCCCCCAAAAAACTTTAGAGTTTCATCTGAGTTGGGCCAGGGTCATGTCCTGTGGTATCACGCCCCGGCCGGCAGGGCCACCGGTTCGGCCTCCCTGGCGTCCAGCCAGGTCAACAGCTCCCCGGCGGAGGGCAACACCACCTGGGCCCCGGCCCGCCACAGCTCCTCCTCCCCGGTCCGCCCGCTGGCCACCCCCACCCCCAGGCAGCCGGCCGCCCGCGCGGCCTCCATGTCCGTGGGGTGGTCGCCCACCATGGCCGCCCGCTCCGGGGCCAGGCCCAGACGGGCCAGGGCGATGAGGATGTGTTCCGGGTGGGGTTTGGGCCGGGGCGCCTCCTCCCGGGGCACGAAAGCCCGGCAATAGAGGGCCAAATCGGGAAATACCCGGCGCACCGCGCCGCCGGAGTTGCGGGTGATGATGCCCACGGCCAGGCCCCGCTCCCCGGCCGAGGCCAACAGGGGCCGGCTGAAGGGGAACAGCTCCCCCCGCGCCGCCGCCTCCAGTTCCACCTGGCCGATTATCTCCTCGGCCGCCCTGGCGAACTCCGGGCCCAGGCTCCGGGTCAACCCCGCCACCTCCTCCAAAAGGTGGCCCGCGGGCCACGCGCCGGCATAGCCCCGCGCCCGGGCCATCTCGCGCACCCGTTGGCGCATCAAGTCGAAGTCCAGGTTCAAAACGGCCAGGGTGCCGTCGAAATCAAAGATGAGGGCCTCCAGAGGCTCGGCGGCCATGGCCTTGTCCTTTCGCGCGGAGGAGCGGCGCTACCGGTCCGGGGGGGGAGCCAGTCCGGATCATTTGTGAGGGGACGGGTGGCTGGTCCGACCACGAGTTGATTTGGTGCCTTGGTTCCGCTAGTGATTTCCAGTTTTTCAGACCACATTTTGCGCCCCGGACCGGCGAAGCCGCCCGCGTCCGAAAATCCACATCCTAAGCTATTTTCCGCCGCTCAGGAATGTGCCGTTCTGGTACTGCTCGAAAGCGGCCCGCAGCTCCTCCTGGGTGTTCATCACGATGGGCCCCCACCAGGCCACCGGCTCGCCCAGGGGCTGGCCCGAGATCAACAGGAAGCGCGCCGGCAGGTCCTGGGTGGTCACCTTCACCTCGTCGCCGTCGGTGTACCAGATCAGGGTCTCGGGCCCCAGGTAGGGCTCCCGGGTCAAATCGTACCACTGGGCGTCCACGGATTCGTGGGCGAAGCGGTCCTGGTCCTCGCAAAAATAGCCGCGCCCCTCCAGCACGTAGGCCAACACGGTGTGGCCCCGCGGGATGGCGTGGCGGAACTCGGCCCCGGCCGGCAGGCTCACGTCCAAATATTGGGGCAGGGTCACGATGTCCCGCACCGCGCCCGCCACCCCGGCGATCTCCCCGGCGATGACTTTCACCTGGGCCCCGCCCGGCGCCTCCACCGCCGGGATCTCCGCCGCGGTCAACCCCCGGTAGCGGGGCGGCATCATCTTGTGGCTGGCCGGCAGATTGGCCCAGAGCTGCAAGCCCCAAAGCACCCCCCGCTGGTCGCCGTGGGGCATCTCCTGGTGCACTATGCCCTGGCCGGCGGTCATCCACTGCACGTCGCCTGGTTGGATCACCCCGGAGTTGCCCAGGCTGTCGCCGTGGGCCACCTCGCCGGTGAGCACGTAGGTGATGGTCTCGATGCCCCGGTGGGGATGCCAGGGAAAGCCGGCCTCGTACAGGGCCGGATCGGTGCCGTGAAAATCATCCAGCAAGAGGAAGGGATCGAACTGCGGGGCCTCGCTCTGGCCCAAGGCCCGTTTGAGGTGCACCCCCGCGCCCTCGATGGTGGGCCGGCTGCGGTAAACTTTCTTAATACGGCGGGTTTCTCCCATGGGGCCTCCTTATGGCTGGGATAAACGGGATCGCGGCCCGGGCCGGGGCTGGCCCCCGGCCGCTCTCCTTTAAGATTGTAAGCCCCTCCCCGTCAAAAACCAGCAGGAAGCCTCCCGGCCCCGCCCGGACAATTTGGGGCTTGCCAAACGAGGCCCTTACCGGGTTGGATGGAGGTGCCCCCCCACGCCCCGCCTGCCCCCGCGAAAACCTTCCCCGGGAGGAAACAAGAAGCATGCGTAAGCAAAAGCTGGCCCTTTGGCGGGCCTGGACCAGGTTGGCCATGGGAGCCGGGCTGGTCCTGTTGGCCGGCGGGGGCTGGGCGCCCGGCCCCGCCTTGGCGGCCGGCGACACCCCGGTGCAGGGGCAGAAACCCGTGCCCCTGGTGGGCGACGCCTTCCACTACCAGCCCGGGGCCTGGGCCGTGTACCAGGTGAAGGACAAGAAGAAGCAGGAAAACTACCGCATGCGCCTGACCACCCTGGAGCGCGCCACCTGCCGCGACCAGCCCGGGTTTTGGATGGAGATCGCGGTGACCACCGCCAAGGGGGAGACCGTGGTCACCCGCCTCCTGGCCCAGGACACCCCCCGGGGCCCCGGAACCCTGTGCGAGGTGGTGGTGCAGCCGGCGGGCTACGACCCCTTTGTGGTGCCGGAGAGCTTCTACCAGGGCGAGGACCCCCAGGTGGGCGATTTCAAACCCATCAGCCTGGACGGAGCTCCCAATCGGGGACGCCGCACCGTGGCTGGGCGCGAAATTGCGGTTATCGAGGTAGGCGGCCGGGATGCCGCCGGCCATCCCGTGGAAACCGTGGTGAGCGAGGAGGTCCCGCCCCTGGGGCTGGTGCTGGCCAAGACCGCGGACACGGATATGGTCCTCACCGACTGGGGCCTGAACGGCCAAAGCGGCATCAAGGGCGAGCCCCTCAATTTCTACCTGTGGCTCATGCTACAGATCGGTCAGGCCCTGGGCGCCACCCCCACCCCCGGTGGCGGGGTGCGATGAGGCCCTCCCGCTCCACCCCGCCGGAGGGGGCTCCCCGGCCATGAGCAGCCTGGTGGGCCATGCCCTGGCCGGGCTCGCGGTGTACAAGGCCCTGGAGCGGCCGGCCGGCCTGCCCTCCGGCTGGCCGGGGGGGCTGCTGGCCCTGGGGCTGGCCGTGGCCCCGGATTTGGACGTGGTGGCGGCCATGCTCTGGCCGCACGCGGTGACCCACCGCGGCCCCAGCCACAGCCTGGTGGCGGCCCTGCTCCTGGCCCTGGTGGCCGCGCTGCCCGCCTTGCGCCAGGGCTGGCCAGGCCTGGCCCGCGCCTGGCCGGCCATGTTCCTGGTGGCGGCCGCCCACCCGCTCCTGGACTGCCTCATGGCCGGCGGCCCCGGGGTGCCCTTTTTCTGGCCCTGGAGCCACCAAGCCTGGCTCTCCCCGGTGCAACTGGTGCCCACCGCCTACTACGCCCACTCCCCCGCCGGCCTCTGGGGCCTCTTGCACCAAACCCGCTCCCTCCAGGGCATGGCCCTGGAAATCGTGATGTTCCTGCCCCTGGTCCTCGTGGCCGTCTATGGCCGCCGGGGGTACGGCATTTTGGAGAAAGAGCTGGGGAAAACCTTTTTCTTTGGCCGCCCAAAGAAAAAGGTTTTCCCCACACCCCTTTCCAAAAGGAAAGGCAATGTGGTGTAAATTGAGGCCATTGCATGGCTAAACACATATATCATCTTGATGTTGCCGATAAAATGGTCGTGGAACGCGATTAAGGCATGCAATGGCCGAGGTGGGCCAAGGATGGCCCGACGTTGCACAAGGCAGGAAGCCTTGTGCAACGGTCTCAAATTAGTTTCCTTCCCTTGGTTTGATGGGGCCCAAAGCTAATCGGGAGGCGGCATGCCGGTAAGAAGCCTGGCCGACTGCAATGTCCTGGCCGTGGATGACACCGAGGCCAACCTGGACATCCTGGTGGACGCCCTGGGCGATATCTGCGGAGTGAGCGTGGCCCTGGACGGGCCCGGCGCCCTGGAGGCAGCCGCGGAGCTGCGGCCGGATCTGATCCTTTTGGACATCATGATGCCGGGCATGGACGGCTTTGAGGTGCTGGGGCGCCTCCGGGACGATCCGGCCACCCGGGGCATCCCGGTGATCTTCATCACCGCCATGAGCCAGGACGAGCACGAGCTGCGGGGCTTGGAAATGGGAGCGGCGGACTACATCACCAAACCCTTCGTGGTCCCGGTGCTGAAGGCCAGGGTGGTCAACGCCCTGGAGCTGATCGAAAGCCGCCGCCGCATCGCCGAGGTGTCGGAAAACCTCTCGCGCTACGTTTCACCCCAGCTCTATCAGGCCATCTTCGAGGGCCAGGCCGGCGCCAACATTGGCAGCCACCGCAAAAAATTGAGCATCTTCTTTTCGGACATCGTGCGTTTCACCGAGACCGCCGACAACCTGGAGCCCGAGGAGCTGGCGGGTTTGTTGAACCACTACCTGAACGAGATGTCGGAGATCGCCCTGCGGCACGGCGGCACGATCGACAAGTTCATGGGCGACGCCATCCTGGTGTTCTTCGGCGACCCCGCCAGCCTAGGCGCCCGGGAGGACGCCCTGGCCTGCGTGAGCATGGCCCTGGAGATGCGCGAGGCCATGGCCGGGCTGCAACGGGACTGGGCCGCCCAGGGCATCCAGCGGCCCTTCCAGATCCGGGTCGGTATCAACACCGGGTTCTGCACGGTGGGCAATTTCGGCAGCCAACGCAAGATGGAATACACCGTGATCGGCGGGCAGGTGAACCTGGCTTTCCGGTTGCAACAAGCCGCCGACCCTGACCAGATTCTCATCGCGCGTGAGACTTGGTCCCTGGTGAAAGACGTGGTTGCTTGCCGCAAAAGAGGGGTCATCAAGGCCAAGGGCATCGCCCAGCCGGTGGAGACCTACCAGGTGCGGGATTACCGGAGCAAACTCGGCCCGGAAAAGGGGCCGTTCCCCCTGGAGGAGCTGCTGGAGGCGTGGCCGACCCTGGCGCCCGAGGCCACCCTGCGGGAGGTCCGGGAGGCCCTGGCCGGCCGGCCGCCCTTCTTTGCCCTGGCCGTGTTGGAAGGGGAGCTTCCCGTGGGCCTGGTGAGCCACGCCCGGCTGGGCGGGGATCTGGCGGGGAAGAGCTACGGTGAGACGGGCTGGGACCAGCCGGTGGCGGCGATCATGGAGCGGGAGTTCCTGTGCGTGGACGCGGCGGCTTCCCTGCGGGAGGCGGCCCACCGGGCCCTGGAGCGCCCGGAGCCGCGCCTGCATGACCCCCTGGTGATCACCTGGGAAGGGGCCTACCTGGGGATGCTGCCCCTGCCCCGGCTTTTGGGGGCCCTGGCCCGGGAGTAGATGCTGTCAGACGCCTGGGGAAAATCCGGAGGAGACGCGTGTGGAGGCGCCTCCGGGTTGTTTGGTCTGGGGCGCGAAGCTGGCAGGGTTTAGAGAAGAGGGGGAGAACGTTGGGCGATGGTAGGAAGCGGGGGATAGCAGGTCGGCTGGGAGCCGGTCAACCCTCCCCTTTGGCTCGCTTCGCTCGGGGTTGACCGTTCCCCGCTCGCCCTGCTGAGGCGGGGGCGTTCCCCTTGGCGGCAAAAAAATGTTCCTTGGGATGGAAGGAGGTGCTTGGTCGGGCGGGCCGCTCACGCGCCATCCGAGATTCGGCGAACATTTTTTGCCTTCCAAGGGGCGAGATAATCCGGAGAAAGAGAGAAGCGGCAAGCGGTAAGCGGGAGGCGGTTAGGGCGGAGGCAGAGGGCGGTCTACCGCGGTTCGCCTGCGACGGAGCGTGAGGCAGCGCGAGAAAAAGAACGCCCCCCGGCATGAGCCAGGGGACGGAGTTGTTAGTTCAACGTGGGCAAACCTTGGTCACAGCCTCCCGTCGGGAGCGTACCACGTCCGGTCTATAAACTAACCTCGCACGACACGCATTGCCCGCCGTGGCACGCGGCCTCTCGTCGGGAGCGAACAACGCCCGATCTGAAAGCTAAGCTCGCACGACCCGCTACGCCCGCCGCGGCGACGCGGCACATTAGGCCCACATAGTGTGCGGCCTCCCGTCGGGAGCGTACCGCGTCCGGTCTGAAAACTAACCTCCCCCGACCCGCATTGCGAGCCGCGGCGACGCGGCACCATAGGCCCACATAGTGTGCGGCCTCCCGTCGGGAGCGTACCACGTCCGGTCTATAAACTAACCTCGCACGACACGCATTGCCCGCCGCGGCGACGCGGC
>JAHLLK010000076.1 GCA_020444165.1 Deltaproteobacteria bacterium | reverse complement strand
GACCCTTTTTTTCAAAAAAGGGTCCTTCCCCCCACATCTTCCTCTTCCTCCGAAAGAATCTTACCGCCCCAGCACCTGCCGGGCTTTGGCGGTGACGTTGGCCACGGTGAAGCCCAGCTCGGCCTGCACCACCTTGCCCGGGGCCGAGGCGCCGAAGCGGTCCAGGCCGATGATGGCGCCGTGATCGCCCACTATGCGCTCCCAGCCCAGGGTGACCCCCGCCTCCACGGCCACCCGGGCGGTCACCACCGGGGGCAGCACCTGGTCACGGTAGGCCTGGTCCTGTTCGTAGAACAGTTCAAAGGAAGGCAGGGACACCACCCGGGCCCGGATGCCCAGGCCGGCCAGTTCCGCCTGGGCCCCCAGGCAGAGGTGCACCTCGCTGCCGGTGCCCACGAGGAGCACCTCGGGGGCGCCCTCGCAGTCGGCCAGCACATAGCCGCCCCGGGGCACGCCCGCGGCCACGGGATGGGTAGCCGGGTCCAGGATGGGGAGCCCCTGGCGGGAGAGCACCAGCACGGTCGGCCCCTGGCGGAGCAGCGCGGTCTTCCAGGCCGCGGCGGTCTCATTGGCGTCGGCCGGGCGCAGGATGGTGAGGCCGGGCATGAGCCGGAGGCTCATGAGCTGCTCCACCGGCTGGTGGGTGGGGCCGTCCTCGCCCACCCCGATGGAGTCGTGGGTGAGGACGAAGATGGCGTGGCAGCCTTGGAGGGCCGCGAGCCGCAGGGCGGGGCGCATGAAGTCCGAGAACACGAAGAAGGTGGCCCCGTAGGGCAGCACCCCGCCGTGCAGGGCCATGCCGTTGACCACCCCGGTCATGCCCAGCTCCCGCACCCCGAAGCGGAGGTTGCGGCCGCCGGCGGGTTGGCCGGGCCGCAGGTCCGGGCTGCCGGCGATGACGGTCTTGGTGGAGGGGGCCAGGTCGGCCGAGCCGCCCACCAGGTTCGGCACCCGCTTGGCCAGGCCGTTCAAGACCTTGCCGCTGGCCGCCCGGGTGGCCAGGGAGCCGTCGGCCGCGGCGAACCCCGGGACTTCGGCGTCCCAGTCCGCGGGCAGGCGGCCGGCCATCTGTTCCTGGAAGCGCGCCGCCGCCGCGGGGTCGGCCGCCTCAAACTTGGCCGCCAGGTCCTGCCAGGCCTGCTGCGCCCTCGCGCCGCGCTCCCGGGCCCGGCCCAGGTGGGCCTTGACCTCGACCGGTAGGTGGAACGGCTCCTCGGGCCAGGCGATGGCCTTGCGGGAATCCAACAGGCACTGGGCCCCCAGGGGCTCGCCGTGGCAGGAGGGCGAATCCACCTTGCTGGTGCCCCAGCCGATGTGGGTGGTGATCTTGATGAGGCTGGGGCGGTCGGTCACCTGTTGGGCCGCGGTGATCGCCGCGGCGATGGCTTCCAAGTCGTTGCCGTCGGCCACGGACAGGGTGTGCCAGCCGTAGGCCTCGAAGCGCATGTTCACGTTCTCCGTGAAGGTCAGCTCGGTGCCGCCCTCGATGGAGATGTGGTTGTCGTCATATAGATAGATGAGCTTGCCCAGGCCCAGGGCCCCGGCCAGGCTGGCGGCCTCGCTGGCCGCGCCCTCCATGAGGTCGCCGTCGGACACGATGGCGTAGGTGTAGTGGTCCAGCAGGTCCAGGCCGGGGCGGTTGAACTCTTCGGCCAGGAAGCGCTCGGCCAGGGCCATGCCCACTCCCATGGTGAAGCCCTGGCCCAGGGGCCCGGTGGTGCACTCCACCCCCGGGGTCACGCCGTACTCCGGATGGCCCGGGGTGCGGCTCTCCCACTGGCGGAAGTCCTTCAGGTCGTCCAGGCTCAGGTCATAGCCGGTCAGGTGCAACAGGGCGTACAACAGGGCCGAGCCGTGGCCGGCGCTCAGGATGAAGCGGTCCCGGTTGGCCCAGGCCGGGTCGGCCGGGTTGTGGCGGAGGAAGCGGGACCACAGCACATAGGCCATGGGCGCGGCCCCCAAGGGCATGCCCGGGTGCCCGGAGTTGGCTTTTTCCACCATGTCCGCGGCCAGCATGCGGATGGTGCTCACCGAGAGCTGATCCAGGCGGCGATCCTCTTGGCTCATGACGGTTCTCCTCGCAAAAGGCGGAGCCGGCGGGGGCGGAGGCCGGGTCCGCGCGGCGCAGGAATGCGGTTGGCAGCCCCGGGCCGATGGCGGCCGGCCCGTGACAAGAGCGGCCGGAGCCCGGGGCGCGCCGGGGTTCTGGCCGCGGTTTATGCATTACAGCTCGGATGCAGGGGACTTGCGGGGATCAAAGGCCGGTCCGTAGCCTCCCGCCGGCCGCCAGGCCGGGGCGGTATCGTCCGGTTCGATCCGGTCTCATTGCTACCATACAAACCTGGCCAGGTAAAGACCCGGCCGCGAGGCTCGCCCCCCGGGGTCCCGGCCTTTCGACCGGCGCCGGCCGGGGCTGCCTTCCCGGCATCCTCGCGGCCCGGCCGGACCCTTCCGCTCCTCCGGCTCCGGGGCCGGGGATTCTCCCCCGCCTTTTCGCGCGGCCGTCACGTTTTCGTAACCTTCACGTGTTCCAATATGTCTCGTAAACTCCTGGAATAACCGATCTAAGCCCCTCCAGGGCGTCGGCCGCGCCCGGCCGGCCGCCCGGATTATGGAAGGAACCCAGCCTGATGCAGACCGAGCTGTCCCCCGTGGGCAGAGGCATGAGTTGGAGTCACACCGTGCCGCGTCACCGCCCCACGCCTCACACCTTCCGCTTTCTACAGGCCCCCGTCCGCTCCCGGCTGGAGGACCTCCTGGAAAACGGCGATCCCCTGGTGCTCTTCTGGATCAGCGTAACCGGCCACTCCCTGTTCGCCCGGCTCTACGGCGGCGAGGCCGGCGAGGCCATCGCCCAGCAGTTGGGGAGCATCCTGGCAGAATTGTTGCCCGAGGTGCTGCCCCCCGACGCCGCCTGCCATCTGGAAACCGTGGACAACCACTCCTACCTGGTGCTGTTGGAGGGCCGCGGCCTGTTCATGCAGCACGCCCTGGACCTGGCCCTGGCCCTGAAGCTCCGCACCCGCAACCAGCTCAACCAGGAGGTGGTGCGGCTCACCGGCCAGAGCCTGGGGGTGGAGGTGGGCCCGGCCCTGGTGGAGAGCCACCCCGGCCACGACCTGGAAAGCCTCATCTTCACCGCCCTGGGCGACGCCCGCCAAGCGGCGGAACGCTCCCTGGACGCCCGGGGCCTGGGGCTCATGACCGAGTTCCGCCGGGTCATCGAGGAGCCGCTCTTGCACGCGGTCTACCAGCCCATCGTGAACCTGGCGGACGGCGAGGTGCTGGGCTGGGAAGCCCTGGCCCGCGGCCCCCGGGACAGCCATTTCACCTCCCCCAAGATCCTCTTTGACTTTGCCGAGGAGGTGGGCTCCATCTTCCAGTTGGAGCGGGTCTGCCGCGAGCGGGCGGTGAGCGGCCTGGGCGGCCTGGCCCCGGGCCAGAAATTGTTCCTGAACATCCACCCCCACACCCTGGGCGACCCCCAGTTCAAGAGCGGCGAGACCCTGGAGCTGTTGGACCGCCACGGGCTCCGGCCCTCCAACGTGGTGTTCGAGATCACCGAGCGCCACTCCATCCGGGATTTCACCCTGTTCGACCGCACCCTGGAGCACTACCGGGCCCAGGGCTATCTGGTGGCCATCGACGACGTGGGCACCGGCTACTCCGGCCTGTCGCGCCTGGCCCGGGTGCGGCCCGACTACATCAAGGTGGACATGAGCCTGGTGCAGGGCATCGACTACAACCCGGTGCAGCGGGCCCTCTTGGAAACCCTGGTCACCTTCGCCAACAAAATCGGCTCGGCCATCGTGGCCGAGGGCATCGAGACCCCCACCGAGCTGTCCAGCCTCATGGCCATGGGGGTGCATTTCGGCCAGGGCTTTCACCTGGCCCGCCCAGACCGGCCCAAGCCCCGGCCCGGCCGCGAGCTGCCCTTCCGCCTGCCCTCGCCCCAGAAAGACCAGGCGCTGCGCTCCCGCTCCCTGGCCGTGCGCGAGCTGGCCGAGGCCGCGGCCCAGGTGGGCCCCGGGGCCAAGGTGCGCCAGGTCAAGGGCCTCTTGGACAACCACCCCATCAGCGGGGTGGTGGTGGTGGAGGACCAGCGGCCCGTGGGCCTGGTGATGAGCCACAGCCTGGACCGCACGCTCGGCACCTACTTTGGCACGGCGCTGTACTACGAGCGCCCCGTGGAGCGGGTCATGGATGACGCGCCGCTGATCGTGGACGGCTCCACCCCGGTGGAGCAGGTGGCCGCCCTGGCCACCAGCCGCGACAGGTTTAAGATTTACGACCATATTATCGTAACTGAGGACAACATCTTCACGGGCATCGTCAGCGTGCAGAAGATGCTGGACGCCCTGGCCCGCATGCAGGTGGAGGTGGCCAAGGGAGCCAGCCCCCTGACCGGCCTGCCCGGCGGCCTCTCCCTGGAGACCGAGACCAGCCGCCGCTGCCAGGGGTCCGATCCGGTGAGCTTCATCTACGTGGACCTGGACCATTTCAAGATCTACAACGACACCTACGGCTTTGAGCAGGGCGACCGCATGATCATCCTGCTGGCGGACATCCTCCGCTGGGCCCTGGGGCGCCACGGCGACGAAGGCAGCTTCCTGGGCCATGTGGGCGGCGACGATTTCGTGGTCATCACCCAGCCCGCACGAGCCGAGCGTCTGTGCACCTCGGTGGTGCGGCTGTTCACCCGCCTGGCCCCCCGGCTCTACCGCGCCCCGGACCTGGCCCGGGGCTACGTGGAAGGCCAGGACCGGGAAGGGCGCAAAGGCCGCTTCCCCCTGTGCAGCGTCAGCCTGGGCATCGTGGACTGCCAAGGCCGCTGCGAGCTGAGCGAGGTCGGCCGCCGGGCCGCCGAGGTCAAACGCTACGCCAAAAGCCGCCCCGGCAGCGTCTGGGTGCGCGACCGCCGCGCCCCCCTGGGCCCGGTGGAAAGCGGGGAAGAAAATCTGGCCTGCGGGGTGGGGTAGGAGTTGGAAGATGTGGGGGGAAGGGGTCCATTTTTGTGAAAAGGACCCCTTCCCCCCACACCCCCCATCCCCCAAAAAACTTCATATTGTTCCTGGTCCAAGTTTCTGCCGAACCACGTTGGGTAAATGGATAAAGACCTCAAGGGCACGCATATTGCGAATCGCACCTGGCGGGTCAATCCACCTGACCACTAATCCTCCGCCGCCGGCCGCTTCCCGGCCCAGCGTAATTCCAGCCTGGGTCAAGGTATTTCTCCCCTCCTCCCCAGCCCGCTTGGGTTCCGCCCGGATATCCTGCTAGACTGGCTCCAGCAGGCCAACCTAATTTCGGAGGAAATAATGCCCCCCTCCCGCCTGGTCGCGCCATGCGTCCACGGGCGCTGCCGCCTGGCCACTTTCCTCGCGCTTTCCCTGACCTGGGTCTTGGCCCTGGGCTCCGCGCCGCTCTCGGCCTCCGCCGCCCCTCCCGCCCCGGCCCCGCCGGCCGCCCAAGAGATCCGCGCCTACCAGGGCCAAGCCCTGAGCCCCTTTGACCGCGACTACGACAACTCCATCCGCGGCCCCCAGAAGGTGGACCCGGGCAATTTCCGCCTACAGGTGGACGGCCTGGTGGCCCACCCCCTCTCGCTCACCTATGCCCAGGTGGTCAAAATGGACCCCCAGCGCCGGGTGGTGCTGTTGCCCTGCGTGGAAGGCTGGTCCGAGCGCCTGCTGGTGGACGGCACGCCCCTGACGGCCCTGTTCGCCCGGGCGAGGCCCCGCGCGAACGCCACCTGGGCGGTGTTCCACAGCGCCGACGGCTACAGCACCGCCCTGCCCCTGGCCGACCTGGCCAAAAGCCACGCCATGTTGGGCCACCACGTCAACGGGCTCCCCCTGGACGCCCGCCGCGGCTTCCCCTTCCAACTGGTGGCTGAAGGCAAGTTGGGCTACAAATGGGCCAAATGGGTGGTCCGGGTGGAGCTGACTGACCACGAGGTCCTGGGCTATTGGGAACAGCGTGGTTACGGCAACGAGGCGGACTCGCTGAGCGAACCCCCTCTCCTGGAAAAATTGAATTCGAGGTAGGCATGGAAAAGGTCCTGGTGACCCGGCGCATCCCCCAGGCCGGGCTGGAAATCCTGGAGCCCCTGTGTGATATGGTGGTCAACCCCCATGACCGCGACCTCACGGAGGAAGAGCTGCTGGAAATGTCGGCCGGCTGCCGCGCCGTCCTGGCCGTGCTCAGCAACCGCATAGACCGCGCCTTTCTGGAGGCCCGGCCCGAGGTGAGGCTGGTGGCCAATTTCGCGGTGGGGGTGGACAACTTCGACCTGGAGGCCGCCCGGGAGTTGGGGGTCATGCTCAGCAACACCCCCGGGGTCTTGACCGACGCCACCGCCGATCTGACCATGGCCCTCTTGCTGAGCCTCTCCCGCCGCCTGGTGGAAGGCGACCGCCTGGTGCGGGCGGGCGGCTTCCAGGGCGTGGCCCCCCTGTTCATGCTGGGCAACGATCTGGCCGGCAAGACGCTCGGCATCTTCGGCCTGGGGCGCATCGGCCTGGCCGTGGGCCAGCGGGCCCGGGCCTTTGGGCTGAGGATCCTCTACCACAACCGGCGGCTCAATGAAGAGGCCCACGAACTCTTGGGGGCCCAAATGGTGAGCTTCAAGGACCTGCTCTCCCGCTCGGACTACCTCTGCATCAACGCCCCCCTCACCGCGGAGACCCGGGGGCGCTTCGACTACCAGGCTTTCGGCCGCATGCGTCCCACGGCCTATCTCATCAACACCGGCCGGGGGCCCATCGTGCGCGAGGCCGATCTGGTGCGCGCCCTGGAAGAGGGCCTCATCGCCGGCGCGGCCCTGGACGTGTACGAATACGAGCCCCAGGTCCACGCCGGGCTCCTGGGCCGCGACGACGTGGTGCTCTCGCCCCACCTGGGCTCGGCCACCCGCGAGGTGCGCGACGCCATGGCCCGCCTGGCCGCCGGCAACGTGGCCGCCTTTTTGGCCGGCGAGGAGCCGCCCAACCGCCTGGTGTGAACCGGCAAGAGGCCGGCCGGGGCCGGGCGCGGGAAAAGAAAACCGCCCCCCGGCCCGCCGTGCTGACGGCCCCGCGGGGCGGTGTTTTTTTTGGATTCTCTGGGGAGCGCCCAGGCCCCGGCTACAGCCCCAGCTTCTGGTACAGGGCCTTGAAGTCCACGTTGTCCCGCACCAGTTGTTCGGCGCGGCCGATCTTTTCCTCGTCCTGCAGGCTGATGCGGTGGCGCATGGACTCCACCCGGTGGGCGGCGGAGTAAGTGTCGGCCCGCACCACCAACACCGGCACCTTGTTCTCCTCGGCCCGGGAAAGGATGATGTCCGAGGGATAGAAGTTGCCGGTGAGGATCAGGCAGGCCGCGTGGCTCTCGATGGCCGCCATCTGGATGTCCGGCCGGTCCCCGCCCACCAGGCAGGCGAAGTCCCGGCTGCCGCTGAAGAACTTGCCGGCGTGGGTCACCTGCATGGCCCCGATGAAGAAACGCTTCACCAAACGGCTGCCGTAGCGCGCCCCCGTCAGGAGGCTGGCCCCCAGCATCTGCACCAGGTTCTGCACGCTCACCGCCCGGAGAAGCTCATCCTTGGGCAGGCAGCCCAACACGGTGATCTTCTCGCCGGCCAGGTAGGGGATCACCTCGTTTTGCAGGGCGTCGTTCATCTCGGGGTTGGTGTTGTTGATGATCACCCCGACCAGCCGGTCGCCGAACACGTCGGCCGCCCGCACCAGGTTGTCCAGGTAATACTGGTTTTCGTAGCGGTCCACCAGGATCAGCTTGGTGTCCAGGGCCGCGGTCACCGCAAAGGCGTCCACCCCGCACATGGCCCCCGAGGCCAGGGTGCCGGCCCCGGACAACAGCGTCAGGTCCTTGCCCGGCGACAGCTCCTCCACCGATTTCTTGATGCGGAGGATCAGGTCCGCGCATTGGTGGCGAAGGGCCAGGGCCCGGAGATCCTGGTTGGCCACCACGGGACTGGTCTGGCCCGGAGTCTGCTCCAGGCCCAGGGACTGGGCGATCATCCAGGCCTCGGCGTCGATGGCCGTGCCCTCGGCCATGGCGGGGCTGGCCCCATAGGGCTTGATGTAGGCCAGTTTTTTGCCGTCCTTCAAAAGCTGGTGACCCAGCCCCAAGCAGACCACGTTCTTGCCGGAGTGGCTGGCCACCGAACCCACGTATAACAGAGCCATTTGCTAAACCCTTTCCTTCGGCTGGCTGAGCGAAATTCTGGCGTCCACGGCCACGGCCCCCTGACCCCGGGGCAGCACGAACAGCGGATTGATGTCCGCCTCGGCCACCTCCGGGAAGTCATGGGCCAGGCTGCTCACGGCCAGGAGCACCTGGGCCAGGGCCGGCAGGTCGCTGGGCGGCTCGCCGCGCACCCCCCGCAAAAGATGAAAGGTCCGGATCTCGCGGATCATCTCCTCGGCGTCGGCCTGGCTCACCGGGGCCACCCGGAAGCTGACGTCCTTCAGGACCTCCACGTAGATGCCCCCCAGGCCGAACATCAACAGATGCCCAAAGCCCGGGTCCTTGGAGAGCCCCACGATGGTCTCGCGGCCGCCCCGCACCATTTCCTGCACCAGCACGCCCCGGATCCAGGCCTCGGGCATGCTCATTTTCACGCCGTCGGTCATGGTCCAGAAGGCTTGGCGCACCGCCGCGGCGTCGGCCAGGTTCACCTTCACCCCGCCCACGTCGGATTTGTGGCTGATGGCCGGGGAGTCGATCTTCATGGCCACGGGATAGCCCAGCTCTTCGGCCGCGGCCACCGCCTCGTCGCTGGTGGCGGCGGCCAGGGAGCGGGGCAGCCGGATGCCATAGGCCCCGAAGCAGGCCCGGGCCTCGGTCTCGGACATCTGGCGGCGGCTCTGGGCCCGCAGTCCGGCGATGACCTCGGCCACCTTGGCCTTGTCCCCCGGCAGAATCTGGGGGCTCCGGGGTTTCTGGTTCCGCCAGCGCTGATAATCCAGCATGCCCCGCATGGCCTCCACCGCGTCCTCGGGGAACTCGTAGGCCGGCAGGCCCCGCTCCACCAGGTAGGTGCGGCTCTTCTCCACCGAATGGTGGCCCATGAGCACGCTGAAGATCGGCTTTTCGTTCTTGGCCTCCCCAATGAGCCGGGCCACGTCCTCGGGCACCAGGGTGGCGGTGGGGGTCATGATCACCACCACCCCATGCACGTTGGGATCCTCGGCCACCGTGGCCAGCGACCGGCCGTACAACTCGGCCGGCGCCCCACCGGTGATATCCACCGGGTTGTACACGCTGGCGATGGCCGGCAGGAAGCTCCGGAGCTCGTCCACGGTTTCGGGCTCCAGGCCGGTTATCAACAGGCCGTGGTTCTCGGCCGCGTCGGCCGCGATGATGCCCGGCCCGCCGGAGTTGGTCACCAGGCCCACGTTGGGCCCCTGGGGCAAGGGCTGGTGGGCCAGGGCCAGGGCCAGGTTGAACAACTCCCGCACCGAGCCGGCCCGCTGCACGCCGCACTGGCGGAACGCCGCACTGTAGGCCGCGTCCGAGCCGGCCAGGGCCCCGGTGTGGCTGGAAGCCGCCCGCGCCCCGGCCGAGGTGACCCCGGATTTCACCAGGATCACCGGCTTCACCCGGGTGACCTCCCGGGCCACCTCCATGAAGCGTTTGCCGTTCTCCACGGCCTCCAGATAGCCCAGGATAACGTGAGTATTATCATCCTCGACCATAAGTTCCAGAATATCGGTTTCCGTCAGGTCCACCTTGTTGCCGATGCTGATGAACTTGGAGAAGCCGATCTCGTTTTCCAAAGACCAGTCCAGGATGGCCAGGCACATGGCCCCGGACTGGGAAAAGAAGCCGATGTGCCCCTTTTTGGGCATGGCCGTGCCGAAGGTGGCGTTAAGGCCCACCGCGGTGTCCATGATGCCCACGCAGTTGGGGCCGATGAGCCGGATGCCGGTCTCGTCGATGGCCTCCTTGAGGTCCTTTTCCCGCTGCACGCCCTTGCCGCCGATCTCCTTGAAACCGGCGGTGAGCACCACGCAGGCTTTCACCTTTTTGGCCCCCAACTCCAGGACGGTGTCGGCCACCAACTTGGCCGGGATGGCGATCACCGCCAGGTCAATGCCCTCGGGCAGGTCGGCGACAGTGGCGTAAGCTTTTTTGCCCAGGATTTCGCCGCCCTTGGGATTGACCGGCAGGACCTCGCCCGCGAAGCCGTAGCTCACCAGGTTCTTCAGGGCGTCGTGGCCCACCTTTCCCGGCTGGGAGGAGGCCCCGATCACCGCCACCTGGCGGGGTCGAAAGAACTCTTCGAACAAGGTTCGCACTCCAGGTATGCGTGTGGGTGGTTGTGCGCGTCTGCCTTTATACTGCCCCAAAGGGACGGGGCTTACAACAGCTTCCGGGTCGGGGCCCCGGCGCCCGCCGCCCCGGGGGCATGGCGCCGGACCGCCGCCAGGGCCCGGGCATACACCGCCTCGTCGGGGCAGTAGAGCCGCAAGAGCGGCCGCCAGCCCCGGGCCAGGGTGATGACCAGCCGGGACGGCGAGGTCCGCACCGTCTCCACCCGGGCCCAGGCCACCTGTTTTTCCAGGCTGGCCCGGCCCAGAGCCGCCGGCCCCAGCTGCCCGGTGAGCAGGTTGCCCAGGGAGGCGGCGTTCGAAATGGAGCGCAGCCGGGGCCCGGCGCGATAGCCCGCCCCCTGGGGGTCCAGGCGGTACCACGCGTCGGCCTGGTTCCCCAGGATCACCAGGCAGACGAACAGGCCCACGGCCAGGAAAAAAATCCCGATGATCAGGAGCAACCCCGGCAGGATCACGCCCACTGCCCAGGCTCCGCCGGCCGGAGCCAGGAACACCGCCAATATTAAATAGAGGATAACCAGGGAGGCACCCAGACCGGCCAGCATGTCCCGGGCGAAAAAGGGATTGCCCACCAGGGGATAGCTGACGCTCCAAGCCAGGAGCTCCGCCTCCTCCACGACTTCGCCCCCCGTGGCCAGGGGGCGGGCGGCAGAGCGCTCGGCCGCAGTAGGCATGGACCCCTCCCTCGCTGGCTGGGAATTGGGCGTGGGACCGGCTTCGTGAAGGGATTATAGCACAGGCGGGGGGCAACAATTTCGCCCCTGGCCGGAAGCCAAGGGGTAACGACTAAGAAGACCGTTGCTCAAGACCCTAAATTATAAAGTTTTTTTGAGGAAAGGGGGTGTGGGGGAAAACCCCTTTTTGTTCACAAAAAGGGGTTTTCCCCCACATCTTCCCAATTCTCCGACAGACTCTCAGGCGGCCATGCGGCGGCTCACCTCGGAGTGGTAGGCCGCGATCACGTCCTCGTGGTTCAACAGGCCCAACACGGTCTGCTTGCCGCCGGGGTAGCCCACCACCGGCAGTTGGCTGTAGCCAGTCTCGAGGAACTTCAGCATGGCGCCGTAGAGGTCCTGGTCCGGGGAGAGGCTCACCGGAGGGGTGGCCAGCTCACCCATGACCACCAGATCCCGGAGCGAGTCCTCGAAAAGCACGGTGCGCACGTTGGTCAGGGCCAGGATGCCGGTCAAAAACCCGGTCTGGTCCAGCACCGGGAAGACGCTCTGGGAACTCTGGGAAATGACCCGTTGCAGGGTGCGGAAGTTGTCGTCGTTCTTCAGGCTGGCAAAAGGCAATTCCGCCTTGAAGATGTCCGAGACCTTCAGGTCCGAGAGCACGTTCACCGTCACGTCGGCCTGGTGGGCCGGGGACTGGAACTTGTTGTCCAGCTGCTTCTCGTAGATGGAGGCGCCCTTGTTGAAGGTGATGGCGATGACCGCCACCAGCATCAGGGGCGGCAGGAGGCCGTAGGACCAGGTCATCTCGCTGACCATCAAGAGAGCGCCCAGGGGGGCCTTGGCCGCCCCGGCGAAAAAGGCCCCCATACCCACCAGCACGTAGGCCCCGGGCTGGGTGACCACGGTGGGGAACAGCATGTGCCCCACCTGGCCCACCACCCCGCCCAGCATGCCGCCGATGAACAGGGTGGGCCCGAACACGCCGCCCGAGCCGCCCGAGCCGATGGTCAGGCTGGTGGTGACGATCTTGAAGGCCGCGGCCATGAGCATCACCCGGATGGCCAGCTCGCCATAGATGGCCTGCTGCAAATAGCCATAGCCGCCGCCGATGGCCTGGGGCACGAACAGGGCGATGAGCCCCACCCCCATGCCGCCGATCATGGGCCGGAAATGCTTGGGAATGGTGAAGGTGCGGAACCAGTCGCGCACCCCGTAGAAGAACTTCACGTAGGCCCAGCCCACCGGGGCGCAGAGGAGCCCCAGCACGCCGTAGACCAAAAGCTCCCGGGCGTCGCGGAACACGAAGCGGGGGGTGCCGAAAATGGGGTCGAAGCCGAACACGAAGGTGAACAGGCTGAAGGCGATGACGCTGGCGATGACGCAGGGGATGATGGCTTCCGACTCGAAGTCCTCGCGGTACAGCACCTCGACGCTGGTGATGGCCGCCCCCAGGGGGGCCCGGAAGATGGCGCCCAAGCCGGCCGCGCAGCCGGCCAGCACGAACAGCCGGCGCTCCCGCACCGGCAGCTTCAGGGTGCGGGCCACCCAGGAGCCGAAACCGGCCCCGATCTGGGCTATGGGGCCCTCGCGGCCAGCCGAGCCGCCGGTGGCCAAGGTGATGATGGAGGCGGCCGATTTCACAAAGGGCACCCGGGTGCGGATGATGCCTTTCAAGTTGTGGAAGGAGTCGATCATGGCGTCGGTGCCGTGGCCCTCGGCCTCGGGGGCGAAGGTGTAGACCAAAATCCCCGATAAAAGCCCCCCCACCACCGGCACCAGGAACAGGACCCAAGCCCGGTAGGGCGTGTGTACGGCCAGATGCACCAGGCGCTCGCCGTCCGGAGCCGGGGCCGGCGCGCCGGCCAGGTAACCCAGGCAGAACCAACGGAGCCACTCCAGCCCCACGAAAAAGGCCATGGCCCCCAGGCCGGCCACCAAACCAATCAACACCGCCAGGCTGATGCGGCGGAAAGATTCCTTACCCAGGCCCGAGGCCATCTTGAGGCGCTGAGCCAAGCCGGGGTGCCCCCCGGGGCCGGCGGGTTTGCCGTGCTCGTCTTGCAAGACGCTTCTCCCTCGCGGTATTTAGAATGGTCCTCTGGACCATAGAAGAACGTTGACCAGGGCCTTTAAAAGGTTCGGTCAACCGCGGCCCGACCCAGGCCAAGCCCGGTCGAACCGTAATAGAAAACTGACCAGGGCTCCCCAAGGGCTTGGTCAGCCGCCTGGCTCCCCAGGTATGAGATCGCCCCACGAGGCCAGGGCCAGAAGCAGCATGAAAATGGACGAGAAGAAGGAAGGGCCCCAAAAATCTTATAAAAATCTCGATCTGCCGCGGCCTCGCAACCCAACCGCGCCAAGGATAGTCCTCTTGCACCCGCCTGTCAAACATCCGCCGCAACCAGGCCGCAACCAGGCCGCTTGTGCCCCGGCCCCCAGTTGTGCCAACATGAAGCCCGGTCTTGCAGCCCGGATATTTCAGGCAAACCGGGCGTCCGGCTGCGCCAGATATCCGCCGGCTGCGCCCGGGACTTCGCTCCAACCAGGGCGCAGCTTTGGGGCGTAGCTTGGGCTACGCCTCCGGTTGTCGCTGGTCCGTCGCCTTGCCGGCAAACATCTGGCCGTGCCGGGCCACGGAACCAAACGTGAACTGAACAACTGGCGGGGATCAAGGGACAAAACGATCAAAATCAAATTTTCGCCGTTACCAACACTGGGCCCCATGCAATATCCGGGGTAACGGCCGGGGGAGGCGTCTCGTCATGCTGGTGGGAGTTGTCCGCGACCGCCGGTTCCTGGACCACAAGACCGGGCTGGGCCACCCGGAACAGCCCGCGCGCCTGGCCGAGATCTACCGCGCCCTGGACTGGGACTTTCCCACCCAGTTCCAGGAATTCACGCCCCGCTCCGCCACCCTGGAGGAACTGGAGCGGGTGCACACCCCGGCCTACACCGCGGCCATCCTGGCCTCGGCCCATCGCCGCTTCACCATCCTGGCCCCGGACACCCACGCCTCGGCGGCCAGTTGCCTGGCGGCCTGGCTCTCGGCCGGGGCCTGCCTCACCGGCCTGGAGGCGCTCTTGGCCGGCCAGGTGCAGGCCTGCTTCGCCCTGGTGCGGCCGCCGGGCCACCACGCCCTGCCCGACCGGGGCGAGGGTTTCTGCCTGTTCAACAATCTGGCCATTACCGCCCGCCATGCTCAAGTTCATTTCGGCTTGAAACGTATCCTTATCGTGGATTGGGACGTGCACCACGGCAACGGCATTCAGGAGGTCTTTTACCAGGACCCCGGGGTTTTCTACCTCTCCACCCACGACCTCCACGCCTTTCCCTGGAGCGGCAACTGGGACGAAACCGGCCACGGCCCGGGCCGGGGCTACACCGTGAACGTACCCATCGTGCGGCATTTGGCCGACGACGACCTGGTGGGCCTCTACGCCGACCTTTTGCCCGCGGTGATCAAGGCCTACCGGCCCCAGCTCATCCTGGGCGCGGCGGGCTTCGACGCCCACCACCGGGACCCCCTGGGCTGCACCAAGATCACCTCCGAGGGGCACCACGGCGTGGCCAACCTATTGGCTTCGCTGGGACCGGTGGAGCGGGGGATTCCGCTCCTACTGTCCCTGGAAGGGGGCTACGACCCCCGGGCCCTGACCAAATCGGTGGTGCGGGTGCTGGAAGCGCTTTTGGAGCCCCGGCCCTACACCACCCAGGGCCGCCACCCCAGCGAGCTGGCGGCCGAGCTGGCCCGCCGGGCCCGCAAAAGTCACGCGGCGTACAAGGTCTGGACGGGTTGAGCCTGCCTCTTCTGGTGCATCTGCGGTAAAAGGCGTGGCCAAGGCTGGGGAGAGTCTGAGGCCGCCTCCTGTTATAATTCAAGCTGATCAGCCCCCGGCGCGGGGGCCGCGCGGCTCCGCGCCCTTGATCCAAAAGAGGTGTGTTTTGCGTAAAGCCTTAGTCCTGGCCATGGTGATGCTCTGGGCCGCGGCCTTCGTAGCCGCGCCGGCCCGCGCGGCCGAAGAGCCCAACAACTTGGTGGTGGAAACCGTGGACGGCGCCGGCGGCGGCCTGGCCAGCGAGGTGCGGGTGATGCCCGCCGGCGGCACAGCCGTGGCCGCCCGGGGCAAGGGCCCCAAGGCGGAGTTCCGCTTGCCGGCCGGCAAGTACGACCTCACGGTGCGGGTGGCCGGGCCCAGCCAGGAAAAGGTGATCACCGGCGTGGAGGTCCCGGCCGGCGGCACCACGGTGCAGAAGGTGAGCGTGCCGGTGGCCCGCCTGCGGGTGGAGGTCAAGGACGCCGGCGATCTGCCCATCGACGCCAAGATCGTGGTCTACCGCATGTTCGGCGCCCGGCAGGAGCGCTGGCTGGAGTCCGGGAGCTACAAGAACAACGTGCGGGCCATCCCCCTGTTCCCGGGCAAATACAAGCTGGTGGTGACCGAGCAGAAAACCGGCCAGAGCCAGGTTATGCGCCCCTTCGAGTTGGCGGCGGGGGAGAACCTCACCCGGGTGGTGTCCTTTGGCCAGGCGCGCATCAACGCCTACGTGACCAATCAGAAGGGCGAGCCGGAGCAGGGGCGGGTCACGGTCTACCGCCTGGAAGCCGGCCGCCGCATCGAAGTGGATGCGGCCTGGGCCGTGGATCAGAACCCCGCGGTGTTCCGCCTGCCGCCCGGGGTCTACTCCCTGGTTTTCCGGCATGAACAGAGCAAACAGAATCTCACCTTGGGCCCGGTGACCCTGAACCACGGCGAAGAGGTGAACAAGGTGGCTTCCTTTGAGGAGTCGCGCATCCTGGTGGCGGCCCGGGATTCCGCGGGCAACCTCCTGGAATGCCGGGTGACCTTGTTGGCCGTGGAGCCCAAGGGCCGCACCAAGGAGGTGGACGGCGCCTGGTGCGACGCGCGGGAGGCGGCGCGCTTCAACCCGCCCCCCGGGGATTACATCGTGCGGGTGGAGCACATGGCCAGCCGCCAGCAGGAGGACCTGCCGGCCTTCAAGCTGCCGCCGGGCCAGGAAGTCCGCCTGGAAGCCACCTTCCAGGTGGGCAAACTCACCGTGCAGGCCAAAAACGCGGCCGGCCGGGAACTGCCGGGCCAGGTTACCGTGTACCAGCTGGTGGGCGAGCTGGAACGCGAGGTGGACAGCGGCCCCACCGCGCCCGGGGAGCCGGCGGTGTTCCTGCTGCCCCCGGCCCGCTACAAGGTGGTGGTGCAGAGCCCGCCGGGCACCGGACCCTCGCGCTTTATCAAGGGTATCGAAGTGCAGGCCGGCGCCGGTCTGGAGAGAACCATCACTTTCTGAAGTCAATTTCCGGAAAACCCTGCAATTTTTCGCCCCCGGCCCGCTTCCCCCATTGACCTGGGAGGCGGGCCGTTCTACGATGCATCAGTCGCGAAGCCTGCCCTTATTTTCGTTTGATCTCAAAATGTTTGCCCCACAGTCCCAGCGGCCCGGTCTCTGATCGGGCTGTGGAGAGGTTTATCCATGGGTGTTTGGTTGGATACCGGGCCCTTGGTCAGGGCTTATCTTTACACCAGTGAAGATGACCCGCAGACCTGGCTTCTGTTGGCTCGCGAAGATGATTTCTCCGCTGTCCCGCCCCCCGATATGGCCCAGTTCGGCACGCCCCGTCTCACCGGCATGCTGGCCCTCCGCCAGCGGGAGAACTACATCGCCATGAGCGCCGACGAGGCCATGGCCAACCTGGCCAGCCAGGGCTACCACTTCCGGCGTTTCGGGAACTGACCGGGCCCCGCGGGCCTTTCCGCCCCCCGGCGGAGGGGGCCGTCACGGGCCCCCCGGCTGTTCCCCTAGCCGCCAACTCTTGGGGCGCTCCGGCTGCGGCCCGGCTTCCCACAGTGTCGCGCCCGGAGGTCCCTCCCCGATGATAATCCTTGCCTCCAGCCGGCCAGCGTCGCTAACAATGAGAGATACACCCAGAATTTTTCACCACGTCCTGGCCCGGCCCCCCGCCGGAGTTTTCCCGTCTTGCCCCCCGGATGCCACCTGCCCCTGAGTTCCTTCTGCGGCCCGATTTCCGCGGCCGGATTGGCCACGCGCCGCTGCCGGCCCAACCCTGCCCTGGCATGACCGCCGCCAGGACCGCGCCCCGGCCGGGGATTGCCCCGTCCCAAAGCGGGGGTATGCGAAACGTGCATCTGTCCGCCCGCCCCCAATGCTGACGCCACCCATGGGGAGAGAACATGAAAAGAGCCTGGGCTATCCTGTCCGCCGCAACGATTCTGGGCCTCGCCCTGCCGGCCCATGCCGCCGACGTCGACCGCACCAAACTGCCCATCCCGGCCCCAAAACGGCCGATGTACACGGAGTTGGACGCCAGCAAGGCCAAGCCGCCCCAGCCTTTCGAGGTGAAGGCCCCGGCCGGCGCGCCTAACGTGGTCATCATCCTGATCGACGATCTGGGCTTTGGCGCGCCCGACGCCTTTGGCGGCCCCATCCACACCCCCACCCTGGACCGCTTGGCCAAGGGCGGGCTCCGTTACACCAATTTCCACACCACCGCCCTGTGCTCGCCCACCCGGGCGGCCCTGAAGGCCGGCCGCAACCACCACATGGTGAACATGGGCTTCATCACCGAGATGGCCACCGCCTTTCCAGGGGACACCGGCCAGATTCCCGACACCACGGCCCCCCTGGCCGAGATGCTGCGGCTGAACGGCTACAGCACCGCGGCCTTCGGCAAGTGGCACGAAACCGCGGTGTGGGAAACCAGCGTCTCGGGTCCCACCTTCCGCTGGCCCCTGCACCAGGGCTTTGACAAGTTCTACGGTTTCATCGGGGGGGAGACCAACCAATGGCGGCCTTTCATCCTGGACGGTGAAGCCCAGGTGGAGCTGCCTGACGACCCGGGCTACCACTTCATGACCGACATGACCAACCAGGCGGTGGCCTGGATCAAGTTCCAGAAGGCCATTACCCCGAACAAGCCGTTCTTCGTGTACTTCGCACCGGGGGCGGTGCACGCGCCCCATCACGTGCCCCAGGAATGGATCGCCCGCTGGAAGGGCCGCTTCGACCAGGGCTGGGACAAGGTGCGCGAGGAAACCTTGGCCCGGCAGATCAAGATGGGCCTGGTGCCGGAGGGCACCGTGCTGGCGCCCAAGCCGGCGGCCATCGAGGACTGGGACAAGCTTCCGGCCGATGCCAAGAAATTGTTCCTGCACCAGGCCGAAGTCTACGCCGCCTACTATGACTTCACCGAGCACGAAATCGAGCGCGTGCTCAAGGCCATCGAGGACACCGGCCAGGCCGACAACACCTTGATCTTCTACATCGCCGGAGACAACGGCACCAGCGGTGAGGGCGGCATGAACGGCATGTTCAACGAGTACACCTACTTCAACGGGGTTCAGGAAACCGTGCCCGACATGCTGAAGGTGCTGGACCTGTGGGGCGGCCCCGAGACCTACCCCCACATGGCGGCCGGCTGGTCGGTGGCCTTTGACGCGCCGTTCGGCTGGATGAAGCAGGTGGCCTCGGACTTCGGGGGCACCAGAAACGGCCTGGTGGTGTATTGGCCCCAAGGCATCAGGGCCAAGAACGAGGTCCGCACCCAGTTCGGCCACGTGATCGACATCGCGCCCACCATTTTGGAAGCGGCCGGGCTGCCCGAACCCAAGGAGGTCAACGGCGTCCCCCAGATCCCCATTCAGGGCAAGAGCCTGCTGTACAGCTTTGACCATCCCGGGGCCAAGGAGCGCCACGACACGCAGTACTTCGAGATCGCGGGCAACCGGGCCATCTACCACGACGGCTGGTTCGCCCGCACCATCCACCGGGCCCCTTGGGAGATGAAGTCCCGCCATCCCCTCCAGGAGGATGTCTGGGAGCTTTACGACGTCAAGCACGACTTCAGCCTGTCCCGCGATGTGGCGGCCCAGCACCCGGCCAAGCTCAAGGAGCTGCAGGCCCTGTTCATGAAGGAGGCTGCGGAGAACCACGTGCTGCCCATCGACGACCGCCTGCTGGTGCGCGCCTTGGCCGACGAGGTGGGCCGGCCTGACCTGATGTCCGGGCGCAAATCCCTGACCCTGGCCGAGGGCATGACCGGCATGCTGGAGAACGTGTTCATCAACGTGAAGAACAAATCCGTGACCATCACCGCCGAGGTGGAGGCGCCGGAGGGCGGCGGCAACGGCACCCTCATCGCCCAGGGCGGCCGCTTCGGCGGCTGGTCGCTGTACGTCTTGGATGGCGCGCCGGCCTATGACTACAATTTTCTGGGAATGGAGCGCAGCACGGTCAAGTCCGGCCAGAAGCTGGCTGCCGGCAAGTCCACCGTACGCTTCGAGTTCGCTTATGACGGCGGCGGCGCGGGCAAGGGAGGCACCGGCGCCCTGTACATCAACGACGCAAAGGTGGGCGAGGGGCGCATAGCGCGCACCCAGCCCATGATCTTCTCGGCGGACGAGACCGCCGATGTGGGGATTGACCTGGGCACCCCGGTGGTGGAGACCATCGGCGCGGAAAAGAAGTCCCGCTTCACCGGGCATGTCCCCAAATTGACCGTGGAAGTGAAGTAGACCCGTCCGGCGGGTGGGCCATGACTCGGCCGCGGCCTCCTCCGGGAAGCCGCGGCCATTTTTTGCAACCAGCCGGTCCGGGACGCCGCCCCCCGCCTCACACCGCCTTCATCAGCGCGGCGTGGCTGAGCCCGATGCGGGGCCGGGCGATGGTCTCCAGCCCGGCCAAGCGGGCCAGGGCCAGGCTCCGGAGGAACTCGTTCTGGCCCACGTGGCCCTTGGGCTCCACCACCAGAAAGCGGCCGTCATCCTTCAAGGCCCCCCGCACCTGGCCCAGGAAGCCGGCCTGGTCCGGCACCTCGTGCAGCATGTACAGGGCCAGGGCCAGATCCACCTGCCCCGCCAAATCCGCCACCTGCAAGTCGTTCTCCTGGCAGGGCCGCAGCTCGATGACCTCGGCCACCCCGGCCTCCGCGGCCCGGCGGCCCAGGATCTCCAGCATGTGGGGTTGCAGGTCCACGGCCACCACCCGGCCGCCGGGCTGCACCAGCCGGGCCAGGGGCAGGGTGAAGAAGCCGCTGCCGGCTCCCGGTTCCAGCACCAGATGGCCCGCCCGGGCATAGGGGCTCAACAGGGCCAGGGGATCCTGCAAAAGGCGGCGCGGCCAGCCGTGCAACATCCAGGCGGCCCACCAGGGGCAAACGTGCAAACCCATAGGCACAACTCTTTCTCCGCGGCGCGCCGCGGCGGCAGGGGCCGGCCCGGATAGTTCAGGAAGCCCGGGCCGCGGGCTGCGCCGGTCCCGGGGACCAGATGTCACCCGGAAAGCCGGAAGGCAGCAGCCTAAAAACCAAGCCAAATAAGATACTTCTCGATCTACCCGCCCTCCCCGGCCGGCTCAGGGCCCGGCCCAGCCCAGGCGGATCATGTGCACCGCGATGGCGGCCAACAGAAGCGACACGATCTTGGTCAGGGCCAACAGGCCGCGCCCGCCGAAGCGGCCGGCCAAACGCCCGGCGAACCACAAGGCCAGCATCACCAGGCCCAGGTTCAAGAGCAGGGCGACCATGGTCAGGGGCCAGCCCACCACCTCGGTGACCCACAACAGCACCGTGAGGGTGGCCGGCCCGGCGATCAGGGGCAGGCCCAGGGGCACCACCCCCACCTCGTCCCCGGAGCCGGTGATCTCCTGGCGCGGGGCCACAAGGTCGCGGCCGGCCAGCACCAGCAGGACCAGGCCGCCGGCCACCTCGAAGTCCGCCACGGTGATGCCCAGCACCCGGAAAATGGCCCGGCCGAGGAACAAAAAGCCCACCGCCACCAGGGCGGCGGTCAATACCGCCTGATAGGCTGCCCGCCGCCGCTCCCGGGGAGCCAGGTGCCGGGTGAGGCCCAGGAACAAGGGGGCCATGCCCAGGGGGTCCAGGGCCACGAACAGGGGAATGAAGGCTTCCAGAAATCGGCTGAAGATTTCCGGCATGGGACCGCCGCCTCGCCCGGGGGTGTAACATAACCTAAATGTAAGCTTAACCCGGCCGACGTCCCGGGCGGCGGAAAATTTGGGGCCCGGCTCGCCGCCCACTCCAGCCGGCGGAGCCTAACCCCGCTTCCCGGCCTGGGCCCCTTCCCCCGCTCCCGGCCCAGGCTGGCGCCCAGCCCCGTGCAGCACCCGCACCACCTTTTCCAAGAGCTGGCTGGCCCGGTAAGGCTTGCGGAGAAAGCCGGCCGCCGCGGCCAGTTCCCCGTGGCGCTCCTCGGCGCTCAGGTTGTAGCCCGTGGCCACCAATACCTTGACCTGCGGGTCAAAACGACGCAGCTGGCGCAGGGCCTTGGCCCCGCCCATCCCCGGCATGCCCAGGTCCAGAATCACCAGCTCCGGCCGGCGTTCCGCGGTCGCGTAGATCTCCAAAGCCTCCTCGCCGCTGGCCGCGGTGAGCACCTGGTAGCCCCACTCCGTCAGGATCTCCCGGCCCAGGTAGCGGATGCTCTCCTCGTCATCCACCAGAAGCACCATTTCCCGGCCGCGGCCGGGGGGGCGCCACTCCACCGCCGCGGCTGGGGGCCGCGCGGGCGGTTGGGCGTGGGCCGGGGCCGGCAGGTAGATGCGGAAACAGGCGCCTTGGCCCGGGGCGGTGTGGCAGGACACCGCTCCGCCGTGGGCGTTCACGATGCCGTAGACCATGGCCAGGCCCAGGCCGGTGCCCTGGCCCAGCTCCTTGGTGGAAAAGAACGGCTCGAAGATGTGCTTCTCGGTGTTCGCGTCCATGCCCTGGCCGCTGTCCGCCACCTCCAGGAGCACCCAGTCGCCGGGGCCGGGCGGCGGCTCGCCCGGGCCGGGGTCCTGGCCCGCGGTCACCAGGCGGGTGGTGATGTTCAGGCGGCCGCCCTCGGGCATGGCGTCCCGGGCGTTGTTGCCCAGGTTCAGGAGCACCTGTTCCACCTGCTGGGGGTCGGCGCTCACCAGGGGCAGCCGGGGGTCCAGTTCGGTCACGATGCTCACCATCTTGGGCAGGGCCCGCTCCAGGATCTCCACCGCCGCGGAGATCTCGCGGTTCAGGTCCAGCTCGCGGTACTCGGGCTCCAGCTTGCGGCTGAAGGTGAGGAGCCGGCGCACCAGGCGGCTGCCCCGGGCCACGGAGCGCTCCATGTCGCGGCCCAAGCGGGCCACCGCCACCGGGTCGGTGGTCCGCCGCCGCAACAAGTCCAGGCCGCTGCCCAAGACTTGCAGGATATTGTTGAAGTCGTGGGCGATGCCCCCGGCCAGGGCCCCCACCGCCTCCATCTTCTGGGCCTGCAAGAGCTGCTGGGTCAGGCGGTCCTTTTCCTGTTCGGCCCGCTTCAGATCGCTGATGTCGATGAAAGCCTCCACCAGCACCACCTCGGCCCCCAGGGCCACCTCCACCACGCTCTTCAGGATGGGCACCTCCCGGCCGTCCCGGGTGAAGAGCCGGCGTTCGGTCCGGTCCAGGTGACACCCCAGGTCCAGGACCGGGCACTCCTGCTCCCCGGCCGGGCAAACCGTGGCGTGGCAGAAGCGGCCGGTCAGTTGGCCCAGGTGCTGGTAGCCCAAGAGATCCAGGGCGGTGCGGTTGGCCTGGCGGATCCGGCGGTCCCGGCCCACCACCATCACCGCCACGGGCAGGGACTCCAGGATGGTGGTCAGGGCCTGGCGGGACTGCTCCACCTCGCTCTGGGCGGTCTTGCGGTCGGTGATGTCGAAGACCGTGGCCACCGTGGCCCCGTGGCCCCGGTAAGAGGTCAGGGATGCCGCCACCTCCACCCAGCGCACTTCGCCGTCCGGCCGCACCAGCCGGGTTTCATAGCGGTCCGGGGAAGCTCCCCCGGCCAGGCGGGAGAAGTAATAGTCCTCCACCCGGTCGCGGTCGTCGGGGTGAATGATGAGTTGCAGGTTGCCCTGAATCAGCTCCCCGGCGGGCCGGCCGGTGATGATCTCGGCCGCGGGGTTGGCGAAGACGTAGCGGCCGGCCTGGGCGATGAGGATGCCGCAGGCTGCCATGGCCGTCACCGCGCGGTGCAGGTTCTCGGTCTCCTCCTGACTTTGCCGCGAGTGGTGTACCGCTTCCAACATTTGGTTTACAGCGGTGGTCAGCTCGCCCAACTCGTCGTGGCCGGCCGGGGTCAGGCGCCGGACCGGGTCAGCCAGGCGCCCGATGCCGGTCACCTCGCGGATGATGCGCTTCAGGCGGGAGAGCAGCACTCCCTCCCACAGCACCAGGGAGACCCCCAGCACCAAGAACCCCAACAGGGCCGCGGCCAGGAAAAAGTAGTGCAGGGTTTCTTGGGCCTGGCGCCAAAGGGGCCGGGGCAGGCGCAGTTGGTACACCAGGGCCGGGTCGCCCAGTTGGTCCGGGAGCACCGCCTCGGCCAGGAGGGTTTCCGCGTCCAGGGGCGAGATATGGGAGTCTGACCGCACCCCCGGCGGGGGAAGCGTCGTGGTGATGTCCAGAAGGGCGGTCCGGCCCAATTGCCGCCAGTACTCCGGGTCCAGGCGGCGCCCCATGAGGAGGATGCCCCGGGGCGGGCTCTGCTTGTCGCTGGTGGTGACGCCCATCTGGGCCACCTGATAGACCCGGCCCTGCCAGGTGACGATGGCCGGGGCCGGCGTGGGGCGGGCCGGCGGCCGCAACAGGCCGTAGTGCTCCCGCAAGCGGGCCCAAAGCTCCGCCGGCAGACGGCCGCGGCGCTGGGTGGCCGGGTCGAAGGTCAGGCCCACCAGGGGCCGCCCCTGGGGGTCGGTGATCACCAACAGGGCCAGGCGCAGGTCCGCCAGGGTGGCCGTGGGGGTGTTGGAGTCCAGGTAGGCTTGGCTGGGCTGGGCCACGAATTGGTAAGTGTCGTCCCAGGCGGACCAATCCTGCACCACCCCGCCCAACACCTGGCCGCGCTGCTCCACCAGCCGGTGCACCCGCAAGAGCTCCCGCTGGGCGTGAGCGTCTTCCAGGGCGTGGAAGCTGTCCAAGACGATGTGCCGCGAAAAGAAATAGAGGATGCCCACCGCCAAAAACGCGGTGGTCAGGGTGATGAGCAGAGCTTTGCCGCGCAGGGTCATGCGGGCCTCGGGGCTGGGGGTTCTGCGAGGCAGGCTGCTGGCGGTCCCGGCTCCCAGAAGGAGCCGGGACCCGCTCACTGTTCTCCGAGGCGATTGTCTCCGCCGGGGCGCCGCCCCGCCCCCGCGGGTCAGCTACCGGGGGGGAGCAGCATCTACTATAGAGAATACCTCAAAAAACCTTTCCTTAAACCATAGTAAACCAATAACCAATCTTGTTATTCATTTCACCACCGGCCGGCATCCTCCGGCCGGCAGGCTCGCTCCGCGGGGGGAAGCTCAGCCTCCCGTGGCGAATACCAAATCCGGCAGCACCAGGATGAGGCGGGGCCACAGGATGAACAGCGCCGTGCCGGCGATGAGGGCCCAGAGGAACGGAGCCGAGCCCCGGAAGATGTCAGCCAGGCTGATGCTCGGGTCCACCCCGTGCACCACGTAGACGTTGATGCCCACCGGCGGGGTGATGACCCCCATCTGGGTAACCAGAACTATGATAACTCCAAACCAAATGGGATCGTAACCAAGGCCGGACACCACCGGCGAGAAGATGGGCACCGTGAGCATGATCAGGGCCAGGGCGTCCACGAAACAGCCGCCCACCAAATACACCGCCACGATGGCCGCCATCACCGCCCCACCGGGCCAGTCCAGGCTTTGCACCATGTGGGCCAGGGCAAAGGGCAGCCGGGTCACGGCCAGGAAATGGCCGAACACCACCGCCCCGGCCACCAGCATCAGGGTCATGCAGCTGGTCCAGAGGGTGTCGGTGACCGCCCGCCAGAAGCCCCCCCAGGTGAGCTGGCGCCGGGCCAGGCCCACCAGCACCAGGCCGGCCGAGCCCACCGCCCCGGCCTCGGTGGGGGTGAACAGCCCGCCCACCAGGCCGCCCATGACCAGGCCGAACACGGCCAGCACCTCGCCCAGCTCCCACAGGGAGGCCAGCTTTTCGCCCCAGGTGAAGCGCTGCCCCGCCGGGCCCATCTCCGGCCGCCGGGCGCAGACCAGGGCCACCGCGGCCATCAGAAGCCCGGTGATGATCACCGCCGGCAAGACCCCGGCCACGAACAGCCGGCCGATGGACTCCTGGGTGATGACCCCGTACACGATCAGCACCACGCTGGGCGGCATGAGCATGCCCATGCTGCCGCCCGCGGCCACGGTGCCGGCCGCCAGGCGGGGGGAATAGCCGTAGCGCCGCATTTCCGGCAGACCCACCGTGGCCATGGTGGCCGCCGTGGCCGAGGAGGAGCCGCACACCGAGCCAAATGCCGTGCAGGCCAGGCAGGTGGCCATGGCCAGGCCTCCCCGGGTGGACCCGGTGAAGCGGTAGGCCATCTGGTAGAGGCGGGAAGAGACCCCGGCGGCCAGGGCCAGCTGCCCCATGAAGGTGAACAGGGGGATGACGATGAGGCCGTAGGAGGTGAAGGTGCTGTACATGTCCCGGGCCAACAGCTTCAGCCCCGCGGCCGGGTTCACCAGCCAGGCAAAACCCAGCCAACCCACCAGGGCCATGGCGTAGGCCACCGGCATCCCGGTGAGGAACACCAAGAGCAAGAGCCCCAGGCCCAACAAACCAGCCAGTTCGGCGCTCATGACCTCACCACCTTGGCCGCGGCCGCCGCGGTCTGGGCCGCCACCACCAGGGTGAGCACCCCAAAGCCCAGGGCCACGGCCCGCACCATCAGGTGCACCGGGATTTGCAAGGTGGCCGAGACCTCCTGGCCCACGGCCATCTGCCCGGCGTAGAGCCAGGACTGCCAGGCCGCGACCCCGGTGACCACCAACGAGCCCAGCCCGGCCACCACCTCCAGCCGCGCCGCGGCCCGGTCGCTGAGCCGGTGCACCAGGATCTCCACCCCCACCTGGCCCCGCCGGGCCTGGGTCCAGGGCAGGGCCAAGGCCAGCACCAGGGTGCCCAGATAGGCCTCCACCTCCACCGCCCCGATGAGGGGATGCCCCACCGCTCGGAGCACCACGTCCACGCAGGTCACGGCCATCATGGCCACCAGGGCGCCGCCCCCCAGCCAGGCCACGTACTGGGCCAGGCGGGTGGTGAGTTTTTCCAGAGCTTCCATGTTGTCTCCTTGGCGGGGCCGGGCCCCCCTTCCCGGGGGGAAGAGGAGCCCGCCGCCCGCGCCGGCTGGGCTTACTTGCCGGCCTGGGCCACCGCTTTCCGGGCCACGTCCAGGATCTTCCGACCCTGGAAACCCTTGGCGTCCAGGCTCTCGGCAAAAGCGGTCAGCACCGGCTGGGCCGCCTGACGGAAGGCCTCGGCGTCGGCCGGGGCCACCTCCACCAACTGGTGCTCCGGCAAGCCCAGGAAGAACTCCCACCCGGCCCGGTCCACCGTGTCCCAGGCCGCGCCGGTCCGGGCCGCCCAGGTCTGGTTGATGGCCCTGATGATCTTCTGGTCCGCCGGGGAAAGGGTGGCCCACTTGTCCTTGTTCATCACCACGAAGAAGCTGGTGGTATAAGCCATGCTGGTGCACAAGGCGCCGTAACGGGTCACCTCGGCCAACTTCCAACCCATGTTGGATTCCATGGGGTACACCGCGCCGTCCACCACCCCCCGGGACAGCGCCTGGTACACCTCGGGCATGGGCATGGACACCGGGGTGCCGCCCAGGGCCTTGACCAGCTCGCCGGTGGTCCCGGTGGCCCGGATCTTGAGACCCTTCAGGTCGGCCAGGCACTTCACCGGCTTGGTGCGGGTGAAGATGAGGCCCGGCCCATGGGCGTGCAGATACATCACCGCCACCTGGTCCAGCTCCTTGGGCTGGAGCGCCTGGCACACCTCGTTGACCACCTGGGTGGCCTGCACCCCGCTGGTGTAGCCCAAAGGCAGGTCCACCACCTCCATCACCGGGAAACGGCCCCGGGTGTAGGCAAAGCAGCCCATGGCCAGGTCCGAAAGCCCGCTCACCACGCCCTCATAGGCCTGGGGCGCGTTGGTCAGGGTCTGACCGGGGTAATACTGGAACTTGACCCGGCCCTCGGTCTGCTTGGTAACCTCGGCGCACCAGGCCTCGGCCAATTTGGACTGGAAATGAGCCGGCGGGAAAAAGTTGGAGTAGGTCAGGGTCACGGGTTCGGCGGCGGCCGGCAAGGCCAGGCAGCAGGTCAACAGCGCCGCGCACACGGCGAGAAGCGAGCGAGACATCGTGAATATCCTTTGATAAGAGCGTCCGGCGCCGGACCCGGGGCACACTTGGGCCCTGACGCGAAAATCATTTATCCCGGCTAGATGGAGGGTGTAGGGGTAGTTTCAGCCGCAGAGCGGCCGATAATAATAGTAGGGGCGGTACGCGGAGAAGATATATGCCTGACGGCAGAAGGGCATGAATTGGTTTCCGTTTTCCACTGGCCCGGCAGTTTAGGGTCGGGAAGCGCGGACCGGGCTACTCCGCAGGGGGCATACTAACCAATGTTCCGAAGCGTGTCCAGCGCTTTTCGGCCGCGTCGCCGCGGCTGGCGTAGCGGGTCGGGCGAGGTCGCCCTTCGCACGTTAGCTCGGTCGCTCCCGAAGGGAGGCCGTTCTGGCGGCGTGCCTCGGCTGGCAAAGCGGGTCTGGCGAGGTAGCCCTCCGCACCTAGGCGCGTTCGCTCCCGAAGGGAGGCTGTTCTGGCCGCGTGCCGCGGCTCCCAATGCGTGTCGGGATAGGTCGCCCTTCGCACCTGAGCTCGTTCGCTCCCTAAGGGAGTCCGTTCTGGCCGCGTGCCGCGGCTCCCAATGCGGGTCGGGCGAGGTCGCCCTTCG
>JAHLLK010000075.1 GCA_020444165.1 Deltaproteobacteria bacterium | reverse complement strand
AGCGCATGGACGAGGTGGACACCCGCACCGGCAACTTCTACATCTCCACCGCGGCGTGCAAGGACTTCGAGACCCGGCTGGGGCGCATCTACTCTTCTTATTACGCCCCCATGGCCAACCGCTTCTCCATGGCCTACAACCTCTCAGAGGTTACCCGGGCCAAGGTGGCGGTGAAGAACCGTGGTTACGCCATGAGCAACCCCAACGCCCAGCAGCCCGGCTTCCACACGGTGGAGGAGGTCCTGGCCTCGCCCATGAGCGCCTACCCCCTGCGGTTCCTGGAGTGCTGCGCCATGACCGCTGGCGCGGCCGCCGTGCTCCTGTGCGACGAGGAGATGGCCTACAAGCTTTCGGACAACCCCTGCGAGGTTTTCATCGCCGGCGGCAGCCACACCCTCCGGGTGGCGGACCGGCGGCCCATGGATATTCCCCTTCTCCCCAATGAAACGCCGGAACAATATAAGAAACTCCTGGCGGAGAACCCCCGCTGGCCCGGTTTCGAGTCCTTCCTGGCCGCCCGCTTCGCCGCCTATCTGACCTACCGCATGGCCGGTATCCACGACCCGCTGGAGGAGGTGGATTTGGTGGAGCTGCACGACGCCTTCACCATCAGCGACATCCAAACCTACGGCGACATCGGGCTTCGCCCCTACGGTCAGGAACCGGACTACATCGAGAGCGGCGACGCCTATTACGAGGGCAAATGCCCCTCCAACCTCTCGGGCGGCCTGTTGGGCACCATGCACGCCGTGGGCGCCACCGGCATCTGGCAGTCGGCGGAGTGCCTCTGGCAGGTGCAGAACAAATATGACCACTTCCACGGGGATGCCAAGTGGTGGAAACGGGCTGGCAAGGAAAAGCCGGCCGACTGGCGCAGCCTGCAGGTGAAGGATGCCAAGCAGGCTCTTTGGGTCAGCCACGCCGGCGTGGGCTCGCACGTCACCGTGGGCATTCTGCGCAAGGCCTGGTAGAGAGGGAGGTTAACAATGTCGGAAAAATTCGAAGGCCCCTTGACCACCGAATATATCGGTACCCCGTTGGAGCTGTTTGACGAAGAAAAAGCCTGGGTGGTGCGCTGGCCCCGCGCCTTGGAGCACCACCACACCTACGGCCTGTTGACCCCCTTCTTCAAGGGTCTCGCCGAGGGCAAGCTGTTGGCCACCCGCTGCACCAATCCGGACTGTCCCCAGAAAGGCACCTGGCTGCCGCCCCGGGCCGACTGCCCGGACTGCTACGCCCGCATGGAGTGGGTCGAGGTGCCGCCGGAAGGCAAGATCTACACCTTCACCATGGTGGACTACGCCGGGGTGGGCATTGAAATGCGCACCCCCTACTGGCAGGTAGACGTGGCCATCGAGGGTGTGGACACCGTGTGCAAGGGCTACCTTTTGCACGGCAAGCCCGAGTTAGGCATGAAGGTCAAGGCCTTGTTCAACACGGAAAAACCCACCCACACCATCCTGGATATGTGCTGGGTCCCGGCTGAGTAGGCCCGGTCACTCCGTAAAAACCAAGGGCAGGGGATCGCTCCCCTGCCCTTTTCTTTTGTGGCTCCCGGCCGTCCGCGGCAGGGACCCGGGGTCTACTGCTTGGTGGCCCGGAAGTTGTAGCGCTTGTAATTGGTGGGGCTGCCGTTCAGGTGCAGGTCCATGATGCCGGACAATTGGCGGTCCCGGCCGTCCAGGAAGTTGGTGGCGATCTTGATCAGGTGGGAGCGGTCGGTGCACCAGGCATAGTTGCGTACGTGCACCACATAGCTCTCGCCGTTGGCGATCCAGGCGCTGCCGTTGGCCAGCTGCCGGTTGCACAGGGAGTTGGTGAACTCGGTGACGCGGCCCGCGGCGTTGAAGGTCAGCATGCCGGTGGCCTGGCCCATGACGTAGCTCCAGGTGCCTTCCAGATTGGACAGGGCGTAACGGTCAATGGGCGTGGGTACGGGAGTCGGCGTGGGCGGAATGGCCGTGGGATCGGGGGTGCTGCCGCCGCCTCCGCCGCCGCCGCTACAGGCCAAAAACACTCCCAAGGTCAAACAAATCACGCTGAGCCACGCCAATTTCTTCATGCTGCTCTCCGGCAAAAAAACCAGTCAACGCTCCCTTTCCCGTCCGGTGGCGCGTCGGGCCCCTTCTGGAAAAGCTTCCTGGCAGGCGGGAGGCAGTATAACACCCTCAGGAACCAGGAAAAGAAAAAATTATGAGCGCCGCCGGGGGCGGGAGCCGGCAGTCGGCCCCTCCCGCCTGGCGGCTCCTGGCGAAGCCCAAGGGGCCAATTCCCTTGGCGCCCCACCCGCCGCCGCCCCACCGGGGGTATGCTCGGGGGCTCCCCCCACGGCGGGCCAAATGGCGGGCCAAATGGCGGGAAGCCGGTGGCGCGCCCGGCCGGCCGTTTGGCAGCCGCCGGTTAATTCTCCACGATCTTCACGTAGTACTTGCCGCGGATTTCCTTGAGCCAGTCGATGAAGCGCTGGTCCATGGCCTCTTTTTCCAGCTTGCTGCGGATCTGCTCCTTCAGCTCCTTGTTGTCTTCGGCCTCGGCCTCGCTGGCCGACAAAAGCTGCATGAACACAAATCCGTTGGGGATGCGGATCACCGGGCTGATTTGACCGGGCTGCAGGTCCAACAGGGCCTGCCGCATGGCCGGCAGGAGGTCGCCGGTGGCCAAGGGACCCAGCACTCCTCCCTGGGCGGCGCCGGGGCCCTGGGAATGCTCCTTGGCGATCTTGGCAAAGTCCTCGCCGTTGGTCACCGCCTGGTGATACCCCTCCATCTGCTGGCGCACCACTTCGATCTCCGCCGGGGGGGCGCCCTCGGGCAGGGTCAGGAACATGGCCCGGAGGCTCACCTGCCCGGCCCTGGCCGCCTGGGTGTTGTGCTCCTGGTAGAACTTCTCCACCTCGACATCGCTGATCACCACCCTGGCTTTCACCGCCTGGGCGATGAGCCGCTGCTTCAGGATGTCCTGCCGGAGCTGATCCTTGTACTCCTCCAGGGTCATGCCCTGCATGTTCAGGCGGGCCAGGAAATCCTTGTCCGTCATCTGGCCGGAGTCCTTGATCCGCTGGATGTAGTGGTCTATCTCCTGGTCGCTGGCCTGGAGCCCCTGGGCCTTGACCTCCAGATCGAAGATCTTGTCGTCCACCATCCGCTCGATGGCCAGACGCCGGATCTCGCTGGGCGAAGGCAGGGCAGCCTCGGCAGTGCTGCCTCCCCGGGCGGCCTGCAGCCGCTCGAACTGGTTCCGCACCATCTTGACGTACTTTTCCAGGTCCATGGAGGTGACGACATCATCGCCCACCACGGCCACGACCCGGTTCACCACCTCTTCCGCTTTGGCCGGGGTGATTGCGAACAAGAGAGCCGCCGCGGTAATTATCGCCACTTTGCATCGATTCATGGATGACTCCCGGTTTGTTGAGGGCAGCCGGTGGCCAGGAAATCCTGGTTGATCTTGAGGTCGGCCTTTTGGGTCAGCCCCGCGATCCATTCCCCGGCCAATTTCTCCCGTCGCTGGGCGCTCAGGGTCTTTTGAATCTCTTCCGCCGCCTCGGCCAGGCTCACCTGCGCGGCCGGGCGTTTTTCCAGCACCAAAATCACGTGAAAGCCATAGGTGCTGGCCAAGGGTCCCGCCGGCTTGCCGGCCGGCAGGGCGAAAATCTTGTCTTCCAGGCTTTCCGGCATGTGCCCGCGGGAAAGCCAGGCCGGGCGGCCGTCATCGTCCAGAGGAGCCCCCAGGGACTCCGCCGCCACGCCCATGTCCTCGCCGGCCGCCATGCGCTTCAAAAGCTCCTGGGCCAACTTCTTGGTGGGCAGCACCGCGTGCTTGGCCAGAATCTGGGCCGGCCGCCGGAACTGTTTTTCGTGGTTCTGGTAGTACTGCCGCACATCCTCGCCGTCCACCGAAACCTTGGGCGCCAGGACCAGGTCCAAGGTTTTTTTGAGCAAGAGCTCCTTGCGTAGCTGATCCTGCCAAGCCTGGTAATCGATGCCCTGGGCGGCCAGGGTTTGCAGAAAGGCCTCCTCCCCCATCTCCTGGCGCAGCAGCCTTTCCTCCCGGCTGATCTCAGCTTCATCCAGGGTGATGCCCAGCCGGGCGGCCTCTTGCAACACCACGGCGCGGCTGATCAAGTCGTCGATGACTGCCCGGCGCAAAGGCGGCGTAAGCGCGTCCGGCTCGTTGCCCAGGCCCAGGTAGGCGGCCAGGGCGTTGAAGTCGTCCAGCTTGAGTTCCTGGCCGTTGACCACTGCCACCACGGGGTTGAGCGTGACCTCTTGGGCGCAGGCAGTCAGGAGGAGCAAGGGGAGCACCAGGCCCACCCAGAGCCGGCCGGAACCCTTCCGGCGGGGAAGACGGCTCCGCGGGGAGACCAGGGCCGCAAGGTGCGAGGCAGATGTGGCTAAATTCATCAGCGGGACAACCCTGGGAAACGCCGGTTCACCATGCCGAGGCCTTTCGCGAGTCCGGGCCGGTCTGGGCCCTGGGCTCCCACCGGCCGGGGAAAGGCGCCCTTCCCCCCGCACCTCGGCCGCGGCTCCCGGCTGGCTTGGCCGGGCGGCCGCGCGCTTTTCCAAAGGGATTAGTTACCATCATGGAGGACATAATGCAAGGAGAGCCCGAGCCGAACAACTGATTGTATTTACATTGTATCAAGGACCTGAAGCCCGGGAGCCGGCCGCGGCCGGCCGCCAAACCAGAGCACCAGGCCAGGTAATCGTCCCGGGTGACAAGTTTTTCGCCGCCCGCCGGGCCTTGGGGCCACGCCGCCGCCACCCCACCCGTTCCCAAAGCCGCGCCATCCCCGGCTCCCGCGTTGACCGCCCTGCCTGGTCAGTGCCATAATAAGTACAAGATTAGTAGTTATTATCCCGGGATAATCGTCCGGACCCCGGGCAGATTCCCGCCATTCCCGCGTGGAGGGGCCCCCATGGCCGCCCCCGAACTCCCGGCCCCCCAGGCCTGGCCCGAGGCGCCCAGCCTCCTGACCTCACCCCCCCGCATCCTGGTGGTGGATGACGAGGAATGCATCCGCGACGGGGTGGAGCAGGTGCTCCGGCGCAAGGGCTTCGAGGTGGTCACCGCCTGCGACGGCAAGGAGGCCCTGGCCGTCCTGGCCCGCGAGCCTTTCCACCTGGCCCTGTTGGACCTTCGCATGCCGGAGATGGACGGCCTGGAGGTGCTTACGGCCATCAACCGGGCCGGCCTGGACCTGGACGTGGTCATCGTCACCGCCCACGGCACCATCGAGACCGCGGTGGAGGCCATCAAGATGGGCGCGGCCGATTTCCTGACCAAGCCCTTTGTGCCCTGGCAGCTCCGCCAGGTGGTGGAGCGGGCCGTAGCCCACCGCCGCCTCAAGGAGGAGCACGACCTCCTGGCCGCGGAGCGGGAAAAGGGGCTCTGGGCCATCACCACCGAGAAAAGCCGCCTCAAGACGGTGATCAATTCCATGTCCGAGGGGGTGCTCATCTGCGGGGAGGAACACTCCATCGTGATGTGCAACCCCGCCCTGACCAGCCTCCTGGAGGTGAAGGAAACCTGCCTCATCGGGGCCGAGCTGAGCCACCGGCCCGAGTTGGCCCCCCTGGCCCGCATGGCCGGCCTGCTCTTGACCGGCGGCCACGATCTCCGGGTCATCACCCAGGAGATCGTCACCCCCGGCCATTCGCCCCGCCATCTGCGGGCCAACGCCAACAAGATCCTGAGCGAGGAGCAGCAGACCCTGGGCCTGGTCTTCGTGGTGGAAGACATCACCATCATGAAGGAGATGGAGCAGAAAAAGGCCGACTTCATCAACATGGTGACCCATGAACTGCGGGCTCCCCTGGGGGTCGTGGACACCCAGCTCCGGGTGATCCTCCGGGGCCTGGCCGGGGAGCTTTCGGACAAGCAGGCCGAGCTGTTCGGCCGCATGGGCGAGCGGGTGACCGCCCTGTTGGAGATGATCAACAACCTCCTGGACCTGGCCAAGATGGACAACCAGTGCTTCGTGCAGCAAAAGTGCGAGGTGGACCTCAACGCGGTGGTGAGTGAGGGCTGCCGCCTGATGGAGCTGCAGGCCCGGGGCAAGGACCTGGAAATGCGCCTGGAGCTGTCCACCACCCTGCCCCTGGTGGTGGCCGACCCCCTGAGCCTCAAGGAAGTGGTGGTCAACCTGGTGAGCAACTCCATCCGCTACACCCCGGCCGGCGGGCAACTGACCATCCGTAGCGGCGCGGACGCGGGCTACGCATGGTTCGAGGTGTCCGACAACGGCCTGGGCATCGCCCAGGAAGACCAGGACAGAATCTTTGAGCGCTTTTACCGGGTGAAAAACGACTCCACCCGCCACATCGCGGGCACCGGCCTGGGCCTGCCCATCGTAAAGGCCATCGTCGACGACCACCACGGCCACGTGACCGTGAAAAGCCAAACCGGCCGGGGCAGCACCTTCCGGGTGAGCCTGCCGCGGCCTGTTTAAGAGTCTATTGAGGAAAGGGGGTGGGGGGGGAAACCCCTTTCTTCAAAAAAACTCTATATTTTTTACTGGGTTGCGGAATAATTCACCAAACCGGCCGCCGGAGAGCCCCATGGAGTATTGCACCGAGCTGGGAGAAGTCATCGACACCGACCGCGACCTGAACGCGGAGGAGCGCAACTTCCTGCAAAAGATGTTCATCTATGAGCACTTGAAAATGGGGCTCAGCGAGTTCCAGGCCCGCTGGCGGCGGGAGGGCAACCCGGTGTGGCAAGGCCCCGACACCCTCAAGGAGCCGGGACCGGCCGCCCGCATCGTCCTGGACCTGGAGCGGAAGATAGGCCGGGTCAGGAAATGATAAAGCCCCCTGCTTCCGGTCTGGAAGCAGAGAGCCTGGGTTGCAGGATCAACGGGCCGCCCACGGCCGCGGGATGCAACTCCGCCCGCGGCGGCCCCGCCCTTAACGTCCGCCCATGAGGGTCACGATCCGGGCCACCAGGGCCTCGGGATCCACGGGCTTGGCGAAGAAGTCGTCCGCCTCCAGGGACTTGCCCGAGTCGTGGGAATAGCTGGTGGAGCCCACGAAGTTGGTCACCGCGGTCAGCATGATCACGGGTATGGCGTTCAGGCCATCGTCGGCGGCCAGTTCCTTGGCCACGGCGTAGCCGTCCTTGTCGGGCATCATGATGTCCAGCACGATCAGATCAGGGTTCGCCGTCTTGGCCTTTTCCAGGCCCTCCACCCCGCCGTAGGCCGCCACAGGCTCCATGCCTTCCGCCTCCAGGAGCATGCTCACCGCTTCCACCAAATCCGGGTCGTCGTCGATAATCAAAATCTTCTTGGCCATCATCGCCTCCTTGTAGCCGCCGGTGACCGCGGGAAGCCCGCCTCTCCCGCCTCTATATCCAGGATAACCCAGGGAGGTAGGGGGGAGAAAAGAGTCAATTCCCCTTGTGCCCAAAGATTCAGCCTGTTCCGGCTTTCCTGCGCCGGTCCGGGAGCCGGCAAGCCCTGCCGTCCGCCCCTCAGGCCAGGCCCGCCGCTTCCAGGATGGCCGGCACCAGCTCCTCCTTGCCGATGGCCATCACGTGCACGCCTTCGCAGATGTTCTCCTCCTTGATCCGCTTGATCATGCGCCCGGCGATGGCCACTCCGGTGGCCAGGGCTTGGCCCTTGGGCGCGGCCGCCATCTCGTCGATCAGGTCCTGGGGCACGAATACCCCGGGCACGTTCTTGTTCATGAAGCGGGCCATGCCCGCCGAGGTCAAAAGGATGATGCCGGCCAGGATCTTGACCCCAAAGGGCCGGGCGTAGTCCATGAACCCCTGGAAGGTGTCCAGGTCGTACACCGCCTGGGTCTGGATGAACTCGGCCCCGGCCTCGATTTTCTTCTCGAACTTGATCTTCTGGGGCTCCAGGGGCTGGGCTTCCGGGGTGACGATGGCCCCGGCGCAGAACTGGACCCCGCCGTCCAACTGGTTGCCGGCCAGGTCATGGCCGGCCTCCAGGCCGCGGATGGTTCGGAGCAGTTGGGAGGAGTCCAGGTCGAACACCGACTTGGCGGTCTTGTGGTCCCCCACCACGATGGAATCGCCGGTAAGGCACAAGACGTTGGTGATGCCCCGGGAGGAGGCGAACAACAGATCGGCCTGCAGGGCCAGCCGGTTGCGGTCCCGGCAGGTCATCTGCAAAATGGGCTCGCCGCCCAGCTCCTTGACCATGAGCGCCCCGCCCAGGGAGGGAAAGCGCATCACCGAGCTTTGGTGATCGGTCACGTTCACGGCGTGGACCCGATCCTTCAACAGCTCGACGTGGTGCCGGAATTTCTCCAGATTGGTGCCCTTGGGGGGGGCCGCCTCGGCCGTGACCACGAACTCGCCCGACCCCAGCACTTCCTTGAAGCTTGGCGGCATCCCGGGAACTCCTTTCCGCTCTGGTTCTTGCCTGACTACGCTCTGGGTGTGACCCCCAGCCTATGGCAATTGATACAGGCCCGGCCGGGGCTCCACGCTGTAGTTCTTGGGGGGCTGGTAACGCCGCATCAGGTCCAGCCGGTCGAACTCGGCCAACCGCTTGTAGATCAGGGTCCAGACGCAGTCCTTGTTGGAATCGATCTCGCACTTGCCCTGGTTGGTGCCGCCGCAGGGCCCGTTCACCAGGCCCTTGTGGCAGGAGGTCACGGGGCACAGGCCGCCGGTCTCCCCCAGCACGCATTGGCCGCACTGCCGGCACACCTCCTGATAGCGCCCCGGCCCGGTCTCCTTGCCCACGAACAGGGTGTCCAGGGCCGGGATGACCATCTTCTTGAGCTGGCTGCCGATGGTCTGCACCCCATAGGCGCAGGTCATGATCACCAGGGCTTCGGCCGTCTCCAGGGCGCCCTTCTCCTCGGCCAGGATCTCGTAACTGAGCTGGTCGCAGGCCACGGGCACCACCATGCTGCCGGTCACCGCCTTGCCTTTCTGGCTCAGCGCCTCGCTCATGGCCGCCACCTGGGCCACCCCGCCGGTGTTGGTGAGGGTCACACAGGTGCCGCAACCCACCACGTAGAGCCGGGTCAGCCCCTCCAGGAGCCGGTCCAGCTCCGCGGCCTCCTTGGGCTGGGTGATGGAACGGATCATGTTTCGCTCTCTCTTTTCCGGAGCCCCCGGGGGGGCTCCCGGCCTTGTCAGCGTCCTTCCAAGTCGCAACGCAGGCAGCGGCGGGCTTCCACCCGGGCCTGGTCCTCGCTGAACCCCAGCTCCACCTCCCGAAAATCCTCCACCCGGGCGCGGGGGTCCTCTTGCTCCAGCTCGCTACGGCCCGAGAGCGGCACGTCGGCCTCTTCCTGGGCCAGGCGGGCCGCTTCCGCGCCCAGGGCGGTCTTCTCGTCGGGCATCAAGACCCGGCTGGCGTCGCCCTCCAGGTACTTGGCAATGGCCAGGGCGGCCCGGCGGCCCGAGCCGATGGCCCGGATCAGGAAGGTGGGGCCGGTGACAAAGTCACCGCCCGCGAAGATGCCCGGCAGGTTGGTGGCCAGAGTGTTGTCATTGACCTGCAAGGCTCCCCACACCGCCCGCTCCAGGCCCTCCTCCTCGGAGAGGAAGGAGAGGTCCGGCGCCTGGCCGATGGCCACGATCACCGTGTCCGCGGGCATGACCTCCAGGTGCTCCGTGTCGAACTGGGGCCGGAAGCGCCCCTCCAGGTCAAAGACCCGGAGGCAGCGCATGAACTCCATCCCCCGCACCCGGTCGCCCTCGGAGAGGACCTGGCGGGGTCCCCAGGAGTTCTCGAGGATGATGCCCTCGGCCAGGGCTTCCTCGATGTCCTTGGTCCAGGCCGGCATCTCGTCCCGCTTCTCCAGGCAGACCACCCGCACGTCCCGGCCGCCCACCCGGCGGGCGGTGCGGGCCACGTCCAGGGCCACGTTGCCGCCGCCGATCACCAGGACCCGGTCGCCCACCCGGGGCGGCGTACCGGTCTTGACCTGGGACAGGAACTGGAGCCCGTAGTACAGCCCCCGGGGCGCGCTCTCCTCGCCGGGGATGCCGATGGACTTGGCCGCCCCGGCCCCGGCCGCGATGAACACCGCGCTGTAGCCCTCCTTCAACAGGTCCTGCACCGTGTGGCGGCGGTCCACCGGATGCTGGTAACGGATCTCCACTCCGACGCTCTCGATGTAGCGGATGTCCTGCTCGATGATCTGCCGGGGCAGGCGGAACTCCGGGATGGTCACGGCCAGCATGCCGCCGGCCCGGTCCTTGGCCTCGAACACGGTGACCGGGTAGCCCATCTTCCGGAGGAAGTAGCCCGCGGTGAGCCCGGCCGGCCCGGCCCCCACGATGGCCACCTTTTGGCTCTGGGTCAGGGGGAAGGGCTCGGCCCGCTCCCGCACCCGGGCATAGGCCCGGTCCGAGGCAAAGCGCTTCAGGGCCCGGATGGAAACCGGGTCGTCCAATTCCCCCCGGCGGCATTTCATCTCGCAGGGATGCACGCAGATGCGGCCGCACACCGCGGGGAAGGGATTCCGCTCCCGGATTATCTCCACCGCCTTCACGTAATCGCCCTCGGCAATGGCCGCCACGTAGTTGGGCACGTCGATGCCGGCCGGGCAGGCGTGCTGGCAGGCGCTGATGACCATGGCGTCGCAGGCCGCGGCCGGGCACTTGCGCTCGTTGATGTGAGCTTCGTACTCGTCCCGGAAATAGCGGATGGTGGAGAGCACCGGGTTGGCGCAACTCTGGCCCAGGCCGCAGAGAGACGACTCCTTCACCGTGGCGCCCAGATCCAGCAGCTTTTCGATGTCGCCCGGCCGTCCCTCGCCCTGGGTGATGCGGGTGAGGATGGCCAGGAGTTGGCGGGTGCCCAGGCGGCAGGGGAAGCACTCCCCGCAGGACTCGCTCTGGGTGAAGGTAAGGAAAAAGCGGGTGAGATCCACCATGCAGGTGTTCTCGTCCAGGATGATCATGCCGCCGGAGCCCATCATGGAGCCCACGGTCTTCAGGGACTCGTAGTCAATGGGCAGGTCCTGAAAACGGGCCGGGATGGCCCCGCCCGAGGGGCCGCCCATCTGGGCCGCCTTGAATCTTCGTCCCCGGGCGATGCCGCCGCCGATTTCGTAGACCACCTCCCGGAGGGTGATGCCCATGGGCACCTCCACCAGGCCGGTGTTGTTGATGCGGCCGGTCACCGAGAAGATCTTGGTGCCCTTGGAATTCTCGCTGCCGATGCCCGCGTACCACTCCGGGCCCCGGTCGATGATGGCCCGGATGTTGGCCCAGGTCTCCACGTTGTTGATGTTGGTGGGCCAGCCCCACAGGCCCTTCTGGGCCGGGAACGGCGGCCGCAGCCGCGGCATGCCCCGCTTGCCCTCGATGGACTGCATCAGGGCGGTTTCCTCGCCGCAGACAAAGGCCCCGGCCCCCACTTTGATCTCGATGTCAAAAGTGAAACCCGAGCCCAGGATATCCGGGCCCAACAACCCCAACTCGTGGCTCTGGGCCAGGGCGGTCTCCAGATGGCGGATGGCCGTGGGGTATTCAGCCCGCACGTAGATGAAGCCGCGGGTGGCCCCCATGGCATAGGCCCCGATGGTCATGCCCTCCAGCACCAGGTGGGGGTTGCCCTCCAACACGGTGCGGTCCATGAAGGCCCCGGGGTCACCCTCGTCGGCGTTGCAGATGATGAACTTCTCTTCGCCCGGGCTCTGGCGGCAGAAACGCCACTTGGTGCCGGTGGGGAAGCCGGCCCCGCCCCGGCCCCGGAGCCCGGACTTCTCCACCATGTCCACCACCAGGGCGGGGTCCAGGGTGGTGAGCGCCTTGGCCAGGGAGCCGTAACCGCCCCTGAGGAGGTAATCCTCCACCCGGGTGGGGTCTATGAGGCCGCTGTCGGCCAAAACCACCCGCTTCTGCTTGGCGTAGAACGGCACCTCGGCGCTGTACACCGCGCGGCGGCCGCTGGCCGGGTCGGCGTACAACAGCCGGCCCAGGATGTTGTAACGGGCCAGGGTCTCCCGCACGATGTCGCCCGCGTCCTCCTCGGCCACCTGCTGGTAGAAGATGTCGTGGGGATTGACCACCACCACCGGCCCGCGCTGGCAGAACCCCGGGCAGCCCACCGGCTTCAAGGTCACCGCCGAAGCCAGGCCCTGGGCCGCGATCTCCCGCCCCAGGGACTCGTAGACCTTTTCCGCCCCCAGGGCGGCGCAGCCCGTGTCCACGCAGACATTGACCACCAGCTTCTTGGGGTCGTGATCCAGGGTCAGGGATTGCCTGAGCCGCTCCAGATCCCGCACCGATTCCAGGGATGGCATAGGGCTCACTCCGTCTTCCGCAGGCTGTCCAGCACGTTCTCGATGCGCTTGGGGTTCAGGCGGCCGAAGACCCGGCCGTCCACCACCATCACCGGGGACAGGGCGCAGGCGCCGAGGCAAGCCACGGTTTCCAGGGTGAATTGATAGTCTTCCGAAGTTTCGCCGTCCGCCAGGCCCAGAATCTTCTGCACCACCCGGAGTACCCCTTTGCCGCCCTTGACGTGGCAGGCCGTGCCCCGGCACACCGTGACCACGTGCCGGCCCCGGGGCTCGGTGAAGAACATGTGGTAAAAGCTCACCACTCCCTGCACCTGGGCCGGGAACAGGCCCAGATGGCCGGCGATGACCTCCAGGCTGGGCGGCGGCACGTAGCCGAACTCCTCCTGCACCCTTTGCAGGGCCGGGATCAGGTCGGCCTGACGGTGAAAGCCCTGCAGCATCTCCGGCAAGCGGCTGAGGTCCCCCAGGGGAGCCGGCATGTTCTTCCTCCCTGCCCTCTGGCGGTTATGGGTTTGCCGACTTGGCTGCCCGCACCCAGCACTCCCGGGGCGCGGGCCCGCTCCCGCCCCAGGCGGCCTCCCACAGGGCCGTGTGGCCCAGGGCCGGGTGGCTGGCCGCCAGGAACATGACTCCCTGGGGCAAGCGACCCTCCCGCCGGGCGGCCAGGGTAAGCTCACCGTGGGGCGAGGCCACCCGCACCGCGCCGGCCCCTTCCAGGGCCAGGGCCTCCCAATCCGCGGGCGAGACCTCCAGGCAAGGCCGGCCAAAGGCCGTCTGCAAACGGGCGGAATGGGAACTTCGGAGTCCTTCGCCCAAATGGCCCAGCTCGCGGCCCAAGAGCAGGCGATAGGGGAAGCCCTCCGGCGCCGGCGGGGCGGTCCCCCGGGTGGGGGTCAGGAACAGGGCCCGCCCGTCGGGGTGACCGATGCCGTGGGGCAAGGTGTCGGTAAGCTCCTCGGCCCCGGGCAGGGGCCAGGCCGCGGCGCGGCTCGCCGCCGCCACCTCGAAAAGGCCCTGGTAGCACGGCGCGGCCGCGGCGATCTCCTGACTCACCTCCGGCCAGGATTCATAGGGCCACGCCGCGCCCCCCAGCTCAGCCAGGCGGGCCAGCACCTGCCAATTGGCCGGGAAGCCGCCCGGCGGCGGCACCGCCGGGTTCAACTGCTGCACCCGGCGCTCCAGGTTGGTGTAGGTGCCGCCGCTCTCGGCAAAACCGGCCGCGGGCAGGACCAGATGGGCTTGGCGGGCGGTGTCCGAGAGGAAGAGGTCCTGCACCACCAAAAACTCCAGGTTGGCCAGGGCCCGGGCCGCCGCCTCCCGGCCGGGCACCCGGGCCAGGGGGTTGTCGGCCATGATCCACAGGGCCTTGAGGCTTCCCCGCCCCGCGGCCTGCATGAGCCCCAGGTAGTCCAGCCCGGGCCAGGCCGGCGGCGCCGCGCCCCACAGCCGGGCCAGGCGGGCCCGCGCGGCCTCGTCCTCCAGGGCGCGGTGCCCCGGCAGCCAGGCCGGGTGACAGCCCATGTCCAAAGCACCCTGGGTGTTGCAATCGGTCAAAAGCGGCAACAGCCCGGCCCCCCGCCGGCCCAGGTTGCCGGTGACCAGGGCCAGGTCCACCAAAAGGCTCACGATCTCCGGGCCCCGGGCGTCCTGCACGGCGCTCCGGCCGAAAATGAAGGCCACGGTGTCGGCCGCGGCCAACAACCGGGCCGTGTCCCGCAGTTGGCTCACGCCCACCCCGGCCCGCGCGGCGCAGTCCGCCACCGCCACTCCGGCCAGGGCCTGGTTCAGGCGCTCCAGGCCCTTGGTCTTGGCCCCCACGAACTTGTGGTTGAAGAGGTCCTCCTCGGCCAGGACCTTCAACAGCCCCCATAGGATCTCGGCCTCGCCGCCCAGAACGGGGGCCAGCCAGGGATCGGCCCGGGAGGCCAGCTTGCCTTGCAGGGGGTCCACCAGGACGAGCCGGGCCCCCCGGCGCACCGCCCGCTTGACGTGGTAGCCCACCACCGGGCTGGTGCGGGTGGGGTCGCCGCCCAAAAGGAAGATTACCCGGCTGTCGGCCAACTCCGGCAGGGTGAGGGAGCCGGCCGCGAAACCGGTGGCCTCCCCCAACAGCTCCGCGGCGGGGTGATAGTAAAGCCCGGCCGAAGTGGTGACGTTGTTGGTCCGGCCCACGGTGCGGGCCAGCTTTTGCAGCAGGTAGTTCTCCTCGTTGGTGGCCCGGGCGCTGCCCAAAAAACCCAGGGCGGCGCCGCCCTCCCGGGCCGCGATCTCCCGCAGGCGGCGGGCGGCCAGGGCCAGGGCCGCGTCCCAGGAGATGGGCCGGAACTCGCCGTTCTCCTTGACCAAGGGGGTGGAGAGCCGCTCCGGGCTGGCCAGGTAGTCAAAGCCGAAGCGCCCCTTGACGCACAGGGTGACCCCGTTGGCCGTGGAGGCGCTTTGGGTAGGGGCCACGCCCACCACCCGCTGGCCGTCATGCTCCAGGAAGATGGCGCAGCCAGAGGCGCAGTAGCCACACACCGAGGCTTCCCGGCCGGCCAGGTGGTCCAGGCAGGGGCGATGCTTTTCGTAGATGGCCCCGGTGGGGCACACCGTGAGGCAGGTGCCGCAAAAGGTGCAGCGGGCCTCTTCCAGGGGCAGGTTGAAGGGGGTGGCGGGATAGGCGTCAAACCCCCGCTGGTGATAGTCGATGACCCCCTCCTCCACCAGGTCCTGGTCGGCCCGGAGGCACTTGGCGCACATGATGCATTTGCTGAGATCGCGGGCCAGGAAGGGGTTCAGGTCCTGCACCCCGGGGTGATAGGGCACCGGGTCCAGGCCGTGCTCGCCCACCCCCAGCCGGGCGGCCAGCTGGCGGAGTTCGCAGAGGTTGCCCTTGTTGCACACCAGGCAGGATTCCGGATGGCTGGCCAAGAGGAGCCGGATGATGTTGCGGCGGTTTTTCTCCACCCGCTCCGAATCGGTCCGCAGGTTCATGCCCGGCGCGATGGTGGTGACGCAAGCCGGCACCACCACCCCCCGGTCCAGCCACTCCACCTGGCACAACCGGCAGGCCCCGATGGGCCGCAGGAACTCGTGGTGGCATAGGGTGGGGATGTCAATACCCAGTTCCCGGGCCACCTCCAGAATGGTGCGGCCGGCCCGGGCGCTTACGGTCTGATCGTTTATGGTCAGCGTGACGGCCTGCAATGGCTGGTCCTCCTCCGCGCGGGCAATGCTCCGCCGCCGTGGTCCGGGCCGGGGGGGGAAACCAGAGATAAGCCGTAGAGAATGAGCTTGCGAGCGCCGAGGTTAACCGAAATCCACCCGCCGAGGCGACCCGGGAGACAACCGGATGTTCGACCGTATTCCTGCCGGTTTTTAAGGTTTCCCAAGGAATACAAGCCTTGGGTCCAGCAGAGTTCAGCGGAAATGTTGCCAGGAGGTTAACGCTTAGATTTTGCCTGATTAAGCAAGACCCGGCGACGGCTCTCGTCAGGAGGAGGAGGCGCGAAAGGAGAATGAGCTGCTATTCAGGTGACGCTTGGTCTTGGCGTCCTTCTAGAATCATTGTGCTTAATGCCTAGCAAGCTTGTCAAGAATCAGTGGCGAAAAATCCAAAAACCGGTTTGTGGTTGTTTTTTACAATTAGAGGCCATTGCATGGTGAATCACATAAATCATGTTGATATTATATCAAAACTGGCTGTGAAGCATGATTACGGCAGGCAATGGCCGATGCGGGCCATCCCCGGGGTCCCCAAGCAAGTGGAACTTGCTTGGGGTGGATGCGTGGCCCGCTTGAGGCCGATGCCGCACAACCAACTGTCAAAACATGACATAAGCTACTGTTTTAAATACAATATATCTGTATTTGCCGTGCATCGGCCTCAACTAATGATTTCCAGTTTTACAAGTCCCGTTTTGCAGCCGGACGCCCGGTCTTCCTGAAATGTCCGGGTTAGCCTGGGCTTGACCCGGAGGGCATTCCTGCGCGATTCTCTATTAGAAGAGGTTAAATTCTTCACCAGGGGTTCGCCCACCCAAGGTCCGGGGGAAGCCATGCCAGTCACCGACCCGGCGCCGCGCTTCTGGAACCGCCAGCGGGAGACCATGTCCTGGGACGAGCGCCGCTCCCAGTTGGAAGCCGAGTTTTTACGCACCTTCCACCGGGCCTGGCGGCACTCCCAAGCCTATCGGGAGATTTTCCAGAAGGCGGGCCTCTCGCCCGGGGACATCCAGAGCCTGGAAGACCTGCCCCGCCTGCCGATCCTGCGCCTGCCGGATCTGGCCGCCCGCCAGCAGGCTGACCCGCCGTTCGGCGGCTTCGAGGCGGTGGACCACACGGAGATCCACCGCATCTATGTCAACCCCGGTTCCATCATCCAGCCGGGGGGTAAAAAGTACCGGGACACCACCTGGGCCGAGGCCCTGTGCGGGGCGGGCATCGGCCCCAGCGACCGGGTGCTGAACACCTTCAGCTACCATCTCTGGCCCTACGCCTTCATGCTGGACGAATCCTGCCGCATGATCGGCGCCACCGTGCTGCCCACCGGCCCGGGCAACACCCTGATGCAGGTGAAGATCCTGCAGCAGCTCCAGGTCAGCGCCTTTTTGGGCACCCCCAGCTTCCTGATGACCCTGGCCCAGCGGGCCGAGGGCATGGGCCTGGACCCGGCCCAGGAACTGGGGCTCACCAAGGCGATGGTGGGGGCGGAGATGCTGCCGGAATCCCTGCGCACGCGCTTGCAGAACAAGCTGGGGATCCGCCTCCGCCAGGCTTACGGCACCGTGCTTCTGGGCTGCCTGGGGTATGAGTGCCCCGAGCTGGGGGGGTTGCACATCCCGGACCACGTGATCGTGGAGTTGGTGGAGCCCCACGCCGGCGGGCCGGTGTCGCCGCCGGCCGTGGGCGAGATCGTGGCCACCTGCTTCAACCCGGTGTTTCCCCTTTTGCGCCTGGCCACGGGCGATCTCTCGCTCATGAACGTGCGGGAATGCGCCTGCGGCCGGCGGGGGCCCATGCTGGCCAAGGTGTTGGGCCGGGTGGATCAGGCCACCAAGGTGCGCGGCACTTTCATCCATCCCTGGCAGACCGACGAGTTGATGGCCCGCTATCCCGAGGTGTTCAAGTATCAGGTGGTGATAACCCGGGAGAACGACGTGGACCAGATGACTTTCTGGATCGAGAGCACCGCCCCGGCGGTGTCCCTGTCCGGCCTGGCCGTGCGCTTGGAAAGGGATATCAAGGACATGCTCACCATCCGGGGCCGGGTCAAGATCGTGCCCTTGGGCACCATACCCGACTTCCATCAGAAGATTCAGGACAAACGCGCCTGGGACTGAGGCTCGGCCATGGAAAGGATCAAGATCGGCGGGATCATGGAGAGTGACGGCCGCGCCCTGGTGCGGGTCATGGCCGTGCCCGGCAATCCCGGCGCGGCCGGCGTCTTGATCGGCTCCCTGGGAGAACACGGCATCAACATCGAGCTGTTGGTGGAGAGTTTCGACTTGGACGACGCGGCCAACTTCGCCATGGTCATCGCCCCCAAGGACCTGGACCACGCCCTGGGCCTGTTGGAGGAGGTCAAGCTCCAGATCGACGCCGGGGGGATCTCCTACAACCCGGACGTGGCCATCCTCTCGGTCTTCGGCCCCCATCTGCGGGAAAAGCCCCGGGTGCCGGGGCTCATGTTCACCAGCCTGGCCCAAGCCGGCATCACCCCCCTGGCCATCGCCACCAGCATCTCCAGCGTGTCCTGCGTGGTGGAGGGCCCGCACCTCTCCCCAGCCCGGGACGCGCTCACCCAGGCCTTCGAGATCCCCTTCCAGGTGCGCCAGCGGCCCAAGGACTACTGAGGCCCCGGCTCAACGGCCGGCCCGGGGCCCAGCTCCCGGGTTTCCGAAGCTCCCGGCCGAGCGCGCCAGCGGCCCAAGGATTACCGAGGCCGGCGACGGAGCGAACGCCGTCGCCTATCCGGCCTCAGGGCTGGTGGTCGTGGCTGTGCCCGTGGCCATGGTCATGTCCGTGGCCGTGGCCATGGCCCTCCTCGCTGGAGTGGCCTCCGGCCGCCACGTAGCGGCACTCGCCGGGCCCGGCGGTGAAGGCATCGCGGGACTCTTCGCCCTGGAGGTAGATGGCCTGGCCGGCTTGCAGGCGGGTCTCTTCGCCATCCGGCGCGGTCAGGCGCATGGCGCCGCTCATCACCAGGATGATCTCCTCGTGGCCCGGGCCGGGCCGCAGGAGGCGGGCGGGGTCGCCCTCCGCGAGCACGCCGTAGAGCATGTAGCAGGCATGGGTGCCCAGGTCCTTGAGCCCCAGCACGGTTTCGCCGCCCTCCCGGAACACCCGTCCGGCCAAGTCATATATCTTCATGGCTTATCCTTTTTTCTTCCAGCCGCTCTCAGATTTCCCGGCCCATGGCCGCGCACATCACCCGATCCGGTCCCAGGGGGTCGTCGGCGCGGAAACGGCACCCTCCGCCGCAGTCGATGGCCACGGGGCACTCGCCACAGATCGTGAGGTCCGCCAGGGCCAGGGGACGGCGGCGGGCCCAACAGTTCCACAGACCTTCCGCGGCCCGGCCCAGCGGCGGGTCCAGGTAAAAACCGCACTGCGCCACCCGGCCGTCGGCCGCCACGGTGCACAGGTGCAGGCCGCAAGCCATGCCTTCGCCGCCGCCGTGATAGGCCCCGCCATAGGCCCGGGCCATGGCTCCGGCCGCTCCCCGGGGGGTCACGGCCAGCTCGGGGTGCTGGGAAAAACGGCCCACCAGGCAGGGGGCGTCCAGGCCCCACTCCCGGGCGCCCAGCTCCCGCACCAATTCCTCCAGCCCGGCCATTTCCCCCAGGTTGTCCCGATGGATCATGGTGGCCACCGAAAGATCCAGGCCGGCTTCCCGCACCCGGCGGGCCGCGGCCACCGCCGCGGCAAAGGTGCCCCGGCCCCGCAGGGCCTCGTGCCCCGGGGTCAAACCGTCCAGGCTGATCTGCACCTCGTCGCAGTTGAGCCCGGCCAGGCTGGCCTGGTCCAGGAGCAGGCCGTTGGAGAGGAGCACCCGCCGCACCGGCAGGGCCGCCAACAGGGCATTGATCTCCGGCCACGCGGGATGGGTCAGGGGCTCGCCGCCGCTCACCAACAGCCGGAGCCCCCCCATGGCCTCGAACTCCCGCATCAGGGCCGCGGCCAGGCCCACCGGAAGGTCCACGGCCCGGGCTGGGCCCAAATAGCAGTGGCGGCAGGCCAGGTTGCAGCGCCAGGTGACCTGCAGCTCCAGATAGCGGAGCGAAGGCCGGGGCCCGGGCCCCAGAGCCAGGGGCACGGGATGGGGCGCGGGGGAGAGGCGAAGCAGGCCCTCCTCCAGGCAGTAGGCCTGGAACTCTTGCTCCAGCCCGGCCTCGGCCAGGGTGATCTCTCCCCGGCAGCGGGCCAGCGCCGCGAAGCCTTCCTCGTTCAGTTCGTAAAGCTCGTCGGCCTGGCGGTCGTAGAGGCTGGGCTCCTCCAAATGGCGCAGGCAAACCTGGGGCGCCAGGCGCACATAGGCGCCGGAGGGGTCGGCCAGGCCCAGGTCGCGGCCCGCGGCCAAGAGCCCGGCCACGGCCCGGAGCCCGCCGCAGGGGGCACAGTCCGCGGCGGCCACCTCCGGGTCCCGGAAGTCACACCCGCCCACCCGGTAGTCGCATCCGGCGCACACCAGGAGCAGGCGGGGGTCTTCCGGGTCCAGACCGGCCAGGGGGACGTCCGGGGCCGGCAGGCAGGCGGTCAACTCCGGGGCGGGCTCGTCCCGGCCTTCCAGCCAGGCCAACCCGCCGCAACCGGGAATTTCTTCCCGGCCGGGCTTGTGATAGCGGCAGAGCTGCCCACAGACGGTATGCCGCAGGTCCGAGGGTGCAGGCATGGGCGCGGGACCTATCCTTTCTCCAGCGGGGCCAGGCGAAGTGGGCGCGCCCGGCCCGTGGAAACTCGCCGGGAGCACCCAGGTCCACCCGGCGGCCCTTTTTTGAGTGTATATAGATGCCATGTGGCTGTCAACACAGGTAGAATAAGCTCAAGGGCACATGGCCCGCCCCGCTACGGCCGGGCCATTGCCCCCGATGGAAGCCGCTTCCCGCCGCCGGCCGCCCGGCCGCGCGGCGCGGCACGGCACGATTTTCCCCTGCTCAACCGTGAGGTGCGGCCCATGCTGACTTGGGATGAACTGAAACAAAACCGGGAGATCATCAACTCCATAGACTGGGAGGTCACCCCCCGGGAGATGTTCGAGGCCTATCAGCTGAAATCGCCGGGCAACTGGAAATACCGCTCCCTGCCTGAGGTGTGTTACTTCTACCTCTCCTCCTGGCGGGGAGAGAACAAGGTCATCCTCATGAAGCGGGGCTACGTGCACAGCGAGGAGATCGCCGAAGCCCCCGCGCCGCCGGAGTTGGTGGCCGCCGCGGTGGCCAAGTTCGAGGGAGAGGACCTGCCCCGGGGGCAATTGCCCCTGGATGAACCGCTCCGAACCTGGCTGCAAAAAGAGCTGGGAGTGTAGACCCGGCCGGAGAGGGGCAGCGGAATTCCCCCCTCCCCGGCCGCGGCCGGGGTCTACTTGCCCGGAGCCATGGCCTCCATGGCCCGCTGGGGATCGGCTTCCACCTGGGCCAGGATCTGGCCCACCTTTTCCTGGGGCAGCCAGCTCACCTTGCCGGTGCCCACGTCATAGATGGCGCCCACCACCATGGCCTTGCCGTCCTGGACCAACTGGCGGGTGGCCGGGCTCTGCATGAAGAGATCGCGGATGCCCTGCCACACGTTGGCCTCGATGGCCTGCGGCACCAGCTCCTTGCCGTGCAGATCGGGGTGGGCCTTCTGGGCCGCCTGCACCGCGGGGATGATGGGGGCCACCAGGGGTGGAATGTTGCGCTCCAGGGCGTGGCCGTGGCCTTCCACCTCGTCGGTGACCGCGGTCACGGCGCCGCACTGGGTGTGCCCCAACACCACCAGCACCGGGGTGTTCACGTGAGCCAGGCCATACTCGATGGAGCCGGCCTCGTCGGTCTTGACCACGTTGCCGGCCACCCGGATCACGAAGATGTCCATGACCCCGGCGTCAAAGAGGATTTCCGCCGGCACCCGGGAATCGGAGCAGGTGAGCACCGTGGCGTAGGCATGCTTGCCCTGGTCCTCGGTCCCAGCCTGGGCCAGGCGGAGCTTGCTCTGGTGGGGGTGGTCGGGGGTGCCGCCCACAAAGCGGGCGTTGCCGGCTTGCAGCAACAAGAGCGCCGCCTGGGGGGAGGGCTTGGCTCCGGCGTCGCCGGAAGCCAGGGCTCCGGTGGCCAAGAGGCTGGCCGCGCAAAGGATGGCGGCCAAGCAGCGCAGAATTTTCGAAGTCATGTTCTTACTCTCCTGCTTAGGGGGAAAAGCTGGTTCAAACGAGGTGGTGTATTAAGGAATATTTTAAACCAGCCTCCTCTGGTGTTGGTGGTCTTAAGTGGGCTAAAATTTCCGTCCGGGCCGCTCCGGCAGGGACGGCTGGGCGGCACGCCGGGATTTCCACGGGGGACAACATGACTGCCAAGCTTATTTGGATCGATCCCGCCAAGTGCCTGGGTTGCGGGGAGTGCCTGCCGGCCTGCGGACGGCATCTGGTGATAATGCCGGAAGATGTGGCCGTGATAAGCCGGCCGGAAAGCTGCGTGGCCTGCGGTCACTGCAAGGCCGTGTGCCCGGTGGACGCTCCCCAACTGCCCGGCGTGGCCGCGGCGGATTTCCTGCCCGCGCCCGCTCCCGAGGGCCTGCCCTCGCCGGAGGTGCTGCTGAGTTTCCTGCGGTCCCGCCGCAGCATCCGGGTCTTCCGTCCGGAGCCAGTGGAGCGGGCCAAGCTGGAGGCCTTGCTCCAGGCGGCGCGCTACACCCCCACGGCCCAGAACCGCCAGGCCCTGGGCTACGTGGTGGTGGCCAGCCCGGAGGCCCTGGCCGAAGTGACCCGGCTCACCGTGGCGGCGTTGGTGGAGCAGGCCGCCCGCCTGGAGGCGGCCCTGGCCCGGGAGGCGGCCGGCGGCTCGGCCCTGGCCCCCGAAGACCAGGCCTGGCGGCAATACCCCCCGGCCTTCCGGCTCCTGGCCGAGCTTACCGCCCAGGGCGAGGACCCCTTGTTTCACCACGCCCCGGCCGTGGTGGCCGTGCACGTGCACCCCGAGGAGTCTCTGCACCCCAAGGTGGAGGCAGGCCTGGCGGCCATGCACCTGGCCCTCATGGCCGTGAGCCTGGGCCTGGGCACCTGCTTCTGCGGGCTCCTGGAATATGCCCTGCGCCACAGCGGGCCGCTGGCCCGGGCCCTGTACCTGCCCCCGGGCCACCTGGTGCCCATCTCCTTCATGCTGGGCTATCCGGAACTGACCTACCGCCGCCTGCCGGCCCGCCGGCCGCTTCGGGTCACCTGGCGCTGAGGAGAAGCAGCGCGGGGATGAGGGCGCCGCGGGGGGCGCCCCCAGAAATTATGCGGGGGGAAGGTGGGGAGGGGAACGCGGGCCCCAGGGAGAAAAAGGAAGAGGGACGGCGGTAGCCGTCCCTCTTGCGCCAGCGTTTTTTTAAGCTAGCAGGAACTCTTGCACTTGCAGAGCCCGCGCGAGGTGCGCACTACCTTACGGATCTTCATGATCGTCCTCCTTTGGCCCCTTCTTGGGGCGGTTAAGTTAAGATAATTTTTCCCGGGAAGGGCGGGGTTGTCAAGGATTATCCTGGAGGCCCAAAAGATTTTTTGGGAGCGCCGGCGGGGTCGGCCAGGGGATAACCACCTGGCGCCCAGCAGGTTTACAATATGTAAAAATTGTGGCCTGGAGCATCTATCGCCCTAGCTAATGGCTGAACCGAGTAATTCCTTGCAACCCCTATTGAACCATGGCAAGATTCCAACCGGCTACCATCCCGCCCCGGCAGCCGCCTTCTCCCACCCCTGGGGTCACCGGCGTTGCGAGCAGCCTTATGAAAGTTAGCTACCTGGGAGACCTTTCCCGTCAGGACCCCCTTTTCGGGTACTTGCAGGCGGACATCACGCCGCAACTGGGGATCCAGCTTCCGGAAGCCGCTTACCGGGTCTACAAGTTCAGCGCCATCCAGGACGTGTTCCTCTATGAGGAAACCCATTGCTATCTGCGTTTGGTGGGCAAGTTTCACAAGGCGCACCACGGGCGCACCACGGAGCAATCCCGGGCGGTGGCCGAAACCGAATACCAGAACCTCTGTTATCTGCGCTCCCTGGGTTTAGACCGCCCGCCGCACTATGTAGTGCGTCCTTTCGGTTTCAATCCCCTCCTGGATAATGTCCTTATCTTGGAGTATCTACCCGGCGAATTGCTCTCCGATCTCATCAACGACGCCATCCACCGGGGTAAACGGCAAAGGCTGTTTCGCAAACTTTCCGGTCTGGCCTACTTTCTGGCTTTTTTACACAATCGCACCGCCCGTACGGAGGGGGTTGATTTTCAGGTGGACGAGGCTTATCTGGAGCGAATTTTACATTCTATCCAGCATAAAAGAGGCGTCTCTCCCGCGCGTTTGGCCGTGTTTTCCCGCCTGGGAGATAACTGGCGCGCCCGGGAGGAAATGTGGCAGGATTGCGAGGTCCTGTTGCACGGTGACGCCACGCCTTCCAACTTCATCTTCGGTCCCGAGGGCCAGGTGATGCTCATCGACGTGGAGCGCATGAAAAGGGGGGACCGCGTCTTTGATCTGGGCCGGCTCGCGGGCGAGCTGAAGCACTTTTTTTTCCGGGCCACCGCCGACCCCCAGGCTTCCGAGCCGTTTATCGGCCATTTTCTTTGGGAGTATTGCCGGCATTTTCCGGACCAGTCCCGCGCCTTTGCCGCCATAACCCGCCGGATCCCCTTCCACCTGGGACTAACCCTGCTCCGGATCGCCCGAAACTCCTGGATTGACGATGCTTACCGGTGGTCCCTCCTGGGGCTGGCCGAGGAGATCATGAGGTAATCAAAGTTGGAAATCCTGGGGATAATCTTTGACGTCAACGGCACCCTCATCGACATAAACACCGATGAAGGCAACGAGGAAATCTACCGCGGGATAAGTCACTTCCTCACTTACCAAGGCATAACGCTCCACCGCTGGGAAGTGCGCGACCAGTACTATCAAATCATGAACGAGCATAAAGCGGCCAGCCGGGAGGAGTTTCCCGAGTTCGACGCGGTCGGGCTCTGGGCCGAGTTCCTGCGCCGCCACCAGAACCCTTTGCGGCCGCTGCCACCGGCCAAGGCCAAGACCCTGCCCCTGATCCTGGCCGAGATGTACCGGGGCATCTCGCGCAATCGCCTGGTTCTTTATCCCGGGGTAAAGGATATGCTGGACGAGCTATCGGCCCAGCATCGCCTGGCGGCGGTTTCCGACGCCCAAAGCGCCTGGGCCCGCGCGGAAATGCAGGCCCTGAAGCTGACCGACTATTTCGGCAGCATCGTGGTTTCCGGGGATTATGGTTATCGCAAACCCGACCCGCGGCTTTTCCGCCTGGCGCTCAAAAAGCTGCGCCTGCCGTGGGACAAAACCGTGTTCGTGGGCAACGACATGTACCGGGACATGTACGGGGCGGGGCGGCTGGGCCTGGCCACGATATTCTTTTCCTCCAACCAGGGCCGCAAGGAGATGGAGGGTGTGAACCCGGATTACATCATCTATGAGTTCGGCCAGCTCAAGGAAGCCTTGGAGTTTTTGCGGGCCCACAAATGAGCGCACGGCGGGCCGGCCGCGGTTGCTCCCCGGCCCCCGCCTGATTTTCGCTGGCATTTTCAGGTAATTTTTTGCCATAGTTATAATCCGTGCCGCCGGCTCCCCCCCGGGCCGCGCCGTTTCCCCCTGCCCCGCTTGCCCCCTTTCTTGCATTTTTGCGCCGTGCCCCCGGCCTCCGGCCTGTGTTATACCAATGAGAGGCAGTCGCAACATGCCGTGCCCGCTGCGGGCCTTTGCCGGAACAGCGAAAGGGAAAGTGGAACATGAGGCTATTGACCCGTTCGGACTTTGACGGCCTGATCTCGGCCGTCCTGCTGAAGGAAGCGGGGATCATGGACGAATGGAAGTTCGTGCATCCCAAGGACGTGCAGGACGGACTGATCGAGGTCACCCCCCAGGACATCTTGGCCAACGTGCCCTACGCCCCCGGCTGTGGGCTGTGGTTCGATCACCACTCCAGCGAGCAAGAGAGGCTGGGCCGGGATTTCGCCTTTGAGGGGGCTTCCGAGCCCCTGCCCAGCTGCGCCCGGGTGATCTGGCAGTACTACGGCGGCCACCGCACCTTTGCCCCCCGCTTCGACGAGATGCTGACCTACGTGGACCGCTGCGACAGCGCCCAGCTCAGCCTGGACGAGGTGAAGGAGCCCCGGGGCTGGGTGCTCTTGAGCTTCGTCATGGATCCCCGCACCGGCCTGGGGCGCTACCGCGACTACCGCATCAGCAACTATCAATTGATGGAAGAGTTGGTGGAATGGTGCCGCACCATGCCGGTGGAAGAGATTCTGCGGCAGCCCGACGTGGCCGAACGGGTGGCGCGCTACTTCGCGCAGGAGGGGCTCTTCCGGGGCATGCTGGCCCAGCACAGCCGGGCCCAGGGCAACTGCGTGGTGATCGATCTCCGGGAGGTGGCGGAGATCTTCACGGGCAACCGCTTCACGGTCTACACCATGTACCCCGAGTGCAACATTTCCATGCAGGTGATCTGGGGCAAGCAGCAGCAGAACGTGGTCTTCACCGTGGGCCACAGCATCTTCAACCGCACCAGCCGCACCAATGTGGGCAGCCTCATGCTGGCCTATGGCGGCGGCGGGCACGCCAAGGTGGGCACCTGCCAGGTGGCCACCGCGGACGCGGCCCGGGTCCTGGACGAGCTTTTGCAGAAAATCAACCAAGATGGCTGAGCCGGCCGGACAGGCCTGGGACCTAGCCAAAGAGGCGGCCTCCCTGATTGCGGGCCTGCCCGCGGCCTGCACCGTGTTGGATTCGGCGGGCCGCCTGGTTTACTACAATCCCTACGCCGCTTCTCTCCTGGACCGCCGGCCGGCCTACTTGGGCCGCGACGTGCGGGCGTTCCACCAGCCGGGGAGCCAAGATAAAATATCTTTTATCCTGGACTGTTACCGCCGAGGTGATTTCCGCGAATTCGCCTGGCGGGGCTCTCGCAACGGGGTGGAAATGGCCGTGCACGTGACGCCTTGGCGGGCAGAAGGCGGGTGGCGTGGCGTGCTGCACGTGGTCAGCGTGGTGCCGGCCGCAGACGCCGCCGCCCTGATCTCCGACTGAGAGCCCGGCCCCCGGCAGCGGGCGGCCCGGCCCTCCGGCCGCTCCACGGGAAGCCGCCCCCGACTCCAGAAGCCCCTTGTTTTTGGTCAGGCCAATGGTCTAAATATATGACTATTGTGCCGGCCAAAGATCGCCGTACCCGGAAAAACCCTGATAATCCTTCCAGTAAGGAAAAAGCTCGGAGTGCGCATGGAGTTCCTGCTAAAGATCGCCAACATCATCGACAAGCTCAACGAAGGGGTGGGGCGGTTCGTCTCTTGGATGTCGGCGTTTCTGGTGGTGGTGGTGTTTTCGGACGTGGTCTTGCGCTACGCCTTCAACATCTCCTTCGTGTTCACCCAGGAATTGGAATGGCAGGTCTTCGCCTTCATTTTCCTGATCGGCGCGGGCTACACCCTCCTGCATGACGGTCACGTGCGGGTGGACATCGTGTATCAGAAAGTGTCTCCCAAGGCCCAGGCCTGGATCAATTTGATAGGCTGCCTGGTCTTCATGGCGCCGGGCTGCTATCTGGTCATCTCCACCTCCCTGCCCTTTGTCTACGATTCCTGGAAGGTGTTGGAGGGCTCGCCGGACCCCGGCGGTATTCCCTTCCGCTTCATCATCAAGGGCTGCATCCCCGTGGGCTTCGTGCTTTTCGGGCTGCAAGGCGTTTCTCTGTTCATCCGCAGCCTGAACACCGTGTTGGGACGGGACGAGGCCAGGGGAGAGTCATAAATGGAAATCTTCGAGGACTACCTGGCCGGCTGGATGTTCCTGGCCCTGACCATTTGGCTCATGGCGGGCTTCCCGGTGACCTTCACCCTCATGGGCACCGCGCTTTGCTTCGGGGCCATTGGGGTGGGCACCGAGTTCTTCGGCCTGTTGCCCCTCCGCATCTGGGGGGTGATGCAAAACTTCGTGCTCCTGGCCGTACCCTTGTTCATCTTCATGGGGGTCACCCTGGAAAAGTCGGGGCTGGCCGAAGAATTACTTGACACCATGGGCATGCTGTTCGGCCGCATCAGGGGCGGCTTGGCCATCAGCACCGTGGTGGTGGGCGCGCTGTTGGGCGCCAGCACGGGGATCGTGGGGGCCACGGTGGTCACCATGGGCCTTTTGGCCGTACCCACCATGCTGCGGCGCGGCTACCAGAAAGAATTGGCCACCGGCACGGTGAGCGCCGCCGGCACCCTGGGGCAGATCATCCCTCCCTCCATCGTCCTGGTGCTCCTGGGCGACATCGTCAAGGTCCCGGTGGGCGATCTGTTCATCGGCGCCATCATCCCGGGCTTTCTCCTGGTGCTCCTCTACGTCATCTACATCCTCATCGCCGTGAACCTGCGGCCCCACATCGCGCCCCCCATTCCCCGGGGCGAGTTCGCCGGGCTTACCCGGGGCGAGTTTTTCCGCAAGGTCACCCGGGCCCTGTTCCCGCCGTTGTTCCTGATGATCTCGGTGCTGGGCTCCATCTTCGCCGGCATCGCCTCCCCCACCGAGGCCGCGGCCGTGGGCGCGGTGGGCGCGGTGGCCCTGGCCCTCTCCAACCGCAAGCTCACCTGGGACACCCTGCAGCAGGTCATGGAGACCACCACCAAGCTCACCTGCATGGTGTTCATCATCCTGGTGGGCGCGGCGG
>JAHLLK010000001.1 GCA_020444165.1 Deltaproteobacteria bacterium | reverse complement strand
TTTCACAACAAGGGAAAGCAGCCCTTGACAAGCTAGCACCGATTAGACAACACGCTACGCCAGCGGCGGCGACGCGGCCGGTGGACTACCCTGAGTGTTTGGGGAGATACCCGGCCCCCGTTTAGGGTGGAGGCCTTCTAGCCAGAAAATCCGCGTCGGGTTATGGTTGGCCCAGATAACGACAACGGCCCTGGACCGGAGGGCGGAGCGGATGCAGAACGGTACAAGTCGGAGAACCTGGGCGCTCCGCACACAATTGCTCCTCCTGATCTTCTTGCTAGCCCTATCCGCCCTCTGGCTCCCAGGCCTTTTTTCCCCGGCTACGGCCGGGGAAAATTCTTTTCAGGTGGTGACCATCTTCTGGCGCCCCGGCTGCCCCCACTGCGCGGCGGAAAAGGAATTCCTGCACGGCCTGGCTGCCGCCGATCCCCGTCTCACCGTCCGCGAGATCAATATCTTCACTCCCGAGGGCCGGCCCCTGTTCGACGCCCTCACCAAGCGGTTCGCCACCCCCCGGGTCGCGCCGCTGACCGTGATCGGCCGCGAGGTGGTGGTGGGGTTTGACAACCCGGCGGGCACCGGGGTGCAGATTAGCGAACTTCTGACCCGGCCCGACGCCGGGCTCACCCTGGAGGAGGTCCTGGCTTCCCGGGCCGAGTCGGAGCCCACCCTGGCCGCCACCCCGGCCACCCCGGCCGCCCCGACCGCGGCGCCCCAGCCCGTGGCCCAGGCGGCCACCCCGGCCCCGGCCTCCCCGGCCACCGCGCCCTCCTCCCTGCTGCCGGCCAACCTCCGTTATCTGGAGGTGCCCGGCTGGGGCCGGGTGGACCTGGCCCAGCTCACCCTGCCGGTCCTGTCCCTCCTCTTGGGCCTGGTGGACGGCTTCAACCCCTGCGCCATGTGGGTGCTGGTGGCCTTCCTCACCGCCCTGTCCCAGGCCGGCTCGCTGCGGCGCATGGTCCAGTTCGCCGGGGTGTTCATCCTGGCCCAGGGGGTGATGTACCAGATCATCCTGAACTCCTGGTACCTGGCCTTTGACTTCATCCAGGCCGACCGCATCGTGACCCCCATCATCGGGCTGGTGGCCGTGGGCGCGGGTTGCTTCTTTTTGTGGGAGGCCTGGCGCTCCGACGGCACCTGCAAGGTCACCAGCTATGAGAGCCGCTCCCGCACCCTGACCCGGCTCAGGGGCCTGGCCCAAAAGAGCTTCACCTTCACGGTGTTCCTGGGGATCTTGGGCGTGGCCTTCTCGGTGAACGTGGTGGAGTTCGCCTGTTCCATCGGCATCCCCCAGACCTATACCAAGATATTGGACCTGAACCAGGTGGGGCTCTTGGAGCGGGAGCTCCTGATGACCCTCTACGTGTTCTTCTACATGCTGGACGACCTGGCGGTCTTCGCGGTGGCCATCTACAGCATCGACCGCATCGGCCTGACCACCCGTTACTCGCGCCTGTCCAACCTGGTGGGCGGCCTGGTGATGCTGGCCTTGGGGGCCATCCTCCTGGTCAAGCCGGAACTCTTGCGCTTCTGATATTCCGATCCATAAAGCCGCCCCCGGGGGCCCGGCGCGGTTAACCTTAAAAGAGGAGCCCCGCTTACCCGACCCCTGGGAACTGGAACCCGGAAGGAGGGCGACCATGGACCAACCCCCTGCGGCCGGACCCTCCGGCCTGCCCGTCCTGGACTCCCTGCTGCCCTCGGACATGGCCAAGAAGGCCGAAATGGCCGGGGTGGCCAAGGCCCAGATGCCGTTGTTCCGCATGTTCACCCTGGCCGTGTTGGCCGGGGCCTTCATCGCCCTGGGGGCGGTATTCGCCACCACGGTCACCGCCGGCGCGGCCGGGGTGCTGCCCTTTGGGGTGACCAAGCTTTTGGGCGGCCTGGTGTTCAGCCTGGGCCTGATTCTGGTGGTGGTGGGCGGGGCCGAGCTTTTCACCGGCAACAACCTCATCATCATGGCCTGGGCCGGCCGCCGGGTCTCCACCCGGCTCCTGCTCCAAAATTGGGTGGTGGTCTACCTGGGCAACCTGGTCGGGGCGCTGGGTACGGCCGGGCTGATGCTGGTGAGCGGACAATACGCCATGGGCCGGGGGGTGGTGGGGGGCACCGCCCTGGCCGTGGCCCAGGCCAAGTGCGACCTGGAGTTCCTGCCCGCCGTGGCCTTGGGCATCTTGTGCAACACCCTGGTGTGCCTGGCGGTGTGGCTCTGCTTCTCGGCCCGCTCGGTGGGCGACAAGATCCTGGCCATCATTTTCCCCATCACCGCCTTCGTGGCCGCCGGGTTCGAGCACTCGGTGGCCAACATGTACTTCATCTCCATCGGCCTGTTCATCAAGGCCGCCGCGCCGGCCGCCTTTTGGCAGGCCCTGGGCCAGGGCCCCGAGGCCTATCCCGCGCTCACTTGGCTGGGCTTTATCTGGGGCAACCTGGCCCCGGTGACCCTGGGCAACATCCTGGGCGGGTCCGTGCTGGTGGGCCTGGTGTACTGGTCGGTGTATCTGCGGGGCAACCGGGCCGCCAACTGAGCCCCCCATAAAAACCTGCCGCCGCTCCCGGGGGAGCGGCAGCAGACAGCCTATCAGCCAAAAATATAAAGTTTTTTGGGGGAAGGGAGTCTCCCCCCACATCATCCCATTTCTCCAAAAGGCTTCTAGGGCTCCGGCGCCGGGGGCACGTCCCGCGAGCCCCGGCCGTAGGTCAACAGGCGGCGTTCGCCGCCCTCGGAGTCCAGCACGTACAACAGGACTCCCACCTTGGAAAGCTCGTCGGTGATCTCCATGAGGTGGCTGCGGTCCACTTCCTTCATGCGCAGATAGACCTTGCGCCGCCCCTGGGCCACCCGGTCGTGGGTGGTCAGGATGCCCACCATGCGCCCCCCAAAGCGGCGGATCACGTCGGCGGCCTGGCGGATGGAGCCGGGCTGGTCGGGCAGGTCCAGGGCGAATTGGATGCCCCCCTGCACCACGCCGGTGAGGTTCACCAGGGCCCGGAAGATGTCGTTCTGGGAGAGCATGCCCAGGACCTTTTCCTGATCGTCCACCACCGGCAAGCCGGAAATCTTGTACTGCAACATGATCAGGGCCGCGTCTTCGATGGTGTCGAAGCAATGGGCGGTGTGCACCTTCATGGTCATCACGTCCCGGACCTTGGTGCGGCTCAGGAAGTAGGCCAGCTCCCCGGGTTGCAGGTTGTTGGCCTCGGAGGAAGCAGCGCCCTTGAGATCGCGGTCGGTGATGATGCCCACCAGCCGCCCCTCCTCCACCACGGGCAGGTGGCGGATATGGTACTCCTTCATGGCCCGGGAAGCCTGGGAGAGCGAATCGTCGGGACCCGCGCTCACCAGATGAGGGCTCATCCAATTCACCACCAGCATGGCAGCATCTCCAGCCTAAAAAATGAGCGTTTTCCCGGCGGAGGGCGGCTTCCGTCCGGGGGTCGCAGGGCACCCTTTATTGCTACTTTAAATGATCGCGCCCGCCACGTAAATAAAGGCCGCGCCTCAAATGGGGGTGGGTATGACCCCACCCGCGGCGGGGCCGGCGCGGCGCGGGAGCCCGGGGGGAAAATAGTTTGCGCCTCCCCGGGAGGGACGCGTATCATGAAAATCATCAGGATTCGGTTGGCTAAAAGTAAAATATCGTTATTCATTTCCCTCTAACCCGGCCCGTGGGGCCATGGGGAGGGTCTTAATGACCGGCAAGGAAAACAGCGGCCGACCCCCGGCGGCGTCCCCCTCCGGCAGTTCGGAGGTGGTCTACTCCACCGACCCGGCCGACTTTCACTACATGGGGCTGAACGTGCCCTGCCAACGGGCCTGCCCGGCCCGGACCAACGTCCCGGCCTATATCCGGGCCGGGTTCGAGGGCGACTACGCGCTGTCCTACGAGCTGAACCGCCAGGTCAACCTGTTCCCCGGCGTGTTGGGCCGCATCTGCTCCCGTCCCTGCGAGGACTCCTGCCGCCACGGCGAGAAGGAGCTGGGCCAGCCGGTGAACATCTGCCACCTGAAACGGGCCGCCGCCGATTTGCGGCCCGCGGGCGCCTGTTATGAGCAGCGGCTCTACGCCCCCCGCAACCAGACCGTGGGCGTGGTGGGGGCCGGTCCGGCCGGCCTGGCCGCGGCCCACGACCTGGCCACCCTGGGCTTCGGGGTGACCATCTACGAGGCCCTGGAGAGCCCCGGCGGCATGCTGGCCTTTGGCATCCCCGAGTTCCGCCTGCCCCGGGAGATCCTGTCGGCGGAGATAAACGCCATCCTGCGCCTGGGGGTGCGGGTGGAGTATGGGGTCAAGTTGGGCCGGGACGTCACCACGACCGAGCTTTTGGCCCACCACGACGCGGTGCTGGTGGCCGCGGGGTGCTACCGGGCCAACCGCCTGAAGGTGCCGGGCGAGGATTTGGAGGGCGTGCTCTCGGGCCTGGAGTTCATGATGGCGGTCAACGCCGGGAATCCCCCGGCCGTGGGCCGGCGGGTGTTGGTGTTGGGGGCCGGGTTCACCGCCTTTGACTGCGCCCGCACCGCGCTCCGCCTGGGGGCCGAGGAGATCTCCATCTGCCTCCGGCGCACCGAGCACGACCTCAAGGTCACCCGGGACGAGATCCACGAGGCCAAGAAGGAGGGCATCGTCTTTGAGTCGCTCCTCACCGCCGCGCGCATTTTGGGGGAAGGCTCGCTCAGCGGGGTGGAGTTCCTGCGGACCCATCTGGCCAGGGACCCGGCCAGCGGCCGCCAAAAGGTGGAGCCCATCCCGGACAGCGAGTTCACCCTGGAGGCGGACACGGTGATCGTGGCCACGGGCCAGCACGCCGAGGACCTGGGCCTGTCGGGCGGCAAACGTACGGACCAGGGTCCGGGACTGGCCGCGGCCGAGACGGAAAACCTCTACGTCTGCGGGGACTTCCTCACCGGTCCCGCCACGGTCATCGAGGCCGTCGCCGCTGGCCGCCGGGCCGCCGAGGCCCTGGCCCGCCACCTGGCCGGGCGCAAGTTCCGCGAAGCCGCGGTGGCCATGGAAGACACGGTGCTCACCGACCGCTCGCGCACCTGGGACTATCTCCCCCGCCAGGAGATGCCCACTCTGGAGCCCCTGGCCGCACGCCTGAGCGCCTACACCCACGAGGTGGAGAAGGGGCTGGCGCCCGCGGAGGCCCACAGCGAGTCTCAGCGCTGCTATCTCTGCTACCTGCATTATGAAATAGACATGAACCGCTGCATCTACTGCCGCTACTGCATCGACGTGGCCCCCCGGGATTGCATCAAGCTGGTGGCGTCCCTGGAGTTGAACGAGGACGGCGCGGTGGTGGGCTACCGCCAGACCACCCTGTGGCGCGAGGTGGCCGCCGTGGTCATCGACAACTCCCGCTGCATCCGCTGTGGGGAGTGCGTGCGGGTTTGCCCGGTGGACTGCATCAGCGTGACCCGGGTGGAAGAGGTGGAACGGATGTTGGACGGAGGCCAAGCATGAAGGCTCCAGAGCATTACCTGGTGGTGGGCGGCGGACCGGCCGGCCGCTACGCCGCCCTGACCCTGCGGGAAAAGCTGCCCGAGGCCCGGATCACCCTGATCAGCCAGGAGCCCCGGCCGGGCTACCGCCCCAACCTCCTGCCCGAGTTCATCGCCGGGGGCCTGAGCCAGGACGAGCTGACCGCCCAGCCGGTTTCCCTTTTCACGGACAGGGAGATCAAGCTCCGGCTGGGCCAGAAGGTGGCCGGCCTGGATTTGGCCGGCCGTCAGTTGGTCATGGAGCACAAGGAGTTGATCACCTTCACCGGCTTGATCCTGGCCGTGGGCGGCCGGCCCCGCGTCCCGGAGCCCTTTTGGAACTTCGCGGGGCTCATGCTCCCCCTGAAGACCCTGGCCCAAGCCCAAGTGTGGAAGGACCGCCTGGCCGGCGCCCAGAGCGTGCTCCTGGTGGGTGGCGACCTCACCTCTTTCGCCTTTGCCCGGGCGCTGCTCAAAATGGGCAAACAGGTGTTCTTCGTGTTCACCCCCGAGGCCTTCTGGCCCCTCCGCTGCCGGCCGGAAATGGTGGGCCACGCGGCCCGCTCCCTGACCGGGCGGGGAGTGGAGGTGGTGCCCGGCCGCCTGAAACTGGTGTACCAGTCCGGCGGCAACCGCCTCACCGTGATGACCGACCAGGTGGAGGTCACCGTAAACCTCGTGGGCGCCTTCTTCGGCCTGGTGCCCGACGTGGGCTTCCTGGCCGGCAGCGGGCTCCGCCTGGAGCGCGGCGTCCTGGTGGACCAATGCCTGTCTACCGGGGCCGGCCCGGTTTACGCGGCCGGCGACTGCGCCCAGGTCTATCACCCCGACCTCCGGGATTACTGGGTGTCCATCGGCCACGACAACGCGGTTAGCTTGGGCCGGATCGCGGCGGAAAACCTGGCCGGCGCCTGCCACCAGGTGGACGTGCCGGCCAAGGACATCTTCTGCGACGAGGGGGTCAGCGCCAACACCTCGTGGTGGGTGGAGTACTGAGATGGCGAAAGTCGACTTGACCATCGAAATCTGCGGCATGTCCGGCGACGGCACCATCGCGGCCGGCGGCATGTTGAACCAGGCCATGTCCCTGGCCGGCTTCTCGGTGCTGGCCTTTGACTCCTACCCCGCCGAGATCCGGGGCTTCGGGCGCTGCGTGACCCGCTCGCGCTTCAGCGACCGCAGCCTGTTGGCCCTGGAGGACGTGGCCGACGTGCTCATCAGCCTGGATGACGAGCAGTCCCTGTCCCGCATGCCATTCCTCTCGCCGGCGGGGGTGGTGTTCTTTGACAACCAGCCCCCCACTCACCTGCCCGAGGACAAGTCCCTGGCCGCCCACGTGACCCCGGACATGAAGCTGTTGGGCGTGCCCTTCCAGGACCTGGCCACCGCGGCGGCGGGCAGCTCCCGGGGCAAGAACCTGGCCGCCCTGGGGGCCCTGGCCGCCTGGTACGGCCTGGACCCCGACCTGTTCCACCGGGTCATCGAGGGCAAGTTCTCGGCCAAGGGCGAAAAGGTCCTGGCCGCCAACCAGAAGAGCTTCGACGCCGGGTATGAGTATCTGAACCGGGAGCTGGCCGAGCGCAAACCCCACCCCTTGGACGCCCCGCCCCAGACCGAGGGGCCCGAGAAGATCCTGCTTTCGGGCAACCAGGCCGTAGGCGACGCGGCCCTGGCCGCCGGGCTCAAGAACTACTTCGGCTACCCCATCACCCCGGCCACGCCCATCATGGAGTACCTGGCCAAGAAACTGCCCAAAAAGGGCGGGCGGGTGGTGCAGATGGAGGACGAGATCTCGGCCATCGGTGCGGTGCTGGGCAGCTTCTTTGGCGGGGCGCGGGCCATGACCGCCACCAGCGGGCCGGGTTTCGCCCTGATGACCGAGCTGATCACCCACGGAGTCATGAGCGAGACCCCGGCGGTGATCGTGGACGCCCAGCGGGGCGGGCCGGCCACCGGGCTGCCCACCAAGACCGAGCAGTCCGACCTGTTGGCCGCGGTATACGGCGGGCCCGGCGACTCCTCGCGCATCGTCCTGGCCCCCACCAGCGTGGCCGAGTGTTTCGACCTGGTGGCCAAGTCCTTCCGCCTGGCCGAAAAGTTCCAGACCCCGGTGGTGGTCTTGTCGGACTTCTACCTGAACAACCGGGTGGAAAACCTGGCCCCGCCCAAGGTGGCGGCCGAAGACCTGGCCGACGGCACGGTGCGCCCCGGGCCGGAGGACCAGAAGGGCTATCTCCGCTACCGCCTCACCGAGTCGGGCATCTCCCCTCGGGCCCTGCCGGGCATGGAGGGCTTTGAATACGCGGCCACCGGCCTGGAGCACTCCGAGCGGGGCAACCCGGAGTACGCCCCGGACAACCATATGGCCATGAGCCAGAAGCGGCGCCGCAAGCTCCTGGGCGCCCTGAGCGAGCTGCCGGCGCCGGAGGTGCACGGCCCGGACGGGCCCCTGGCCCTGGGGGTGATGAGCTGGGGCAGCACCTGGGGCTCGGTCTGGGAGGCGGTGGAGATGGCCCGGGAAATGGGGCTCGCGGTGGGCGCCCTGAAGGTGGTGAGCCTCTACCCCTTCCACGCCGAGGTGATCCGGAGCTTCCTGCACCGCGCAGACCAGGTGCTGATCCCGGAGTTGAACTTGGAGGGGCAGTTGGCCGTGTTGTTGGGCCACTTGCAGCGCAAGGAGGCCAGCCGCCTGAATCTGGTGACCGGCGTACCTATCTCCCCCACGGTCATTCTGAACAAGATCAAGGAAATCCTGGGAGTGGACGAAAAATGAAGACCTCCGGCCGCGTTCTGGCGGAAAAGATAGACAAGGTCCAGGCGGATGCCCGCTTCCAGGTCCGTTCCAACGCCCTGCCCATCTGGTGCCCGGGCTGCGGGTACTTCGGCATCCACTTCGCCATCAACGAGTGCATCCGCCGCCTGGGGCGGCCCCTGCACCAGGTGGTGGTGGTCTCGGGCATCGGCTGCGCCGGGCGCTACCCCTTCTTCTCGGCCACCTACGGCCTGCACACGGTGCACGGCCGCACCCTGCCGGTGGCCACCGGCCTGAAGCTGGCCAACCCGGAGCTCACCGTGTTCGCGGTGGGGGGCGACGGCGACGGCCTGGGCATTGGCGGCGGGCACCTGCCCCACGCCGCCCGGCGGGACATCGACATCAACTACGTGCTGTTTGACAACTCCATCTACGGCTTGACCAAGGGCCAGCCCTCGCCTTCCTCGCCGGTGGGCTTCACCACCAAGGCCTCGCCCCAGGGCACGGTGGACCAGCCCCTGAACGCCAGCCTCCTGGCCCTGGCCTATGGGGCGGGGTTCGTGGCCCGAGGGTTCGCGGGCGACGTGGACGGCATGGCCGAGGAACTGCTGGCCGGGGTCAACCATCCGGGCTTTGCCATCTTCCACATGTACAGCTCCTGCGTGACTTTCGACAAGAGCTTCAAGACCTGGAAGAACCTTAAGGCCCGGGTGAAGCCCGTGTCCCCGGAACACGACCGCCACGACCGCCAGGCCGCTCTGAACCTGGCGCTCACCGACGAGGACAGCATGGGCATCCTCTACGAGCGGCCGCCGGCATAAAAATCCTAGCAGGCTGTTGAAAAACAGCCTGCTAGGCGCGCCAGGGACGGCGCGCCAAATTGCGCTGCTTTGAAAAAGCAAGCAATTTGCCAAACTTGACAAAACCACGCTTTTGTCAAGTTTGGTTGAAAAGGCCATGGAGGGACTTTTTCAACATACTGCTAGAAAAACGGGAAGAGTTGGGTGCAAACCCCTTTTGGTGGACAAAAAGGGGTTTGCACCCCAGAAAAGCTGCGCTTTTCCGGGGACCCCGCTGATTCTCCCCCAAACCCCCCAGCCCGGATATTTCATGGCGGCCGGGTGGTCACCTCGACAACAGACTGATTTGGCTCAAGTTTTAAACCAACATTCTCCCATTTGGCGGGGCACGTTTTGTCACCTGAACCGGCACAGCCAGATGGCGGCCGGCAAGGCGACGGACAAGCGCCAACCGAGAGGCGTAGCCCGGGATGTTGATAAACGGCCTGGGACGGGCCAGGGACGGCCTTTGTAAGCCATATGGGTGCAGCTACGTCGCGGTTGGAACGAAGGCCGTGGGCGCAGCCGGCGGGCGTCTGGCGCAGCCGGACGCCCGGTCTTCATGAAATTTCCGGGCTGGCAACTTCATGGATTTTACTGGCAGCCTGTTGAAAAAACAGCCTGCCAGTCCGTCAGGTTGCCGGCCTCTCCTTTTCCACGCCCGGGCACTATGGGGTTTGACAGCCCCTCCGGCCCCGTGCTCAAATTTAGTAAGGACACGGCAACCCGCCTTTTCTCGCTTTTTTCCCCCAGGGGCGCGTATCCCCAGCAACTTTGGGAGCCCAGGCTTCCTTTTTTTAAGTAAAGGTCAGCCCCCATGGCCCAAAACCTGACCCATAAAATTCTCGCGGCCCATCTGGTGTCCGGGGAGCTGATCCCCGGGCAGGAGATCGGCCTCAAAATCGACCACACCCTGTTGCAGGACGCCACCGGCACCATGGCCATGCTGGAGTTCGAGGCCCTGGGCGTGGAGCGCGTGGCCGCGGAGGTGGCCTGCCAGTACGTGGACCACAACCTCTTGCAGACCGATTTCAAGAACGCCGACGACCACGTGTATCTGCGCACCGCCGCGGCGCGCTACGGCCTGTATTTCAGCCCTCCCGGCAACGGCATCAGCCATCAGGTGCACATGGAGCGCCTGGGCGCGCCGGGCAAGACCCTGTTGGGCGCGGACAGCCACTCCCCCGGGGCGGCCGGCGTGTCCATGCTGGCCATCGGGGCCGGCGGGCTGGACGTGGCCCTGGCCATGGCCGGGCAGCCCTATCACCTGCCCTGCCCCAAGGTCTTGGGGGTGCGTCTGTTGGGCGAGCTGGCGCCCTGGGTCAGCGCCAAGGACGTGATCCTGGAGCTGCTCAGGCGCTACGGGGTGAAGAACTGCGTGGGCAAGGTGGTGGAGTATCACGGCCCCGGGGTGGCCAGCCTTTCGGCCACGGACCGGGAGACCATCGGCAACATGGGCACCGAGCTGGGAGCCACCAGCTCGGTCTTCCCCTCGGACAGCCGCACCCGGGCCTATCTGGAGGCCCAGGGCCGGGGCAGCGCGTGGCGGGAGCTGGCCGCCGACCCCGGGGCGACCTACGACGAGGAGGACGAGATCGACCTCGCCAGCCTGGTGCCCCTCATCGCCTGTCCCACCTCGCCGGGCAACGTGAAGCCCGTCTCCGAGGTGGCCGGCCGGGAGGTGCACCAGGTCATCGTGGGCTCCAGCGTCAACTCCTCCTTCCGCGACCTCATGGTCACCGCGCGCATCCTGGAGGGGCATCAGCACCACCCGCGCACCGAGTTCAACATCAACCCCGGTTCCAAGCAGGTGCTGTTGAACGTGGCCGCCCACGGCGGGTTGGCCGCCCTCCTCTCGGCCGGAGCCCGGGTGCACGAGCCGGGCTGCCTGGGCTGCATCGGCATGGGCCAGGCCCCGGGCACGGGCCAGGTGAGCCTGCGGACTTTCCCCCGCAACTTCCCGGGCCGCTCCGGCACCAAGGACGACCAGGTCTACCTCTGCTCGCCCGAGACCGCCGCGGCCGCGGCGCTCCGGGGGGTCATCACCGATCCCCGGGACCTGGGCGAGGAGATGAGCTACCCCGCGGTAACGGACCCGGAGCGCTACCTGGTGGACGACGGCTCCCTGGCCGCGCCCTCGCCGGCCCTGGCCGGGACCGAGGTGGTCCGGGGTCCCAACATCATGCCGCTGCCCACCTTCGACGCCCTGCCGGACACCTTGGAGACCGTGGTGGGCATGGTGGTGGGCGACGACATCTCCACCGACGGCATCATGCCGGCCGGGGCCCAGATCCTGCCCCTCAGGTCCAACATCGCGGCCATCAGCGAGTACGTGTTCTCCCGCCTGGACCCCGGATTCCCCGCCCGGGCCCGGGAGGCCGGCCGGGTGACCGTGGTGGGAGGCGAGAATTACGGCCAGGGCTCCAGCCGGGAGCACGCGGCCCTGGCCCCCCGCTTTCTGGGGGTGCGGGCCAAGATCGTCAAGAGCTTCGCGCGCATCCACAAGGCCAACCTCTGCAACTTCGGCATCCTGCCGCTCGTCTTCGCCAACCCCGCGGACTATGACCTGTGCCGCCTGGGGGAGCCGGTGACCTACCCCGGGGTGCGGGAGCTGGTGGCCGGCGGCGCCACCGAGATCCCGGTGGAGGTGGGCGGACGGCGCCTCATGACCATTCTGGAAGTCTCGCCGCGCCAACGGGAACATCTGGTGGCCGGCGGCGCCCTGAACGCGGCCCGTTGAGCGCCGCCTCACTCAAAAACCCCAGGGGGCCTGCCCCCTTGCCAAGGAGACGAAATGGCGGAAGAAGTCAGGGTCAAAAACACGGGGCTCCGGGGAGTCACCGTGGCCGATTCCAAAGTGAGCTTTATCGACGGGGTCAAGGGGGTGCTGATCTACCGGGGCTACCGCATCGAGGAGTTGGCCGACAATTGCAGCTACATGGAAACCTGCCACCTGCTCTTGAAGGACCATCTGCCCACGGCCCAGGAGTTGGCCCCCTTTGAGGCCGCCATCACCGCCCGCCGGGCCTTGCCGGAGTTCACGCTCCACAATCTGGCGGGGCTCCCCCGCACCGCTCATCCCATGGACGTGTTGCAGGCCGCCATCCCCCTGTTGGCCATGGACGATCCCGAGCCCCTGGGCCAGACCCGGGACGAGGTGGTGGACAAGGCCATGGGGCTCATCGCCCGCTTCCCCACCATCGTGGCGGCCTGGGACCGTATCCGCCGCGGCAAGAAGCCCCTGGCCCCGGATCCCTCCCTGGGCCATGCGGCCAACTTCCTCTATATGCTGCACGGCGAGACCCCGGACCCGGAGTCGGCCCATGACCTGGACGTGCTCCTGACCCTGCAGGCGGACCACACCTTCAACGCCTCCACCTTTGCCTGCCGCGAGGTGGTCTCCACCCGGGCCCATATCTACGCCGGGGTCACCGGCGGCATCGGGGCCCTGTCCGGCGCCCTGCACGGCGGGGCCAACGCCATGGTCATGAAGATGCTCCTGACCCTGGAGCACGAAAAGGACTTGGCCGGCTGGGTCAAGAGCCAGTTGGAGCAGGGCGAGCGCATCATGGGCCTGGGCCACGCGGTGTACAAAACCGACGACCCCCGGGCCAAGTACCTCCGCAAGATCGGCGAGCGCCTGGGCCAAAAGACCGGTCAACCCTGGTTCCGCATCTCCTCCGAGGTGGAACGGGCGGCCCTGGCCGAGTTGGCGGCTCGGGGCAAGACCGAACTGAAGCCCAACCTGGATTTCAACAGCGCGCCGGTCTACTACATGCTGGGCATCCACACCGACCTCATGACCCCGGTGTTCGCCATGTCCCGCATCGCCGGCTGGTCGGCCCACATCATCGAGGAGATCTTTGCCGAGGCCCAGGGCAAGCCGGCCCTGTACCGGCCCAAGGCCGAGTACGTGGGCGATTACTGCGGCCTCATGGGCTGCGAATTCAAACCCCTGGCCAGCCGGGCCTAGCAGGATTTTGAAAAACAGCCTGCTGGCTCGGCTTTGAAAAAGCAAGCAATCTGCCAAACGTGGCAAAACACGGGTCCCCAACATACTCCGCTTGCTGGGGTGCAAGCGCGCTTTCGCCAAGTTTGGTTGAAAAAGGCCATGGATGGACTTTGTCAACAGCCTGCTGGAGGCCCCCGGAAGGAACATGATCAAAAAACACGACATAGTCATCGTGGGTTCCGGCCTGGCCGGGCTCCGGGCGGCCCTGGAAGCGGCCGGCGGGCGGGACACCGCGGTGATCTCCAAGGTATATCCCACCCGCTCCCACTCCGGCGCGGCCCAAGGCGGCATCGGGGCCGCCGTGGGCAACGAGGAGCCGGACAAGTGGGAATGGCACATGTACGACACGGTCAAGGGCGGCGACTACCTGGTGGACCAGGACGCGGCCCAGGTGCTGGCCCAGGACGCGCCCCGGGCGGTGTACGAGCTGGAGCACCTGGGCGTGCCCTTCAACCGCACCCCCGAGGGCAAGATCGCCCAGCGGGCCTTTGGCGGCCACACCCGGGACTTCGGGGCGGCCCCGGTGAAACGGGCCTGTTACGCGGCTGACCGCACCGGCCGGGTGATCCTGGACACCCTGTACGGCCGGGCCGTGGAGCTGGGCATCACGGTTTACCCCGAGTTCATCCTCCAAGAGCTGGTGATCCGCGACCACAAGGTCCAGGGCCTGGTGCTCTACGAGCTGGCCACCGGCGAGGTGCACCTCATGGAGGCCCGGGCGGTGATGCTGGCCACCGGCGGCTGGGGCAAGGTCTTCAAGACCACCAGCAACTGCTTTGCCAACACCGGCGACGGGGCGGCGGCGGTGTTCCGGGCCGGGCTGCCCTTAGAGGACATGGAGTTCGTGCAGTTCCACCCCACGGGCATCATGGGGCTGGGGGTCTTGATCTCCGAGGCGGCCCGGGGCGAGGGCGGCATCCTGCGGAACTCCCAGGGGGAGCGTTTCATGGAGCGCTACGCCCCCACCATCAAGGACCTGGCCCCCCGGGACGTGGTCTCCCGGGCCATTGTCACCGAGTGCCGCGCCGGCCGGGGCATCAATGGCGAAGACTACGTGCACCTGGACCTGACCCACTTGGGCCGGGAAAACCTGGCCGCCAAGCTGGCCGAGATCTCCTCTTTTGCCCAGATCTACCTGGGCATCGACCCGGCCGAGGCGCCGATCCCGGTGCAGCCCACCTGCCACTACATGATGGGCGGCATCCCCACCGACCTGGAAGGCCGGGTGCTGGACCAGGACGGCCAGCCGGTGGAAGGCCTCTACGCCGCCGGAGAGTGCGCCTGCGTGTCCGTGCACGGGGCCAACCGCCTGGGCTGCAACTCCCTCATGGATCTGGTGGTGTTCGGCCGCCGCACCGGCCTGGCCCTGGTCCGGGAAGCCGGGGACCTGGCCCCGGGCCGGCTCTCCCGGGACGACGCGTGGCCCGTGTTGCAGCGCCTGGACCACTTCAAGAAGCCCCGCTCGGGCGAGCGCATCGCGCCGCTCCGCCGCGAGCTGCAGGAGACCCTGACGGGGCTGTGCTCCGTGTTCCGGGACGCCGACGGCCTCGGCCAAGCCCTGGCCAAGGTCAAGGAACTGGAGGAACGCTACCCCGGGGCGGTCATCGACGACCACGGCCGGAGCTTCAACTCCGATCTCACCGAAGCCCTGGAGCTGCAATCCCTGTTGCTCCTGGGCCAGGCCACCGTGGCGGCGGCCCTGGCCCGCACCGAGAGCCGGGGAGCCCATTTCCGGGAGGACTATCCGGAGCGCGACGACGCCAACTGGCTGCGGCACACCCTGGTGCGGCGCGAGGAGGGCAAGCTGAAGCTCAGCCACAAGCCGGTGACCATCACCCGTTTCCAGCCCAAGCCCAGGACGTATTGACATGGAACTCAAGTTCAAGATCGCCCGCTTCCACCCGGACCACGACCAGGCTCCCCACTGGCAGGAGTACCAACTGACCTGCCAGCCGGGCGACCGGTTGTTGGATTGCCTGAACCGCATCAAATGGGAGCAGGACGGCACCCTGTCTTTCCGCCTTTCCTGCGCCCACGGGGTGTGCGGCTCCTGCGCCATGCAGCTCAACGGCCGCGCCGCCCTGGCCTGCCAGACCCTGGCCGGCCAGTTCGCCGCGGAGGGGGAAGTCACGGTGGAGCCCCTGCCCCATTTCCGGTTGCTCAAGGACCTGGTGGTGGACCTGGAGCCCTTCTTCACGCTGGTGCGGGAAATCCGGCCCTTTTTGGTGAATCACGACGCTCCGCCCGAGGACGAGCGACACCAAAGCCCGGAGGAGCACCAGAAATTGGCCCAGGTCATCAGCTGCATCCTCTGCGGCTGCTGCTCCGGGGCCTGCCCGGCCCTGGACGAGGACCCGGACTATATCGGCCCCGCGCCCCTGGTGCAGGCCTTCCGCCGCATCATGGACTCCCGGGACCAGGACCAGGCCGCCCGGCTGGCCCAGTTGGACCGCCCCACCGGGGCCTGGGGGTGCAAGAACTACTTCGAGTGCACCCGGGTGTGCCCCAAGAAGATTCCGGTCACCAAGTGCATCAATCAGATGAAACGGGAGATCGAGCAGCAGGGGGGCGGCCCGGCAGAGAAGTGAGCCGGCCGGCAAGAGCGAAAAGCAGGGGAGCAGGGAGATGTCCCGCCTCCTGCTTAGGGGGGTCGCTGGCGTTGAACTGCCGGGGCTGCGCGGGCCCAGGGGGAATTCACGCCGACCCGGGGGACGGCGAGGCGCGAAGCGGCTACACCCGGTCCAGCACCCCGCGCACCTTGGCCAGGAGGTTCTGGCGATTGAAGGGCTTGGGCAGGAAGCCCTCGGTGCCCTGCACCAGCCCGGCCAGGGACTTGGCCCCGGCGTAGGAGCCCAGGATGATCACCCGGACCGTGGGGTCCAGCTCCCTGAGCTGCTCCAGGGAGCGGCGGCCGCCCAGGCCGGGCAGGCTCACGTCCAGGAGCACCAGGTCTATGGCCGGCTGGCCTTGCCGGATCAACTCCAGGGCCTCTTCCCCTCCCGCGGCCAGCACCACCCGGTAGCCTTCCCGCTGCAAGAGCCGCTGGCCCGCTTCCCGGCTGAACTCATCGTCATCCACGATCAGGATGGTCCGCCGGCCGCTCCGGGCCGCGGCCGCGCCGGCCTCCGGGGCGGGCTGGTCCGCCGTGGCCCCGGCGGCCAGCGGGAACCAGAGGCGGAAGGTGGCGCCTTGGCCCGGCGCGCTTTCGCAAGTCACGTGCCCGGCCAGGGACTGCATGATGCCGAACACGGTGGACAGACCCAGGCCGGTGCCCTGGCCGGTCTCCTTGGTGGTGAAGAAGGGGTCGAAGATGCGCCGCTGGGTCTCCTCATCCATGCCGGCCCCGGTGTCCCGCGCCTCCAGGACCGCGTAGGGCCCGGGGGCCAGGCCCAGACGCTCGGCCGGGGGCGCCGCCAGTTCCACCAGTTCACTGCGGAACTCCAGCCGTCCGCCGCGGGGCATGGCGTGACCCGCGTTGGAGCCCAGGTTCTGGATGATCTCCTCCAGGCTGCCCGGCTCGCCCAGGATGGACGGCAGGTTGGGGGCCAACTCCAGTGAGACCTGCACCCCGGGCGGCAGGGAGCGCTCCAGGTTGCGGGCCGCCAGGCGGACCTCCTCGTTGAGGTCCAGGGGCACGGTCTCCAGCTCCCGCTGGCGGCTGAAGGCCAGGATCTCGCCCACCAGATCCCGGGCGCGCTCGGCCGCGGCCAGCATGCGGTCCAGCTCGCCCCGGCTGGGCCGCCCCAGGCGGGCCGCCTCGCGGGCCAGCTCGCCATAGCCCAGGATGGCCGTGAGAATGTTGTTGAAATCATGAGCAAAGCCCCCGGCCAGGGTGCCCAGGGCTTGCATCTTTTGCGCCTGGCGGAGCTGGGTCTCCATGGCGGCCAGCTCCTCCTCGTCCCGCCGGCGGCGCACGATGCGCCACAACCCCTGCATCAACAGGGTGAGTTGGCGCACGTCGGCCTCGTCATAGGGCTCGCGCTTGTTGCCCACCCCGGCCACGGCCACGATGCGGTTCTCCTCGAACACCGGCACATTCATGTGGCGGAGGATGGGCACGTGTCCCGGGGGCAGCCCGCGTTTGAGGGGGTTGACGGCCCGGTAGTCGTTGGTGACCACGGGCCGGCGCTGGCGCACCGCCTCGCCCCACAGGCCGGTGTGCTCCACCTGATAGACCAGGGGCTTGTCCTCGGTCACGCAACGGGCCAGGGCGGTGCGGGACCAGGAGTACATGGTCATGATGGTTTCATTTTCGTTCAGGAAGGCCAGATAGCCCACCTCGCTGCCCGTGAGCCGGATGCCCTCTTCCAGGGCGAAATCGGTGATGGCCGCCACGCTGGGGAAGCTCAGCTGGTGGAGACGGAGGAGGGCTTCCAGCCGCTGCTCATTGAGCTGCAGGGCGGCCTTGGTGCGTTTGGACTCGGTGATGTCCGACACGGTGAACACCAGGCCGGCGTCGAACTCCCCGGGCAGCCACTCGGACGAGGACAACAATACGTCAAAGGAGCGGCCGTCCTTCTTGCGCCAGCGGGTCTCCACCGCGCTCCAGCCCCGGTCCCGCAGCTGGGCCTGCCGGATGCGGCCGACCCGCACGTACGCCTCCTCGCTTTCGTAAAGCAAGCGGGCCGGCATCCCTTCCAGCTCTTCTTCGCGGTAGCCGGTCAGCACCGCCAGGCGCTCGTTGGCCCACACCACCACCCGCTCGGCGCCCCGCACCAGGCCCACGCCCATGGGCGCGGCCCGGTAGATGCTGTCCAGGGTGGCGGTGCGCCGCCGCAGCTCCTCTTCGGCGCCCTTCTGCTCGGTGACGTCGTAGAAGATCACCAGGACCGCGGGCTTTTCCCGCCAGGAGATCGGCTCGGAATGGGACTCCAGCCAGATCACCCGGCCATCGGGGCGCAAGAAGCGCGCCTGGTGGCGGGCCGCGTTGGGGCGGTCCACCAGGCGGCCCTGCAAACGGGCCAAAAGCTCCGGCCGGTCCTCGGGATGGATCATTTGGAAGATGGGCGTGCCGAGATAACGCTCGCGGGCATAGCCGGAGATGTTGAGCGCGGTCTGATTGCAGTAGCGGACAAAGCCGTCCTGGACGATGATCACCCCTTCGGAGGTGCGGTCCAGGACCAAAAGACCGATCTTTTCGTCGGTCAATTCCCCGGAGCCACACCCGGGGCTGCCGGCCGGGCTGGCCGACCGGTTCAAGCCGGTGCTCATGCCGTTATCCGGATCCGTGGGGTCTGGGGAAGGCCTCCCCATGTGCCTACCACCACTTCGGTTGTCTCCGCCACGCCGACCCGGAGTTGGTGCTCCGCGCCGCCGGCTGCTCCACCGGGGCCTGCCCGGGGTTGCCGCCGCGGCTCACCGCCTTTGTTCCGCGGGTCGGCGGTTTTCGCAAGGGTACTCTCCCCTTCCGGGATAAGCAACCGTCAACGTCCCGTGACCCCGGATCATTCTCCGTGCAGGGGGAAGGTCAGGGTGGCCCCGAACCAGCCGATGACCCCGGCCACGGGCAACATCCCCGCCACCAGGGCCAGATAAACCCAGGAAGGTCCGGCCGGGCCGCTCAAAAGCTCCGGCGCCAACAGCCGCCACAGGAACGCGCCCAGGCTGAGGCCCCACAACACCGGGGAGAGGATGAGCTTGACCACCACCGGGGCGATGGCCCGGCCCTGATAGTTGAACCACCAGGTAAACAGACCGGTGACGATGACCACCGGGACCACCACCACGTTGACCCCCAGGCAGACCAACAGGGTGTCGTCGAAACCCGACCAGCCGAAGAGCAGGTACAAGAGGGCGAACAAGGGCGAGGTGATCGAGAACGCAAGGGGAAAGTGCACGGTCATGGGATGGGGATGGCGCTTCAGGAAGGGAATCTTCTGCACCAGCCAGGGCAACTCCGCCTCGCCTTCCGCCGGCGCCGGCGCCTGCCAGCCCTCCAGCACCCCCACCTGGGGGTAGCGCTCGAAAACCTCCTGGCCGTGGGGCGCGTCCTGAAAATCCTTGCTCAGGTCCTCCCCGGCGTGGTGACGGCGCATATGATCGCCGTTTTTCCACATGCGGCTGGGGGTTACGTCAAACACCCGGCCCTGGTGGCAGATGTAGGCCGGCCGGCCTTCCTTGCCGTCGGCCGCGGCCAGATCCTGGGCCGAGATCGTTTTGGTGGGTTCCGGCAAAACCTTGCACATCCTTGTCTGGCCGCCCCTCCTCGCGGCGGGGAGGCTGGTTACCACGCGGCAGGGCCGCCTGGGGGGACGTTCCCTGACCGGGACGGCTGCTCCGGCGCTGACCGCCCGCCCAGGCTGGGGAATAGGCCGTGGGGGCCTCAAGCAAACCAAGGCTGGCCTCTGTCTGTCTGGCCAAACCTGTAATTGCGTTTTTGTCAGCGCCCTTTGGGGCGCCCGCACCCGGGATCTCTCCGCCGGGAGAGGCTGGGGCGGGGTGGGGTGGTGGCGCGCCGGGCAGGCTGTTTTCCCAAACCCTGCAAGTGCATTCTTCCGTTCTCGCGCAGCTAAGTCAAGCCGTTCGGGCAGTTCGCCTTTTTCCTCGGCCAGGATGGTTGTTTGTCCCCGCCACCGCAATACGTTTATACTTTTTAGTTATAGAGGGGGTCCCTGGCCCCGGCGCAGCCGGGATTTGCCCCTCCGTGTCCCTCCAGTCCCAGCTTGGAGACCAAATGTCGGAACTATGGCAGAACCTGAGCGACCCGGTCACGCTTTCCCGTTTGCAGTTCGCCCTCACCACCGCTTTCCACATCCTCTGGCCCCTGGCCTCCATCGGGCTCAGTATCATGCTGGTGGTGCTGGAGGCTATGTGGCTGAAAACCGGGGAGCAAGCCTACTATCAGCACGCCCGGTTTTGGAGCAAGCTGTTTCTCCTGAATTTCGCGGTGGGCGTGGCCAGCGGCTTGCCCCTGGAGTTCCAATTCGGGACCAACTGGGGGCCTTTCGCCGACCAGACCAACGGCTTCTTCGGCAACGTGCTGGGCTTTGAAGGAGCCATGGCCTTCATGCTGGAGGCGGGCTTTTTGGGCGTGATGCTCCTAGGCTGGAAGCGGGTGCCCAAGGGCCTGCACCTGTTCAGCACCGCCATGGTGGCCCTGGGGGCCTCCTTGTCGGCCTTCTGGATCATGGTGGCCAACTCCTGGATGCAGACCCCGGCCGGCGGCCACTTTGAAAACGGCCGCTTCGTGGTCACCGACTACCTGGCCGCCATCTTCAACCCCGACGCCTTCTGGGGCGTCAGCCACATGTGGGTGGCCTGCCTGGAGACCACCGCCTTTGCGGTGGGGGCCGTCAGCGCCTGGTATATCTGGCGGAACCGCCACGCGGAGTTCTTCCTCCGGACCTTCAAGCTGGCCCTGGTGGCCGCGGTGGCCCTGGCCCCTTTGCAGTTCGTGCTGGGCGATTCCTCCGGCCTGTCCGTGGCCAAGTATCAGCCGGCCAAGCTGGCCGCGGTGGAGGCCCATTGGCACACCAACCCGCCGGGGCAACCCGCCGCCTGGAAGCTGTTGGCCTGGCCCGACCAAGCCAAGCAGGACAACGTCTGGTCCCTGGAGATCCCCTACGGCCTCAGCCTGATCGTCACCCGCTCCCTGACCGGCAGCGTGCGGGGCCTGACCGAGTTCCCCCTCGACGACCAGGCGCCGGTGTGGATCGTGTTTTACAGCTTCCGCATCATGTTCGCCATCGGCTCCGCCTTGATCCTCCTGATGCTCCTGACCGCCTGGGTCTGGAAGAAGGGAGGCCTCACCCCCACGGGGTTGACCCAGCGCAAATGGCTCCTGGCGAGTTGGCTGGCGGCCGGCCCGGCGGCCTATGTGGCGGTGCTCACCGGCTGGGTGACCCGGGAGGTGGGGCGGCAGCCCTGGATCATCTACAACCAGGTGCGCACCAAGGAGGTGGCCTCGGCCCTGCCCGCCAGCGAGGTGGGCCTGACGCTGGCGGCCTATGCCACGGTTTACACCCTCTTGCTGGTGGCCTTCCTGGTCGCGGCGCGGCGCATCCTTCAAAAGGGACCGGACCTGACGCCGGAGTCCCCCAAGCGGGCCAGCCAGGCGGCGGCCCAGCCAAAGGCGGCCTGACATGGATATCCTGAACGCCAATCTGGGCAACTTGTGGTTCTTCCTGGTGGGCCTTTTCCTGGCTCTGGCCCTGGTCATGGACGGCTTTGACCTGGGGGTGGGGATAATCTCCCTGTTCACCCCGGAGGAGGCGGCCAAGAAGACCCTCATGGCCAGCGTGGCCCCGGTGTGGCACGCCAACCTCACCTGGCTGGTGGTGGCCGGGGGCATGCTGTTCGGGGCCTTTCCCGGGGTGTACAGCTTGGCCCTGTCGGCCCTGTATCTGCCGGTGGCGCTCTTGTTGTTCGGGCTGATGGCCCGGGGAGTGGGCCTCGAGTTCCATGAGTCCGTGGTTCATCAGCCCGTGACCGCGCTGGCTTTCGGGCTGGGCAGCCTGCTCACCGCCTTGGCCCTGGGGTTTGTCCTGGGCGGCTGGCTGAACGGGCTCTCGCCGGCCGCCTTTGCCTCGGTGGGCTGGCGCTGGCTCTCGCCCCTGGGGCTGGCCATCGCCGGGGCCGTGGTGCTTTTGTGCGTGTTTCTGGGAGCTTGTCACCTGGTGGACAAGGCCGAGGGGCCTCTGGCGCTGGCCAACCGGCGCTGGGCCCTCCTCTCCCTGCTCGCGGCGGTGCTGGCCGCCCTGGGCCTGTTCCTCTGGCTCCGCGGGCGCTATCCCTTCCTCACCGCCAACTGGCTGGCCTGGCCTGGTTTCCTCTACAGCCTCTTGCCCCTCCTCTTGGGGCTGGTGTTCCTGGGCGTGACGGCGCGCCAACTGGCCCGGCCAGAGGCCGGGGGCCTGGGGCTATGGAGCCGGCTGGGCGGGCTTTTCCTCAGCCTGGGCCTGGCGGGCAGCATGTTCCCCTACGTGGCTCCCCCGGACCTCACCGTGGCGGCCACGGCTTCGCCAATCATCACCCTGCAAGTCATGCTGGTGGGTGTGGCCATCTTCCTGCCGGTGATGGCGGCCTACAACCTTTTTCTCTACCGGGTGTTCCGGGGCAAGGCCGGCGGGGGCTACGCCGAGCACTAGCTCCCGCGAGGCACCGACCAAAAAGAAGCAGGCGGCGGAGCAACTCCGCCGCCTGCGCCATTCAGGTCTCTCGTCCCACCCGCGTGGTCCTGGCCCCCGGCTGGCTCCGACGTCTGCCGGGCCAGGAGGAAATGACCGGGGGACAGCTCCTCCCGGCCTATGCGTAGACCTGAGCCGCCTTGGCCGCGCCGTCCGTACCCGCCGTGGCGGGGTACTTGGCGGCCGGGGCCTTGGCGCCCTCGCCCACCAGGGAGGCCACGTATTCCTGGCCCTGCTTCAGGGCGCCCAGGGCCGCCTCGGTCTCCTGCACCGTAGCCTCGTCCGGCTCCTTGGTCGCCGTGGTGGTGCGGTAGGTGTCCATCTCGGCTTCCAGCACCAGGCTCTTGGCCGGAGCCCCGGCCACTTCGCCGCCCAGGGCCTGCACCCGCCCCACCTTCTCCGCCGCCGCGGTCTTCCACTCGTCAAAGCTGGCGTACTGCGGGAAGCTTTCCGCGGTGTAGGAGGAACGGAGCTGCTCCAGGCTGGCGTCGGTGCCCTTGGCTCCGTCCTGCAAGGTGGACATGAGCACGTTTTCCATGTTCGCCCGGCTTTGCAGGGCCGCGCTCTTCCACTGGTCAAAGGAGTCGTAACCCGGGTGGGCGGCCGCGTCATAGGAACCGCGCAGGCCGTCCAGATAGGAGGCCAAAGACTTGGCCGGGTCGTCCACCGCATCGGTCTCCACGGTGTGGGGTGCCTTGATGTCCTCGGCCGGAGTGGCGGTCTCGGGAACCAGGGTTTCCTTGCTGCCCACCACCTCTTCTTCCGGCGGGGTATCCTCCTCAGCCACCACCGGGGTGGTTTCTTCCTCGGCCACCACCACCGTCTCTTCAGCCGCGGTCTCCTCCTCCACGTAGTGGGTGGATTCCGCCTCGGCATAGTGGGTGGACTCCGCCTCACCGTGGGACGAAGCCACCTCTTCCACGGCTTCCTCCCCGCTCTCTTCGCCGCTCATGGGCATCAGCATCTCCAACAGAGATACCAGCTCGGTGAGCAGGCTGGTCAGGGTAACCATGAGGGTGCCCATGGTCTCGGCGTCCAGGGTGGTGGAAGTGGCGCCGGTGGTCGCCGTAGTCTCCCCGGTCGCCGTAGTCTCCTCGGTGGCCGCGGTCTCCTCGGTGGCCGTGGTTTCCCCGGTGGCCGTGGTCTCCCCGGGAATCGTGGTCTCCTCGGTGGCGGTGCTCTCGTAAACCGGGTCGGTTTCCACCAGGGCCGGGCTGTAGGTGTAGGTGGGAGTGGTGTCCGCCTCCAACTCCTGCGACTCGTCACCCAGGATGCCGTTTTGGGCCTGGATGCTGTTCAGGGCGGCGTAAAGCTGCTCCAGGAATTTGTTGGTGGTTTCGAGATCGGGCGCCGTGGTTCCGGTCCCGTTATTCGGGGCAATGGGCACGAGGTAGTACCCCTGTCCTTGATAGACCTGCATGCCTTTCCTCCTGTGCATGAAGGATGAAGTCTTGTTGTCCACCAGGAAGACATGCAAAATGGGTGCCGTTATTCGGGGAGCCTAACCACCTGATTTGGCGACACCTTGGTCCCGGCCAATCACGGCGTCTAGGGGAATAATCTGCCTCCGGGCCAGGCACGGCAGCAATATTTGCCCTTGGGGGGAGAAAAACCAGGTCGCGGGAGGGGGCGGAAAGAGTGGGGAGGGCGGGCCAGGGATGGCCCGCCGAAGGGCGGTGATTTGGCAAAATCGCCGCAATTCGCGCCCCCTGGCAACTGACCAAGGCCGGGACGGCCTTGGTCAGCAAGCTGGGGAGAGAGCCGGCTCGCCGGCCCTCCCCTCGGGCAGACCAGGGCCGGGCCTCAGGCCTCCCAGACTTCGGGCTCCATGGCGTCCATGGATTGGAACTCGATGTGGTAGGGCACGATCTCGCCTACGCAGTAGTTGGGATCGTCGGGGCCGGAGAAATAGGCCTTCAGTTCGTCGTACCACATGGCCTCTTTGGAGGCGGAGTCGTCCTTGATCACGGCCTTGCCCGCGATTTGCACATAGGATTTGGCCGAAGCCAAGTCGGTCACCCCGGCGGTGACGTGCACCTCGGGATTCTGATTTATCTGGGCCACCTTGCGCGACTGGGTGAATGTGGCGAAGCGCAGCACCAGGTTGTCGTCCATGGTGCACATGATGTAACGGGCCCAGGGCTTGCCGTCCGGGGTGAGCGTGGCCACCACCGAGAGGGTGGGGCCGGTGAATTTGGCCAGGATTTTCGTCTTCAGATCGGCCATGGCTTCTCCTTTGCTTGCCAGGCGGGCCCAGGGAGGGCCCCGCCGATGATCCCTGGGAGCGCGCCCAGGGGGTTGCCTCGGGCGGCTAGCCGACCGTGGGTTTCACCATGAGGCGCCGGCCGTCCTGCTCCACCGGGAAAACCTGGAGGGTTTTCTTGGCCGAGCCGGAAAGCGGCTGTCCGGTGTCGTCGAACACCGACTGGCCCACGCTGCAGCAGCGTACCTGACCACCCCCGGGCAGGGGGTCCAGCCGCCGGCCGGCGTGGGTGCAGCGATTGTGGAAGGCATGAAAGCGGCCGTCCTCGTCCCGCACCACCAGGACCCGTTGGGGCAGGCCGCCGCCTTCCAGCCGCAGGCCGCCGCCCGGCTGGTCCAGCTCGCCGGCCCGGTCCAGGTCAATTATCACCCGGCCGCCCTCCCAGCTCCAGCAGCCGGGATCAGCCGGGGGTTTGGTATCACAGATACCCAATATCTTTCGCCAAATACTCATAAAACACCTCTCCCCGCTTGGGTTTCCCTGCCAACAACACCCATTGTAGCCCAGCGCCGGCCGGGGCGTGAAAAAACCGGTCCAGGGAGGGGATTGCCACGTGAACCCCATACCGAGAGCGACGCACGGTGCGTCCTGCACCATGCATCTTGGAGTTTTGGCAAAAGCGTGACTCCACCCCAGCAAGCAGAGCTTGCTGGGGGCCCGGCTTTTGCCAAGACTCACAAATCACCCGCCTTGTAGGATCGTGATTTGGCGGGCCATCCCCGGGGTCCCCAAGCAAGTGGAACTTGCTTGGGGTGGATGCGTGGCCCGCTTGAGGCCGATGGCGCACAACTAACCGTCCAAATATGACATATGAGACTGTTTTAAATACAATATATTTGTATTTGCCATGAATCGGCCTCAAACCGGCCGCTCCGGGGAAAGCCCCGGCGCGGCCGTGGGCAGACCCGGGCAGCTTACCTACTTGTCCAGCAGGGCCTTGACCGGGGTGGCGTGGCTGATGGTGTTGAAAACCGGCGAGTACTTGGCCCCCATCTGCACCAGGGCTTCCTTCTCCTCGCGCGAGAGGTCGGCGTCGATGGTGAAGTAGAGGCGGATTTCCTGATACCCCACCGGCACGTCCGGCGAGATCCCCAAAAAGCCCCGCAGGTCCAGATCGCCCTCCAGGCGGGAGGAGACTCCCCGGAGGGTGATTCCCCGGGCGGCGGAATGGTAGACGATGGCGGAGGTGACGCAGCCGGACACGGCGATCAACAGGTGTTCCACGGGGTTGGGACCCTTGTCCGTGCCCAGGAGCACCGCCGGCTCGTCGGCGTCGGCCTCGAAAACCGCGGCGTGGGCATGCTCCTCTTTGGCGCCGTAGAAGTTCAGCACGGTGGCGTGATTGTGGCCGCCCATCACCCATTGGTTCTTGGTATTGAATTTGAAAGCCGCGATGGCGGGATCGGCCTTTACCGCCTCGATGGTGGCGAACAAGGCATCAACGTCCACGCCGTTGATGACACCCTTCCTGGTTCCACTGTCAGCCATGCTTGAGCCTCCGTTTCCGGTCGGTTTTTGCGCAGGCCCTGGCTGCGGTTTGGACCAGGGCCGGTAAAGGGGGCCGCGACCCGGCCGACTTTGGGGCCGGGTCGGCGGCAGGCCGTGGGGCAGGTTGGGAGGGGCGGGCGGCCAAGCGGCGGGGTAGCTCGCCGGAACAGGAAGTCCTGGCTTTGACCGTTTGGCCTCGTGGGGTCCGATTACTTTTTATTATACGTAGGACCCGGCCATTGCCCGGCGAGCCCGATCGGGCAGCGCGGGTGAATAAAAGGGCGGGATATCCGCTGTTCCCAGCGGTTGTCCCCAGGCTGGCCCCCGCAGCCATGCGGTGATGGGGCCAACCATCGGACATCTAAAGCCAAATACCTTTCCTGGAATCTCGGTTCTGTTTCACTGCGGTTTTTCCGCAGCCCTCCCCGACTTTCCCGGACCGGAGCCAGAATTGGTGCGGTCAACTTTGGTGATTATGGCCGGGCAGAGGCGCGTGAAAAAGGCGTCCGGCCCGCGAAATTTGGGAAGGGGGAGGGGGCCCGGCCGGGTCCCCTCCCCCGCTGGCGATCAGTGGCCGTGCCGGGTGCGCTTCTTCAGGGCCGAGACCTCGCGGACCATCTTGCCGAAACCCCGGTCCCGCTGGTGGCGCTCGACCAGGGTCTCGGCGTTGCGCCGCTGCTCGGCCAACAGCTTGCGGTAGTTGCCGAGGCGGCGGGAGTCCAGTTCTCCCCGCTCCAGGGCGGCCAGCACCGCGCAGCCCGGCTCATCGGTGTGGCTGCAATCCCGGAAACGGCAATCCCGGGCCCAGGCCGTGATCTCCGGAAAGACCTCGGCCACCCCTTCGGCGCATTCGTCCAGGGACAGCTCCCGCAGCCCCGGGGTGTCCAGGAGCAGGCCGCCGCCCGGCAGGAGGTGCAGGGTGCGGGCCGTGGTGGTGTGGCGGCCCTTGCCGTCGCCCCGCCGCACCCGGCCGGTGGCTTCCACCATTTCGCCACCCACGAGGCTGTTCAACAGGGTGGATTTCCCCACCCCGGAGGAGCCCACCAGGGCCACGGTCCGCCCCCTGCCGCACCAGGCCAGGAGCGGTGCCGTGGCCCCGGGCTCGCGGGCGTCCAGCACCTCCACCACCAGATCGGGCCTGAGCCGCCGGGCGCCGGCCGCGTAGGCCGCGGGGTCCGCCACCAGGTCGGCCTTGGTGAGCACCACCACCGGCCACACCCCAGCCTCCAGGGCCAGGGCCATGTAACGCTCCAGGCGGGAGGGGTTGTAATCCCGGACGCAGGAGGACACCACGAACAGGGTGTCCAGGTTGGCGGCCAGGGGCTGCCGCACGGCCAGGGGCCCGGCGGCCCGGCGCAGGATCAGGCTCTGGCGGTCCAGGAGCCGCAGGGGCCGGCCGGTGTCCCGGTCCAAGAGGAGCCAGTCCCCGGCCGTGGGCAGCTCCTCGGGCGGGCGGTCCCGCCACACCCCAGGCAGGGGCACCTGGGCGGTGCCGGCCTCGTGCCACACCGCCACCTCGCCGCGGTGGGCGGCCAGCACCCGGGCCGGCTGGCCGGTCTCCATTTCTTCCAGACTGAGTTGGGCTTGATAAAACTGGTTCCAGCCCAGATCGGGCAGGCTTACAGACATCTCTCGCATCGGATGATCCCTCAAACAGGCGGTAAAACGCGTCGCCCACGCCGGCCGTCAGGCCGCACGCGGACCGGCCTCCGGGCCCAAAGCCCCGGAAGTCAGCCAACTCACCTTGTACGGGAGGGGAAGGCTCAGCCGGCGCCGCCCAGAGGCCGCGCCCGGCCAAAGGCCGCTGGGCGGGGGTCGGTGACCTCGCGCCGACCCACCTGGGCTTAAATCAGCCTTCCACCGTCCCGGGGATCACCCGCTCCGACAAAAAATCCTCCTTGAGGTATAGGGCCCTTTCCTCCCGGCCAACCAGCCTATAGGAGAAAAGGCGCCGGTCCTTTTGTACCGCGCTCCGGCGCGGAGCGCAAGCCCCACCGGCCGCGCACCAAGACCCGACGGCCCTGGTCCGCCAGCCTGCGCGGCAGGCCTACTCGTAACGCAGCGCCGCGATGGGATCCAGGCGGGAGGCCTTGCGGGCCGGGTAAAAGCCAAAGAAGATGCCCACCGCGGCGGAAAACAGAAAGGACATCAGCACCGAGGCCGGATCGATGATGGCCGGCCACTGGGACACCTGGGCGATGATCAAGGCGCCGCCTACCCCCAGGATGGCCCCGATGAGGCCGCCGATGAGGGAGAGCACCACCGACTCCATGAGGAACTGGGCCAGGATGTCGCGGCCCTCGGCCCCCACGGCCATGCGGAGGCCGATCTCCCTGGTGCGCTCGGTCACCGAGACCAGCATGATGTTCATGATGCCGATGCCGCCCACCACCAGGCTCACCGAGGCCACGGCCATGAGCAACAGGCCCATGGCCTGGGAGGAGCTGGCCTGGGTGTTCAGCATCTCGGCCAGGTTCCGCAGGCGGAAATCGTCGTCCTCGCTGGGGCGCAGGTTGTGGCGCTGCCGGAGAAGCTCCTTGGCCTGGGTCTCCACGGCCGTGACCTCGGCGGCGCTGCGGGCTTTCAGCATGATGCCGTCCACGATGTGACCACCCAGCTCCCGGCCCCCCAGGACCCGGCGCTTGGCCGTGGACAGGGGAATCATGATCACGTCGTCCTGGTCCGTGCCAAAGGGGGTCTGCCCCTTGGAGCCCAGCACGCCGATGACCTGAAACGGCACCTTCTGCACCCGGATGATCTGCCCCAGGGGGTTCTCGTTCTGGAAGAGGCTTTTGACCACGGTGGAGCCCAACAGGGCCACCTTGGCCGCGCCCTTGACCTCGCCGGGTTCGAAGCCCCGCCCCACGGTGATGGGCCACTCCCGGGCCACCAGGTAGTCCGGGTTCACCCCATACGCCGCGGTGGCCCAGTTCTGGTTGCCGGCGATGGCCTGCACCCCGCCGCGCACAAACGGCGCGGCCTCGGCCACCCCCGGCACTTCCCGGGCCAGGGCCGCGGCGTCATCCTCGGTCAGGGTAGGCAGGGAGCCCTCGCCGCCGTGCACTCCACCGCCCACGCTGCTGCCCGGCCGCACCATCATCACGTTGGAGCCCAGGCTCTGGATGAGCTGCTGCACCCGGGCCTTGGCCCCGTTGCCCACCGCCACCATGATGATCACCGCCGAAACCCCGATGATGATGCCCAGGGTGGTGAGGATGCTGCGGAGGATGTTGCTCTTGAGGGAATGCAGGGCGTCCGACAAGGCGTCCAAGGGTTTCATGCCTCGTCCTCCCCGGGCGGCGGCAACTGGCCAAGAATCTCCCGGGCCCGGCGGGGGTTGTCCATCGGCCGGTCGCTGACCATGGCCCCGTCGCGGAACTTCAAGAGCCGCTGGGCAAAGCCGGCGATCTCCGGCTCGTGGGTCACCACCACCACGGTGATGCCCCGCTGGTTCAAGTCCTGGAACAGGGCCATGATCTCGATGCCGGTCCTGGTGTCCAAGGCGCCGGTGGGCTCATCGGCCAGGATCAGGGCCGGGTCATTGGCCATGGCCCGGCCGATGGCCACCCGCTGCTGCTGCCCGCCGGAGAGCTGGGAGGGGTGGTGGCCGCCGCGCTCGGCCAGGCCCACCAGCTCCAACAGCCGGGCGGCCCGGGCCAGGCGCTCCTTGGCCGGCACCCCTGCGTACCTGAGGGGCAGCACAATGTTCTCCCGGGCGCTGGTGCGGGGCAGCAGGTTGAAGCTCTGGAACACGAAGCCGATGCGCCGGTTCCTGACCCGGGCCCGCTCGGCCGGGGACAGGCTGGACACCTCGCGTCCCTCCAAGAGGTATTTGCCCGCGGTGGGGGTGTCCAGGCAGCCCAGAAGATTCATGAAGGTGGACTTGCCCGAACCCGAGGGGCCCATGACCGCCACGAACTCGCCGGGCTGGATGGTCACCGAGACGCCTCGCAAGGCCCGCACCACTTCCGAGCCCACCAAATATTCGCGGGCCAGGTCCTGGGTTTGGATAAGCGGCTGGTCCGCGGTCACCACGGCCGGCCGGGGTTCTGGGGATGGTTCTGCTGCCAACTCTGGGCTCCTTGGGTGGACTCTGGGCAAGGGGACGCGTTCTGCCGGGAGGTTGGAGAACCGCCTGCTATTGCAAGCCCACGATGACTTCCTGGCCCGGCTCCAGGCCCTGGCCCCGCACCTCGGAAAAGCTGCCGTCGGTGACCCCCACCCGCACCTTCAGGGCTTCGGGCCGGCCGTCCGGCCCCAGACGCCACAGCTCGCCCGGCTTTTCCTGGGACAGCTCGCGGCCCCGGGCCAGGATTTCGTAGCGGTCCCGTTGCTCCGGGGTCAGGAGGCTCACGATGAGGTTGTGCAGCTGTTGGCGCATCTGGTCGGCCAACTCGCCGGTGCGGAAAGGCACCGCCCCGTTTTGCTGCCGCCCGAAGATCTTCTCCCGGAGCTGCTGGGCGCCTGCCTCCAGGCGGGCCCGCTGGTCGGGGGTCATTTTGAGGGCGTCGGCCAGCCGCGTCAGCCGCTCCCGCAGGTTGGCCCCGCCGGGGCCGCCGCCGGGAGCCCCCGCGGCCCCCCCGCCGCTTCCCTCGCCGGCCTGGGGCCGGAAGCGGAGCGCGGCGTTGGGCGCGGACAGCACCCCCATCTTCCTGGCCACCACGATGTCCACGTTGGCGGTCATGCCGGGCATCAGAGCCAGGTCCGGGTTGTCGGCCGAGATGATCACCGTGTAGGTCACCACGTTCTGCACACTCTGGCCGGCCTTGCGAATCTGGGTGACCGAGCCCACGAACTTGCGGGAGCCGTAGGCGTCCACCGTGAAATCCGCGGTCTGGCCCTCCCGCAGGCTGCCGATGTCCGCCTCGTCCACACTGGTGGAGACCTGCATCTTCTTCAGGTCCTGGGCGATCTTGAACAGGATGGGGGCCTGCAGGCTGGCCGCCACGGTCTGGCCGGTGTCCACGCTCCGGTCGATGACCACCCCCTCCACCGGGGAGCGGATGATGGTGTGCTCCAGGTCCACGCTGCGCTTGTCCAGAGTGGCCTGCTTGAGTTCCACCTGGGCCTCGGCCTCCCGCACCTGGGCCTCGGCGATGGCCAAGCCGGCCTGGGCCGAGGCCACCGCGGCCTGGGCCGCCTGGACCTGGGCCGCAAACTGGGCCATGGCCGCCTTGGCCCGGTCATAGGTGGTGACCGCCGTGTCATAGTCGGCCTTGGAGATGAAGTCCTTGGCCACCAGGCTCTTGCGGCGGTCCACCTCGCGCTTGGCGTTGTCCATGGTGGCCCGGGCCTCGGTGGTCTGGGCCTGGGCCGCCGTCACCTTGGAGCGGGCGCTGGCCAACTCGGCCCGGGTCTTTTCCACCGTGGCCTTCTTGGTCAACAATTGCGCCTGGGCCAGGGAGAGATCGGCCTGGGATTCCTGCACCAGGGCCCGGTAGGAGGCCTGATCGATCTTGGCGATGATCTGGTCCTTTTTTACCGGCGAGTTGAAATCCGCCAAAAGCTCCGCGATCTGACCGGAGACCTGGGATCCCACCTCCACGGTGATCACCGCGGACAGGGTGCCGGTGGCCGAGACGCTCTTGACCAGATCGCGTTTCTCCAGCTTGGCCAGTTGGAACTTGGCCTCGGCCTTGTTCCCCCCGAAGAACTGCGACCAGCCCAGCCACACCAAGAGCACCACCAAGAGGGGTCCGCCCCAGATGAGATATTTCCGCATGATCATTTACTCCCCATGGTGGTGGAGCCGGCTTGGGCGGTGAACTCCGCGGTCATGGCCCGCGCGGTTTCGCCCACCGAGCGCTCCAGCTCGGCCCAGGCTTGCAACAAGATGTAACTGGCTTGCACCAAGGCGCTCTTGGCCTGGGTGTAGAGGACCTGGGCGTCGTTGAACTCCAAGGAGTCTCCCACCCCGGCCTGGTAGCGGCCCTGGGCCTGGTTCAGGTTTTCCTGGGCCTGGGCCAGGCCGACCCGGGCCGTGACGATGGCCTGGTCAGCCTCGTGCAGGGCCAGGTAGGCCTTGGTCACCTCCTCGGTGACCACCAGGTCTTGAAGCTGCAGGGAGGAGGCGGCCTGGTTGATCACGGCCTTGGCCTGGTCCACCTCGCCGGTGGTGCGGAGCCCGGTGAAGAAGTCCCAGGAGAGCACCACCCCGGCGGTCCAGCCCTCGCTCAAGGGAAACTCGCTGCCTTCGTAGCCATAATTGCCCACCGCGTTCAGGTTGGGCCAGTGCCCTCCCTGGGCCGCCCGCAGCCCGGCCAGGCTGGCCGCGATCTGGGCCCTTTGCTGGGCCACCTCGGGCCGGAGAATCAGGGCCCGGGCGACGAGAGGTTCCACTTGGTCGGGCAAGGACGGGCTGGGCCCGGCCGGGGCCAGGGTGTAGCCGCCCGGGGCGGGCGGTCCGCCCAAGAGGCGCTCCAGGTCCACCCGGGCCCGCCGGAGATCGTAGCGGGTCTGCAACAGGGTGAGCCGGGCCTTGGACACCTCGGACTGACCCTTGGTTACGTCGATCTTGGGCCGCAACCCCTGGCGGAACAGGGCCTCGGCCTGCTCCAGGTGCTTTTCCTGGGAGGTCAGGTTCTCCTCCTCCACCTGCACCAGCTCCTCCTGCTTCAACACCTCGAAGTAGCCGGCCTTCACGTCGCGCACCAGGTCCGCGGCGGTGGCCACCAGGCCCTTGCGGCTGATTTCCAGATTGTGGCGGCTCTGCGCCAGGCGGCCGCTGGTGCGCCCGAAGTCGTAGAGGTTCTGGGTCAGGGAGACGCTGCTCTGGTAATCGTCCTGGGCTCCGCCGCTGCTCCCGGAGGTGAGGCTCGTGGTGGTGCGGTAAAAGGTGCTCTGGCGGTTGGAATACACCCGGTCATAGCCCAGCCTGGCGTTCAGTTGCGGCAGGTACCCGGCCCGGGCCTGGGTGACCTGGGCCGCTGAAGCCTCCACCCTGCCCCTTTCCACCCCCAGGCTGGGGCTCCGTTCCAGGGCCAGGTCCACCAACTGCTCCAGGGTGAAGCGGGGCGGCGGCGGGAGAGTCGGCCCGGCCCAGGCCGCGGCCCCCGGCCCGGCCAGGGCCACCAGGGCCCAAATCAGGGATGTGGCCAAGCTCCGTTTCATCCTTACCAACTCCCTTTGGCGGCGGACCCGGCCCGCTCTCCCCGGGGGACGGGAGGGGAGGCCCACCATTAATAGTCTGGTATAACAGAGTCTTGTCTCAGGCGACTCAGCCTCCGGGCGGCGTGGGCGTGGGGGCGGAACCCTTCTTGCGCGAGTGGGGCAAGAGCATGCGCCAATCACCCTCCTGGACCAGCACGGCCGTCTGCTCCGGGGTCAGTTCGGTTTTCATGCGGGCCGTCACCTCCCGCATGATGCTCTCGAACTGGGGGTGCAGCTTGGCTCTGAGCTGGTGCATCTCCCGGAAGGCCTCTTCCACGATGGGCGCGATACGGCCTGCCTGCTCCGGGGTCAGCTCCAGTTTGGCGCTCAGCCTTTTCATGGCCATCTGGGCCAGGTAGAGCCCGCCCGTGCTGCGGATGAGCTGGAAGCGCCGGGCCGACTCATATTTCTCGTAGCTGGTGCCGGCCACCCAGCCCAACACCAGCCCGCAGGCGAAAACCGCCAGCACTCCCAGCCATAAACGGCGTTTGTTCATGCCCCTCCTCCTGGTCCCCTGGGCCGGCCGAGGCCCGGCGGGGACTGCCATCAGCTCCCCAAAAGACGTTCCAAGGGCAACACGGCCCAGGGGAAATCCACGGCCAGGTTGGCCGCCTGCATGGCCAGATCCCGGCCGTAGAACAAGGCAAAGGTCAAGGCGGCCAGGCTGGCCAGGGCGCCGGCCCCGGCCAGGCGCATGAGGTCATCGGTAAAGGAGGCCAACAGCCGCTCGCGGTGGCTGGGCGCTCCCTGGTCCGCCAGGGCCAGCCGGATGTCCCGGAGCAGGTTTTCCCGCCAACCCGGCGGCAGGGCCAGGGGCGGCCGCTCCTGGTGGGAGGCCACGAGCCATTGCTCCACCCGGGTTACGCGCCGAGGATCAGGTTTGGTCACCGGAATCCTCCCCGGCCGGCAAGATCCGGCCGATCAGTTGACGAAGTTTGCGCCGCGCCCGCGAGGAGCGGACCTTGACCATGGGGGTGGTCCAGCCCAACAGCTGGGCAGCCTCGGCCACGGAGTAGCCTTCCAGGTGCACCAGGGTCAGGGCCATGCGGTCGCCCGGGGAAAGATGGCCCAGGGCCCAGTCCAACAGCTCCCAGGTCTCGAAACGCTCCAGGGCCTCGTTGGCCGCCGCCGGGCCGCCGGCGGCCACGCTCTCCACCTGGGCCAGTTGGGCCTCGCTCAAGGCGCTCTGCACGGTCTCTTTGCGCCGGCCCCGGGCGCGCCAAAAGTCGTAGCAGGTGCGCACCGCCAAGGTGGCCAACCAGTGCCCAAAGGGCTTTTCCGGCCGGAAGCTGCCCAGGCTCTCGAAACAACGGACAAAAACCTCGTGCACCAACTCCGGAGCCTGGTCCCGGGGCGCCTTGCCGGCCACGATCCGGGTCACCAGATCCTGGTAGCGCGCCAGCAAGAGGGCAAAGGCCTCGCTCTCACCCGCCAGAACCAGGGCGATCAGCTCCTCGTCCCGGGGGCCGGCAGCGGAGACGGCGGCCTCAGCCTCGGATGAGGCCGCCTCCCCTGCCCGAACCGCGCGCCGGCTCATCCATTGGCCGGCGGAGCCAGCGGCGCGGTGTAGCGCTGGTCCACCCAGCCCAAAATCCCGTCGGGCAACTGCACGTACAGCCAGCCCGGGGCCGAAGCCTGCACCACCAACTGGTCGCCCTGGTTGGCCACCGCGATCACCGCATGCTGATAGCTGGGGCCCTGGCGCACGTTGAGGCCGTTGGACACCACCACCACCACGGTGCCGGGCTCGGGCACGCCGAGGGTCTCGGGGGGCGGAGCCTCCACCACCGCAGGCGGGGTCACCACCACATAGCCCATCGGGGCCGGGCGGTAGTACACGCCCATATAGGAGTAGTAGGTCACCCCTCCGATGAACACGGTGGAGTAGCCCCAAGGCAGGGTGCCGATGATCAGGCCGATGGGCGGGGCCACCAGGAAGAAACCAGTGCCCCGGGGCCGGTAGAAGTGCCCGCCATAGTAATAGTAGCGGCTGCCGCGCCAGTCATAATGCCGGTGATAGGGAGGCAGGCGGTCGATGTAGACCTCGCGCGAGCCGCGGTAATGGTACCGGCCGTCCCTGTGGCCGTAGTAGAAATTCTTCTGGTAATTGCGGCCGTCATAGTGACCGCCGCCAGGACGCGGCTGGTTATAGTTGCCGCGGTTGCCGCCCCCGGGGCGGGGTTGGTTCCAGTTGCCGCGGTTGCCGCCGGGGTTGCCGCCCCGGTAATCGCCGCCACGGTTGCCGCCGGGGTTGCCGCCCCGGTAATCACCGCCGCGGTTGCCGCCGGGGTTGCCGCCTCGGTAATCACCGCCGCGGTTCCCGCCGCCGCGGTTGCCCCCCTCCATGCGCACGGGGTTGGTGTTCGGTCCGATCTTCTGAACTTGTGCCCGGGCCGGGGTGGGCCCGGTCAAGGGCAGGGCCACGGCCAAAGCCAGGAACACAAGGCCCAGTCGGCCGGCCAGGCGCGGGTGTCCGGTATGCATGCCGAACCTCCTATTCCGGATCCCCCTCTAGGGGGCGCCGAAGCATATTAACGTTGCAGGGTCAGGGCCGTCCCTTGACGGCTTTAGTAATATGAGACGCTCTTGGCGGGGCAGTCTTAAATTGAACCCGGCCCGTCTCCCTGCTAACGTGGTACAGCCATCCCTACCATTATCATCGCGTGGGGACGGACTTTGGTAACACCCGGGCGAAAATATTTTTCACCCCCCCGCCGGGGCCGGGCCACCGGGCGCGACCGCGTGGCAGCATGCGCCCGGGCCGGGTTGATGGTATATGAGCCTGGATGCCGAGCACGGCCCCCGGGCCCGGCCCCGGCCCCGAGCCATAAGCGAGAACCTCGCCGGGCACCGTACCCCGGCCCCCGCCGCCCCTGGGAGAGAAGCCCATGAACCTGCAGCCCGAAACCCTGGCCGCCCTGGCCCCGGAACGCAAGAAACGCCTCTTGGAACGCTCGCTCGAGGATGTGTCCACCGTCTACGAACGGGTCAAGGGCATCCTGGAAGACCTGAAAGCGCGGGGCGATGTGGTGAACCTGGAGGGGCACGCCGAGTTGAAACCAGATCTCCAGGCGGGAGATTTTCTGGTGACCCCGGCCGAGATCATCGCGGCCTATGACTTGGTGCCGGCCCAGGTGGTGAAGCACCTGCAAAAGGCGGCGGCCAACATCCGCACCTTCCACGCCGCCCAGTTGGAGCGCCCCCAGTGGCAGATGGAAGTGGCCCCGGGCATTTACGCCGGCCGCAAGCACACCCCCCTGGAGCGGGTGGGCTGCTACGTGCCCGGCATGCGGGCCGCCTATCCCTCCACCGCGCTGATGACCGTCTTGCCCGCGGTGGTGGCCGGGGTGTCCCGGGTGGTGGTCTGCACCCCCCCGGACCAGGGATTGGTGGCCAACCCCTACACCCTGGTGGCGGCGGACATCGCCGGGGTGAGCGAGATCTACAAGCTGGGCGGCCCCTGGGCCATCGGCTCCCTGGCTTTCGGCACGGCCACGGTGCCCAAGGTGGACAAGATCGTGGGTCCGGGCAACAAGTACGTGACCCAGGCCAAGATGCTGGTGTACGGCCGGGTGGACATCGACTCCCCGGCAGGGCCGTCCGAGGCCCTGATCCTGGCCGACCACACCGCCAACCCCCGGTTGTTGGCGTACGACTTCCTCTCCCAGGTGGAGCACGACCCCGACTCGGCCGCGGTGGTGGTCACCGACGATCTGGACCTGGCCGAGGCGGTGTGCCGGGAGATCGACCGCCTGTGGCCCTCCCTGCCCCGCCGGGAGATTTTGGCCCGGGCCGGGCGCTACTGTGCGGTGCTGGTGGCGGCCGACATGGTCGAGGCCCTGGAGTTCGTGAACCGCTACGCCCCGGAGCACCTGGAGATCGTCACCGCCGAGCCGTTCGTGACCCTGCAAAGCATCAACAACGCCGGCTCCATCTTCCTGGGGCCCTGGGCTCCGGTGCCGGTGGGGGACTATGCCTCGGGCACCAACCACGTGCTGCCCACGGCCATGGGGGCCCGGATGTTCAGCGGACTATCGGTGGACCAGTTCATCAAAAAGCCCACCTTCCAGTACCTGACCCAGGAGGGCCTGGCCGGCCTGGCGGACACGGTGGTGACCCTGGCCGAGGCCGAGGGCCTGCCCATCCACGCCCAGGCGGTGAAGGCGCGCTTTTCCGAAGAGGATTTTTAGCGGAAGAGGAAGATGTGGGGGGAGGGGACCTTTTTTGAAAAAAAGGTCCCCTCCCCCCACACCCCCCTCCCCCCAAAAAACTTCGTATTTTTAACTAGGTTGAGGCCGGTGCACGGCATTTGCGATATTTTAGATGTATATACATCCATTTACGCAACATTTTGTCGATTCGTTGTGTGCAGCCGGCCTCGCGCGGGCCATGGATGGCCCGCCAAAGATGCACGGTGCAGGAAGCACCGTGCATCCCCCTCAGGTTATGGAACGGCCATCCATAATCAGGACATGCGGGCGGATGTGATGGCTTGGCTAGGACAACAATTGGGCCAACACTCTGACCAGCTCCTGGTAAGAAGCCAATAAGAAGATAGAGGCAGGGGCGGAACCAGGCGGGGGCGGGGCCCTCCCTCCCCGCGTCGGCCCGGGGCCGGGTCAGGACGCAGCACGGCCTTGCGCCTCCGGGCCCCAAGGGCATCCGGGGAGCAAGGCCGTGGGCTGGCTCGCGGCGGGGCGGACCCCGCCCGCGGAGGGGGAGTTCCGGCTACTCGCCGGCGGCCAGGCGGCGGGTCTTTTTCTTCAGGCGGCCGATGCGGCGGCGCAGGATGTCGACCTTTTCCATGGAGCCGGCTCCCCGGGCCTCTTCCCGCTTCTCGCGCAGATTCTTGATCTGCAGCTTGATCTCGCGGATGTTGCCCACATCCTTCTTGGTGCCCTCATCCACGATGCCCTTGGCTTCCTTGATGGCTTCGAGAAGCTCGCCCTTGTTCATGCTGTGCACGCCCAAGATGCCCTCGATACCCAAGGCCATCTCCCGGAGCTCCTTGGCGGTCATTTTGTCCAGCGGTTTGGCTTTTTCCTGTTTTTCGGCCATTCTCTTCTTCTTCCGCGCGTCTGAATATGATTAAACGGTTGTCCGTTACGGTGCGACGAGTTTCGGAGTTTACTCGCTGGCGGCCTGTTTGGCAACCTTGTTTATAAACGGAGTCAACAGGTCGATGGGCATGGGGAACAGGGTGGTGGAGTTGTTCTCCGCAGCCACTTCCCGGAGGGTTTGCAGATACCGCAGCTGCAGGGCGGCCGGGTGCTTGCCCATGATCTCGGCCGCTTCGGCCAGGGTGTGCGAGGCCTGCAGCTCGCCCTCGGCGTTGATGATCTTGGCCCGCCGCTCCCGCTCCGCCTCGGCCTGGCGGGCCATGGCCCGCTGCATCTCGGTGGGCAGGTCGATGTGCTTCACCTCCACGGTGGAGACCTTGATGCCCCAGGCGTCGGTGTGCTCGTCCAGGATTTGTTGCAACTGAGAGTTGATCTTGTCCCGCTCGGACAACAGCTCGTCCATCTCCACCTGGCCGCACACGCTCCTGAGGGTGGTCTGGGCCAACTGGCTGGTGGCGAAGAGATAGTCCTCCACCTGCACGATGGCGTTCACCGGATCCATCACCCTGAAATAAAGCACCGCGTTCACGGCTACGGACACGTTGTCCCGGGTGATGACGTCCTGGGGGGCCACGTCCATGGTCACGGTCCTGAGGCTCACCCGGGTCATGCGGTCGATAAGGGGGATCAGGATGATGAGCCCCGGGCCTTTGGCTTTGATGACCCGGCCCAGGCGGAAGATCACGCCGCGTTCATACTCCTTGAGCACCTTGAGGGCGGCGAACAGGAACAGCACCACCAAAATGATGATGGGAAGCAGTCCCCCCACCAGGCCCTCGATAACATTGAACAAGGTATCCATGACCGCTCATCCCTCCTTATGGGTTGTGCCCGGCCGGTCCGGGGCCGGGGCCACCACCAGGGTCAGGTCCCGCAGGGCCTTGACCACCACCCGTTGCCCCTTGGTCAGGGGCTCACTGCTTTCCGCCCGCCAAATCTCGCCCTGCACCTTCACCCTGCCTTCGCCCAGAGCCACCCCCTCCAGGCCGAACAGGCCCTCCACTCCAGTCCGGGACTGGGCCAACTGGGCGCGCCCGGCCAAATAGGCCACCCCGGCGAAAAAACAGATTATGGTGATCACCGTGGGCACCAACACGGCCAGGGACACGGCCACCAACTCGTCGCTGGAGTTGAACAGCATCAACGAGCCCAGGATCAGGGACACCGCCCCGCCCAGGGACAACAGCCCGTGACTGACCACCTTTATCTCGGCAAAGAACAGCACCACGGCCAGGAGGATCAGGGCCAGGCCCGCGTAACTCACCGGCAAGGTGCTCAACGCGAAAAAGGCCAGGATGAGGCTGACCGCCCCCACCACCCCGGGGAAGATGGCTCCGGGATTGCTCAGCTCGAAGTACAGCCCGGCCAGGCCGATCATCATCAGGATGTAAGCCAGGTTGGGGTTGGCCAACACGGCCAGCAGCCGCTCCCGGAGGCCCGGGTGGTCATAGCGCAGGGGCCGGCCGGCCACGTGCACGGTCACCGGGCCCTGAGCCGTTTCCACCTTGCGTCCCTCCAGGTCCTTCAACAGGGTGCCCAGGTCCGGGGCCAGGATCTGCACCAGGCCCAACTTCAGGGCCTCGCCCGCGTCATAGCTGGTGGACTTCTCCACCATGGCCCGGGCCAGTTCCGGGTTGCGGCCCCGCTTCTTGGCCAGGCTCACCGCGTAGGCGGTCAGGTCGCTCACCACCTTTTCGCCCATGGTGCCCTTGATGTCCTCGCCGCCCGCGCCCACGGGATGGGCCGCGCCCAGGTGGGTGGCCGGAGCCATGGCCGCCAAGGGCGAGGCCAACACCAGGAAAGCCCCGGCCGAGGTGGCCCGGGCCCCGGAAGGCGCCACGTACACGACAACCGGCAGGGGCGAGGCCAGAACAGCCTGCACCATCTGGCGCATGGAGTCCACCAGGCCGCCCGGGGTGTCCAGGGTGATGACCACCAGGGCGGCGTCGGCCGCCCGGGCCCGCTCCAAGGACGAGACCAGGTACAGGGCCGTGCCCGGATTGATGGTGTCGGCCAGTTCCACCACCCACACCGGGCCGCTGGAGGATTCCCGCCCGGCCGGAGCGGCCGCGGGGGGGTGGGGGGGCGGGGTGGCGGTCGGGGCGGCCGGGGTGGCGGCCAGAGCCCCGTCACGGCCGCCGCAAAGGAGCAGCCAAGAGAGGAGCGCCGCCAGCCCCAGGCTCCGCCATCGCCTTGCCATGGTCATGGAACTCTCCCTTGCCGCGGGGTGAACGAGGGGCCGGGCCGGAGGCTCAGGGGCCTGCCGGCGCGGGGTCCCGGGCCAGGCAACGGGCCGCCGCCTTCAAATCCTGGTAGGCCAGGGCCTTGTGCCCGGGCGAACGCAGGAGATAGGCGGGGTGGAAGGTGGTGAGGAGCGGCACGCCCCCCACCTCACCCCGCTGTCCCCGGAGCTGGCTCACCGGGTCCGGGCGGTCCCACAGGGCCTGGGCGGCCAGGCGGCCCAGGCCCAGGATCAACTCCGGGGCCACGGCCCGCACCTGGGCCTCCAAAAAGGGGCGGCAGGCGGCCCGCTCGCCCGGTTCCGGGTCCCGGTTCTCCGGCGGGCGGCACTTCACCAGGTTGGTGATGAAGACTTCCTCCCGGGAAATCCCCACCGCGGCCAGCATGCGGGCCAGGAGCTGGCCGGCCGGCCCCACGAAGGGCCGTCCCTGGCGGTCTTCCGCCGCCCCGGGCGCCTCGCCGATGAGCATGAGCCGCGCCGGCTCTGGGCCTTCGCCGAAAACCAGGCGACTCCGGCCCCGGGCCAGGGGGCACCTAGTACATTCTCCCATGAAGGCGCGTATTTGCTCAAGGGTTCCCACCGCGGGGGGCAAGGGCGCGGGCCAGGGGCCCTGGTCCGGACCGGCCCCAGGCGGGGCCGCGGCCGGGGACGGGCCCGGCGGGGCGGTGGGGAACAACTTGGCCGCCAGGCGCTCCAGGTCGGCGGGGCTGCCGGAAACCCGGGCCAAGCCCAGCCGCCCCCGGCACAAGAGGTACTCCCGGAATTCCTGCCAGGAGGGCCGGCTCACCAGCTCATCTCTTGGCCACCAGGAGGTCCACCACCCGGTCGAGGATGGCGTGGGCCACCCGGGCCTTGCTCATCACCGGCAGGGACTCCACCCGGCCGCCGGCGTGCAGGAGATGCACCCGGTTGGTTTCCACCCCAAAGCCGGCGTCCGGGGCGGTCACGTCGTTGGCCACCAACAGGTCCAGGTTCTTGGCGGTCAGCTTGGCCTGGGCATGGGCCAGCACTTCCTCGGTCTCGGCCGCAAAGCCCACCAGAATGCGTTCGCCCTTGGTCCGGCCCAGGCTGGCCAGGATGTCCGTGGTGGCCACCAGACAGCAGTTTTCCTCGCCCTGGCCCCGCTTTTTCACTTTCTGGTCCGCGCAGACCGCGGGCCGGAAATCGCTCACCGCCGCGGCCTTGATCACCACCTGGGCCTGCTCCGCCCGGCCCAGGATCGCCTCGGCCATCTGGGCCGCGCTGGTGACCCGCACCGTGTCCACTCCGGCCGGGGCCGGCAGATGGGTGGGGCCCAGGACCAGGGTGGTCAGGGCCCCCCGCTGGCGGGCGGCCCGGGCCAGTTCGATGCCCATGCGCCCGCTGGAGGGGTTGGAAATGTAGCGCACCGGGTCCAGATGCTCGCGGGTGGGTCCGGCGCTCACCAAGATCCGCACCCCGCTCAGGTCGTGGGGCGTGAGCTCCTGCCACACCACTTCGGCGATCTCGGCCGGCTCGGCCAAGCGGCCGGGGCCCTCCTCTCCGCAGGCGGTGCGGCCGGCGGCCGGCCCCACCAGGCGGGCGCCCCGGACGGTGAGCCGGGCCGCGTTCTCCTGGGTGGCCGGGTGGGCCCACATGGCCGGGTTCATGGCCGGGGCCAGGATGAGGGGGGCCCGGGTGGCCAGGAGCACGGTGGACAAGAGATCGTCGGCCAGGCCGCCGGCGGCCTTGGCCAGGAGGTTGGCCGTGGCCGGGGCCACCACCACCACCTGGGCCCAGCGGGCCAGGTCGATGTGGCTGATGGCCGCCTCGCGGCCGGGGTCGAACAGGTCGTCGTCCAACACCGGGGCTTGGCCGGTGAGGGCGGCAAAAGTGAGCGGCCCCACGAAGCGGGTGGCGTTGCGGGTCATCACCACCCGCACCTGCACCCCCTCCTTGACCAGGGCGCTGGCCAGCTCGCAGGCCTTGTAGGCCGCGATGCCGCCGGTCACCCCCAAGAGCACTTGGTATGGTGTATTTTTTTGGTCCATAGCTAACCCGGATATTTCCTGAAGACCGGGCGTCCGGCTGCGCCAGATGCCCCCCGGCTGTGTGGCTGACTTCGCTCCCGCCTCGACATAGCTATGGCTACACCTGCGATTTGCGCTCGTCCGCCGCCTTGCCGGGCGCCATCTGGCGGTGCCGGTCCGGGGACAAAACGTGACCTGATCATGCGGGCAACTTCAATCAAAAACCTATCCATATCGCCTGGCCGCGGGCTGAGCCACCCGCCCCCCGGGAAATATCCGGGTTAAACCGGCGCGACCCAGATCTCCACGTCGGTGTAGAAGGTGCCCTCGGTGATGCGGATCACCGCGGTGCGGTCCTTCTTGGCGAAGAACAAGGCCACGGTGGGGTACTTGAAGGAGCCCTTCAGGGTCCAGCCGTCCTTGCCCATGCTGTCCGCGAAATAATTGATCAGGCTCTGCACCTCCACCCGGCCCGAGAAGGACAGGACCCCGGCCTTGAAATCGCCCACCCGGAAGACAAAGGACTTGTCCTGTTTCAGATCCAGCATGGTGGGGACCCGGATGTCGTCGAAGTCATAGGAGCGGCCCAGCTCCACCACCTGGGCCGGCTTTTCCTTGGCCCCGGCGGGAGTGGGAGGCTCGACTGGGGCGGGACTCATGGTTTCGCAGCCCAGGGCCAACATGAACCCCAACGCCAAGATGAGACCACCGATCCGCCAAGATTTCCCCCGGTTCATACGCAGCATCTTTTCCCTTTCCCCCGGTCCGCGCGGCGCCTCAGCGCCGCACCAGCACCAGATCCGTCAGCTCCTTGCGCTCGCCCTTGCCCCCTTCCTTCTTGGGGTGGCCCAGAGCAACCACGGCCATCAGCTCCAGGTCCTGGGAGAGCCCCAGCACCTGGCGCACCGCCTCGGCGTTCTTGAGGATTTCCCCCAGCCACACCGCGCCCAGCCCCAGGGCTTGCGTCATGAGCAGCATGTTTTGCAGGCAGGCCCCGATGGCCTGGTAATCCTTGACCTCGTGATACATGGAAGGCCGGTGCACGAACACCGCGATGATCACCGGCGCGTTGGTGATGACCGATCCGTAGCGGGTAAGAGCGGCGATCTCGGCCCGCACCGAGGCATCGCCGATAACCGCAAAGCGCCAAGCCTGGTTATTCAACCCGCTGGGGGCCCAGCGACCGGCTTCCAGGATGGCGTCCACCTGGTCCCCGTCCACCGGAGCATCGCTGAAATGCCGCACACTGCGGCGGCTCTGGATCAGCTGTAAGACTTCCTGGGCTTCCAAACCTTCCTCCCCGTCTGGCATGAACTCGGCCGGGCCGGGGCATGGGCGCGCTTCCCCCGCGTTCCGGCCATTACCGACTGCCGCGCCATTTTCATTGTAGCCCAAGCCGGCGGATGGTCAGGCGTTTATTGCTATGGGCCGCCCGCCTGGGGATTTGGGTTTGCGGGTCAAACCCTCCGAGGGGGCGCGCGAGCTTGGTTGGGAGGATAACCCCACCCGCCCCGCATTGCCAGCGGTGGCACGCCGCCCGATAGGTTTTGTGCAAGGGGCGAGCCTGCTCCGGGAGCGTGCGACCTAGGCCTGAATGACAGCCTCGCCCGATCCGCCTTGGCAGCGGCGGCACGCCGTCCAACTTTGTGAGCGCGCGCGATGCCGTGCGAAGGGCGACCCCGCCCGACACGCATTGACAGCGGCGGCACGCCGCCGACACGCATTGGCAGCGGCGGCACGCGGCCCAACTTCGGGAGCGTGCGAGGTAACGTGCGGAGGACAACCCTGCCCGACTCGCATTGGCAGCGGCGGCACGCCGCCGGAGGTATAGCCCTTGCTTGGTGGCACGGGGAAAGCTAAACTGGCGGGGAATAAATGCTTTAGACCCGGGCGCCCCGGGTGGGGAGGCGGAACTTGCAGAAACGTGGTGCTTGGCTGGCCGGGTGTTGGGCCCTGGCCGTTTTTCTGCTGACGGCGCCGGCCCTGGCCGGGGCGGATACGCCCACCCCCGGTGGCCAGATCGTGCTGGGCTCCATCGGCGACGCCACCAGCATGATCCCCATGATCACCACGGACTCAGCCTCCAGCGAGATCCAGAATCAGATCTACAACGGCTTGTTGAAGTACGACAAGGACATCAAGCTCACCGGCGACCTGGCCGAGTCCTGGGAGGTCAGCCCCGACGGGCTCACCATGACCTTCCATCTCCGCAAGGGGGTGAAATGGCAGGACGGCAAGCCCTACACCTCGGCCGACGCGCTGTTCAGCTACCAGTTCATGGTGGACCCCAAGACCCCCACCCCCTACTCCGGCGACTTCATGAAGGTGGCCAAGGCCGAGACCCCTGATCCTTACACCTTTGTGGTGCACTACAAGGAGCCTTACGCCCCGGGTCTGGCTTCCTGGGGCCTCTCGCAGCTCCCGGCCCATCTCCTGAAGGGCCACGACACGGCCACCTCGCCCTTGAACCGCAACCCGGTGGGGACAGGGCCCTACCGCCTGGTGGAGTGGAAGACCGGCCAGCGCCTGACCTTGGAGTATTATCCCGACTACTTCGAGGGCCGGGCCTATCTGGACCGGGTGACCACCCGCATCATTCCGGACATGGCCACCATGTTCCTGGAGCTGCGCTCCGGCGGCCTGGACATGATGGGGCTGACGGCCTTGCAATACAGCCGCCAGACCGAGACCAGGCAGTTTAAGGAAAACTTCCAGAAATTCAAGTACCTTTCCGCCTCTTACACCTACCTGGGCTACAATATGAAGGACCCTCGCTTCCAAGACAAGCGGGTCCGGCAGGCCCTGACCTACGCCATCAACAAGGACGAGATCGTCAAGGGAGTGCTCCTGGGCCTGGGCCAGCCGGCCACGGGGCCCTATCTCCCCACCAGCCAGTGGTACAACCCCAAGGTCAAGCGTTATCCCTATGATCCGGCCAAGGCCAAGGAGCTGTTGGCCCAGGCCGGCTGGACCGACAGCAACGGCGACGGGCTTTTGGACAAGGACGGCCAGCCCTTCCGCTTCGAGATCCAGACCAACCAGGGCAACTCCTACCGGGCCAACGCCGGGGTCATCATCCAGCGCCGCCTCCGGGAGATCGGCATCGAGGTGAAGCTGCGCACCCTGGAGTGGGCCGCCTTCATCAAGGACTTCATCCGGCCGGGCCGCTTCGAGGCCATCCTCCTGGCCTGGACCATCCCCCCGGACCCGGACCTCTACGACGTTTGGCACAGCGACAACATCGGCGGGGGCAAGCTGAACCACACCAGCTACAAAAACGCCGAACTGGACAAGCTCCTGCTCGCGGGGCAACGCACCCTGGACCCGGGCAAACGCAAGGCCATCTACGACCGCTGCCAGGAGATCCTGGCCGAGGACCAGCCCTACACCTTCCTGTACTATGCCGACGCCCTGCCCATCGTGGCCGCCCGTTTCCGGGGCATCAAGGAGGAACCGGCCGGCATCAGCTACAACTTCATCCGCTGGTGGGTGCCCTTGAACCTGCAAAAGTCCCGGAGGCAACCCTGACCCCCCGTGCCAAACGGGGAACCAGGCCGAGGCCCGCCCCGGCCATGTCGGCGGGAAGGCGGCCCCTGGTCCCCCTTCCCGGGGAAATCACGGAGATATGCTGAGCTATCTGGCCAAACGCCTGTTGATGATGGTGCCCTTGCTGATCGGCATCACCCTGATCAGCTTTCTGGTCATGCATCTGGCTCCCGGCACCCCCACCGACCTGGCCACTGATTTGAACCCCAAGATCAGCGCCATCGCCAAGGAGCGCATGATCAAGCTGTACGGCCTGGACAAGCCGGTGCCCGTGCAGTACTGGAATTGGCTCACCCGCCTGGCCCGCCTGGATTTTGGCACCAGCTTCTCGCCGGACGGCCGGCCGGTGCTGGACAAGATCGTGGAGCGCCTGCCCATCACCATCACCATCAACGTGCTGAGCCTCCTGTTGGTCCTGGGGGTGGCCGTGCCCATCGGGGTCTACAGCGCCACCCACCGGGGCTCGCCCTTTGACCAGGCCACCACGGTGTTCGTGTTCGTGGGCTTTGCCACGCCCACCTTCTGGTTGGCCTTGTTGTGCATGATCGTCTTTGGGGTGCACCTGGGTTGGCTGCCCATCTCGGGGATCGCCAGCCTGGACCACGACCAGCTCTCCCCCCTGGGCCAGATTTGGGATTATGCCCGGCACCTCTGCCTGCCGGTGATCCTCTCGGCCTTTGCCGGCCTGGCCGGCATGAGCCGCTATATGCGGGGCAACATGCTGGAGGTTATCCGCCAGGACTACATCACCACCGCGCGGGCCAAGGGCCTGGGCGAAGGCGCGGTGATCTACCATCACGCGCTACGTAACGCCATGATGCCCTTGATCACCCTGTTGGGGCTGTCGGTGCCGGGGCTCATCGGCGGCTCGGTGATCTTCGAGTCCATCTTCGCCATCCCCGGCATGGGCAAACTGTTCTACGACGCGGTCATGGCCCGGGACTACCCCCTGGTCATGGGCGGCCTGGTCATCGGCGCGGTGTTGACCCTGGTGGGCAACCTCTTGGCCGACGTGGGCTACGCCTTGGCCGATCCCCGGGTGAGGAACTCGCGATGACCAGCCAATCCCCCGGCGACCTGGGCCTCTACGGCGAGTTCATGACCCGGCTGAAGACCAACCGCCTGGCCCTGGCCGGCTTAGCCGTGGTGCTTTCCCTGTTGGTGGTGGCCGCCCTGGCTCCCTGGCTGGCCCCCCTGGACCCGGACGCCATTGACGTGGCCAACATCCTCATGCCCCCCAGCCTGACCCATCTGTTCGGCACCGACGATCTGGGCCGCGACGTGTTCAGCCGCATGGTCTACGGCAGCCGGGTGAGCCTGCAGGTGGGCCTGGTGGCGGCCGGGCTGGCCACCCTGATCGGGGCCTTTTTGGGCTCCCTGGCCGGGTTTTACGGCGGCCGGGTGGACGCGGTGATCATGCGCTTCACCGACATGATGCTGTGCTTCCCCACCTTCTTCCTCATTTTGGCGGTCATCGCCCTCTTGGACCCGGATATCACCAATATCATGGCGGTGATCGGGCTCACCGGCTGGATGGGGGTGGCCCGTTTGGTGCGGGCGGAATTTCTGACCTTGAAGGAGCGCGAGTACGTGGTGGCGGCCCGCAGCCTGGGGGCCGGCGATCTGCGGATCATCTTCCGCCACATCCTCCCCAACGCCCTGGCCCCGGTCTTGGTGGCCGCCACCCTGGGGGTGGCCGGGGCCATCCTCACCGAGAGCGGGCTCTCCTTCCTGGGCCTGGGGGTGCAGCCGCCGGACCCAAGTTGGGGCAACATCCTTTCCCAGGGCAAGGACAACATCGAGATCGCCTGGTGGCTCTCCTTCTTCCCGGGCCTGGCCATCCTGATCACGGTGCTGGGCTACAACCTCCTGGGCGAGGGCATCCGGGACTCGCTGGACCCCCGGCTGCACTGAGAGCAGGCTGGCTGTCGGGGCCGCAAACCAGCCCGGACCGCCTGGAAAGGAACCCATGCCTGAACGAAGCGCCCCCCGCGTAGCCGTTATCGGCGCCGGCGCCTGGGGCAAGAACCTGGTGCGCAACTTTTCCGCCCTGGGGGCCCTGGCCGCCGTGGTGGAGCCGGACCCGGAGCGCCGCGAGGCCGTGGGGCGGGCCTACCCCGGGGTGGCCCTCTGGCCGGAAGCCGAGGCGGTGCTTTCCGACCCCGATCTCGCCGCGGTGGTGATCAGCACCCCCGCCCCCACCCACGCCGAATTGGTGGCCCGGGCCCTGGCCAAAGGCAAGCACGTGTTCGTGGAAAAGCCCCTGTGCCTGGACCTGGACGAGGGGAGCGAGCTGGTGCGCCGGGCGGAGGGCGCCGGCCTGGTCTTGATGGTGGGGCACATCCTGCACTACCACCCCGCGGTGATCCGCCTGAAGGCCATGGTGGACGAGGGGGAGCTGGGGCGGCTCAACTATATATATTCCAACCGGCTGAACCTGGGCCGGGTGCGCCAGGAAGAGAACATCGTCTGGTCGTTTGCGCCCCATGACATCTCGGTGATCCTGGCCCTGACCGGGGAGATGCCGAACCAGGTGGCCAGCCACGGCGGGACTTTTTTGCAGAGCGCCATCGCCGACGTCACCGTGTCCAACCTGAGCTTCCCTTCCGGGGTCAAGGCCCACATCTTCGTGAACTGGCTGCACCCCTTCAAGGAGCAGAAGCTGGTGGTGGTGGGCGAGGCGGGCATGGCCGTGTTCGACGACACCCTGCCCGCGGACAAGCTCCTGTTCTATCCCCACAAGATCGCCTGGAAGCACCGCCACCCGGTGGCCGAGAAGGTGGAGCCCGTGAAGGTGGCGGTGGAAGCGGGCGAGCCCTTGGCCGCCGAGTGCGCCCATTTCCTGGACTGCGTGGCCAGCGGGGCCACCCCCCTGACCGACGGCCGGGAGGGCTTGGCCGTGCTGGCCGTCTTGGACGCCTGCCAGAAATCCCTGGACAGCGGCGGGGTGGCCCATCCCGGCGTGGACGAGTTCGGCCGCACCCAGGCCGCGGGTTACACCGCCCACCCCACGGCCCTTATCGACGAGGGGGCCTCCATCGGCCAAGGCACCCGCATCTGGCATTTTGCCCACGTCATCACCGGCAGCCGTATCGGCGAAGGCTGCTCCCTGGGCCAGAACGTGGTGGTGGGCCCCCGGGCCGTGGTGGGCCGCGGGGTGAAGATCCAGAACAACGTAAGCGTGTTCGAAGGGGTGACCCTGGAGGACCACGTGTTCTGCGGCCCCTCCATGGTCTTCACCAACGTGGTGAATCCCCGGGCCTCCATCAGCCGGAAAAACGAATACCGCCCCACCCTGGTGCGGGAAGGCGCCACCCTGGGGGCCAACTGCACCATCGTGTGCGGCCACACCATCGGCCGCCACGCCTTTGTGGCCGCCGGCGCGGTGGTGACCCACGACGTGCCGGACTACGCCCTGGTGGCCGGCAACCCGGCCCATCCCCTGGGCTGGATGTGCCAGTGCGGGGAGCGCCTCAGCCTGCAAGCGGGCCAGGCCCATTGCGCGGCCTGCGGCCGGGACTACCTTTTGGAAAACGACCGCCTGCGGCCCGCCTGAGCGCCGCCTCCCCCTGCCCGCTCCGGGGCCGCTCCGCCGGCCGGCCCTGGGGACTTGCCTGGGCCCGCCCCAGGGGGCCTGCCCGACGCCCGCCCCATGCGCCCTGGAGCCCTTTGCCGCCTCCCGATCCCGGCCACCCCTGGGGCCCGGCCCTGCCGTCGTCAGCGCTGCTGAATGATGGCGGTTAAAACGGCAGGCAAACCCATGTGCTATCTCCCTTTGGCCACCCCCCGTATGTTATAAAAATTCAGGGCGTCCGACCAGGGGACGCCCACCCCCCAGCGGGGTGCCAACACAACCATTTTGCGTGTCGCAGAACCAGAGGGGAGGAGCAGATGGAGAGGAAGCCTTGGCAAGGAGACCGGTGGCCGCAAGGCGTGCCCTATGAGATCAGTGGTTTCGACAAACCCGTGTACGCGCTTTTGGAGGACGCCGCCCGCCTCTATCCGGATGCCACCTTCACCATCTTCGAGGGCGCCACGCGCACCTTTACCCAGAGTTGGGACGCGGCCCAACGCACCGCCGGCTTCCTGGCCTCCCGGGGCATCGAAAAGGGCGACCGCGTGGCCATGTTCCTGCCCAACCTCCCCCAGTTTCCGGTGATCTTTTTCGGCATCCTCCGCGCCGGGGCGGTGGCGGTGACCTGCAACCCCCTGTACACCGCCCGGGAGCTGCACAAGCAGCTTTTGGACAGCGGGGCCAAGGCCCTGTTCGTCATGGACCACCCGCAGTTTTACGCCACTGCCTGCGAGGCCATCGCCGGCACTGGCGTGGAAACCCTGGTCTACGCGAACCTGAAGGCCTGGCTGCCCCCCTTGAAGGGCTTCTTGGGCGGGCTCTTGGGCAAGATCCCCAAAGCGGACTCCCACCAGGCCGGGCATCTGAGCTATGACCAGGTGCTGAAAAGCACCCCGCCCCAGCCCCCGGCGGTGAGCATCGATCCCAACCAGGACCTGGCGCTGATCATCTACACCGGCGGCACCACCGGGGTGCCCAAGGGCGCGGCGTTGTTGCACCGCAGCCTGGTTTACAACTCCCAGGCCACCGAGATCTGGGTGCAACTTCCTCCCGATAAGCCGGGCGGGCCCTATCAACGCTACCGGCCGGGCGGCGCCGAGACCTTCCTGGGGGTGTTGCCCTGGTACCACAGCTTCGGGCTCACCCTGTGCCTGCTCAATTCGGTGCGCACCGGCAGCCGGCTGGTGTGCATCCCCGATCCCCGGGCCGGCAAACCGCCCTTCACCCCGGTGTTGGAGGCCATCCAGAACTACAAATGCACCGCGGTCATCGCCGTGCCCACCATCTTCACGGCCATGATCCACCATCCCCTGGTGGGCAACTTCGACCTGACCTCCATCCGCGCCTGCGGCTCGGGCGGCGCGCCGTTGCCGGTGGAGGTGCTCCGGCAATTCGAGGAAAAGACCGGCTCGATAATCTTCGAGGGCTACGGCCTGTCCGAAACCAGCCCGGTGTTGACCGTGAACCCCACCGATCCCGAGACCCGCAAGGTGGGCACCGTGGGTCTGCCCCTGCCGGACACCGACATCGCCATCGTGGATCTGGACACCGGCACCACCACCCTGCCCCTGGGCGAGGACGGCGAGATCGCCGGCTCGGGTCCCCAGGTCATGGTGGGCTACTGGAACCGCCCCGACGCCGACGCCGAGGTGTTCCGCGAGATCGACGGCCAACGTTACTTCCTCACCGGCGACATCGGCCATCTGGACGAAGACGGGTTCCTGACCATCACCGACCGCAAAAAGGACCTCATCCTGGTGGGCGGGTTCAACGCCTATCCCCGGGAGATCGAGGAGGTGCTCTACACCCATCCCAAGGTGCAGGCGGCGGCGGTGATCGGGGTGCCCGACCCCCGCTCCGGCGAGAAGGTCAAGGCCTTTGTGCAGCTCAAAGCCGGGGCCGAGGCCACGGAGGAAGAGATCCTGGAGTTCTGCCGCGAGAACCTGACCGGGTACAAGCGGCCCCGGGAGGTGGAGTTCCGCGACCAGTTGCCGGTGTCGGCCGTGGGCAAGGTGCTCCGGCGGGTGCTTCGGGCCGAGGAAATCGGCAAAAAATAACCAGTATTTTTCGACCTTGCCCCGCCCGGGAGCTATTACCCGGGCGGGGCCGGGCTTTTTGGCGGTCAGCAGGCTGTAACAGCTTGACCGGGACTCCGGTCCTGGTTTATTCTCTATACTGTACGCATGCTGCGTAGTTCTTTTCGGGGGGCCTGCCAAATAAGTGCTGCGGTTTCGTTGACCGAGGGCCAAATACGCCGCCCGAGGCGAGGGACTGCGCCCGGCGTCCGGCCGTGCCAGAGGGTTCACGGCCGTTCAGCGTTCATTCGATTTTCCACGGGGGGAAAAATGCTGCGCAAGTTGGCCTTGCTTTTGGCCTTGGTGTCTTTTCTGGGCCTGGCCCTGGCCGGGTTGGCCCCGGCTTTCCAACCCAACGATCCGCTCTATCCCCAGCAATGGGGCCTCAAGGCCATCGGCATGGAAGCAGCCTGGGACTTGCAGATGGGCGGCCGCCAGGATGTCACGGTGGCGGTGCTGGACAATGGGATAGCCTGCTCAGTGAAGCGTGATTACGCCAAAAGGACCGCCACCTATTATTATCACGATTTAGCTAACTTGGATACAGACCACAGTCTGGATTTCTATTATTGGGACACCTTCCCTTATTACGAATATTCCTCCACCTATGTCGCTCATGGTAATGTCACTGCCGGAATTATCGGGCAACGGACCAACAACGACTATGGCGCCGCGGGGATAGCCTTCAACACTACCTTGATGATGGAGAAGATGCTGGGCTCCGTGGTCACGCCATATGCCTATAACGCCCCTCTCCAGGCCATCCGCTATGCGGTGGATGAGGGCGCCGATGTGATAAACGCCTCCTGGGGCACTTACTCCGAATACCCCGGCCTCGCGGAAGCCTGCCAGTACGCTTACGATCACGGTGTCCTGGTGGTGGCGTCCGCCGGCAACTCCGACCTGCCGTTTGCCTGTGACCCAGCCTACTTTTCCTCCACCCTGTCCGTGGGCGCCGTGGACCAGAACAAGAACAAGGCGGACTTTTCCAACTTCCCCCTGGAGGACGGCCAGTTCGGCCTCATGGCCCCGGGGGTGGACATCGCCCAGACCTACAATCCCTACGACCCCAACGGCTATTATCCGGTGGACGGCACCTCCTTTGCCGCGCCCATGGTCAGCGGGGTGGCCGCCCTGGTGCTGTCCGAGGCCAAGGACCTGGGCCTGAACCTGCCGGACAAGGGCCCGGCCCGGGTGGACTGGCTGCGGAACGTGCTCTGCGGCACGGCCGAGGACCTGGGGGAAGCGGGGGTGGACGCCACTACCGGCTGGGGCATGCTGCGGGCCGACCAGGCCCTGGCCTACCTCCAGGGCGGCGGCGGGCTCTGAGCCCCGCGCCGGGCTCTCTTCCCGGTGACAAGCTGACGCCGGCGGGGCGGCTCCGCTCCGCCGGAGTTTTGACCCCGCCCGCCCGCCGGCCGCGGAAGCCGCGTCGGGGGATTGGCGCGGGCGCGGGCAGATTTTCCGCCGGAATGGGGCCTTGCGCGTTCCTGAGCAGCCGCCTGCGGGCCGGAAGCAACCCTCCCCCCCGCTGCGGCCCGGGTTTCCGCGGGCTTTAGTCCCCGATTCCCAGGTTGGCAAACTCTTGCTTCGGCCGAAATTTTGATATAATTTCCTGAGACGCCTCGCCCGACGTCAATAGTTTGACGTCGGTTGAACCCGGATATTCCGTAGGGGCCGGGTGCTTGGATCGACAACGATCTGATTTGAGACAGTTTTTGCCTTGATGCCTTCCGGTTTTCCAGGTCGCGTTTTGTCACCTGGACCGGCAGAGCCCGCTGGCGGCCGGCAAGGCGACGAACGAGCGACAACCGAGAGGCGTAGCCAGGGCTACGTCGCGGTTGGCGCGAAGTCGCGGGTGCGGCCGGCGGGCATCTGGCGCAGCCGGACACCCGGGCTTCAGGAAATTTCCGGGTCAACCCTTATGGGAGTCTCCAGTCATGTCCTCCCCAGTTTCATCCCGTTCTACCGACCGTCCGTCCCAGGAACCGCCCTGCCTTTCGCCCACCGGTTACATCTGCCGCGGCTGTCCCGGTTGGCATGCGCTCCGGCAGGCTTCCCTGCCCGGCGGGCCTTGGCACGGCCTGGATGTCCGTTGCGCCGCCACCGGCCAGGGGATTCGGCAGGAGAATCGGGGATCATGAGGGCCCTGGCCCCCTTCCGTGGCCCGCTGGGCGTGATCTTGCTCCTGGGGACGCTGGCCCTGGGGGGCGCGGCTCCCCGCGCCGCCGCGGCCGGCCAGGAGGAGCGGGTGGGCAATTTCAGCGCCGGAGACCTGGCGGGCTGGAAGACCCAGGAGTTCCAGGGCCAGACCCGCTATGACCTGGTGCGGGGACCCCACGGCAAGGTGCTGTTCGCCCAGAGCGACGGCACCGCCGGGGGGCTCTACCGGGAGGTCAGCGTGGATTTGAAAGTGACCCCGGTGCTCAATTGGTCTTGGAAGGTCAGGAACATCCTGGAAAAAGGCAACGCCTGGACCAAGGAGGGCGACGACTTCCCGGCCCGGGTCTACGTGATCTTCGACGCCTTTTTCCCCTGGAACCGCACCTCCATTTGTTATGTCTGGGCCAACCGGCTGCCCAAAGGCGAATTCACGGGCAACCCCTTTGCCCCGGACAATGTGAAGACCCTGGCCGTGGAAAGCGGCCCCGCCCTGGTGGGACGCTGGGTCACCGAGGCTCGCAACGTGCCCGAGGACTACCGCCGCCTGTTTCAGGAGGAGCCGCCCCCCGTGCGGGGAGTCGCGGTGATGACCGACACCGACCAGACCGGAGGAGAGGCCGAGGCCTGGTACGGCGACATCAGCTTCAGCCAATAGTCCGGGGAAGGGCGGCCCCCGGGGCGGGGCGCCCGCTCCCCCGCATCCCCGGCCGCGCCGCCCCTTGGCCGCCTACCCTCCACCACCAGCCCGGCCCCGCGCCGCGCGCCGCGCGCCTGGCCCGGGGGCTGGATTGACGAAACCTGGGCTCCAGGTTATCCTCCCAGCAGGTAGAGTTAATTACGGCCCGGGCCAAGAGACGCCGGTAGACCGCCTTTTCTACTGGTAAAATCCCCGCACGCCGCCCGAGTCCGGAAGCCGGAGTGAGGCCGCCGCACGGCAATATGCCACAAAGCAGAGTGATTATAAATAATTAACTAGTCACACCATGCTTTAGTCAAATACACAAGGCCTCAAGCGAGCCAGGGATCAACCCCAAAAATGGCCCGCCAAATCACGAACCAAATTGGCGCGTGATTTGTGAGTATTGGCAGAATCCGGGGCTCCAGCAGGCTTTGCTTGCTGAGGTGAAATCGCCCTTTTGCCCATACTCCCAGGAGCACGGTGCAGGATGCAGCGTGCGACATACCCATTAGGAGGAACCCCGCGTGGCTGATCGCGAACATACCAGGAACTTCAGCATCATCGCCCACATCGACCACGGCAAGTCCACCCTGGCCGACCGGCTGATCCAGGCCTGCGGCGGGGTGGCCGACCGCGATTTCCAAAACCAGTTCCTGGACAACCTCTATTTGGAGCGCGAGCGGGGCATCACCATCAAAAGCCAGGCCATCACCCTGCCCTACACCGCGGCCGACGGCAAGACCTACGAGCTGAATCTCATCGACACCCCGGGCCACGTGGACTTTTCCTACGAGGTGAGCCGGGCCCTGGCTTCCTGCGAGGGCGTGCTCCTGGTGGTGGACGCCTCCCAGGGCGTGGAGGCCCAGACCCTGGCCAACCTGTACCAGGCCATGGAGCACAACCTGGAAGTGGTGCCGGTGATCAACAAGATCGACCTGCTTTCCGCCGACGTGGAAGCCACCCGCCTGCAGATCACCGAAGACCTGGGCCTGGACGGCGACGCGGCCATCGCGATCAGCGCCAAGGAGGGCACCAACATCGCGGCGGTGCTGGAGGCGGTGGTGACCATGCTGCCCCCGCCGAAAGGGGACGCCGCCGCCCCCTTGCAGGCCCTCATCTTCGACGCCCAATACGACCCCTACCGGGGCACCGTGGTGTTCCTCCGGATCATGGAAGGGCAATTGGCCGCCGGGCACAAGATCAAGTTCATGCACAGCGGCGTGACCTACGAGGTCACCGAGGTGGGTCAGTTCAAGGGCGGCAAACGCAGCGCGGTCAAGAGCCTGGTGGCCGGCCAGGTGGGGTATCTCATGGCCGGCATCAAGACCGTGGCCGACACCCGGGTGGGCGACACGGTGACCCATGTCGAGGATCCGGCCGCGACGCCGCTGCCCGGCTTCCGCGAGGCCAAACCGGTGGTGTTTTCCTCCATCTACCCCATGGCCACCGACGACTACCCCGAGCTGGCCGACGCCCTGGACAAGCTGAAGCTGAACGACGCCAGCCTGACCTATCAGAAGGACTACTCCCAGGCCCTGGGCACCGGGTTCCGCTGCGGCTTTTTGGGGCTGTTGCACCTGGAAGTGGTGCAGGAGCGCCTGGAGCGCGAGTTCGGCCTGTCCCTCATCCTCACCGCGCCCAGCGTGCGCTACATCATCCACACCACCAACGGCGAGACCCAGGAGATCGAGAACCCGGCCCTCTACCCCGACCCGGCCAGCATCGATTTTTGCGAGGAGCCCTTTGTCAAGGCCTCCATCCTGATGCCCGAGCGCTACATCGGGGTGGTGGTGCCCCTGTGCCTGGAGCGGCGCGGCGAGAACAACCGGCTCACCTACCCCTCCACGGGCCGGGTGGAGCTGACCATCGAGCTGCCCCTGGCCGAGGTGATCTACGATTTCTACGACAAGTTGAAGACCGTGACCCAGGGCTACGGTTCGTTTGACTACGAGCTCATCGGCTACCGCAAGGGAGATCTGGTGAAGCTGGACATCCTGGTCAACGGCGAGAAGGTGGACGCCCTGTCCATGCTGGTGCACCGCGAGTTCGCCCGGGCCCGGGCGCTCCACGCCGTGAACCGCCTGAAGGATTCCATCCCCCGCCAGCAGTTCAAGATCGCCGTGCAGGGAGCCATCGGCGGCACCATCATCGCCCGCGCCACCATCAACGCCTTCCGCAAGGACGTCACGTCCAAGTGCTACGGCGGTGACGTGTCCCGCAAGCGCAAGCTCTTGGAAAAGCAGAAGGAAGGCAAGAAGCGCATGAAGACGGTGGGCAATGTCCCCATCCCCCAGAAGGCCTTCCTGGCCGTATTGCAAACCGACACCGATTCCTAAACCATTGGAATTTGGCCGGCAGGAGGCCGGCGAACATGTCCTCTGAGCAAGGTTCCTCGCCCAACGGCAAAAAAGGCCGGCGCCCGGCCCTGTTGGTGCGGGAGATGCAAATAGACGATCTGGCCCAGATCTTTCATTTGGGCGAGCAGCTCTTCACCCCCCAGGATTACCCCAACCTCTACCGCACTTGGGACGAGTACGAGGTGGTGGGCCTGTTCCAGTCCGACCCGGAGAACTGCCTGGTGGCTGAGCAGGAAGGCCGCCTGGCCGGCTTTCTTTTGGGCACCACCATCGAAAAACGCCGCTCCGCCTGGAAGTACGGCTACCTGGTGTGGCTGGGCGTGCACCCGGATTTTCAGCGGGCCGGCGTGGCCCAAAAACTTTTCGCCCGCTTCCTGGACATCATGGAAGAGACCGGGGCCCGCATCATCCTGGTGGACACCCAGGCGGACAACCATCCGGCCCTGGCCTTTTTCCGGCGCATGGGCTTCCGCTCGCCGGAGCGCCACGTGTTCCTTTCCCTGAACATGGACACCCACCGCCGGGAAGCCAAGGCCGGGGGGCACCATGCCGGGGTCAAGGGGGAAAGCCGCCGCCGTGCCTGAACCGAGCCGCGCCATCGACCACCGTCGCCTCCACCGGATTCTCCGGCGGCTGTTGGATATCTACAGCCCCTATGGCAAGGAAGAGGCGGCGGTGGACTACCTGGCCGGGGTGTTCCGGCGGGCCGGAGTGGCCTGCACCTTGCAGGAGGTGGACGAGAACCGGGCCAACCTCCTGGTGCTGCCGGACCACGGCGACCTGGAGCTCCTGTTGGTGGGCCATCTGGACACGGTGCCCGCCTACGACCTGGAGAACTACGGCTATGTGGAGCGGGACGCCCTGGTTTACGGCCTGGGCGCGGCGGACATGAAGGGCGGTTGCGCGGCCCTGGTGGAGGCCTGCCTGGCGATGTGGGCAGCCGGCCCTCCCCTGCCGCCGGTGGGCCTGGCCCTGGTGGTGGGCGAGGAGGAGGAAGGCGACGGCGCGCGACGGCTGGTGGAGGAGTATCACGCCCCCTGGGCCATCATCGGCGAGCCCACCGACCTGATGGTCTGCCTTACCCACTACGGCTACCTGGAGTCCCAGGTGCGGGCCCGGGGCATCCGGCGCCACGCCTCCCTGGCCCGGCCCGGTGACAACCCGGTGGAGGCGGTGCTGCGGCTCCTGTTGGAGGTCACCGGCTTCCTGCACCAGACCCATCCCGAGGTGGTGGCCAACATCCGCGACATCCTGAGTTCGCCCGAGGGCTTTGTGGTGCCGGAGATGTGCGAGGCCTGGATTGACTGCCACCTGCCGCCGGACACCGCCCTGGGTCTGCTCACGACCGAGCTGGAGGAGCTGGCGGCCGTGCGCCAGGCCGCGACTCCCCAGTTGGACCTGGATCTGTTGTTCACCACCATCCACCACGGTTACGAACTGCCGGCCAAGGGAAGGCTGGTGGAGGCCCTGGAGGGGGCTTTCCACCGCTTGGAAATGTCCTGGCAACCGGCGGCCTTCCGCAGCCACTCCGACGCCAACCTCCTGTGGGCCGCGGGGATCAAGCCGGTCCTCCTGGGCCCCGGCCGCCTGCAGGAGGCCCATGCCCCGGAAGAATGGGTGCCCTGGGCCCAGGTGGAAACCGCGGCCCGGATCTATCTGGAAACCATCGCCGATTTCACTAGGTAAACCCTTGCCAAACGCCCCCGGAAGGGGCAGTATGGCCTGGTGGTTTCACTTTGTAGCTACAATACAGCTTGGCTATTGACAATCCCGAGGGCGATTCATAGAATCACCACGGTCAGGGCTAGGAATTGATCGCGGCCGCGGGCCAAGGCGTCCGGCGGCCGGTTCACCATGAGGCCCCGCCGCGGGGCGGGATAACGGCAAGCAAGCTGATAAAAAGTTTATTAGCCATCAGTTAAGTATATTTTCACGCTGTTGAGTGTTCACCATAGGCCGCTGGCGGGCCAAGGTTCCCCCCAGGCCAATTGGCCGGGGAGCCCCGGGCGAACCGCTCCCGACAAGCTAACTTGCCGGGGACTCCGGGAAGAGAGGGCCCGCCAAATCACCCGCCGGATAGGCGAGTGATTTTCAGTACTTGGCAGATACGGTTTTGCCAAGACTTCAAGATGCCCGGCGCGGGAAGCACCGGACATCGATCTCACCCTAGGGGAGGTACAAATGCAACCGGTTGATTGGGGTCAAGCCTGGAGCATAGTCTGGGGCGGGCTCCTTGTGGTCTTCCTCATCATGTCCCTCCTGGCAATCTTCACCCACTATATGGGCAAGATCGTCCAAGGCTTTGAAAAGCGTAAAAAGGAGCGTTTGGAAGAGGCCGCCAAGGAGGCGAAGGCATGAACTTTTACGAATACCATCAGGGCGTTCTCAAGATTCTGGGTGTGCAGATGGGGTTCGGCAACCTGGACTTGCCGCACATCATCATGATCCTGGTGGGCCTGGGCTTCATCTTCCTGGCCATTGCCAAGGAATGGGAGCCCTATGAGCTTCTGCCCATCGGGGCGGGCATGATTCTGGCCAACCTGCCGCTAACCGGCTTGACCTCTCAACCCGAGGCGGGCATGGGCCCCGGCATGGCCGGCGTGCTGGGCATCATCCTGAAGTACGGCCTTTACACCTGGACCATCCTGCCGCAGTTCATCTTCTTCGGCATCGGCGCGCTAACCGACTTCAGCCCGCTCATCGCCAACCCCAAGGCCTTCATCCTGGGCGCGGCGGCGCAGATCGGCATCTACACCAGCTTCCTGGGCGCCCTGGCCATCGGGCTGCTGATCCCGGAGTGGGGCTTCACCATCAAGGAGGCCTGCTCCATCGGCATCATCGGCGGAGCGGACGGCCCCACCACCATATACACCACCGGCTTGTTGGCCCCGAACATCATGGGCATCACCGCCACCGCGGCCTACTCCTACATGGCCATGGTGGCCATCATCCAGCCGCCCATCATCAAGCTCTTGACCAGCGTCGAGGAGCGGAAGACCTACATGAAGCCGGCGCTCAGGCCGGTCAGCCGCACCGAGCGCATCCTGTTCCCCATCATGGCCATGCTGGTGATCATCCTGTTGATCCCCAAGAGCGCGCCGCTGGTGGGCTTCCTCCTGTTGGGCAACCTGTTCCGGGAGTCCGGGGTGGTGGAACGGCTCAACCACACGGCCCAGAACGAGCTGATCAACATCATCACCATTCTCTTGATGCTGGGCATCGGCGCGTCCATGCCGGCGGAAAAGGTGATGGACCCGCGCACCCTCTTGGTGCTGTTCCTGGGTCTGGCCGCCTTCTGCGTGGGCACCGGCGGCGGGGTGATCCTGGGCAAGCTCATGAGCAAGCTCACCAAGGAGCCCTTCAACCCCATGCTGGGAGCGGCCGGCGTGTCGGCCGTGCCCATGAGCGCCCGCATCGTGCACCACATGGGCCAGCAGGCCAACAAGAAGAACTTCCTCCTCATGCACGCCATGGGGCCCAACGTGGCCGGGGTCATCGGTTCGGCCGTGGCCGGCGGTTACTTCCTGGGGTTGTTCATCAACTTCTAGGATTCTCTTGAGGCAAGCCTTGGGGCGGCCGTCTCCCGCGGGGGGCGGCCGCCTTTCGTTTTTCTGCGGCCGGGTCAACTCCGGGCGGCGGGCCGGCGCCGCCGGAAAAACTTGAACACCTCGAACCAGGCGATGCCCAAGAAGCCGGCGGCCAGGCAGATCAAGAGGTCGGGCCAGTGCAGCAAGCAGAAATGGAACAAGTTGCGGAGCCCCGGCAGGAAAAGGACCAGGCCCAGCACCCCGGCCGCCCCTCCCAATACCCACCACAGGGCCGGGTTGGGCCGCCGGAGCGAGCCCAGGATGGACAGGGACCAGGAACGGTTGGTGAGGATCAAGCCGAGGTTGGCCACCACCAGGCTGGTGAAGGTGAGGGCCCGGGCTTCGTCCGGGCCCTGCCCCCGGTAACTGGTGACCAGATAGACCACCAGGAGCACGGTCAAGACCGACACCCCCTGCAGGAGGCTCAGCAGGATGATCCGCCAGTTGAACAGGGGCTCGGCCGGGTCCCGCGGCGGCCGCTCCATGAGCCCGGGGTTGCCCGGTTCGGCTTCGAAAACCAAGGTGCACGAGGGGTCGATGATCATCTCCAGGAACACGATGTGCACCGGCAGGAGAATCAGGGGCCAGCCGAGAAGCACCGGGGCCAGGGACAAGCCGGCAATGGGCACGTGCACGGCCAGCACATAGGCCATGGCCTTTTTGAGATTGTCGAAGATGCGCCGGCCCAGGCGCACCGCGGCCACGATGGAGGCGAAGTCATCATCCAACAGCACCAGGTCCGCCGCCTCCCGGGCCACGTCGGTGCCCCGCGCCCCCATGGCCACCCCGATGTGCGCGGCTTTGAGCGCCGGGGCGTCGTTCACCCCGTCGCCGGTCATGGCCACCACCTGGCCCTGGGCCTTGAGGGCCTGCACCAGCCGCAGCTTCTCTTCCGGGGCCACCCGGGCGAACACGTTGACCCCGTCGAGGCGCCGCTCCAGCTCGGCCTGGTCCCAGGCGGCCATCTCCGCCCCGGTGATCACCCGCTCCGCGTCCCGGAGGCCGGCCTGGGCCGCGATGCAGCGGGCCGTGGTGGGGTGATCGCCGGTGATCATGATGACCCGTATCCCGGCCCGGTAGCACTCGGCAATGGCCTGGGGGGCCGAGGCCCGGAGGGGATCCCGGAGCCCCAAGAGGCCCATGAACTGGAACTGGAAGTCATGTTGCCCGTCGGGCAGGTCGCGGGCTTCCTGCCGCGCCGCGGCCACCCCCAGGGTGCGGAGCCCCTGGGCGCCCATTTGCCGCACCAGTTCGTCCAGGTGGGCCGTGGCCGCGGCGTCCAGGTGGCAGAGATCGGCCACCGCCTCGGGAGCGCCCTTGGCCGCCACCACCCACTGCCCGCTGGCCGCGCCGCGCCAGACGTGGGAAATGGCCAGCAGTTCGCGGGTCAGGGGGTACTCCCGCACCAGCTCCCAGTCCTGGTGCCAGTGTTCGCTGCCGCCCAGCCATTTTTCCCCCGCCTCCCGGATGGCCCGCTCCATGGGGTCCACCGGGTCCTCTTGGCTGGCCAGCACCCCGAATTCCAGGAGCTGGTGGAAATTTTCCGGCAGATGCTCAAAACAGCCGGATTCCAGGTCGCAGGACTCGCCGCTGGCCTGCATGGCGGCCAAGGACATCCGGTTTTCCGTGAGGGTGCCGGTCTTGTCCGTGCACAAGACCGTGGCCGAGCCCAGGGTTTCCACCGCCGGGATGCGGCGGGTCAGCACCCGGTGCTGGGAAATGCGCCAGGCGCCCAGGGCCAGGAAGATGGCCAGCACCACGGGGAACTCCTCGGGGAGCATGGCCATGGCCAGGGTCAGGCCGGCCAGAAAGCCGTGCAGCCAGTCCTGCCGGGTCAGGCCGTAGAGCACCACCACCAGGGTGCACAAGGCCGCCCCGGCCCAAGCCAGCCGCCACACCAGCCGGCTGGTCTCGGTTTGCAGGGGGGTGGGCTCGGTTTCCAGTTCGGACAAGGCCCGGCCGATGCGTCCCAGCTCGGTGGAGAGGCCAATGGCGGCCACCCGGGCCAGGGCCAGGCCGCCCACCACCAGGCTGCCGGAGTAGATGGCCGTGGGGTTGCCCGCGCTGGCCGGCCCCAAAGGGGTATCGGCCGACGCGCAAGGCTCCTTGCCCACCGGTTCGGACTCGCCGGTCAAGAGGGATTCGTCCAGGAACAGGTTGCGGCAGGCCAACACCGTGGCGTCGGCCGGCACCCGGTCCCCCTCGGCCAGGAGGATCAGATCGCCGACCACCACCTCGCGGCCGGGGATGCGCTGCTGCTCCCCGTCCCGCAGCACCAGGGCCCGGGGGCTGGCCAGGCGGCGCAGGGAAGCCAGGGCCTTCTCGGTCTTGCCTTCCTGGTAAAGGGTGATGCCGGTGACCAGCACCACGAAGGCCAGGAGCATCAGGGCCTCGCGCAGGTCGCCCAGGAGCAGGTAGACGCCGCCCGCGCCGAGCAAGAGAAGCAGCATGGGCTCCCGCACCACTCCCCAGGCAATGGCCCAGAAGCTGCGCGGCTGGGCCGAAGGCAACTCGTTGCACCCCTGGGCTTGCAGGCGGGCGGCGGCCTCGGCGGCCGAGAGCCCCCGCCATTGTCCGGTGTTCAGATCGTCCGCCAGGATGGGCATGTGGGTTGCTCCCTTGCTCCTCATTCCGCTGGGCCGCCGGGGGCCGAGTGGCCCTATTTTACCCCATGGCGGCGCTGGAGAAGCAGGAGGTTGCCAGAGGGCCCCTCGCCGGCCTACAAGTCGAGGCGGCCCCGTCACCAGCGGAGCTGGGTAAGGGCCGGGCGGTGGGTGAGGGGCCGGGGCGGCCAGCCGCCGCAAGTTACGCAATTTAGTTGCTAACTCTCCGTTCAGGTGTCATATTAACACTGTTTTAATGTTTACGGCGGAGCAGGGGTTAATGGAACTCGCGAACTATTGGAAAGTTGTGGCCGACACCATGCGCGACGGGCTTTTGGTGGTGGACGATCAAGGCACCATCGTGGATGTGAATCCCGCCGTGGTCCAAATGACCGGTTACAGCCGGGACGAACTGGTGGGCCACAACTGCACCCTGCTGAACTGCACCGGCTGCGAGATCTTCCGGCAGGGCCGGGGCCAGCGTTGGTGCAGCCTGTTCCGCATGGGCAAGGTGCGGGCCAAGCAGTGCTACATTTCCACCCGCCAGGGCGAGCGCATCAGCGTGCTGAAGCAGGCCTCGGTGTTGAAGGACGCCGCAGGCGGCACCATCGGCGCGGTGGAGATCCTCACCGATGTGTCCGAGCTTTACCGCAAGGAGCAGGAGGTGATCAGCCTCCGGCGGGCCCTGGACCGCGAGGAAGGGGTGCGGAGCCTGTTCGGCAAGTCGCCGGTGATGCAGCGGCTGGTGGCGCTCTTGGAGAACGTGGCCCATTCCGAGGCCCCGGTGCTCATCGAGGGCGAGTCCGGGGTGGGCAAGGAACTGGCCGCCCTGGCCATCCACGAGCTGGGCCCCCGGCGCGAGGGCCCCTACGTCAAGGTGAACTGCGCCGCCCTGAACGACACCCTCTTGGAGAGTGAGCTGTTCGGCCACGCCAAGGGCGCCTTTGCCGGAGCCGACCGCAACCGGGTGGGGGCCTTTGAGGCGGCCAGCGGCGGCAGCATCCTCTTGGACGAGGTGGGCGACCTGCCCTTGGGCAGCCAGGCCAAGCTCATCCGGGTGTTGGAGAACAAGGAAATCGAGCGCATGGGCGAGGAGCACCCCATCCGGGTGGACGCCCGCATCCTGGCCACCAGCAACCAGAGCCTGGCCGAGCTGGTGGGCGATAAGCGCTTCCGGGAAGACCTCTACTACCGCCTGAACGTGATGCCGGTGTACGTGCCGGCCCTCAGGGAGCGGGTGGAAGACATCCCCCTGTTGGTGCACAACTTCCTGGCCGGGCAGGTGAAAGGCAGCGACGCCCACGTGAAGGGCGTGGACCCCCTGGCCATGGAGATCCTCATGGCCTATCCCTGGCCCGGCAACGTGCGGGAGCTGCACAACGCCCTGGAGTACGCCCTGGTGCTCTCGGCCGGGCGGCAGATCGAACCCGGGCACCTGCCCCCCCGCATCGCGGCCGGGGAGCCTTCCCCGGGCGGCAGCGGGCCCTTTGCCAGCGACCCGGTGAAATCCCAGCAGCGCCAGGAGCTGATCCGGGCCCTCCGGGCGGCCAAAGGCAACCAGACCCAAGCCGCGGAAATTTTGGGAGTGAGCCGGGTGACCATCTGGAACCGCATGAAACGCCTGGGCGTGGACCTGCAACGCGACATCATCGAGTCGTTTTAAGTGAAGGAAGATGTGGGGGGGAACCCCTTTTTGTGAACAAAAAGGGGTTCCCCCCCACACCCCCCTTCCCCAAAAAAACTTGGTGATTTTTGTTGCGTAGGGTAAGAACCAGCTTCGGCTCCAATCCCTGCTTACAGCGTGCATAAACTGCGAAAAACGCTAGTTATGTGGTACGCCTTGGCCCGCATGGGAGCCTGCCGTATCCGTTGCTCCCGCCAGGTTGTGACCCACCGTTTAACTCTACGATTTCCCGGTCAGGAGATTGACGGAGCCTCGGCAGCCAGATCCCAGCCGCCGTAGCGCACCACCGCGGCCGCGGTGAGGGAGGCGGTCTCGGCCCGGGCAATGGGGCCGGGCAGGCCGCAGAGGGTGAAGCCCCGAGCCGCGGCCAGGGCCGCTTCCTCCGGGGCGAAACCCCCTTCAGGACCCACCAAGAGCCACACCTCGCGGGCCGGCCGCGCCGCGGACAGGCAGGCGGCCAAGCTCCGGCCGTCCTCGTTTTCATAGAGCAGCAACCGGGCCGCCTTGGCCGGGGCCTGGTCCAGCAGTTCGGCCAGCGGGAGCGGCGCGGCCCAGAAGGGCCGGCGGGGGGCGTTGCACTGTTTGAGCGCCTGGCCGGACAGGCGCCTCCAGCGCTCCAGCCGGCCGGCCGGGTCTTTCAGGTCCACCACGGAGCGCTGGCTGGTGAAGGGGCGGACCTGGTCCACGGCCAGCTCGGTCAGCTTGGCGGCCAGGGTGTCCATGCCCGGGCCCTTCAAGAGGCCGGGGCACAGGACCAGGGTGGGGGGCAGGGGGGTGAGTTCGCGGACTTCGTGGGGCTGGCAGCTCACCCGGCGTTTGGTGACTTCCCGGAGGATCGCCCGGACCTCGCGGCCCGCGCCGTCCAGGAGAAAGACCTCCGCGCCGGGGGCGAGGCGGAGCACGTTCTTGGCATGGGCCGCTTCGGCGGGGGGCAGCTCGATCCCGCCGGCGGCCAAGCCCAGGTCAAGCTCCTCAGGGGACAAGAGAAAACGTCGCTGACTCATCCCAGGACCAGGGCGGCCCAGCCCACCAGGGAGGCGCGCTCCTCTTCCTTGAGCCCCTCGGCCTCAAAGGCGGCGCGCACCTGGTCGGCCTGATCGGTCAACAGGCCCGAGACGATGAGCCGGCCGGTGGCGCTCCGCAAACGGGCCAGAGGCCCGGCCAGGGCAATGAGGTCCAGGGCGGTCAGGTTGGCCAGGATGAGTTCGAAGCGCTCGTCCACGTCCTTCAGGGGCAAGGTGCTGGCTTCCACCCGGTCGGCCAAGCCGTTCAAGGCGGCGTTGTGCCGGGTGGCTTCCACCGCCTGGGGGTCCACGTCCAGGGCCAGGGCCGAGCCGGCCCCGAAACGGAGGCAGGCCAGGGCCAGGATGCCGGTGCCGCAGCCCACATCCAGCACCCGGAGCGGCAGATTGTCGGCCTGGGCCATGGCGTCGACCAGTTCCAGGCACAGTTTGGTGGACTCGTGCTGGCCGGTGCCAAAGGCCTGGCCCGGATCGACGATCAGGACTTCGGTTTCCGGGCCCAGGGGGGCTTCCTCCCAGGGGGGACGGACCAGGAGCCGGCGGGTGATCATGCGGGGATGGAAATACTGCTTCCAGTTCTCGGACCAGTCCTGGCCCTTGAGATCCTGAAAGCGCATGAGGACTTGCCCTTCCTCACAGGTGGAGGCCAGGCCCTCGGCATAGCGCTCCAACAGGGTCTGCTGACTGGCCAGGTCCGCTCCGGCGGCCAGGTAGGCGCGCACCTCCTGGTGGCCGGCGGGCTGGGTCACCTCGCGGATCTCCACGCCTTGACCGGTGAGACAAAACAGGAAATCGGCCGCGGCCTCGGCCTGGGACTCGGGGGCGAGAATGATGACCTCTACCCAAGGGGAGAGGACGGGGTCGTGAGCGGGGTTCATAGGTGCCTTTCTGTTTGCGACATTGGGTTACTCGGGCTAAAATCTTCAGAATTAACTATAGGCTATCACAACTGAGAGGACAATAGGCCACCTTGAACGCCACGAAGTTGCAACAATTCTTGAGTGACGTCGCCCCGAGCCGCGTGGCCCCGGAATCCCCCGCGGCGCGGGCCCCGGGCCGGGGAGTGGCGAATCTGGGCGCCGGCTTCGGCGGGGGCTATTGGGCTGGCCTCAGCGGCCATATGGGATAACCATAAAACATGCGCGCGGTGCTGCAGCGGGTGAGCGAGGCCCGGGTGGAGGTGGCGGACCGGCTGGTGGGGGCCATCGGGCCGGGGCTCCTGGTCTTGGTGGGGGTGGGCCGCGAGGACGGCCCCGCGGACGCCTCCTGGTTGGCCGAGAAGATCGCCGGGCTCCGCATCTTCCCGGACGCGGAGGGCAAGCTCAACCTGGACGTGCAACAGACCGGGGGCGCGGTGCTGGTGGTGAGCCAGTTCACCCTGTGGGGTGATTGCCGCAAGGGCAAGCGACCCTCCTACAGCCGGGCGGCGGGCGGGGAGACAGCCGAGGCCCTGTATCTCCAGGTGGCCGCTGAGCTCAGGGACCGGGGCCTCTTCGTGGCCACGGGGGAGTTCGGGGCCATGATGGAGGTGCATCTGGTCAACGCGGGCCCGGTGACCCTGCTCTTGGACACGGAGAAATCTTTTTGAGGCGCCAGCGGGCCGGGTGGGGGACGGCACCTGGCGCAAGGAGGAGAGCGTGAGCGAGGACAAACCCGATCTCAGCCAGTTCCTGCCCGAGGGATGGGAGGGCAAGTATCCGCCGTGTTTGATCCAGGTGGACCAGGACGGCGGCCTGTTCCACGACGGCGCGCCCATCATCCACCCCGCGGTGTTGCAGACCATCTACAGCTCCGTGCATCTGGAGGAGGGGCGCTACATCCTCAAGGTGGACCACCAGGTCTGCGAGTTGGAGGTGAAGGACACCTTTTTCGTGGTGCAGAGCGCAGCCCAGGCCGGCGACCGGCTGGTTTTGACCTTGAATGACGGCTCCCGGGAGGACCTGGACCCGGCCACCCTGGCGGTGGGCGCGGAAGAGGTGCTGTACTGCCGGGTGAAACGGGGGAAGTTTCCCGCCCGTTTTCTGCGGCCGGCCTACTACCAGGTGACCGACCTGGTGGAGGAAGCCGGCGAGGGGTTTGCCCTGCGCCTGGGCGAGCGGAGCTTTCCCATCCCCCACCGGCCCTGAGCCCCGGCCTCAGCGCCGGTTTGCGGCGCCCGGCCCGGCGTGCTGCGGGCCGGGAGGCCGGCTGGCCTTCCCCTGCCTGCCTACTTAAACTTTTCGCTTTAATATAGCCCGAACTTTGTTCCTCCTGCGAGCGATCGCTCCAACCTCTGGGGCGAGAGGGGACGTCTCCGCCCTATTTCCCCCTGGTCCAACCGCCTGCCAACTCCTCTGCTGATCGGCGGTGATAAGGCCTCCCACCGGGAGCGCGCCAGTTGGCGAGCGGAGGATGGCCCCGCCCGATCCGTTTTGCCGGCCGTGGCGCGACGGCAAAAAGGTACCGAGGTGGGAAGGTATGACCTGAAGATTTTGCCTGGCGGGGAGAGAGGGCTGGAAAGTGGTGCAGATAGGTCATTGATAGAACGGAGATTTTTTTGCGGAGGGGAACATGGCATCAGGTTTGCTTGCTAACGGGCCAGATCAGCAGGCCCAACGGCGAGTGAGGCGCAAGGAGGCTTTTGTGAATCTGTTTTCCATTGGTAACGACGTGAGTGCCCTGGTGGGCAAGCTGTCCTCGGTGAAGCTGAACCGGGACACGGTGGAGAGCGGGTTTGAGGCCTTGCTGGCGACCATGACCCAGCGCCTGGACGCGCCAGTGGCCACCACGCAGCAGACCAGCAACGCGACCAGCGTGGCGGTGGAGGCGGTGACCACGGATCAGAAGCTGGTTTCGCCGGCCAACACGCCGCTGGCCAAGCTGGAAAAGAGTTTGTACGCCACGGACCGTTCGCTGGACGACTTGATGCTGCCGCCCGAGGCGAGGTCCAAGCTGGAGAAGGTGCTGACCGCTTCGGGCTATAGCGCGGAGGACGCGCGCAATATCTTGGACCGGGCCAGCGACCAGGACGGCAATATCAACCTGGGCAAGCTGTTCCGCGCGGTGCCGGATTTCGCGCCGGTGGAGGGCCCGGTTTTCTTTTTGCCCGTCGAGGACGAGCCGCTGTTGATCCAGGCCTTGAAGGACCTGGGGGTACAGGACACGGACATCCGCAAGTGGCTGGCCGGTCTGGCGGAGAAGGACGGCCAGCTCGAGGTGAAGGGGCTGCCCCAGCTCCTGGCCAAGAGTGCGTCCGGTTCCGTGGAGGTGGACAAGGGCCTCTTGCGGGAACTTCTGGGCAAGATCGGTTTGAACGCCAAAGAGGTGAACAACCTGCTCACCCAGGGCACGGACACCCAGGGACGCACCAACCCGCAAACTTTCCTGGCCATGCTGCAGGTGGCGGCGGAGCGGCAGAACCAGGAGGTGGCCGCGGCGTTGAAGGAATTGGCCGGGCAGGTCCGCACCCAAAAGGCCACGGCGAGCGGCGAGCACGACGACGCCCGAGCGCTCCGGGTGCAGGTGGAAACGGCCCTGGCCAAGGGCAACAAGGCCCTGGAGCAAGGCGAAAAGGTCATGGACTACACGCCGGACAAGCCGGCCACGGCCAAGACCGCGGCGGCCGCCGCGGCCGAGGCCCTGGACAAGCTGGCCGATCCCGGCAAGGGCGTGTTCAAGGCGGTGGTCAAGGAAGAGACCGAGGCGGCGCTCACCGGGGAGGCAGGCAAGGCGGCCAAGAGCGCCGAGACCGCCAGCGCGCGGCCGGCGAGCCAGACCGGCGCCACGGCGAGCGCCGCTGCCGCCAATGCGGCGGCGGCCCAGACCCCCAGGGCCGAGGCGGCGGTGGCCACCGCGGCGGCGGCCGAGGCGGGGCCCGGCAAGTCGGCCACGGGTGCGGCGGTGGCGGAGGCGGCCCAGGAAGTGAAGGCCTCGGGCGAGCCCCGGCGGGTGGAAGCGGGCAGCGGCGCGGAGGGCCGGTCCCAGGCGGGGAGCCTGAACCTGAGCAACAGCCCCGCGAGCCAGGTCTCGGCCGGGCGGCCCAATCTGCCGGTGTACGTGGTGCGCCAGGTGGGCCAGCAGATCGCCAGCATGGTGCAGAAGAATCAGACCAACCTGAAGTTGGCGCTCAAACCGGCCGGCTTGGGGGGGGTTGACGTAAGCTTGAGCCTCAAGGACGGGGTGTTGAAGGCCACCTTGACCGCGGAAACCGTGGCGGCCAAGCATGCCCTGGAAAGCGGTCTGGATCAACTGAAGACCCAGCTTTCCCAGGCGGGGCTCAAGGTGGATCGACTGGAAGTGATCTTGGACCCCGACGCCCAGAACCGGGATGCCCAGGCCCAGGCGCAGGCCCAGACGGACCAGCGCGGCCGGCGGGGCAGCTTTGGGTTCGCGGCCGACGGCAGCCTGTCCGGGGGGGATGTTGGTGATGAATCAGTCACGGCCGCGACCACGGGATCCTCGTTGTCCGGCCGCATCAGTCTATTTGCCTAAGAGGGAGGTCACCGATGGTCTCTAGCACCTCCGGGACGACCGACACCACCAGTACCAGCAGCACCACCCGGGCCACGGGTATGGCTTCCGGCATTGGTCAGGACGCCTTTTTGAAGATGTTCATGGCCCAGATCACCAACCAGAACCCTCTGGACCCCATGGACAACACCGAGTTCACGGCGCAGTTGGCCACCTTCAGCCAATTGGAGCAGCTCACCCAGATCAACGAGGCCTTGCAGCCTCTGGCCACCTTGCAGCAGACCTTCCAGCAGGGCCAGGCCATCAATTACCTGGGCAAGGAAGTGACCATGTCCGGCAACCAGGTGGCCTTGAACGACGGGGTGGCGGGAGAACTCTCGTTCACCCTGGGCGAGGCGGCCGACGTGACCATGCGGGTCTACGACGCGGACGGCAATCTGGTCAAGGAAGAGGCGCTGGGCATCATGGAGGAGGGCAGCCACACCTACACCTGGGACGGCACCACCACGGCCGGCCAGGCGGCGGACAACGGGGTGTACGAAGTGCACATCCTGGCCTACAACGCCGAGGGCGAGAGCGTGAGCGTGCCCACTCCCCAGGTGACCGGCTTGGTCACCGGGTACCAGGTGGGTGACGACGGCGAGATACTCTTGCAGATCGGCGACGTGCTGATGCCCTTGAGCGAGGTGGTGCAGGTGCAACTGCCGGCGGACACCTCCTCCACCAGCACTACCAACGAAGAGGGCAGCGGCTCCGCCGACAGCATCGACGGGGCCAAGACCACCGACAGCTCGGTGGGTTACGAAATTTTACAGACCTTGGGCAAGATCGGGGCGATTGCCGCCGCCCTATTGTAAGCCGCGGCCCGGGGGCTTGGCAGAGGACAGGATATCTGAATTTCCCAAGAAGAGCCCGGCCCGCCTTCCGGCACCGGGGCGACCCCAGGGAAGGAGTCAAAATACATGAGCACTCTCAGTTCCATGTGGGCTGGTGTCAGCGGCCTCAACGTGCACGGCAAGGCCCTGACCAGCGTGGCGGACAACATCGCCAACGTGAGCACCCATGGTTTCAAGGCCACCCGGGCCAACTTTGGGGACATTATGTCCAGTTCGCTCAGCGTGGGCGGCACGGTGGTGAGCCAGGTGGGCAGCGGCGCGCGGATCCTGTCCATGCAGCAACTCATGCTCCAGGGCTCGCCCGAGTCCACGGATATACCCACCGACCTGGCCATCAACGGCTCTGGCTTCTTCAAAGTGGTGCGGCCCAACACCGGGGCGGGGCAAGCGGAATACTACACCCGGGCCGGGCAGTTCACGGTGGACAACGAAGGCTACATGATCACCCCGGCGGGCGACCGCCTGCGGGGTTACAACGTGGATGCCGGGGGCAATATCGTACCCATCGAGGAGTCGATCCGCATCGTGGCCTCGCAGTCCGACGCGGTGCCCACCAGCCAGGTGGACATCAGCGTCAACCTGGACGCCGAGGACACCGACACCCATTTGGCCAGCCAGCCGGTGGACCCCTCGGACACCACCACCTACAACTATCTGACCACGGTCAGGGTCTATGACTCCCTGGGGGTGGCCCACGACCTTTCCATGTTCTATCAGCGGCTGGAAAAGGGCACCTATCCCAACAACTTCGGCCTAACCCAGGACGAGGACAGCGTCTGGAAGGTGAGCGCCTTCGAGCGCCAGGACGGGGTGTTCGGCACCACCTATATCGAGCCGCCCACCAACTACTTCCTGCACTTTGACACGGTGGGGCATCTGGCGGGCATCACCACCGGTCTGCCGGCCTCGGAGGACGTGTTCCAGGGCGGGGCGGTCTCGGCCAGCGATCCGGGCGGCACCTTTGGCAGCAACTACTACATCAACAGCCAGGTGGGTCAGAGCCTGGTCTACACCCCGCAGGACTCCACCGGCACCGCGGTGAACGGCGGGGCCCAGACCTTTATCTCCAACATGACCGTGGAGATCACCACCGGCGCCGGCGCGGCCGCGGGGACGGTCTCCATCGGCGGCGGTACGGCCATCAGCTTCACCGGCGCCACCGCGGCGGAAGCGGCGGCCAACCTTGCCTCCAACATCAACAGCCAGGGGCTGGGGGTGTGGGCCGAGGTCAGCGGCGACCAGGTGGTGCTGCACAGCAACGGCAACTCGGCCCTGTCGGTGTCGCTCACCGGCGACGCCGTGGCGGCCGGCGAGACGCTGACCGACCTGGCGGGTCCGGGTGGGGCCATCAACGCCGGCCGGGACGCCACCGCGGCCCTGTTCGTCAACACCGGCGACGCCTCCTACCCCGGCGGCAGCAACCTGGACTTCACCATCAACGGCACCACCTACTCGGTGGCTCTGCCGGCCGCGCCGCCGGCCACCGCCGCGGATGTGGCCACGGCCATTGACAACACCATCGGCGCGGGCAGCGGGCTGAACCTGGTGACGGTGACCGTGGACGTGGATCCCTCGGACGCCACGGGCAACACCGGCTCCATCTTCCTGGAGGCCACCGGGGTGGCCACCGCCGGCTCGGCCGGCAACGACATCACCATCACCTCCCCGGCCACGGGCACGGGGTTCATGGTGAGCGGCTCCTCGTTCTATGGCGGCATGGACGGCACGGGCGCCAGCGACGTGAGCGCCTCCATCATCACCAACACCGACGGCACCCGCAGCGTGCAGCTCACCCGGGGAGTGGCCGCCGGCTTGGACGCCCAGTTGACGGTGTCCAGCAGCGGCACGCCGCTGACCACCTTCGACGTGTGGGACCAGACCAGCTACGCCAACGACGGCGACGTGCAGAACGCCCCGCCCTCCACCGAGGGGGAGCAGATCTTGACCTTCGACTGGCTGACTGGTTCAGGCGCGACGGACAACCAGACCATTACCTTTGACTTTACCCCCACCTCCACCGCGCCCACCACCCAGTCGGGCGGGGCCAGTGAAATTTTCTATCTGTACCAAAACGGCTCGCCGCGGGGCAACCTGGAGTCCGTGGACATCGACAAGGACGGCATCATCACCGGCCGGTTCTCCAACGGCACCCTCCGGACCCTGGGCCAAGTGCTGCTGGTGAACTTCGCCAACCCCAACGGTTTGGAGCGGGTGGGCGAAAACCTGTGGGTGGAGACCCGGGCCAGCGGGGCGGCCACGCTGAACACGCCGGGCACCGGCGGCCTGGGTTCGGTGGAGTCAGGCTCCCTGGAGCAGTCCAACGTGGACTTGGCCAACGAGTTCGTGAAGATGATCATCTACCAGCGGGGCTTCCAGGCCAACAGCAAGACGGTGCAGACCACGGACCAGCTCTTGCAGGAGCTGATCAACCTGAAGCGTTAAGTAGCCGTAATTTGCCGGAGCAAGGCCGCCTGGGCCTTGCTCGGGCGACCGAAGGAGGCGCTCCCGGCCGCGGCCGGGAGCGCCATTATTTTGACGTAGTCCCGCGCTCCCCTCCCCCGGCTCCGGCGGCCGCCGTCAAGGTTCCGGCGCAAGCTCTGGGGCCTGCCGCCTATCCCGCCGATATACGGCGAGAATCCTCCTGTGACCCCTGGCACCAATTTTGCTTGATTTTGTCCGGATAATCATCGCTGGTCGAGGAGCGAAGCCTTATGGATCTGGCGACCATAATCGGAATCGTGACTGCCTTTGCTCTGGTGCTGGTCGCCATGATGCTGGGCGGCAGCATCTTGATGTTCGTCGACATTCCTTCGATGCTCATCGTGGTGGGAGGCACCATCGGGGTGACCCTGGTGAACTATCCCCTGAGCGACATGATCAAGCTCATCAGCATCGTCAAGCACCTGTTCATCCATAAGTCCGAGTCATTGCCCCAGATGATCGCCCAGTTCGTGGAGTATGCCACCCGGGCCCGGCGGGAAGGCATCCTGGCCCTGGAAGCCACCATGAAGGAGATCAAGGACCCGTTCCTATCCAAGGGCCTGCAGCTCACCATTGACGGCCAGGAGCCCCAGGCCATCAAGGAGATCCTGGAGACCGAGATCGACTACGTGGCCGAGCGCCACCGGCTGGGGGCGGAAATCTTCATGACCATGGGCACCTTCGCTCCGGCCATGGGCATGATCGGCACCCTGATCGGCCTGGTGCAGATGCTGCAGAACATGAGCGACCCCTCCTCCATCGGCCCGGCCATGGCCGTGGCCATCATCACCACCTTTTACGGCGCGGTGATGGCCAACATGGTGTTCCTGCCCATGAGCGGCAAATTGAAGCTCCGCTCAGCCCAGGAGATGGTGATGAAAGAGGTGATCATGAACGGGGTCCTGGCCATCGCCCGGGGCGACAACCCCCGGGTGATCGAGCAGAAGCTGCACAGTTACATCCCGCCGAACATGCGGGAAACGGTGTTCAAGTAAGGAGACGGTTCCGGCGTGCCACGGGGTAAGCACAACGAAGAGAAGATGCCCGGCATCGTGGTGCTCTACACCTCGCTGATGATCCTTTTATTGGCGTTTTTTATCATGCTCAACAGCTTGTCCAAGGTGGAGGAAGCCCGGGTGGAAGCGGCCTATCAATCCCTGGCCGGCACCTTTGGCTTCACGCCCGGCGGCACGGCCGCCTTCCAGACCGAGGAAGGCAAGAACACCGGGGCCACGGTGCCCCTGAACCCGGTGAACGAGGCCTACACCTCCATCCGCGGCCTGGCCTCCCAGGCGGGGCTGGACGACCAGGTGAGCTTGACCCGCTCGGGCTCCCAGCGCTCCATCTCCATGACCGCGGCCATGCTGTTCGAGCCGGGCTCCCTGGAGCTGAACTCCAAGGCCAAGGCGTTCCTGGATCAGGTGGCCCAGGTGGTGGGCGACAAGCAGTTTCCCCTGACCTTGTTGGGTCACACCGACAGCACCGAGATCAAGGGCCCCGGGGGCCTGGACAATTGGGACGTGAGCGCCCGACGGGCCCTGGCCGTGGTGCGCTATCTGGCCACCAAGGGCGTGAAGCCCGAGCGCATGAGCGCCTACGGCCTGGCCGGCTATCGCCCCCAGTACGACGAGAACTCCCTGGCCAACCGGCGGCGCAACAACCGGGTGGAGATCGTGTTGAACACCGACGACGCCGGCACCGACCGCATGGTGGAGGGGCAGGCGCCGCCGCGGCTGGATTTCCGGGGTTTCGAGTTCAACCTCCTGGACGATGTGAAGGAGAAGTAGGGACCGGCATGGGCAGGAAGAAAGGGCAGGAAGCGGGCTTCGACCCCCTGGGCTGGATGTTCACCTTCAGTGATCTGGTGACCCTCCTGCTCACCTTCTTTGTCATGCTCATCGCCATGAAGGCCCCGGAGATCCAAAAGCTCAAAGCCGCCTTCGGCATCTTCTCCGGAGGCACCGAGGGCCTGCTGGGCCACGAGAAATCCGGCTCCTTCCAGGAGTTCCAGCGGCTCATGGACAGCATCAACCCGCCGGAGGTGAAGGACCTGACCAGCCAGGAGCAGAAATTGGCCGCGGTGTTGGACCTGCCCAGCAACACTGACCCCAATATGCCCAACTATCTGCAAAAGGGGGTGACCCTCAGCAAGGACCCCCGGGGCACGGTGATCACCTTGGCCAACGACCTCCTGTTTCCCCCGGGCAGCGCCCGGCTCTCACCCAAGGGACAGGAAGCCATACGCAAGCTGGCCGATTTTTTACGTTACTCCAACGAGCCCCTGGCGGTGGAGGGGCATTCAGACGACTCACCCCTGGCCAAGGACAGCCCCTATCCGGACAACTGGGCCCTTTCCTTGGCCCGGGCCGAGGCGGTGCTCCGGGAGCTGATTGGCCCAGGCAAGATGGACCCCTCCCGGCTCCGGGTGGGGGCCATGGGCGCCAACAAACCGGTGGCGGTCAACGACACGCCGGAGCATCGGGCCATGAACCGGCGCACCGAAATCATCCTCTTGGCCCGGGATTATTAGCAGGATGTTGAAAAAGTCCATCCATGGCTTTTATCAACCAAACCTGGCAAAAGCGTGGTTTTGCCAGGTTTGGCAAATAGCTTGCTTTTTAAAAGCCGCGCAATTTGGCGCGCCATCCCCGGGGTCCCCAAACAGGCCGAGGCTTGTTTGGGGTGGTCCCTGGCGCGCTAAACAGGCTGTTTTTCAACCGCCTGTTAGAAGCCTGTCGGAGAAATCGCTCCGACGCACACTTGGCGGGATTGTTTAAGGAGAAGGCATGGCGGGCGACGAACTTGATCTGAGCTTGGAAGGCGGCAACAAGGAAAAGGGCGAAAAGAAGGGCAAAAGCAAGCTCATCATCATTATCGCGGGCCTGGCGGTGCTTTTGGCGGCCGGAGGCTTTTTCGGTTGGTGGTTCTTCCTGTCCTCGCCTTCCTCCGAGACCCCCGCGGCCAAGGAGCAGGCCCAGGGCGACAAGGCCACGCCCGCGGGCGAGGCCGGCAAGGAAGGGGCCGCGGAAGGTGAGGCCGCCGGGGAAGCGGGAGGGCCCAAGGCCCAGGACGTGGGGGCCATCATCAAGCTGGAGCCCTTTGTGGTGAACCTGGCCGACCCCACGGGCAAGCGCTACCTGAAGCTCTCCCTGGCCGTGGACGCCAAGGACGAGGCCATGAAGGCCCAGATCGACGCCCGTATGCCCCAGATCCGGGACTCGATCCTGTTGTTGTTGACCAGCAAAAGCTACGCCGACATCTCCTCCGTGGCGGGGAAAATCCGGCTCCGGAACGAGGTCCTGCAGATCTTCAACCGCGCGCTCAAAGGTCACGGCGCGGTGCATGCGGTCTATTTCATGGAGTTCGTGATCCAGTAACCGCCCGGGCCGGTCCGTCCCCCCCGTGGCGCCAGTTAGAAGAAGCAATAAGCTGAGATGGTGAGGCCATGAGCAAAATATTGTCCCAGGAAGAGGTCGATGCCCTGCTCAAAGGAATGAGCGGTGGCGAAATCGAGGTGGAGACGGACACCGGCCCAGATGCCGACGGCATCATCGTTTACGACCTCACCAACCAGGACCGCATCATCCGCGGGCGCATGCCCACCCTGGAAATCATCAACGACCGCTTCGCGCGGGTGTTCCGCACCACCCTGTCCAGCGCCCTGCGGAAGATCGTGGACATGACCACCACCAGCGTGGACCTGGTGAAATTCGGCGAGTTCATGCGCTCCCTGCCGGTGCCCACCAGCCTGCACATCTTCAAGATGGATCCCCTCAGGGGCCACGCCATCATCGTCTTGGAGAGCAAGCTGGTGTTCAACCTGGTGGAGACCTTCTTCGGCGGCTCGGGCATGGCCAACGTCAAGATCGAGGGCCGCGACTTCACGGCTATCGAGCAGCAGCTCACCCGCAAGGTGGTGTCCATGGCCTTGAAGGACATGGAGCAGGCCTGGAAGCCGGTGCACGAGGTCACCCTGGTGTACCAGCGCACCGAGGTCAACCCCCAGTTCGCCTCCATCGTGCCGCCCACCGACGTGGTCATCGTGGTGAAGTTCGAGCTGGAGATGGAGCACGCGGCCGGCACGGTCACCGTGTGCATCCCCTACTCCACCATCGAACCGATCCGCTCCAAGCTGTATGCCGGCTTCCAGAGCGACCAGTTGGAGGTGGACCACGAGTGGATGCGCCGCTTCCGCGAGCAGCTCAAGGAAGCGGAAGTGGACTTCTGCGCCGAGCTGGGCAAGGCCCAACTCATGAGCGGCGATCTGTTGCGCCTGAAAAAGGGCGACGTAATCCCCTTGGATACCGATGTGGACGCCCTGTTGGTGGGCATGATCGAAGGCGTGCCCAAGTTTTTGGGCCGGGCCGGCACTTTCAAGGGCAACAAGGCCTTTCGGGTGGAAGCCTTTGTGTAGCCGGAATCCGCCTGCGGGCGGAGCCACCCCGAAACAAGCTTAACCGCGTAGCCAAACTTTTAAAAGGAAGAGTAACCCATGGCGGAAGACTGGGGAACGCCCCTGGAAGAAGGGCAGGAAAAAGCCGCGCTGGAGGATTTCGGCGACCGGGGTTCCAGCACGCCCCACCCCACCCAGAACATCGACTTCATCCTGGACATCCCCCTGGAGGTCACGGTGGAACTAGGGCGCACCTCCATGCTCATCAACGACCTGTTGCAGTTGGGCCAGGGTTCGGTGATCGAGCTGAACAAGCTGGCCGGTGAGCCTTTGGAGGTGCTGGTCAACCGCAAGCTCATCGCCCGCGGCGAGGTGGTGGTGGTCAACGAGAAGTTCGGTGTGCGGCTGACCGACATCGTGTCGCCCATCGAGCGGGTCAAGTCCCTGGCCTAGGCGGATGAAGCGGAGCCTGATCATCCTGGGAGCGGTTTTGTGCCTGGTGGGGCCGGGGGCGGCGTGGTGGGCCCTGGCCCAGGAGGCCCCGCCGCCCTCCCCCCTGACCGGCGGCGACCTCACGGCCATGATGGTCAAGATGGTGGCGGCCCTGGCCCTGGTTCTGGGGCTGATGCTGGGGCTTTACTGGGTCCTCAGGCGCTTTGTGCCCGGCGGGGGCGGCGGCGGGAGCCTGGCCGCCGGCGGTCTCCGGCAGGTGGGCCGCCTGGCCCTGGGGCCCAAGAAGTCCCTGGTGCTGGTGGAGATGGGCTCCCGCATCCTGGTGTTGGGGGTGGGAGAACAGGAGATCAACTTGCTGTACAGCGTGGACGATCCCGAGGAGGTGGCCCGGTTGGCCGCCCCCCGGCCGGGTTTCTCCCGCTTCCTGAAGCGGGCCGAGGATGCCCCCGCCCCGCCGTCCGGGGGAAACTCATGAGACGGCTGGCCGCCACCCTGCTGCTTTTCACCGGGCTCCTGGCCGGGCTCGCCGCCTGGGGCCGGGTCCCCGTGGCCCTGGCCCAGGAGAACACCCTGAAGCTGCCCAACATCACCCTGGGCCTGGAGCCGGCCGAGTCGCCCGAGGACGTGACCACGGCGCTCCAGGTGGTGGTGCTGTTGACCGTTTTGACCCTGGCCCCGGCCATCATGATCATGATGACCAGCTTCACCCGCATCGCGGTGGTGTTGTCCTTGTTGCGCAACGCCCTGGGCACCCAGGCCATTCCGCCGGCCCAGATCATCGTGGGGCTCAGCCTGTTCCTCACCTTCTTCATCATGTCCCCGGTATTCAGCCAGGTGAACGAGAAGGCGCTGACCCCCTACATTGACGGCAAGATCACCCAAACCGAGTTTTTCACCAACGCCATAAACCCCTTGCGCGAATTCATGCTGCGCCAGACCCGCAAGAAGGACCTGGGCCTGTTCATGAAGATCGCCGAGGAGAACCGGCCCCAGAACCCTGCGGACGTGCCGCTGACCAGCCTGATTCCGGCCTTTGTGATCAGCGAGCTGAAGACCGCTTTTGAGATCGGCTTCATTCTTTACGTACCGTTTCTGGTCATAGATATGGTGGTGGCCTCGGTGCTCCTGTCCATGGGCATGATGATGCTGCCACCGGTCATGGTGTCCCTGCCCTTCAAACTGATGCTGTTCGTTTTGGTGGACGGCTGGTTCTTGATCGTGGGGTCCATGGTCAAGAGTTTCTATTGAAAGCCGCGCGCCAGCGCGGCCGGCCCCGCCACCCGGCGGGGGGAGGTGCCGATTGACCAGCGATTTCATCATAGGTTTCGCCGCCGAGGCCATCCAGACGACCCTGCTCCTGTGCCTGCCGGTGTTGGGGCTCGGCATGGTGGTGGGTTTGGCCATCAGCATCTTTCAATCGGTGACCCAGATCCAGGAGATGACCCTCACCTTCGTACCCAAGATCGTGGCGGTCATGCTGGGTCTTTTGATGTTCGGCCCCTGGATGCTGAGCATCCTGGTGAGCTACACGGAACACATTTTCACCCAGTTCCCTCAGTTGGTGCGCTGAGGTAGGCGAGGAAACCCGCATGTCCCTGGGCAATCTGAACTTTAACGACCTCTTGATCTTCCTCCTGGTGCTGCTGCGCACCGGAGCGTTGATGATGAGCCTGCCGGTGTTCAGTTCGCCCGCCATTCCCCCCCTGGCCTGGGCCGGCCTGGTGCTCTCCACCAGCCTGCTCTTGACCCCGGTGGTGCCGGTGGACCCGGCCCGTTTCCCGGCCAATCTGCCCAGCTACGCACTCCTGGGGGTGGGCGAGATCATGATCGGAGGGATCCTGGGCCTATCGGTGAACATGATCTTCACCGCGGTGCAGATCATGGGGCAGTTGGCCGGCTTTCAGATGGGTTTCGCGGTGGCCAACGTCATCGACCCCCTTAACGGGGGGCAGATTTCCGTGTTGTCCCAATTTTGTTACATCATCTCGCTTTTGGTGCTGTTGGGCGTGGGGGCGCATCACTGGTTCTTCAAGGCCCTGGCCGACAGCTTCACCCTGGTGCCGCCGGGTGACTTCAGCATGAGCGAGGGCCTGTATATGCAGGTCATGCGCATAGCCGCCGACATGTTCAGCCTGTCGCTCCGGATCGGGGCGCCGGTAATCGGGGCCATGCTCCTGACCAAGGTGGCTATGGGCATCCTGGCCAAGACGGTGCCCCAGATGAACATCCTCATCGTGGGGTTTCCCCTGTTCATCGGGGTGGGCCTGATTTTCCTCAGCCTGACCCTCACGGTGATGGTGCCGATCCTGGCCAAGACTTTTGACCAACTCGGTCCGGTGTTAGCCGGACTTTTGAAAGCCATGTAGCAAGATGCCGGAACAGGGCGCACAGGACAAAACCGAAAAACCAACCCCAAGGAGGCGGTCGAAAGCCCGCCAAAAGGGGCAGGTTGCCAAGAGCCAGGAGCTGGGCAGCGTGGGAGTGCTGTTGGGCGGCTTGGCTTCCCTGTGGCTGTTCGGCGGCTATATCTACGGCGAGGTCCGCGAATTCACCGTGCAGTTCCTGAGCCACTCGGCCCAATACCATCTCACCGACGTGACCGTGCACCAGATCTCGGTGCACGTGATGTCGCTGTTCTGGCTGGTGGTAGCCCCGGTGATGGTCGCGGTGGTGGTGGCGGCCATCATCTCCAATTTGGTGCAGGTGGGTTTTTTGATGGCGCCTTCCCGCCTGAAGCTGGACTTCAAGCGGCTGAATCCGGTGGAGGGGTTCAAGAAGTTCGCCTCCATGCGCATGTTCGTGGAGTTGGCCAAGAACATCCTCAAGATGACCGTAGTGGGCTATGTCTCCTATCTGGTCATGGCCGCCGAGTGGAACAAGTTGCCGGATCTCTCCTCCCTGGAGATGGCGGCCATCATGGTCTACCTGGTGCACGTGTGCATGAAGCTCTTTCTCTGGGCCGTGTTGGCCATGGCGGTCCTGGCCCTGGCCGACTACTTCTACCAGCGGCATGACTACGAGAAGAATCTCAAGATGTCCAAGCAGGAGATCAAGGACGAGTACAAGCAGAGCGAGGGCGATCCCAAGGTCAAGGCCCGCATCCGCTCCATTCAGATGGAGCAGGCCCGGAGGCGCATGATGTCCGCCCTGCCCCAGGCCGACGTGGTCATCACCAACCCCACCCATTTGGCCGTGGCCCTGGCCTACCAGGCCGGGGAGATGGACGCGCCCCAGGTGGTGGCCAAGGGCCGGGGCAAGCTGGCCGAGAAGATCAAGGAGATCGCCCGGGAGCACGGCATACCGGTGATCGAGGACAAGCCCCTGGCCCAGGCCTTGTTCAAGGCCGTGGACGTGGGCGGGTCCATCCCCTTCGAACTCTACGAGGCAGTGGCCTCCATCCTGGCCCACGTCTACCGCTTACGCAATCAGCACCGCGAGGTGCTGGACAGCATTGGGGCCCAGCGCACGGCCCGAGAGAGGATCTCAACCTAAATGGCCTCGGCCACGGACAAAATCTTGCACCGTTTGGGAGTGGCCGGCATCGACTCCGGCAACATCTCCGAGGTGGGGCTCGCCGTTTTGGTGGTGGCCATTCTGGTGGTGATGATCATCCCCTTGCCGCCCTTCCTGTTGGACATCCTGCTGTCCTTCAACATCACCTTCGCCCTGATCATCCTCTTGACCGGCATGTACACCATGAAGCCCCTGGACTTCAGCGTGTTCCCGTCGGTGCTCCTGATCACCACCCTGTTCCGGCTCTCCTTGAACGTGGCCTCCACCCGTTTGATCCTCCTGCACGGCGACGAGGGCACCTCGGCGGCCGGCCAAGTGATCAAGGCCTTCGGCCTGTTCGTGGTGGGCGGCAACTACTTCGTGGGTCTGGTGGTGTTCCTCATCCTGGTGGTGATCAACTTCATCGTCATCACCAAGGGCGCCGAGCGCATCGCCGAGGTCAGCGCCCGCTTCACCTTGGACGCCATGCCCGGCAAGCAGATGGCCATCGACGCCGACCTGAACGCCGGGCTTATCGAGGAAGGCGAGGCCCGGGCCCGCCGTTCCGAGATCACCCGGGAAGCCGATTTCTATGGCTCCATGGACGGCGCCAGCAAGTTCGTGCGCGGCGACGCCATTGCCGGCATCATCATCACCCTTGTGAACATCATGGGCGGCCTGTTGATCGGCACCCTGCAAAAGGACATGGGGTTTTTCGACGCGGCGGCCACTTACACCGTGCTTACCATCGGCGACGGTCTGGTGAGCCAGATTCCGGCCCTGATCATCAGCTCCGCCGCCGGCATCATGGTCAGCCGGGCGGCCAGCGACCTGACCATGGGCCAGGAGTTCCTGAAGCAGTTCAGCCTGCAACCCAAGGCCATCGCCATCGCCGGGGCCATGGTCTTCGGCTTCGGCCTGGTGCCCGGCCTGCCGCACGCCTCCTTCATGGTTTTGGGGCTCCTCATGGGCGGGGTTTCCTTTGTCCTGTTCCGGACTCAGCGCCAGACCAAAGCCGTGGCGGCCCGGGAAGCGGCCGCGGTGCCGACCGCTGCGCCGCCGCCCGGCCCCGAGCAGGTGGAGGCGCTCTTGCCCCTGGACATCCTGGAGTTGGAGGTGGGCTACGGGCTCATCCCGCTGGTGGACGAGGAGCAGGACGGCGACCTCCTGGACCGCATCCGCAGCATCCGCCAGCAGTTGGCCTTGGAGATGGGCATCGTGGTGCCGCCCTTGCATGTGCGGGACAACCTCCAGCTCAAGCCCGGCGGCTACAGCGTGCTCATCAAGGGCAACGAGGTGGGTGGCGGCGAACTGATGATCGGCTACCTCCTGGCCATGGACCCGGGCGACGCCAAGAAGCAGATCGAGGGCGTGCCCACCCGCGAGCCGGCCTTCAACCTGCCGGCGGTGTGGATCCCCGGCACCCGCCGGGAGGAAGCCCAGTTCGCGGGCTACCAGGTGGTGGACCTGTCCACGGTCATCGCCACCCACCTGACCGAGGTGATCCGCAGCCACTCCGACGAGCTGTTGGGCCGCCAGGAAGTGCAGCGCCTGCTGGACAACCTGGGCAAGACCTCGCCCAAGGTGGTGGAGGAGCTGACCCACGCCATGAATTTGGGCCAGACCCAGAAGGTGCTGCAAAACCTCCTCCGGGAGCGGGTGAGCATCCGCGACCTCTTGACCGTGGCCGAAGCCCTGGCCGACTACGCGCCCCTGACCAAGGACGCCGAGGTCTTGACCGAATACTGCCGCCAAAAACTGGCCCGGGGCATCCTGAAGTCCATCGTGGGTCCGGGAGCCAAGGATCTCTACGTGCTCACCTTGGACAACGGCGTGGAGGACGTGGTCACCGCCAGCATCCAGCAGACCGACCACGGCACCTATTTGTCCATCGACCCGGACAAGGTGCAGCGCCTGGTGGGCGGCCTGGGCAAGGAAGTGGAGAAATTCGCCACCCTGACCCAGCCCCCGGTGCTCCTCACTTCGCCGGTGGTGCGCCGCCACATCCGGCGCATCACCGAGCGCTTCCTGCCCAACCTGGCGGTTCTGAGCCACAGCGAACTGGTCACCGACCTGAACGTGCACTCGGTGGGGGTTGTGAAGTTCAGTTGAGAGAGGGTGATATGTTAATGATTCCGCAAGCAAACGGGATCTGAGGCCATGCGCATCAAGCGATTCACGGCCCCTGACATGGCCCAGGCCATGCGCCAGGTCCGCCAGGCCCTGGGCCCGGACGCGGTGATCCTGTCCACCGGCCGCCTGCCCGACGGCGGGGTGGAGATCTCCGCCGCGGTGGACGAGGGCAAGCTGCCGCCGGCCGAGCCGCCCCGCCGCTCCGCCCGGGTGGTGGCCGCCGAAGCCGTGGCCGCGGCAGCCGCGGCCGCGGCCGCGGGCCCCGTGGCCAGCCCGGCCTCCCAGGGCTATCCCCCGGCACCCGAACCAACCCCGGCCGCCCGGGAGCTGCCGGACTTCGCAGAGCCCGGGGAGGGGGACAATCCCCTGGGTGACCTGGTGGCCCAGGTGCGCGACCTGAGCAATCAGATCGGCCGCCACCTGGTGATCAACGAGGCCGCCAGCGGATTCTTCACCCGGCCCGAGGTGGCTCCCATCTACAGCCACCTGAAAGAGCAGGAGGTAGACCCCGCGGTCATCCAGTCCCTTCTGGAGGACCTGAACACCCCCGGCGGGATGGGCGTGTGGCCCCGGCTCTCCATCCGGCTGAAAAAGCTGTTCCTTTTGGCGCCGCCCCTACAGAAATCGGTCAGCGGGCCCCTGATCTGGGCCTTGGTGGGCCCCACCGGAGTGGGCAAGACCACCACCGTGGCCAAGCTGGCGGCCACCTTCGCCCTCAGGCTCCGGCTCCGGGTGGGTTTGGTCACCGTGGATACCTACCGCATCGCCGCGGCCGAACAGCTCAAGGTCTATGGTCAGATCATGGAGATTCCCACCAAGGTGGCTTCGGGCCCCGGCGAATACGCCCAGGCCCTGGACCAGCTTTCCCGCCTGGATCTCATCCTGGTGGACACGGTGGGCCGCTCCCCCGAAGACGAAGAAAATTTGGAGGAACTTGCGAACCTTCTCAAGGCCGGCCCCCAAGCTCGCAGTCATTTGGTCCTAGCCGCCCCAACCCGCGATGTGGATCAAAAACGCATCGTGGAAAGGTTCAAGCGTTTCGCCCCCCATAGCATGATCTTCACCAAGTTGGACGAAACCCGCACTTTCGGTCCCATTCTAAACCAGGTGGTCCGCACCAACACGCCGGTGAGCTACTTCACCACCGGCCAGAGAGTGCCCGACGACCTGGAAGAAGCCACTCGGGACGGCCTGGTGCGGCGGCTCTTGCCGCCGCGACCCGCCACCCCAGGCTGGTCATGACAAGGAGCCCTCATGGACCAAGCTAATTCCCTACGACGTCTCGCCGAGAAGAGCCGTTTGCAGCGCGTGCCCCGGCGGACAGAGCCGCTTAGGACCATAGCCATCACCAGTGGCAAGGGCGGGGTGGGCAAGACCAATGTGGTGGTGAACCTGGCCATGGCCATGAGCCGGCTGGGTCGCAAGGTCTTGGTGATCGACGCCGACCTGGGTCTGGCCAACGTGGACGTGGTGCTGGGTCTGACCCCCCGCTTCACCATCCGCGATGTGCTCACCGGCGCCAAGGCCGTGGACGAGGTGGTGATCCAGGGCCCGGATGACATCATGATCCTGCCCTCGGCCAGCGGGGTGGCGGAGCTTTCCAACCTGACCAGGGATGAAAAGCTGCTGCTGCTGCAGGAGCTGGACGGCATGGCCACCGAAGCGGACGTCATTCTCATCGACACCTCCGCCGGCATAAACGACACTGTGCTATACTTCAACACCGCGGCCCAGGACCGGCTGGTGGTGGCCACCGGCGAGCCCACCAGCTTGACCGATGCCTACGCCCTCATCAAGGTTCTCTATACCCAACACCAGGAACGCCGGTTCAAGCTGTTGGTGAACAATGTCGCGGATATAGCCGAGGCAAAGCGAGTCTACCGCAAGCTGACCACGGCCACGGACCATTTCCTGGGCGGGTTGTCCATTGAATACCTGGGCTTTCTGCCCACTGACCATGCGGTGCACCAGGCGGTAATGTTGCAAAAGCCGGTGCTGGAAGCTTTTCCCCAGGCGGCGGTATCCAAACAGTTCCTGGCCCTGGCCAAGGATCTTCTGGAAGCCCCACCAGACGAAACCAGCGGAAACATAAAGTTTTTCTGGCGAAGACTGGTGGCCATGGCGTAAACTTGCAAAAACTTGGGAGAAAGTTTGCCGGAAAGCTCCCTATCATGATACAGAAGGGAATCGAGGGGTATAGCGACGGCCGGCCCCGTACCAAGGCCGGATACTCTATGGCGGAGCGGGAAGCGCTCATCCTGGAGTATTCCCCTATCATACGGTACGTGGCTGGACGTATTGCCATGCGCCTGCCCTCCCACGTGGCACTGGAGGATCTCATTTCCGCCGGCGTTATCGGTTTGATCGACGCGGTGGATAAGTTCGATCCGGACAAGAACGTTAAGTTCAAGACTTACGCCGAGTTTCGTATCAGGGGAGCCATCCTGGACGAGCTTCGTTCCATGGATTGGGTTCCCCGTAGCGTCCGGCGGAAAAGCTCCACCCTGGAAGACGCCTATAACCGGCTGCAAAACCGGCTGGGCCGGCCGGCCACCGACGAGGAAATGGCCGCTGACCTGGGGGTGGATTTAGAGGAATTCCATCGCCTGTTGGACGAAGTCCGGGGGGTGAATCTCCTCAGTCTGGATGACGCGGAAAGTCCCTTGGCCCAGTTGGACGCCGAGGCCGTTTTGGAGGCCCTGGGCCGGGACGAGATCGGGGATCCCTTGGCCCTTTTGGGCCTGGCTGAGCTCCGGCTGCAGGTGGCGCACGCCATCGAGGGGCTGCCGGACAAGGAAAAGCTGGTGGTGTCCCTGTACTACTACGACGAACTGACCATGAGGGAAATTGGCGAGGTCCTGGGCTACACCGAATCACGGATCAGCCAAATGCATACCAAGGCCATTCTGAGACTCAGAGCCCGTTTGCGGGATCTAGCTGCAGCCTGAGAGGATATCGGGAGACGAGCCGCATGAATTTAGACACCAAGATGAGGATTTTGGTGGTGGATGATTTTTCCACCATGCGTCGCATTGTTAAAAACATCCTGCGCCAACTTGGTTTCGAAAACATCGTGGAGGCCGAGGACGGCGAAGCTGCGGTGCGTAAACTGGAAAGTGAGCGCATTGATTTCATTATCAGCGATTGGAACATGCCCAAGATGAGCGGGTTGGACCTGCTCAAATGGGTGCGAGGACACGACGAGTTCAAAGACATGCCGTTTTTGATGGTCACCGCCGAGGCCCAGAAGGAAAACGTTTTGGAGGCGGTGAAAGCCAAAGTCAGCAACTATATCGTCAAGCCCTTTACGGCGGAAACCCTCTCGGAAAAGATCGAGAAGATCTTCGCCGACCGTTGAGGTTGTCCGCCTGAACGGCGAGGAACCAGTTGAGCCCGGCCGCGCCGCCAGATGCAATTCCCGGGGGAAAGCAAAAGGTGCTTTCCGGCGCCGGGAACGGATTAGGTGTGGAACCAGATATCCTTTCGGATATTGAACGTCGATTGGCCAGCCCCGATAGCGTTCCCCAAGGCATGGGGGACAAGGTCGAGCTGGACCGGGCGGATTTGCCCATCGACGATCTGTTGGGGTTCAACGAGCCGGAGCCGCCACCGCCGGAAACGGAGGTGGCGCTGACCCCCGCCGCCGCCCCCGATGACTTCAGGGACCTTATGGAGCCGGAGGAGGGCGCGGCCCAGCCGGCCACCTGGTGGGAGCGCCGGCCGGGCTGGCAAAAGGCCGTGATCATGGGCGTCCCCGCCGTGGTCTTGTGCCTCTTGTTGGCCGCGGGGGTGGGCTGGTGGTACGGCCGCGGTGAAGAAAAGAAGGTCCTCCTGGACGAGCTGCCCCCGGGCGTGGTGCGGGGCATGGTGCCCAAGCCCGACGTGGAGCTGAACCTGGCCTTGAAGCCCTTTATTGTGCCACTCCGTAAATCCGCCCAAGGGCGCATACTGAATGTAGGGGTGAGCCTGGAAGCCATGGACCCGGACAGCCGGGTGGCCATCGGCGAGCGCACCGTGGCGCTCCGGGACGCCATCTACCGCCTCTTGCGCGACCGCCCGGCGGTGGAACTGCAGGGGGCCAAGCAAACCAGGCTCTTGCAGTCGCAGATCAAGGCTGAAGTGAACCACGTTTTGGGACAGAACCTGGTGCACCGGGTTTTCTTCACCCAATTCGTCATAACCGGGTAGGTTCGCCATGGCCCCCCTCGAGATCAATCTGCCTTTGGTGATCCAGCAGGCCGGCGACGTCAGCCGCATGCAGGAGATGGTGCAGCGCCAGGGCGAGGTGCAGCAGGCCACGGCCCAGGTGGAGGACGCGGCCCAGCGCCTCCGCCAGCAGGAGCAGGTGCAGAAAAACCAGGAAAGCGACGCCCAGAACCGCATCAAGAAGGATCCGGAAAAGGAGCGCCAGGGCCGCCGCGCGCCCCGCCGCCGGGCCGCCGCGGCCGGGGGCGAGGAAGCCCCTGACGGCTCCGGGGCGCCGCCGGAGAGCGGCAGCCTGGTGGACGTGGTGATCTGATGAACTGGTTGTGGTGGATGCAGATCGCGGCGGACGCCCTCCTGCTCCTGGTGGTGCTGGCCCTGCTCCTCCGGCTCCGCAAGGTGGGCGAGCTGCCCAAACCCGCCACCCCCGAGGACCTGGAGTCCTTCATCAGCGAGGCCGAGCGCCTGTCCAAGGAGTTCGACCGCCTCCTGGGTGAGAAGCGCCAGCTCATCACCACCACCCTGAACTCCCTGGACGAGCGCATCAGCCACCTGAACGGCATGTTGGAGCGCACCGAAGAGGACGCGCCCAGCCTCGCCAGCCCGCGGCCCCCCCGCCGGGAGGCCATCCAGCTCCTGGAGAACGGACCCGCGGCCGCGCCCGCGCCGCCGCCCCCTGCCCCCGCCCCCGAGATCCTCTTGCTGGACCAGGCGGTGGAGGAGTCCAAACCCAGTGATTTCCGCAGCTTGGTGGGCCAACTGGCCCGGGAGGGCAAGAGCGCCGCGGAGATCGCCAAGCTAACCAACCGGCCCCGCGGTGAAGTGGAGCTGGTCATGGGGCTAAACTACTCTAGCGCCAGGTAAGGCCTTGCATGGCCTACACCTTTCCCAAAATCAGCCAACGGGCGGAGGCTCCGGCCCCCGGCGGGCGGAGCGCTGCCAGCGGAGCTGCCGAGCTGACCCCGGGCCGGGTGGTGCGGGCCACGGTGCTGCAGACCTTCCCCGGCCGCCAGGTGCTGGTGCGCCTGCCCGGCGGCGAGGTGATGGCCCAGAGCCGGGTGGACCTCACCGCCGGCCAGACCCTGGACCTTATGGTGGAACGCACCAGCCCCCAGGTGGTGCTTTCCCCGGCCCCGGAGCAGAGCGCTCCCCCGCCGTCGGCCCCCTTGCAGCGTTCGCTCTCCACCTTGTTGGCGGCCCGCACCAGCCTGCCCGCCGCCCTGGAGACCATTCTGGGCTTTGACCCCACGCCCGAGGCGGCTCTGTTGCCCCGGGCCGGCGCCTTGACCCGCCAATTGCAACAAGCTCTGGCCCAGGCGCTCCGCCCCGCGCCCGACCTGCCCCCCGAAGAAGCGGCCCGGCGCCTGGTGGCCTGGGGCGCCGCCGGCCCGCCCCCGGCCCCGGGCGCGCCCCGCGCCAAAAAGAGCCCCCGCGAGCTGCTCGCGCAGCTCAGCCAGGAGCTGCAAGAATCCGGCGGCCGGCTGGGCCGGGGGGAGGCCTCCCATGCCGCCCGTTGGCACGGCCTGGCCGAGGCGGTGCGGCAAATGGGGGATTTCCTGGAAGCCCAATCCCGGCTGCACGCCCAACTCTGGTCCCGGGACGGCGCCCTCCTCTTGGCCCTGCCCCTGGCCCTGGGGCCCCACTTCTCCCAGGGTGAGCTGTGGTTGGGCCTGGGCGAGGGAGCGGCCGAGGGCGAGGCCGGCGCGGAAGAGGAGACCACCCGGCTCCGCTTCTTCCTGGCCATGTCCGCCCTGGGGCCGGTCTTGATCGAGGCCCTCATGACCCCCCGGCAGGTGGCGGCGGAGTTCCGCCTGAGCCAGCCGGAAGCGGCCGCCTTGGTGCAGAGCCTTTTGCCCGAGTTGGGCGAACGGCTCAACCGAGCCGGTTTCGCCTGCCGCTTGGCCGCCGTGTGCCTGGACCGCGCCACCCTGACCGCCGAGGCCCCGCTGGAGCGCATGGTGCGGCTGGACGGCGGCCGGCTCTCACTCAGGGTATGAGCATGGCGTCTCCGACCAACCGCCGCCGCCCTCCCGCCCGGGAGCTCACCCCCGAGGAGTTCCTGGCCCTGGCCCGGGACCTGGGCTTGGGGCCCGATGCCGACCCGGCCTTGGTGCAGGCCCTGGGCGCCCTGGATCTGTCCCGGGACATCCCGGCTCCGGTCTACCTGGTGGTGGGGGAGATTTTGGCCTTTGTCACCCGGGTCAACCAGGCGTGGCTGGACCGGGCGGACCCGGCGGCCGGCCAGGGCGAGCCGGGCGCCCTGCCTTCGGCCGAGGAGTAGGCAAGAACTTCCCTGCCCCTTTCCCGGCCCCGCCGAGTCTACCGGCAGGCAAATCTTTCCCCCTGCTTCCCAGCGGGCTCTCCCTCCTTTTTATACTTTATTTACAAACTCTTAACCTATGAATCCCCACCCAGGAACCACCCCGAAAATCTGGCACGCAGGTTGCATCTCAGGGGGCAACACCAGTTTCGCGGGGAAAAACCTCATGGCCTTTGATTACGGATTTGCTGACGCCACCTACGGATGTCTCGTGCAGATGCGCAACATGGACATCATCTCCAACAACATCGCCAACGTTAACACCCCCGGCTTCAAGGGTGACCGCATGGTCTTTGACGAGTTGTTGGGCCGCGAGCTGAAGACCAACTACGACCAGGGCGCCCTGAACGCCACGGGCAACCCCCTGGACATGGCCATCGTGGGCGACGGTTTCTTCCAGGTGCAGACTCCCCAGGGGCTGCGCCTGACCCGCAACGGCTCCTTCCACCTCTCTTCCGACGGCACCATCGTCACCGCCGAGGGTTACCAAGTCCTGAGCGCCGGCGGCGCCCCCATCAACCTCAACCCCCTGGCCGGTCCGGTTTCGGTGGATGACCAGGGCGGAGTGAACCAGGCGGGGGCCACGGTGGGCAGCATCGGCGTGGTGACGGTGGCCGACCCCACCACCGTCATGAAGGAAGGGGCCAACCTCTACGTGGGGGCGGACGGCAAGGCCCCCCTGAGCCAACCGGCTCAGGGAGTCTCCATCACCGGGGGGCATCTGGAGACCTCCAACGTGCAGGTAGTGACCGAGATGGTCGACATGATCGACTCTTTTCGAGCTTTCGAGTCCTACCAGAAGGCCATCCAGACCATGCAGAACATCGACACGAAATCGGCCACCATGGTCGGCCGCGTGGGCTGATCGGGAAGCCGGGAGGATATAAACCATGATGCGCAGTCTTTACACCGCCGCGACGGGCATGTTGGCCCAACAGCTCAACATGGACGTCATCTCCAACAACTTGGCCAACGTGAACACCACGGGCTTCAAGAAGAGCCGGGCCGACTTCGAGGACCTGATGTATCAGACCCTGCGGCAGGCCGGAGCCCAGCAGGCCAGCGGGCAAATGATTCCCACCGGCATGCAGGTGGGTCTGGGCGTCAAGCCGGTGGCCATCCAGAAGTTCTTCACCCAGGGCGACTACCAGAACACGGAAAACGAGCTGGATCTGGCCATCGAGGGCCGCGGCTTCTTCCGGGTTTTGAAGGCCGACGAAGAAGTCTACACCCGCTCCGGCGCCTTCAAGCTGGACAACAACCGCAACATCGTGGACTCCAACGGCTACGTGCTGCAGCCCCAGCTCACGGTGCCGGAAGACGCGGTGAGCGTGGTGGTGGATCCCTCGGGTGTGGTCACCTCCCTGGCCGGCGACGGCACGGCCACCGAGCTGGGTCAGATCACCCTGGTCACCTTTGCCAACGACGCGGGCCTCCACGCCATCGGCAAGAACCTGTTCCGGCCCACCCCCGCCTCCGGCGCCCCGGTGGAGGGCAACCCCGGGGTGGGCGAGTACGGCACCATCGCCGCGGGCTTCCTGGAGATGAGCAACGTGGCGGTGGTGGACGAAATGGTGAACATGATCGTGGCCCAGCGGGCTTACGAATCCAACTCCAAGGCCATCCAGACCTCCGATCAGATGCTGCAGCTGGCCAACCAGTTGAAGCGTTAGGAAAAGCGTCATGAAGGCTAACGGACTCCTCACCACCTTGCTGTGCCTCCTGGGCTTGGCCCTGGCCGCCCCGGCCCTGGCCGGCTCCAGCGTCGTGAACTTCGCCACCCGGGCCGAAGTGGCCGAGCGGCAGGTGCGGCTGTTGGACTTGGTGGATCAGCCCGGGAGCCTGGACGAGGGCCTGCAGCAGGAATTGGCCCAGGTCAAGGTCATGGACACCCCCAAGGCCGGCCAGGAAGTGAACCTGCCGGGCTCCAAGGTGCGCCAGCTCTTGCAGAGCGCCCGGCTGGCCCAGCCGGTCAGCGCCCTGATTCCCCCCCAGATCGCGGTGGCCCGGGCCGAGCAGCGGCTCGACTCCGAGACCCTGGCCGCGGCCTACCGCCGAGCGGTGCTGGACCGCCTGGGCGCCCAGGCCGAGCAGGCCCAGATCCGGGACATAGACACCGGCCCCTCCCTGGTCCTGCCCCAGGGCCGCCTCACCACCCAGGTGCGGCTGTTGCCCGGGCGGCGCACGGGCCGGGTGCCGGCCACGGTGGAAGTCTACGTGGCGGGCCGCAAGGAAGCTCTGGTCAAGGTCAGCGGCACCGTGGACCTGTTCCAGGAGGTGGTGGTGGCGGCCGAGCCCCTGGAGCGCGGCCACCGGATCTGCAAGGGCGACCTGGAGGTCCGGCGCATCAACCTGGCCCTGCACCGCCTGGACACGGCCATCACCGATCCGGCCCAGGCCGTGGATCTCACCACCCGCCGGGTGGTGTCGGCCGGCGAACCCCTGGACTTGCGGGAGCTGGACAAGGCCCCGGTGATCCAGCGGGGCGACGTGGTGACCATGATCCTCCGGCGGCCCGGTCTCTCCATCACCGCCAAGGGCAAGGCGCAGGACCGGGGTTTCAAGGGCGGGCGCATCGCCCTGACCAACCTGAGCAGCAAGCGCGAAGTTTGGGGCACCGTGCTGGACAGCGGCACCGTGCTGGTAGATTTCTAGGAGGTTAGAGCCATGCAGGCCGTTCACAAGCTTTTCATCTTGGCTGCCCTGGTCTTGGCCGTCGGCTGCGCCCAGGACCCGCTGCGCTTCGACCCCAACTTCAATCCCCCGCCGCCCTCCCAGGTGAACCTGCAGCCCGCGCCCAACACCCCGGCTTCCCTGTTCAATCAGGTGAACTCGGACCTGTTCACCGACCTGCGGGCCCGGCGGGCGGGCGACCTGATCTTCGTGGAAGTGGTGGAAAACGCCCGGGCCCGCAAGAAGAACGACACCAAGGCCGAGCGCAAGAACACCTACAACGCCGGGATCACCAAGCTGAACGGGTATGAAAACGACCTGCCCTTGACCAAGGACGGCTCCCTGGCCCAGGTGGAGGCCGACTTCCAGTCCAAGCACGACACCAAGTCGGAGATGAACCGGGAAGACACCATGACCACCTCCATCGGCTGCACGGTCATGGAAGTGTTGCCCGGCGGCACCATGCTCATCCGGGGCTCCCGGGAGATCCGGGTCAACGGCGAGACCCAGTACATCATCCTGCAGGGCAAGGTGCGGCCGGTGGACGTGACCAGCGACAACACCGTGCTCTCCACCCAGTTGGCCGACGCCCGCATCTACTACACCGGCCGCGGGGTCTTGACCGACAAGCAGAACCCCGGCTGGGCGGCCCGGCTGTTGGACCACATCTGGCCCTTTTAGGAGTTAGGGACATGACCCACGCCCGCTGCATAACCATCCTGGTCCTGACCGTCCTTCTGGCGGCCGCGGCCCCGGCTTCGGCCATCCGCCTGAAGGACATGGCCTCGGTCCGGGGCGTCCGGAGCAACCAGCTGGTGGGCTACGGCTTGGTGGTGGGCCTGAACGGCACCGGCGACAAGGACTCCACCGTGTTCACCAACCAGGGCCTGGCCAACATGCTCACCCGCTTGGGCGTGAAGGTCAGCCCCGACGGCATCAAGGTGAAGAACGTGGCCGCGGTCATGATCACCGCCGAGCTGCCGGCCTTCGCCCGCTTGGGCAACCGCCTGGACGTGACCCTCTCTTCCATGGGTGATTCCACCAGCCTGGCCGGCGGCACCCTGGTCCTGACCCCCCTGAAGGGCGTGGACGGCCAAGTTTACGCCACGGCCCAGGGCCCGGTGAGCGTAGGCGGTTTCCAGGCCAGCGGCGCCGCGGCCTCGGTCTCCAAGAACCATCCCACCGTGGGGCGCATCCCCTCGGGCGGCTTGGTGGAGCGGGAGATCCCCTACCAGTTCGGCCAGGAGCGGGTGCTCACCGTGAACCTGGACACCCCGGACTTCACCTCGGCCAACCGGGTGGCCACGGCCATCGCCAAGACCCTGCCCGAGTTGAAGGCCCAGGCCCTGGACTCCGGCACCGTCCGTATCGAGCTGCCACCCAATGGCACCAACGACGTGAGCATCATGGCCCGCCTGGAGCGCCTGGACATCGTGCCCGACGCCTCGGCCAAGGTGGTCATGGACGAGCGCACTGGCACGGTGGTCATGGGCGAGGCGGTCCGCATCAACACCGTGGCCGTGGCCTCGGGCTCCCTGTCCATCTCCATCAGCGAGGGCCAGGAAGTCAGCCAGGCCCTGCCCTTCGCCCCTGGCGGGGAAACCGTGGTCACCCCCACCACCGACGTGCAGGTGAACGAGCAGAAGGCCTCCCTCAAGCTGGTGGACGGCGGCGTCTCCATCGGCGACGTGGTGCGGGGCCTGAACGCCCTGGGCGCCACCCCGCGGGACCTCATCGTGATCCTGCAGGCCATCAAGGCGGCCGGCGCCCTGCAGGCCGACCTGGAGATCATCTAACTCATGACCACCGGCAGCCTCATAAACCCCGCCGACTTGAGCGCGGTCACCTCCGCCTCGCTGGCCGCCGACCCCAACCAGGCGGCCCGCCAGGCCAAGGCGGCGGAGGAGGCGAAGTTAAAGGCGGCCTGCCGGTCGTTTGAGTCCATGTTCCTGAACCAGATGTTCAAGTCCATGCGCGAGACCGTGCCCAAGGGCATGATGCACGCCGGTCACGCCGAGGACCTGTTCACCGGCATGCTGGACCAGGCCATCGCGGACTCGGCCACCCAGTCCCGTTCCATGGGCCTGGCTGACATGCTGGAGCGGCAGCTTACCCAGGCCCGCTCCACCCGGCCCGAAGTCCAGGGCACGGTGCAGACCTCAGCCGCCAGCCGGGCCTACAGCCAGGCCGCCGCCACGGCCTACTCCCCGGCCGCCGCGACCGACGAGCCCGCCATGGCCGCCCCGGTGGCCGGGCAGGTCTCCAGCACCTTCGGCCCCCGCATCCACCCCATCAAGGGCCACGCGCAGAACCACAGCGGCCTGGACCTGGCCGCGGCCGAAGGCACGCCCATCCGCGCCGCCCTGGAGGGCAAGGTGGTGTTCGCCAGGGAGCGGGGCGGCTATGGCAACCTGGTGATCCTGGAGCATCCCGACGGCCGCCAGACCTACTATGGTCACTGCGCCGAGTTGAAGGTTACGGAAGGCCAGACGGTGGATCAGGGCCAGCTCATCGCCACGGTGGGCGCCACCGGCCTGGCCACCGGGCCCCACCTGCACTTCGAGGTACGCGAGAGTAGCGGCCAGGCCATCGACCCCCTGCCCCTGGTGGCCCAGGACCTGGGTCTGACGGCCACGGCCTGAGGAGTTTGAACATGCATCCGGCCATGGACGAGATCACGGATCAGCTGGTAACGGAAATCGGCTTTTACCGCGAGCTGTTGGAGGTGGTGGGCGAAGAGAAGGAGATTCTCCTCTCGGGTCAGCACGACCGCCTCCTGGGCACCAGCGAAAAGAAGCTATCCCTGGGCCAGCGCCTGGCCGCCGCCCAGGCGGCCCGCCGCGAGACCATGGAGAAGCTGGCGCCCCAACAGGACGGACGGCCGGCCAAGCTCATTGATTTGGTGGGCTTTCTGCCCCAGGAGCGCCAAGCCCCCTTCCGCCGGGCCGTGGCCGACGCGGCCCAATTGGCCAAAAATCTGGGCAGCCAGAACGAGGCCAACAAGCGTTATCTGGAAGACGCCCTGGACACGGTGGAACACGTCATCAGCATCTTGAGCGGACGCCAGGAAAAGAAGCGTTACGGGGGACGCGCTCTGGCCACGCCCAACCAGCAGCCCCGCCTGTTGAGTAAGGAAGTCTGATCATGCCCGGCATCTATTCGGTGATGGACATCTCCAAGACCTCGCTGTACACCAATGCCCAGCAGCTGAACGTGGTCTCCCACAACGTGGCCAACATCAACACCGAGGGCTACTCCCGCCAGACCGGCGTGCAGGCCACCCGCACCCCGGTGAAGGCCACCGAGGGCATGTTCGGCACCGGCGCCTCGCTGACCTCGGTCATCCAGACCGTGGACCGTTTTTTGGAAAGCCGCCTCACCGACAAGTACACCGACGTGGCCTACTACGGCGACCGCCTGGACCAGTTGAGGCGTTTGGAGGCCATTGCCAACGAGGCCGGGGAAACCGGCCTGGGCATGGAGATGACCCGCTTTTTCAATGCCTGGCAGGATCTCTCCAACAACCCCGAATCCTCGGCCGTGCGCGAGGTGCTCCTGGAAACGGCGGAAAATCTTGCCGACCGCTTCAGCACCCTGCAGAACGACATGTTCGAGATGCAGCGGGACATGACCACCTACCTGAAGGAAGGGGTGGACAAGGTCAACGCCCTTTCCCAGCAGATCGCCGATCTGAACCAGAAGATCATGGCCAACGAGACCGTGGGCAAGCCGGCCAACGACTACCGCGACGAGCGGCAGCGCAAGATCAACGAACTGGCCGGCATGATCAACATCCAGTGGTTCGAGCAGGGCGACGGCCAGGTTACCGTGGTGGCCGGCGAGGGCAAGACCCTGGTGCAGGCGGACTACCCCAAGTCCGATGACCTGGGCCCCCTGGAGTTCCACGAGGTGGACGACCCGAACTTCCAGGGCAACCAGATCGTCTGGGTGGGCACCGACGTGGTCATGACCCCCGAGGAGATCACCGGCGGCGAGCTGGGGGCCTGGCTCTCGCTCCGTGACCAGGATATCCCCGAGATGCAGGCCTTTGTGGACGACCTGGCCAAGACCCTCATCGGCCAGGTGAACCTGGTGCACTCCGAGGGCGTGGGCCTCGATCTGTTGACCTCGGTCACCGGCACCTACAAGGTTTCGGACCCCACCGCCGTGTTGGGCAATGAAGGCACCCTGGAGTACGGCGACCTGCTCTCGTCCGGCGACTTCAAGATCTGGGTCTACGAGGCCGGCACCCGGCGGGACTACACCATCAGCCCCGCTCCCCTGGGCAGCTTCGGCCAGCTCAGCCTGGAGAACGTGGTGGACCGCATCAACAGCGCCCTGCACGACCCGGCCGACCCCAACAACCCCAACAACCCCACGGCCAAAATCGTGGACAATCAGTTGGTGATCACCGGGACCCTGGGCACCGAGTTCGCCTTTTCCGAGGACGACAGCGGGCTGTTGGCCGCCCTGGGGGTCAACACCTTCTTTGACGGCTTTTCCGCCCACAACATCTCGGTGCGCGATGAGGTGACCTCCGATCCCAACCTGGTGAACGCGGGCCGGCTCTTGGCCGACGGCGAGCACGCCAAGGGCGACAACTCCCTGGCCCTGGATCTGGCCGACCTGAAGGACGCGGCCACCATGCAGGGCGGCACCATGACCTTCAACGAGGCGGTCACCACCTTTGCCTCCGAGCTGGGCGCCAAGGTCAGCCACAATCAGAGCATGCTGGACTTCGCGGAACTGACCCAGGGCGAGCTCCTGGACCTCCGGGACAACATGAGCGGGGTGAACCTGGACGAGGAAATGGTCAAGATGATCCAGTTCCAGCGGGCCTACCAGATGTCGGCCAAGCTCATCAAGATGGCCGACGAACTCCTGACCACCTTGATCGGGTTGGTGTGAGCCATGTACCGAGTCAGCAATTTCAGTTTCTTCCGGCACAGCACGCAGAGCCTCCTGCGTTACAACGCCGATATCATGCAGCTCAACAACCAGATCTCCAGCGGCAAGAGGGTCTCCCTGCCCAGCGACGACCCGGTGGACTCCTCCATCAACTCCAACACCCACGACATGCTGGAGCAGCTCCAGCAGTACGATGACAACCTGGAGAACGCCCAGAGCTGGCTGTCCATGTCCGAAAGCGTCATGAGCAGCATGAACGAGCGCCTGATCCGCTTGCAGACCATGGCCGAGCAAATGTCCACCGGCACCTACTCCGGCGAAGAGCGCAAGGCGGTGTCCGTGGAGGCCCAGAACATCCTGTCCGACCTGATCTCCATGGTCAACACCCGCCTGGGCGGGGACTACATCTTCGCGGGCACAGCCTACAACCAGTTGGCCGCCAGCCAGGAGCTGCGCTGCGACAACCCCAGCCTGGCGGGCGAGGGCAACGCCGCCACCACCACCGGGCTACTCTACGGCTCCGGCTCCTACACCGGCGACCTCAGCCGGAAGATCACCTTGACCGTGGCCGCGGTGGACGCCGGCAACTACGACCAGCCCACCCAGATCAACTACTCCTACGTGGATGACTACGGCCGCACCATCAGCGGCAAGGCCAACTTGCAGGACTTCGGCCAGAACTACGCGGTGGACGTGGGCGACGGGGTGAAGATCTACGCCCAGAAGGGGCGCTACTCCGTGGGCGACACCTTCACCCTGGAAGTGGGGCGGCAGCAGGGCAATGACGAGGCTCTGGACGCCAACCTTTCCTGGGCCAACCGGCTCAGGTTCAACTACACTTTCAGCGAACTCTTCGGGGCCGAGGGCCAGACCGGCGGCGACTGGACCAACTTCCTGGACAAGCTGGCCGAGTGGGCCCGGGACCTGGAGAACGACGCCGAGTTGCAGGACTTTTTCGTGGGCATGACCAGCACGGTCAACAACCCCAGCACCACCGGCCAGATCGAGGTGAGCGGCGACTATGACCTCCTGAAGAGCCGCCAGATCGAGTTCCACGTGGGCGGGCTGTTCCACGCCGTGGGCGACGACGCCACGGTGGCCGCCCGGCAGTACAATTTCACCGTGGACCCGGCCTACACCGGCGGGGTGCCCTCGGCCGACAACCCCATGACCGTGAACTACACCTACCTGGACGGCGGCGTGCCGGCCAGCGGCACGGTGGTGCTCACGGGGACCGGGGCGGACAACCTGGTGAGCCTGGATCCCCCCCTGCCGGCGGACCAGGTGGTGAGCCTGTGGGTGGGCCAGGATGATTTCCAGGCCGGCGATCAGTTCTCCTTCCTGTCCACCGTGGGCGGCCCGGCGTTCACCGACCAGACCACCGCCTATTTGGATCAGACCGGTTTCGCCTTTACCGTGGACCCCTCCTATGCCGGCGGGGCGCCCTCGGCCACCAACCCGCTCACCCTGAACTACTCCTGGACCGACGGCACCGGGGCGCTGCACAACGACACGGTCACCGTGACCAACCCCGGCGACCCGCCGGTGCTTCTGGCCGACGGGGTCACCAGCCTCTGGCTGGAGGACAAGGACTACACCGCGGGCGAGGAGTTCGGCTTCCTGCCCGAAGCGGGCGGCGACCTGCACTCCTGGACCGATCGCTCCCTTTTGGAGACCCGGCGCTACGAGATCAGCGTGGCCGCCGTGGACGCCAGCGGCTTCCCCACCGCGGTCAACTACACCTATCTGGACGACGCGGTGCCCCCCAACCTGGTGGCCGGCGGCCCGGTGGCCGTGACCGGCAGCGGGCCGGGCAATGCTTTCCAGGTGGGGCCGGTGGGCGAGAACACCTACCTGTACCTGGACGCCGGGACCTACACCGTGGGCCAGAGCCTGAACCTGTTGTCCGCCCACCCCGACGACACCGCGGCCAGCTCGGAGAACCCGCTCCGGGTCACCTACACCTGGCGGGACGACATGAACGTGCGGCACAGCGGGGAGATGACCTTCACCGGCGACGGCGCGGACAACGGCTTCACCCTGTGGGGCCTGCCGGAAGGCGAGGAAGTGGGCGTGGCCCTCAGCGAGGGGGGGACCTTCGACCAGTTCGACAACTTCGATCTGACCCTGGAGCAGTACGGCAAGGGCCAGGAGACCAGCCAGAACATACTGGACAGGCTTGATTCGGCCATGGCCAACCTGTTAAAGTATGAGGCCGACGCCGGCAGCCGCCTCAACCGCCTGGAGATGCGCCAAAGCCTTTTCCAGGAGGATAATTTGCGGCTCTACGGGCGGTTGCAGCGGCTGGAGGATATAGACGCCACCGACGCCATCAGCCAGCTCAAGCTGCAGGAAACCTTGTACCAGGCCGCGTTGCAGGCCACGGCGATGATCTCCAGCCGCTCCCTGGCTGATTACGTGTAACCGGCCCTTTTCCGGACCGGCGCGGCCATCCTGCGGCGCCTTCTTCCCCTTGCTCCTGGATGCCGGGCCTCCGCCCCCTTGCGGAGCCCGCGCCGCCGAAGGTTGAGACGAAACCTTGCTGATCTTGACCCGTAAAGTGGGCGAAAGCATCACCATCGGCGACGGTTCCATCTCCGTCAGCGTGATGGAGATCAAAGGCCGCCAGGTCCGGCTGGGCATCGAGGCCCCGGCCAACACGCCCATCCACCGCCAAGAAATATTCCTGAAGATCAAGGAAGCCAATGAACAGGCTTCCGTGGCCGACACGGGTGACCTGGACCGGCTCACCTCCCTGTTGGGCGGGGAGGAGTAGCATGCCTGAGAACACCGCCCTGGAAAACCTGGTGATCCAGACCACCCGCTTTGGCCAGATCTCCGTGCCCCAGGCCAACATCCTCTGCATGCCCCAGGGCATGATCGGCTTCCCGGAGCGCCGCCGCTTCGCGCTGTTGCGCCACCGGGACAAATCGCCGTTCCAGTGGTTGCAGTGCGTGGATCAGCCGGATCTGGCCTTCGTGGTGGTCACCCCCCTGGTCTTTGACCCCAAGTATGAGTTCAAGCTGGGCCAGGCCGAAACCAATCTCCTGGAAGTGGCGGACCCCAGCCAGATCCAGGTGTGGGTGGTGGTGAACATCCCCCACGGCCACCCGGAGAAGATGACCGGCAACCTTAAGGCCCCGGTGGTGATCAACCTGGCCAACAACCTGGCCGCCCAGGTGATCCTGGATGACCAGCGCTACGGCCTCCGGCACACCCTGGCCCCCCCGCCGGCCAAGAGCGAGGCTCCGCCCGCCGCGGGCAAGAACAAGACCCAAGGCGCCTAGGAAGCGATTCCTCCGGGCCGCTGCCCCCTGGGCGGACCGGTCCGAGGGACCGGGGCCGAGGGGCCGGGGCCGAGGAGTAGGGGGGCGGGGGGCGTTTGCGGCGATCAGGCGGCAGGCCCCTCAAGGCGCCCGCGCGCCACGGCCTAAAAATGAATCCGGCGATCCGCGCCCGCGGATCGCCGGTTGCTTTTTGGTATAGCAGGCTGTTGAAAAACGGCCTGCCAGGCGCGCCAGGGATGGCGCGCCAAATTGCGCGTCTTTGAAAAAGCAAGCAATTTGCCAAACTTGACAAAACCACGCTTTTGTCAGGTTTGGTTGAAAAAGGCCATGGAGGGACTTTTTCAACATCCTGATAGGGAGCCCCCGGGACGGTGAGTCATCCCGGTGGAGGGCGGCGAGGCCTCAGGTAAGGTCGCCCAGGAAATCCAGGATCATCTTGGAGGCCAGGGTGTCCGAATCAACCTGGTAATCGCCGTCGGCCAGGCGCTTTTTGATCTCGGCCACCTTGTCCCAGCGGACCTCGTCGGCCTGGGTGGCCGCCTCGGCGGCCTTGGCCAGGATGCGGCTCTGGCCGGAGAAGGAGACTTGGTCGCCCGCGGCCGCGCCGCCGGCCGAGCCTCCGCGGGCCTCTTTGCGCTCGGCGCCTTTGGCCTGGCCCTGACCCTCCAGGGGTTTGTTAATCAGTCCCGGAGTATGCTTTATCTGCATAGCCCTTCTTCTTCATTCCGGAAACCATGTTATAGTCCACGATCTCCTGAGTGATTTCAAAGAGTCTCTCTTGCAACCGGGCGGAATCCTCGTAGCCCAGCTCGGCCAGAACCTCACCGCTGGCCGGATTCACTTCGTTGAACATGAGGCGGCCCGAGCCTTCTTCCTGCACAATGTCCAGGTGGCGGCCGATCTCCTTGGAGAGCTGACGCAGGGCTTGGGCCTCGACGCCGCCCCAAGCTTGGCTGACCCCGGGCAGGCGCGAGCCGATGTTGGAGACGATCTCCGAGGTGATCTTGTCAATGACCTGCTTACGGCGGGCTTCGATACTGAACTGCAACTGGTCGCCCAAGGCGGCCTCGGCCGCGTGCCGGACCCTGGCCATGCGCTGCCCGCGGCTGAGCTGCTTGGCGTAGGTTCGCAGGATATTCTGCACTTGATATGAGGATATGGTCATTGCGTGATTTCCTCCGTACACTATATCGGCAGGAGGTTCCATAAACTTTATCTTTTTTTTCGCCGGCGCGAATTTTATTTTCCCCGGTGGCGCCACGGGGTTTAGCACAAGTTAACTTGTTGTTCTGTCTTGCAAAGATGGGCCGGGAAGCCTAAAATACAATTATGGGTGTCCCCGTCCCGCTTTAGGGACGCGATGAGCAAGATCGGTGGCATGGGAAATAACTCCAATTTGCCGGTGCTTAGCACTGGTGGGTTGGATATTGCCCAGGTCCTGCCGCCGGGAGCCACCCTCACCAGCCGCTCCCTCTCCCTGGCCGGCGACAATTTTTCCCTGGATTTTTCCTGGCAGAAGCTGGAAAACCCCCCGCCGGGGCGGTCCGAGACCTCCGCCCTGGCGCCCGGCCGCGCCGCGCGTCCCGCCTCCCGGGGCCTGCCCACGGTCAAGGTCCCCGAGCGCCCGCCCGCGTTCCGGGAGGTGCTGCGCCGCCACCAGCTCATGGGCCTTTTGGCCGAGCCGTCCATCCCGCCCACCTGGTGGGAGGACCTGCCCGCCGCGACCGCCCCCCTGCCTCCCACCTTTGCCGTGGCGGGCCGGGCCTACCGCGAAGGGGGGGCCGGCTACCCCTGGATCGCCGAAGCCGTGGACGAGGTGGTCTGACCGCGCCCCGGCTCCCCCGCCGCGGGCCCGGGAAAAAATCCGCCGCCCCTTCCGGCCTCGGCAGTTTATCCTTTGAATATATTATCTTTTTTGCTACGTTATCCTGGCGGGGACGAACGCTTCTTCTGCCCACGTGGCCCTCCCCGCCCAGGGAAGGGATTGGTTCCGCTTGCGGGTTCTCATTCTGGGTAACGACAACTTCGCCGCGCCCTTGGCCCGCCGAGGCGCCGAGGTGCTGCGGGCCGGCACCTCGGCCGAAGCTGAGGTCCCCCTGACCGAGCCGGACCCGGATTGGCCCACCCTGGCGGCGGCGCTCCGCGCCCGGGGCTTTGTCCCGGACCTGGTTTTGGTGACCGATGACGTGGGCTGGCGCAAGCTGCCCCTGGGCTTGGCCGCTTGCCCGGCCGTGACCTGCTTCTACGCGGTGGACGCGCCCCTTAACCGCTTCTGGCAACAGGCTTACGCCCACCTGTGCGATTTGGCCCTGTTCGACCAACCGGCCGAGGCCCGGCTGGCCGCCCAAAGCCACGCCGGGGCGCACTGGTTGCCGGTGGGGGTGGCCACGGAGCACTATGGGGGAAAGCGCCAGGCCGCGCCCGCGCCGGGGGTCTGCTTCGTGGGGGTGGTGGATCCCCGGGTGCGGCCCAAACGCTCGGCCGTCTTGGCCCGGGTGGCCCGCCAGGCTCCCCTGGCCCTGCGGGGCGGCCGCCAGGAGCAGTGGTTTTCCACCGCCGAGGCCGTGGCCCTGTACCAGAGCCACCAGGTGGTGCTGAACGAAAACCTGTTTCCGGGAGTGACCACCCGGCCCCTGGAAGTGCTGGCCGCCGGCGGCTTTCTGCTCACCGAGGCCGCGCCCGGGGCCATGGACCAGTTCTTCACCGATGGCGAGGAACTGGTCTATTACACCCCGGAGACCCTGGACCAGCGCCTGGCCGCGGCTCTGGCCGACCCGGCCGGGTGCGCCCGGGTGGCGGCCCGGGGCCGGGAGGCGGTGCTTTCCGGCCACACCCTGGACCAGCGGGCCGGGGTGATCCTGGAGCTGGCCGCGGCCTTGGCCACCCTACCGCCGGACCAGCGGCCCCGGGCCTCCCAGGCCCAGGCCCGCCTCTGGGAGGGCGAGGCCCTGGTGCAGGCCGGGCTCCGCTGGCCGGCCAAACACGGGGCCCGCCGCCTGCGCCGGGGTTTGGCCCGCCTGGGCAGCCTCGCGGAGGCGGAGGCCCCGGCCCGGGTCTGGAGCCTGGCCGGGCTGGCCCGGCTGGCCGGGGGCGATCCCGCGGCCGCCACGGAGCTTCTGGCCCGGGCCGCGGCGCGGGGCGATCCCCTGGCCGACCTGCGGCTGGTCCTGGCCGCGCCGGAGGGCGGCGCGGACGAGGCCGGACGTCAGGCCCGGCGGCGTTTGGCCGCGGAAGACCCGGCCCTGGCCCGCACCTTTGGCGACCTGGAATTTCACCTGGCCGCGGCCCGGCGCCTGGCCGCGCTCGGCGAGGACCTGACCCCGGGCTTTGACCGCCGCGGCCTGCCCCCGGCCTGGTGGGGGGCTTGGGAACACCTGCGGCACGCGGCCGGGCGCCATCCCGGCGAGCCCCGCCCTTGGACCGCGGCTGGGGACCTGTTGCTGAACCGGGGCGCTCCCAACGAGGCGCACCTCTGCTATACCCGCGCCCAAGCGGCGGGCAAGGGGCCCGATCTGGCCGCCAAACTGGCCCAGGCGGCCCGGCAAGGATATCTGGCGTGAGTGCTGAGTTGGTCATAAATCCCCGCGGCGAGGTGCTCCTGGGCGGCCTGCCTTTGCACCCGGCCCAGGGCCGGCGCGCCGCGGCCGAGGTGGAGCTGGAGGAGTTCCTGGCCTCCTTGGACCAGCCGCCCGAGGTGCTCGTCCTGGCCGGGGCCGGCCTGGGCTGGCACGTGGCCGCGGCCAAGAAGCTGGCCCGCGCGGCAATGCTCCTGGTGTTCGAGCCCGATGCTCACCGCCGGGCCCTGCTCAGCTGTCTGGGCCCCTTTTTGCCCGAGCAGGAGATCATCACCAGCGAGGAGCGGCTGGTGGAGGAGTTGGGCCGCCTGCTGGTCTACGGTGGCCGCCGCCGCGCCGCGGTGTTCGCGCCCCCGGCCTACCAACGAGCCGCGCCCGAGGTGGGGGAACGGGCTCGGGAGCTGGTGGTCCAGGCCCACCGTCGCCGGGAGTGCGATCTCCTCACCCGCCGCACCCGGCGGCAAATGTGGTGGCACAACCTGCGCCAGAACTTTCAGCACTTGCTGAAATACCCCGACCTGACCCTGTTGGCCGGGGCCCTGGAGGGCGCGCCGGCCATCGTGGTGGGCGCCGGGCCCTCCCTGGACCAGACCCTGCCGGAGTTGGCCGCCCGCGCCGGCTCCCACCTGATGCTGGCCGCGGCCTCGGCCTTGGGGCCCCTGGCCCGCCACGGCCTCCGCCCCCAAGTGGCGGTGGCCCTGGAAGGCAAGGACGAGTCGCGGCAGTTCGCCGGCGCCGACCCCGGCCGCACGGTCTTGGCCGCGGCCACGGCAGGCCACCCCTATCATTTCACCCGCTGGCCCGGCCAAATCGGGCTATTCCATCTGCAACCCTGGCTTTCGGCCCTCACCGGCCAGGGCTCCCCCCTGGCCAACGGCGGCCACGCCACCAGCGCGGCCTTTGCCCTGGCCGTGTTGTGGGGCTGCGACCCCATCATCCTGGTGGGCCAGGACCTGGCCTACACCGGGGGCCGCATCCACGCCAGCGGGCGGCCCGGCGGCGAGGACGAAGACCGCCCCGAGCTGGCCCAGGTGCCGGCCATCGGCGGCGGCTTGGTGGAAACCTCCGCCATCATGGCCGGTTACCTCGATTGGTACCAGGAGGCGGCGGGCTATCTGCGGCGCAAGGACCCGTCCCGCCGGATCATCAACGCCACCGCGGCCGGCGCCCGGTTGCCCGGCTTCGACCACCTCACCCTGGCCGAGGCCCTGGCCGGCCTGGGCGAGCCGCCGCTCCACTTCGAGCAAGTGGTGGAAGCCTGGCCCCGCCTGCCACGGCCCCCGGCCGGGCAATTGGCCAACCGCCTCTCCCTGGCCCGGGCCGAGGTGCGCCAGACCCTGGAGCGCCTGGAGGAAGATGGCTGGGAGGCCGCTCGCCACGACCTGCCCCAGGTCTCCGCCGCCGCGGCGGCCCTGGAGGACCTGCCCCGCGAGGCCCGCGCCGCCCAGGCCCGGGAGGCGCTCGCCGGCATGGCCGATCTGCTCCGCGACCTGGCGGAGGGGCTCCATGCCTGAACCCCGCCCCCAACTGGGCCTGGTGATGATCGTGCGGGACGAGGCGGCCAACCTGCCCCGCTCCCTGGCCCCGCTGGCCGGCCTGTTCGACGAGGTGGTGGTGGTGGACACGGGGTCCCGGGACGCCACACCGGCGCTTTGCCGCGAGCTGGGCGCCACGGTGTACGACTTCCCCTGGCGGGACGATTTCGCCGCGGCCCGCAACTTCGGCCTGGACCGGGCCCGGGCGGCCTGGCTCTTCTGGCTGGACGCGGACAATGCCCTTCCCCCGGCCGAGGTGCCCCGGCTGCGCGCCCTGTTGCGCCCCGGACCGGCCATCCTCTGGGCCCAGGAGCAGGTGGTGCCCTCGGGCGAGCGCTTGTGGCAAAAACGCTGCTTCCCCAATAACCCCGCAGTCCGCTTCCGGGGCCGGGTGCACGAGCAGTTGGCCCATCCGCCCTCCTGGCCCAACCTGGCCACTCCCCTGGTGATTCAGCATTGGGGTTATGAAGACCTGGCCCAGGTCAAAGCCAAAGGCGCCTACTACCAGGGCCTCTTGCAGCAAATGCTGCAAGACGACCCCGGCGACTTCTACGCCAAGTTCCAGTTGGCCCGCTGCCACTACAACCTGCGCGATTTCCCCGCCGCGGCAAGCCTTTTGGCAGAGCTGGCCCCTGACGCGACCGCCCGGGCCGGCAACCCCCAGATTTGGCTGGCCGGGCAGATCCTCCGGGCCCAGGCCCAGGAGCGGGCCGGGGCGGCCCCGGCCGCCCGCCACACCTTGGAGCGTTTACTGGAGATCATGCCCGGGGAGGGCCTGGCCCATTACCACCGCGGTCGTCAGGCCTATGTGGAGGGCGACTGGCCCCGGGCCCGGGAGCACCTGACCCGGGCCCTGGACCTGGGGCTCGGCGCGCCCATGATCGACCTGGACCCGGAGCGCACCCTGTTCCTGGCCTCGTATTACCTGGGCCGCGCCCTGGCCGCCGAGGGCCGCCCGGCCGAGGCGGCCCAGGCCCTGGCCCGGGCCGTGGAGCGCGACCCGGCCAACCCGGCCGCCCGCGCCGAGCTGGCTGAAATCCTTATGCAACTGGGCCAGCCGGACGCGGCCCGGCAACAGGTGGCGGCTATCTTGGAGCAGCGCCCCGGTGACCGCCGGGCCCGCGATCTCCTGGCCGCCCTGGAGGCCCGGGCATGAGTCGCGACGCCCTGGACATCTGCCTGTTCACCGACGGCGAGCCCTTTCACGGCGACTCGCCCGAGGAGCAAGCCCTGGGCGGCTCGGAGACCGCCCTGGTGCAGGTGGCCCGGGCCCTGGCCGCCCGGGGGCACCACGTGGACGTGATCTGTTCCTGCCCCCGGCCCGGGCTTTCCCACGGCGTGCGCTATCGCGACCGGGCCCAACTGGTGGAGCTGACCCTGGGGGAGCGCTGGGACGTCCTGATCCTGAGCCGTTTCTTCAACGCCCTGGACCTGCCCTGGCAGGCCGGCCTCCGGGTCCTGTGGAACCACGACATCCTGGACCGGCCCCGGGCCCTGGCCCCCTACCTGGAGCAGTTGGACCTCCTGTTGGTGTTGAGCGAGTTCCACGCGGCCAACTTCCGGGATCACCTCCCGGCCACCGCCTCCCTGCTCCGCCGCACGGTCAACGGCCTGGACCTGGCCCTCTTGGACCGGGCCGCGGCCGGGGTGGTCCGCGACCCCGATTTGGTGACCTACGTCTCCCGCCCGGAACGCGGCCTCAAGCTTTTGCTGGAACAAATCTGGCCCCGCCTGCGCACGGCCCGGCCTACGCTCCGCCTGGCCGTATGCGGCTACCAGGTCGCCGCCACCCCCCTGCACCCCCAGTTGCAGGCAGAATACGCCCGCATCGACGAACTCTTGGCCACCACCCCCGGGGTGGAGGTGTTGGGCGCCCTGCCCAAGGAGGCCTACTACCGCCATCTGGCCGGCGTGGCCGCCCTGCTCTACCCCTGCGGTTTTCCGGAAATAAGCTGTCTGGCCGCCCTGGAGGCCCAGGCCTTGGGCACCCCGGTGCTCACCACGGACGGCTTTGCCCTGGCCGAGACCGTGCGCGAGCCCTCTTTCCGGATTCCCGGCCGGCCCGGTTCGCCGGAATACGTGGAGGCCTACGTATCCCGCGCCTGGGAAATCCTGGCCGACCCCGAGGCGGCTCCCAGCCTTGCCGCCCGGGCCCAGGCCGCCGTACGCGAGGCCCACGACTGGGCCGCCATCGCCCGCGACTGGGAGGCCCTGTTCCGGGAGACCCTGGCCCGCCGCGAATGCGCGGAGGCCCCGGCCCTGGCCGCCAGCCTGGTGCTGAACGGCGCCGGCCTGGCCGCCAGCCTGGTCCTGGGCCGCGAGCCCCGGCTCCCCCAGGAAGGCCCCGCCCCCCGGGACCCCCGGGAGGAGGAGCTGTGGGCCGACTTGGCCCAGGCGGTGCGCGGGCTTCCCGGCGGCAGCCGCCAAGGCCTCAGGATCGGCGTGTTGGCCCCGGACGGCGGCCGCACCGCCGGCGGCTTGGCCCTGGCCCTGCCCGGCAGCCAGGTGGAGGTCCTGCTCTCCCTGGACCATCCCCCGGATTCTTTCGACCTGCTGGTGTTCCGGGACATCCTGGAGCGGGTGGCCGACCCGGCCGAGCTATTGGCTCAGGCCCAGGCCCTCTGCCGCGAGGACGGCCACCTGGTGCTCTGCCTGGCCTCCGGGGCCTGGCCCCTGGCCGGGGCGGGCTATCTGGGCCGCCTGCACGACCTGGGCCGCCGCGAGCTGGCCCGGCTGCTGCCCGGCCGCCCCCTGGTCGCCCGCTACCTGCCCCGCGGCCTGGTGGGCCAGGGGGGCTCCCGCTATCCCCTGGGCCGTTGGCTGGCCTGGGTTCCGGCCCGGGGCCCTGCTCCGGTGCCGCCGGACCCCCGGAACGCCCTGTTGCACACCCGGCCCGCGCCGCCCGACCTGGTGGAGGAGCTTCGCCGTGCCGGCATCCTCTAGCCATGCCCCTGCCCCCACCGCCGGCCGCTTGGTGATCCAACTGGCCCGCCTGGGCGATTTTCTCCAGACCACGCCGCTGTTGGCCGCCCTGAAGCAGGCCGACCCCACCTCGCCCCTGGCCGTGCTGGTCACCCCCTTTCAGGAGCCCCTGGCCCGCGGCTGCTCCTGGGTGGACCAGGCCCTGCTCCTGGACCCGGCCACCGTGGAGGACGCCGCCCGGGCCGCCCGCCTCGACCCGGCCTTGGCCCGGGCCCGCCTGGCCGGCCTGTGGGAGCCGCTCTGGGCCTGGCCGGCCCGGGAAATCATCAACCTGAATCTGAGCCGCCTGGCCGCCGCCGCCCTCTTGGGCTGGCCCGGCGCAGCGGTATCCGGCTGGCGCCTGCCTTCCGCCGGCGGTCCCCTGGTGGGCGCGCCGTGGGCCAATTTCCTCCTCCGGTTGGTGGCCAACCGCCGCCTCACCCGGCTCCACCTCAGCGATATCCTGGCCTCCTACGCCGATCCCCCGGGCCCTCCGCTGCCCCGTCTGGCCTTTGCCCCCGCTCCCCCGGACCAGGCCGCGGCCCGCCGCCTCTCCTCCGGCGCCGCGCCCCTGGTGGTGTTCCAGTTGGGAGCCAACAACGATCTCCGCCGCTGGCCCCTGGCCTCGTTCACCGCCCTGGCCCAAGGCCTCCTGGCCCAGGGCTGCCGCCTGGCCCTGGTGGGGGCCGGCTGGGAAGCCCCCCTGGCCGCCCGCTTCCTGGACCAGCTCCGGCCCCCGGACGGCGCCGTGGCCTCGCTCATGGGCCGCACCACCCTGCCGGTCCTGGGCGCCCTCCTGGCCCGGGCCGCCCTGGTGGTCTCGGCCGACACCGGCACCCTGCACATGGCCACCGCCGTGGGCGCCCCGGTCCTGGCCCTGTACATGGGCCCGGCCCAGGTCCACGAGACCGGCCCCTACGGCCCCGGCCACCTGGTGCTGGCCGCCCGCGACCAGTGCGGCCCTTGCCAGGAAAACAACCCCGTCTGCCACGGCCAGGCCTCCTGCCGCGGGCTCATCACCCCGGCCGCGGCCCTCACCGCCGCCCTGGGCCTCCTGGCCGGCGAGGCCCCCGCGGCCCTCGCCAGCTGCCTGGATCTGCCCCCCGGGGTCACCGCCTGGCTCGGAGCCCACGACGCCTTCGGCCAGGTCTACCGGCCGCTCACCCCCCTGGCCCTCACCGCCGAGGAAGCCCTGGCCCTGGCCCTCCGCCAAGCCGGGCGGGTGCTGCTGCGCCGCCACCCCGGCGGCCAAACCGGTCACCTCGGCCCCGAACTGGCCCGGGATTTCCTCCCCCCGCCCCCGGCCGCAGAGCCCGAACTGGCCCACCTGGCCCACCAGGCCCGCGAGCTGGCCCTGGCCGTGGCCCAGAACGATCCGGCCCGCGCCCGCGCCACGGCCCAGAGCGCCCCCGGGCTCACCCCCCTGGCCGCCCTGGTGGGCCCCGCTCCCCCGCCCCGCCTGGCCCAGGCCGCCTCCGACGCGGCCCAGGTCCTGGCCGCGGCGCTGGAGTTGGGATGAGGGGGAAAAGGAGGGAGAGGAGACTGGGGGGAAAACCTTTCCGAAGAAAGGCGATGGGGGTGGAGATGAGGGGAGGGAAGAGAAGCCGGGCAAGCGATAGAAGGGCCGAAGAATACAGGTAGGATATGGACTATCTTGAGCACAACCTGAACGCCCTGGCCCAGCGCCAGCCGGAGCTGGCCCGCCGCCTGGCCGCCACGCCTCCGGACCCCGCGGCAGTGGTGGAGCCGGCCCGCAGCGGAGCCCCGGGGCTCCGCCTGGGCAAGGCGCGCCTCACCTCGCGGGTGGACCCCGAAGCCGAAGGCCGCGAGCAGGCCGCCGCCGCCCCGCCCGGACCCCTGGCCGGGTTGGGCTTTGCGCTGGCCTATCACCTGGAGCCCCTGGTCGGGCGGGACCTCGTGGTGTATGAGCCCAACCCCGGGCTGCTGCGGGTGGCCCTGGGCGCCCGGGACTTGAGCCACCTTTTGGGCAACCTCACCCTGGCCGTGGAGTTGGCCGAGCTGGGCGATTTGGCCGGGCGGGCCCTGTTCATTCATCGCCCCACCGCCCGCCTGCATCCCCTGGAGGCCGAGGGCCTGGCCCGCCGCCTGGCCGAGCCGGTGGCCGCCCCGGCCCGCGAGGCCCAGCCCAGGGTTTTCGTCATTCCGCCTCTCCTGGGCGGCTCCCTGCCCGTGGCCTATTGGTGCATGGAAGCCCTCACCGCCCTGGGCTGCCGGGTGCACTCGGTGCCCAACGAGAAGATATTCCCCCTGTTCGACCTGGTGCGTAAAACCCCCCTGCCCCTGGAGCGCCAGGACCGGGTGCGCGCCCCTTTGGTGCGTTTCTTGAGCGAGCTGGCCGTGTTGGAGGCCGAGGTGTTCCAGCCCCACCTCTGCCTGGCCCTGGCCCAGGCGCCCCTGGACCGCCAGGCCATCCGCGACCTGGCCTCCCTGGGGGCCATCACCGCCTTCTGGTTCATCGAGGACTACCGCCTCATGACTTACTTCCAGGAAGTGGCCGCGTCCTATGACTACTTTTTCCATATCCAGGGCGAGGAGTTGGAAGCGGAGTTGAACCGGCTGGGAGCCAATCATTACTACCTGCCGGTGGCAGCCCACCCCCCGCTGCACCGCCCCCTGGCCCTCAGCCCGGCCGAACGGGCCGCCTATGGCGCGCCCGTGGGCTTCATGGGCTGCGGCTATCCCAACCGCAAGCGCTTCTTCAGCGAGCTGGTGCAGGAAGGCTTTCCCCTGGGGGTCTGGGGCACCGACTGGCCCCGGGAAGGCCCCCTGGCCGCGGCCTGGGCCGAGCCCCGGCGGCGCCTGGACAGCGGCGAGGTGGTCAAGGTCTACAACGCCTGCGACATCGTCCTGAACCTGCACTCCTCGGTGGAGGCCACCCTGGAGGTGGGCCGGGCCGATTTCGTCAACCCCCGCACCCTGGAGGTGCCGGCCTGCGGCGGCTTCCAACTGGTGGACCAGGTGCCCCAGCTCGGCCGCTTCCTGGAGCCCGGCCGCGAGGTGGCGGTGTACACCAACCGCCGCGAATTGAAGGAGACGGCTCTCCACTTTTTGGCCCATCCCGGTGAGCGGGCCGAGATGGCCCAGGCGGCCCGCCGCAAGGTGCTGGACCGCCACACCTACTATCACCGCATGGAGCGGCTTTTGACCCGCTGCCTGGGCCCCGCCCCCGCCAGACGGGAAACCGCGGCCGGCCCGGGCCCCGCCGGAGCTGTCTTGGCCGCCTTGGGCGCGCCTGAAGCTTGAGGCCAGTCCCCGCCCGGGCGGAAAAACTGGTATGCTGTGGCAGTGGCAATCTTTTTTCCGCCGTCCGGGCGGAACAGCCTAACGGAGGATGCGGATGGAGATCATGATCGACGGACGCCGGCTCGAGGAAGGGCTCACCGGCCCCACCTTGCAGGACATGCTGGTGGACCTCTTGCACAACCGGTTGGGGGGACAGCGCATCCTCCGCGAAGTCTTCATCAACGGCCAGCCCTATGCCCAGGACACCATGGGCCCCGCCTCCAGCCTGCCCCGGGAGAATATCTCGAGCCTCAAGGTGGACACCATGGACGCGGTGGACGTGGCCCGCCAGTTCCTGAAGACCGGCCCGGATTTCCTGGAGCCCATCATCGAAAGCGCGGCCAAGGTGGCCGAGCTTTTCCGGGTGGCCGATGAGAAAGAAGCCAACGAGCATTACCTGAACTATCTGGAATCGTTGCAATCGTTTCTACAGATTCTGGACGCCTCCCGCCACGCCCTGAACCTGGACTTCAAGGACTATAAGCTGGAGGGGCTTTCCGCCGAGAAGCGGCTGGAGCGCATCTCCGATCTGTTCCAGGAGCTCTTGGACGCCCAGAAGGAGCGGGATTGGGTGCTCTTGGCCGATATCCTGCAATATGACCTGGTGCCGGAGCTGCGGGCCTGGCAGGGCTTTTTGACCAAGTTGGCCCAGGAGCAAGGCGTTTGAGCCTCCTGACCCAACTGAACCGGCTGGAAGCCCGCCACCGGGAGCTGTTGAGCCTGGCCCGCATGACCCTCTCCCTGGCCCAACGGGACGACTTGGCCGCTTTGGAGGACACCTTCAACCGCCGCCGGCTCTTGTCCCAAGAGGTGGAGGCCCAGTTCCGCAAACTGGCCCCCCTGTGGCCCCGCTGGGACCAGGAGCTGGCCGCTCTCCCGCCGGACCAGGCCGGGCAGGCCCAGGATCTGGTGAACCGCATCGCCGCCCTGGGTCACGAAATCGTGGCCCTGGACCGCCAGGCCGCGGACCGGCTAACCGAACTCAAGGACCAGACCGCCCAGGGTCTGGGGCGGGCAAAGCAGGGCAAGAAGCTCCTGAATGCCTACCGCTCCTTGCCCAAACCGGGCTCTGGCCTCGGCCAAGTTTCCAAGAGCGGCTAAACCACACGAATAGAAAAACAAAAACCGCGATCAGGGGCAAACAGCCCCCGGCCGCGGTTCTGTTTTAGGGCGTAAGATTCCCCTGGCCGGCGGGGCGGTGCGGGCGCACCACTCCCCCGGCTTCAGGCAGACCTCTCCACCCAGTTCTAGCAGGCTGTTGAAAAACAGCCTGCTAGGCGCGCCAAGGACGGCGCGCCAAATTGCGCAGCTTTAAAAAAGCAAGCAATTTGTCTAAGTTGGCGAAACCACGCTTTTGCTAACTTAGGTTGAAAAAGGCCATGGAGGGACTTTTTCAACACCCTGCTAGGTCCCAAATTGGCCGCGCGATCCGGGCCCCCCGCCCGAGCCGCCCCTGGCTAAATGGTGACCGAACCCCGGACTTGGGCCGCCTGCACCGGAGCCTGCCGCCGCAGCACTTCCTGGGCTTCGGGGGTGGCCACGGCCTGCCGCCAGGCGTCGTTCAGGGTGGTCAGCATGCGGATGACCTCGTCAATGGGCTCTTTCTCGCCCTTGATCTTGGCCTTCACCAGCTGATCCACCATGAACAGGTACAACCGCCGCAGATTGGCCGCGATGTCCCCGCCCTGGTCCATGTTCAGGGAGGCGTTCAGCTCGTCGATGATGTCCAAGGCCCGGTTGATAAGCCCGCTGGCCGTGGGGATGTCCTTCTCGTCCACCGCCGCCTTGGCCTTGTTGAGAAAGCTTATGGCCCCCTCATACAACAGGACGATCAAGCGACCCCGGTCCACGGTAGCCACCTGGGTCTTCCGGTACTGATTCTGTCCGTAGGTGATCATAACTTTGCTCCCATCCTTGGAATGCCAGGGGCCTATCCTTGCCCCGTCAAAACTAAGCTATGCCTGGCGGCCGCCCTACTTGCTGGTGCTGGGCAGCTGGGCGATGGCGGCCTCGATGCTGCTGGAGGTGCCGTTCAACTTGCTCAAGGTGGCTTCCAACCTGGCGAAACGCTCCACCTGGCGCTGGCGGAACAACTCCAACCGGTCCTCTTCAAAGTCAATCTTGTCGTCGATGTTCTTGATGATGCCCTGATAGTTGCTGATGAGGACGTTCAGCATGCCGGTGGAGGAATTGGTCAGCGTCGACGACTCGTTGTACATGCGCTTGGCCACGCCCAAGCTGCCATTGTCTTCGTTGTAAACGAACAGGTTGGCCACCGCGTCCAGGTCCTCGTTCATGGCCGCCAGCAGGGCGGTGGAGTCGATGACCCAGGCTCCGTCCGCATCCGGATCGGTTTTGATGCCTATCTGTGAGAGGTGGGTGTAGAGGTCCGTGCCATCTACCAAGCCCGCCACCGATTCGTTCATGGTGGAATTCAGCCGCGAGTTGATGATCTGGTAACCGTAGTTGCCGATCATGATGCCGGTATCCTCGCCGTCCGGGTCGTACTTGGTGGAGGTGCGGATGAATTCCTGGGCATAGTTCAAGGCGTTTACCAGGGCCTCGATCTTGCCGTATACCCCATTCAAGTCGGCCGACACCGTGATCACCGCACTGCCCGCGTCCCGCAGGCTCAAGGTCACCCCGGTGATGACGTCGCTGACCTCGTTCTTGTTGCGCTGCAAATAGGTATCGGCATCCGCCGGAAAGCCGTCCACCTTGATCATGCTGTTGGTGGCGTACTGGCTGCGGGTGAAACCGCCGCCCAGGTTCCCGCCGGTGCCAAAGGCGTCGTTGTCAAAGTCGTGGGTGACGTTGGTAATCTGGTAGGACGCCCCGGCGGTGTTGCCGGTCAGGACCAGCTTGTAGCTGTCGGGCAGGCCCATGCCGTCGTTGATGATGCTGGCGGTCACCCCGGGATTCAGACTGTCCTGGTTGATGGCCTTCACCAACTGGCTCAGCGTGGTGCCGGCGTCCACGGCCACGTTGTAGGCCTGGCCGTTGTAGGTATAGCTGAAAGTGCCGGCCACCGAGGTCACCGGCGTCACCGCCGTGTCCACGAAGCCCGAATGCACCACCTTGGTGGCCGAGGCCAGGCCCTTGTCCTGCCCCTGCTGCAGGGTCGGCGCAAAGGCGTTGATTTGGAACTGGTCTTCCTTGGTCAGGGTGCCGGCATCGATCTTGATCTTGATGCCCTGCTCAACTTCGTAATACAGATCCGAATCGTCGATGCTCACCGTGCCGGTCTTGCCGGCGGAGTTGGTCCAGGAGAGCACGATGGTGTCCGCCCCGCCCCCGGCTTGGATGGCGCCGCCGGTGGCCACGCGGAAGGTGTAGGTCTTGTTCTCGTAACCCTGGTAGTTGCCGCCGGTGGACACGGCCGGCCCGCCCCAGTCGGTCAACTCGGCATCGTCCAGGTCATTGGCCACGCCCCGCACCGCAAAGGTCTCCCCGTTGGTGAAGGTGCCCGTGCCGAACTGCATGCTGAAGCCTTCTTCGATGGCCACGCTGGACCCGGCCTGGTAGTCGGCCGGCAGGGAGAAATCGTTCCAAGCTCCGCCGTTGACCCGCCAGCGCAGGTCAATGACGTCCGTGCCCACCGTGCCGCCGTTGACCACCTCGAAATCATAGTCGTAGATGCTGGCCGTGGCCTTGTCACCGGTGAACTGTCCCACCACCCCCAGGCTGGGTCCGGTCCAGCCGGTGTCGTCCCGGAGAAACACGTCCTTTTCGTCCAGGGACAAATAGGTGTTGTTCTTGGTGACCGTGAGCCGCCCGTCCGCACCGCCCACATTGCTAGTTATTTGCAGGTGATAGGGACGCGAACCGGTGCCGTCGTTGATGACCTCGGCCACGTCCGAGCCCACGGCCGTGTTGATTTTGCCGGCCAGGGTGGTCAGCGTGTCCGTGGCGTCCACGGCCACGCTGTAGGAGGTGCCGTCGATGTCGAAGTCCAGGGTGCCCGCCGAGCCTGCGATGTCGGCGGTGGCGGCCGAGGCCCAGCCCACCGAGCGTAGGATTTGTTTGACATCCGTGCCCACCTCCACCTGGTAGGCGCCGGTGGTGGCCTCGGAGGTGGGGGTGGCGTAGGCCACGCCGGTGTTGCTGGTGGCCGCCGCCTTGGAAAGGAACTCGGCCTTGGTGTCCATGGCCCCGGCAGCCTCTTCCACCGCCTCCAGGCGCTGGTTCAGGGACTGCATGGATTCGATCTTGGCTTCCCAGGAACTCCGCCAGTACTCCAACCGGGTTTTGTTGATGGATTCGATCTCCACCAACTGGTCGATGATCTCATTAAAGTCGGTGCCCGAACCCAAACCCGTGAAGTTGATCGAACCGCTCAGGGAGGAGAAGTTCGTGTTGGGCGTCATGTAACTCTGGTACGTGATCCCGCTGGTGTCGGCCACTGGTTAATTGCCTCCGGTCAAAGCACCCAGATACTGGAAGTCCACCCCCCGGGAATGCAACAAACATGCCCCAGAGCCTAAAATCTGCCCTTCGGCCAACCATCATCATTTACAGGTTTTTTTGAACGCTTCTCGAGCTGCCCTACGCCCCGCCTGCTCCGAAACGGCAAAAATTGCCGGGGACGGGGGGTCAGAAAGGCCGGGCTGCCCCCTGGGCCGCCCCCAGACGCCCGGTCTGGGCCGGCGGGAGGCGGCGGAGGGGCCGGAGGGCGCCCGTTGGGCGGAGGTCCGAAGCCTTGGCTGGTTACCTCCCGTTATGACGGTGGATTTTTAGATTCCCCCCGGACGGGGCCTACTATAGTATAAAAGCGCGTGTGAAGACCACGGCGCCCCGCCGCTCCCCCGGGAGGTACTTTTGCTCATTCAGCAGATACCGCTCCATGTGCGCCACACCGTGGAGTACCTGGACCTGCCCCTGTACTGTGAGCTGACCCCGGAGGAATGCCGCCCCCCGGCCCGGCTGGCCCTGGGTGACACCCTGATGGTGCTGGGGCTCCTCAGGAACCTGGGCCGGCCCTTGGCTCTCTGCCTGGACCCCGGGCCGCAGCGGGAGCTGGTGGAGGCCCATCCCCTGGTGCGGGAGCTGCGGCCGCCCACGGACGAGCCGCCGGCCTGGGCCGTGCGCGCCGTGGCCCAGCCCAGCTCCGGCCGCGCTATCACTTGGGTCTCGGACAGCGTGCACCGCCTCAAGGTTCCCGTGTGCCCGGTGGACCAGGTGCGGGCCAACCCCGTTTTGGCCCACAGCCTGCACTACGGCCTGGACAACCTGGACGACCGGCCCAGCGTATTCGTGGACCCGGCCCGGCCGCCCCAGTTGGCCGGCCTGTTGTCTTCCCGCCGGCCCACTTTGGTGCTGTTCCCCTTCAACCCCGGGCGGGCCGATCATTACTGGCAGGACGAGGCTTGGTGGCGGGCCCTGGCCCGGGGGCTGAAGGACGCTTACGCCCTGGTGGCGGTGGGGGCGGCCGCTTACGGGGAGCTGGCCGCGGAAGTGGATGCCACCCTGTCCCTGGAGGACCCGGCCTCCACCCTGCCGGACCTGGCCTGGCTGTTGTCCCGGGCCGCGGGGTTTGCCGGCCGGGACGGCGGATTGTCCCACCTGGCCCTGGCCGTCTGCCCCCGCTCCCTGGTGGTGTGGGACTCCATGGCCGCCTACCGCTTCTGGGCCGGGCGCACCGCCGGGCACCTCATCTTCTCCAACCCCTACACTTTCCGCTACCCCCAGACCATGCGGCTCACCCGGGGGGATCTTCTGGAAAACGTCCCCGAGGTGACCCTGCCGGGACCGGACGGCGCGCCCCGGCAGGTGCCCCTGCCGCAGCAGGGCTACTTCAAAAAGGTGGAGGAGCTGTTCGGCAGTGTCGCGGCCTTCCAGGCCTTTGTGCTGCGCGATATGGAAAGCCGGCAGGAGCGCAACGCGGTGGAGGCGTGGTTCAACGTGCCCCGTTCCCGGGAGATGGTGTACCGCCAGAGCCTGGACTTTGCCCGGCGCTTTTTGGGCGGGGGGGTGCCCCGGGGGCTGGGCTGGGTGGCCCCGGCCGCAAACTAGGCTCCTCCGCCATGGGCCCAGCCCTCCTCAGGCCGGGGGGCCGGCCAGGCGCTCCCGGGCCGCCTGCAGCACCGCGGCGGCCGGCCGGGCCGGCAGCGGGCCGCCCTGCCAAGTCAGGCCGTAGAATCCCCCTTGTGGTGACGTTGCGTTCGAGAGCCGAGCCAGCTCCGGGAGCGCGCGAGTTTCGTCCGGAGGTGAGCTTCGCCCGACCCACCTGGGGAGCGGCGGCTCGCCGCCTCCTGTCCCGGGCGCGGGCCGGCCCAGCACCACCACCTCGCCGGGGGCACAAAAGGCCGCCCACAGCTCCAGCCAATCCCCCAGGGCCGTATCCGGGGCCAGGCCGCTCAGGCCCGGCTCCCCGCTCAGTTCCAAGCCCAGCACCAAGACCTCCACCGCGGGCAGGGCCAGCGCCGCGGTGAGGCGGCTCCGCTGCGCTACGCGGGTCCCGGTCTCCCCGGGCCAGCCCGCGGCCAGCAGGCGATAGGCCAGCTCCGGCGGGCGGCAGGCCGCCTCCCCGCCGCCCCCCACGCTCCAGGCCGCGGCGGGCCAGGGTTCGGCCAGGCCCGGGACCAGGAAGAGCCCCAGCCGGTGCTCCCCGGCCCAGTCCTCGAGCCCGCTGAGGTCCATCTCCCCTGGGCCGGCGAGACTGCCCCAGGCCAAGCGCCCCGGGACCCCGCCCTGCCCTGCCGCCCAATCGGCGCGGGCCAGGCCCTCCACCAGGATCACGGTGAGGCGCGGCGGGGCCTCCCGCAGGCTCGGCTCCTGGCCGGCCGTGCGCCGCCGGCTGACCTTGAGCCGGGCCAGGGCCGCGGCGTCCAGGCCGCCCAGGACCTGGGCCCGGGCATACAGGGCTGCCGCCCCGGCGTGATCGCCCCGGGTGAAACGGACGTCGGCCAGCTCCCGCCAGGCCGCGGCCTCGCCGGGATTTTGGCGCAGCCGGGCCACCAGCTCCGCTGCCTTCCCCTCCCCGGCCGGGGGCGGGGCCGGGGCGGGAGACGCGGGACGCGGCGCAGGCGGGGCGGGGGACAGCGGGTCCTCCGCCGCGACCGGGTCCGGCAGCCCCCGCGCCTGGAGAATCCGCCGCACCTTGGCCAGAGCCTCCGCGGAGCCGGGCTGGGCCGCCAGCCGCTGGAAGGCCTCCCGGGCCTCCGCGACCTGCCCGACCAGGGCCGCGGCCTGGCACCATAGCTCCAGCACCAGGGGGAGCCGGGCCAGGGTGAGGTTCTCGAAGAACACGAACCATTCCGGATGCTCCCGGGCCGCCTGCTGGGCGGTCAGGAAGGCCGCCACCGCCTGGCGGCAGCCCTCCCAGTCCCCCCGCGCGAAGCGGGACAGCACCAGAAAGTACCAGGGGTCCGGGTACTCCGGCCGCAGCTCCAGGCAACGCGCGGCGTGCGCCTCCAGCTCGTCGTGCCGCTCCAGGCCTCCCAGGGCGGACAAAAGCGGATGGTAGACCTGGGGGTACTGCTGGGTCTCCCCACCCTGAGCCTCCAACAGGGCCAGGGCCTGGGCCGCCTCCCGGGCCGCTTCGGCCAGGCCGCTGACCGCGGAGATGAGGGCCTGGGCCAGGTAGGCGTGGGCCTGGGGGTTGTCCGGCTCCTCGGCCACCCAGGCCCGCAGCATGGTCAGGCGCCGCTCCTGCTTGGCCGCGGTGGTGGCCGGGTCCTCGTGATAGCCGTGGTGGATCAGGCGGATGCCCGTGCGGGCCGCCTGGCCGGGGATGGCCGGCTTGTTGTGCACCTTGCCCGCATAGTGAAAGCCCGGCAGGTTGCGGAACAGGCGGGGGTGATAGATGGGGGCGTTGTTGGGGCCGATGGGCCCGTTGTAAAGCTCGAACAACAGGCAGTTCACCGGCGGGAGGGTGGCCAGCGCTGCGGCCAAGAGCGGGGCCGTGGCCTGGTCCAGCTCCTCATCGGCGTCCAGGATCAAAATCCACTCACCTCGGGCATAGGATATGGATTGGTTGCGGTGGCGGGAGAAATCGTTCGCCCAGGGGTGTTCATAGATCCGGGCTCCGAACCCCCGGGCGATCTCCTGGGTGCGGTCCGTGGAGCCGGTGTCCACCACCACCAACTCGTCCACCCAGGGGGCCACGCTGGCCAGGGCGGCGGGCAGCCGCTTCTCCTCGTTCTTCACCATCATGCAGACGCTGAGCCGGGGGCGTGACCCCAGCGCGGCGCCGTCCGGCTCCCAGGTCATGGCGTCCTCCCGGCTGTCAGCGTGGCCTCGCGGCGCGCCGCGGGCCCCGGGGCCCGTGGTGCGGCCCCATGAAAGCAGAGCCCCGGCCGGGTGTCAACCAGGCCGGTCGGCCGCCGCCGTCCGGGGGCTTCATTTTTTTCCCTCCGCCGCAAAAAAACCCTTAAGCGATTTTTCCAGCCGCCGATAAGAAGGTTGCAAGCAAGGGAACAACGGCACCGGGCACCACTTGGAAGTGAGACCCAGCCGCAAGGGGAACCGAAGTTAGAAGCGTCCCAGGGGAACTGAAAATGAGCGCCAAAAGGATCTTGGCGCGGACGGACCAAGGAGGGTTCAAATGAGTCTGGTTGTCAATCATAACTTAATGGCTCAGAACGCCGCCCGAAACTTGGGCACCATTTATGGGCGTTTGGCCAAGTCCACCGAGAGGCTTTCTTCGGGTCTCCGGGTCAATTCCGCCGCAGATGACGCCGCTGGTCTCGCCATCCGCGAGTTCATGCGGGCCGACATAGCGGTGCTCAATCAGGGCATCCGTAACGCCTCCGACGCCATCAGCATGATTCAGACGGCGGAAGGCGCGATGAACGTCATCGACGAAAAGCTGACCCGCATGAAGGAGCTGGCTGAGCAGTCTTCCACCGGCACCTACACCACGGCCCAGCGCGAGATCATGGACTCCGAGTACCAGGCCATGGCGGCGGAGATCGACCGTATCGCCAACGCCACGGACTTCAACGGGGTCCGCCTGCTGGACGGGTCGCTGAAGGAAATGCACGCGGGCTCCGGCATGAAGATCCACTTCGGTACGGGCAACAGCTCGGCCGAGGACTACTACTTCATCTCCATGGATGACATGCGGGCCACCTCGGAAACCGGACTCAGGGTCGGCAACTCCGATCCGCGGGATACCCTCAGGACCAGCGCCCTGAACGCCATCTCCGCCACCAGCCCCATCTACACCGGCACGGGCCTGTCCACGGCCACCCAGGGGTTCTTTGGCATCCGCTACTCCAACGACTTCGACAGCACCGACCCGGCCTCGGCCAACTGGACCGTGTACGGCTACGTGGATGTGGATCCGGCCCACGACTCCATCAACGACATCGTGCAGCGGATCAACCTGGGCCGCCAGGCCACGGGGACCCTCACTTTCGCCCAGATGGCCGACTCCACTGAGATGGCTCAGCAGAGCATGACCATCAACGGCAACATCTTCACCTTCGCCTCGGCCGCGGGCATCGGCACTTACGACTCCGTGAACAAGGTGGGCGTGATCAACATCAGCGGCGCCAACATCAGCGCGGGCTCCCTGTCCCTGGAGGTGTCGGCCTACCTGAACACCTACAACACCTCCATCGGGGTCAATGCGGTGTACGGCGGCTCCACCCTGAACCTCTTCGCGACGGAATGGGGCGAAGAGGGCAACGGCATCGACACCGCCATGGGCACCAACCTGTTCACCGCGGGTCAGATTCACCTCCTGAACGGCGGTGAAAAGCAGATGACCGCCAGCGTCTGGTACGACGAGAACGCCCAGCAGTACGAGCTGGCGATCCAGATGGACATGGGCGGCGAGCGCAACCAGGTGCAGATCTTCAACCTGGCCTTCAACGGGGCCACCAGCGCACCGGCGATCGTGGGCGGCGCCATCCCCAACACCTCCATGGCCGGTCAGTGGGGCGTCCTGTACACCGACGACGCCGGCGGCGTCCGGACCAGCTTCCAGGGCACCGACGAGTTGGACGAGTGGGTGCAGGCCCAGAACGGCTCCGGGCACTCCACCTGGGACGGCGCGGACATCCGGACCCAGTCTGGCGCCCAGCTCTCCCTGGCCGCCCTGGACCGCGCCATCACCATGAAGGACATCCGGCGGGCCGAAATGGGCGCCTACTCCAACCGGCTGGAGAACACCATCACCAACCTGCAGATTCAGGCTGAGAACCTGCAGGCCTCGGAGTCCCGCATCAGCGACGTGGATGTGGCCACCGAGATGACCGAGTTCACCAGAAACAACATCCTGGCTCAGGCCGCGGTGGCCATGCTGGCCCAGGCCAACAGCTTGCCGACCCTGGCCCTCTCCCTCCTGGGCGGCTAAAAAAAACAGAAGCGTCCCAACTGTCCCTTTACACTGGCAAACCCCCCGCCGCCTCGCGCGGCGGGGGGCTTTCCTGCGTCCCGCCGATTCAAGAAACCCCCTCCCCCCTCCGATCAGTTAATTGAGCGCTCCGCGAAGGCGACGGCTTTCGCGCCTGGCAACAGGAACAACCGGGGAACCACAATCGTCTATCCTGTGCTGTCTCGTGCCAAAGGGAAATGGCACGGCATCACCTATGGAGGGGAACATGAGCCTTATCGTCAACCACAACCTCATGGCGCAGAACGCGGCCCGCAACCTGGGCGTCGTTTACGACCGCCTGGGCGCTTCCACCCAGCGCCTCTCCTCAGGTCTCCGCATCAACTCCGCCGCCGACGACGCCGCCGGCCTGGCCATCCGCGAGTTCATGCGTTCAGAGATCTCCACTTTGAACCAGGGCATAAGGAACGCCTCGGACGGCATCAGCCTGATCCAGACGGCGGAAGGCGCCATGCAGGTCATCGACGAAAAGCTCCTGCGGATGAAGGAGCTTTCCGAGCAGGCCGCCACCGGCACCTACACCACGGCCCAGCGCGAGATCATGAACTCCGAGTTCCAGGCCATGGCCTCGGAGATCGACCGGATCGCCAACGCCACCGACTTCAACGGCGTCAAGCTCCTTGACGGCAGCCTGGCCTACCAGCACTCGGGCTCCGGCATGAAGATCCACTTCGGCGCGGGCAACGACGCGGCCGAGGACTATTACTACATCAATACCGCGGACATGCGGGCCACCGCTTCCACCGGCCTCCGGGTGGGCAACTCCGACCCCCGGGACACGCTGCGGACCACCTCGTTGGACGCGACCACGCCCACCGGCGCCCTGGGTGACTCTACGTCCGTTGACGGCATGTTCGGCATCCGCTTCAGCAGCGACTTCGACACCGAGAACGCCGCCAGCTCCTCCTGGACCGTGTACGGCTACGTGGACGTGGACGCCTCCAAGACCTCCATCAACGACATCGTCCAGAACATCAACCAGGGCCGCCAGGCCACCGGCACCATCACCTTCGCGGCCATGGCCGACAGCACCGAGATGGCCACCCAGAGCCTGACCATCAACGGCAACATCTTCACCTTTGCCTCGGCCGCCGGCGTGGGCACTTATGACGCGGCCAACAAGACCGGCGTGATCAACATCAGCGAGCCCAACCTCAGCGCGGCGTCCCTCTCCATGGAGGTGTCGGCCTACCTGAACGTGCACAACACCTCCATCGGGGTCAACGCGGTGTACGGCGGCTCCACCCTGAACCTCTTCGCCACGGAATGGGGCGAGGACGGCAACCAGATCGACACCGTGGTCACCAGCTCCTTCTCAGCCGGCCAGACCAGCCTGGCCCACGGCGGCGAGAAGGCCATGACCGCCAGCGTGTTCTACGACGAGGCCAACGACCAGTACGAGCTGCAGATCCAGATGAACAAGGGCGGTGAAGCCAACCAGGTGCAGATCTTCAACCTGAACTTCGACGGCGCCACCAGTGACCCGCAGGTGGTAGGCGGCGCCATCACCGGCACCTCCATGAACGGCAACTACGGCGCCATCTACACCGACGACACCGGCGGCCACCGTAACGACTACGGCTTCACCGACGAGATCTCCGAGTGGTCGCAGCCCCAGAACGGCACCGGCAGCACCGACTGGGACGGCGCGGACATCCTGACCCAGTCCGCGGCCCAGCGCTCGCTCGCCGCCATGAACGAGGCCATCGCCCGCAAGGACGTGGCCCGGGCCAACCTGGGCGCCATCCAGAACCGCCTGGAGAACACCATCACCAACCTGCAGATCCAGGCCGAGAACCTGCAGGCCTCGGAGTCCCGGATCAGCGACGTGGACGTGGCCACCGAGATGACCGAGTTCACCCGGAACAACATCCTGGCCCAGGCCGCGGTCTCCATGCTGGCCCAGGCCAACAGCCTGCCTTCGCTGGCGTTATCGCTCTTGGGCTAACCTTGGCTACCTGACGCCTCCCCGGCTTGCGGCCGGGAAGGCATTCAGGAAGCAAACCGGTGGGCCACGGCCCACCGGTTTTTTTGTGAAATCACCCTGCCCAAGCTTCAGAAACTCTTACCTTCTGCCGATTAGATTAACGAGTACCCCGTATCGGGCGACGGCCGGATACGCTTGGGGTCTTTGGGGGAACCATTTGTTTTGCTGACGCGCCAAAGGGAAATGGCGCGACGGTGGAGTTTGCCAAGGAGGGGACCATGAGCCTAATCGTCAACCACAACCTGATGGCCCAGAACGCGGCCAGGAACCTGGGCATCGTGTATGATCGCCTGGGCGCTTCCACCCAGAGGCTGTCTTCCGGTCTCCGCATCAACTCCGCCGCCGACGACGCCGCCGGCCTGGCCATCCGCGAGTTCATGCGTTCAGAGATCTCCACTTTGAACCAGGGCATAAGGAACGCCTCGGACGGCATCAGCCTGATCCAGACGGCGGAAGGCGCCATGCAGGTCATCGACGAAAAGCTCCTGCGGATGAAGGAGCTTTCCGAGCAGGCCGCCACCGGCACCTACACCACGGCCCAGCGCGAGATCATGAACTCCGAGTTCCAGGCCATGGCCTCGGAGATCGACCGGATCGCCAACGCCACGGACTTCAACGGCGTCAAGCTCCTTGACGGCAGCCTGGCCTACCAGCACTCCGGCAGCGGCATGAAGATCCACTTCGGCGCGGGCAACGACGCGGCCGAGGACTACTACTTCATCAACACGGCCGACATGCGGGCCACCGCGGCCACGGGCCTCCGGGTGGGCAATTCCGACCCCCGGGACACCCTCAGGACCGTCCACCTGGACCGCACCTCGCCCGACAGCAAGTTTTATCCCGACACCACTTACGACGGCATGTTCGGCATCCGTTACAGCAACGATTTCGACTCGGAGAACGCCGGCAGCTCCACCTGGTCGGTGTATGGCTACGTGGACGTGGACGTAACCAAGACCACCATCACCGACATGGTTAATGACATCAACCAGGGCCGCCAGGCCACGGGCACCATCACCTTCGCGGCCATGGCCGACTCCACAGAGATGGCCACCCAGAGCCTGACCATCAACGGCAACATCTTCACCTTTGCCTCGGCCGCCGGCGTGGGCACCTATGACGCGGCCAACAAGACCGGCGTGATCAACATCACCGGCGCCGCCCTCAGCGCGGCCTCCCTGTCCCTGGAGGTGTCGGCCTACCTGAACACCCACAACACCTCCATCGGGGTGAACGCGGTGTACGGCGGCGCCACCCTGAACCTTTTCGCCACGGAGTGGGGCGAGAGCGGCAACCAGATCGACACCACGGTCACCAGCGTGTTCAGCGCCGGCCAGACCAGCCTGCAGCACGGCGGCGAAAAGCAGATGACCGCCAGCATTTTCTACGACGAGGCCAACAGCCAGTATGAGCTGCAGATCCAGATGAACCAGGGCGGTGAGAAGAACCAGGTGCAGATCTTCAACCTGGACTTCACCGGCGGCACCAGTGACCCGCAGGTGGTCGGCGGCGCCATCACCGGCACCTCCATGAACGGCCAGTACGGGGTCATGTACACCGATGACGCCGGCACCGCGGTGAACAGCTTCAACCTGGTGGACGAAACCACCGAGTGGGCCCAGCCCCAGAACGGCACCGGCAACACCGACTGGGACGGCGCGGACATCCTGACCCAGTCCGCGGCCCAGCGCTCGCTCGCCGCCATGAACGAGGCCATCGCCCGCAAGGACGTGGCCCGGGCCAACCTGGGCGCCATCCAGAACCGCCTGGAGAACACCATCACCAACCTGCAGATCCAGGCCGAGAACCTGCAGGCCTCGGAGTCCCGGATCAGCGACGTGGACGTGGCCACCGAGATGACCGAGTTCACCCGGAACAACATCCTGGCCCAGGCGGCGGTGTCCATGCTGGCCCAGGCCAACAGCCTGCCTTCGCTGGCCCTGTCCTTGTTGGGTTAGCCCTCTAAATTACGAGCTATCCCGGCCATTCGGCCAGGATAGCCTCTCCCGCTCCTTCTTGCGCCCGGCGGGCTCCCTCCACCGGGCGCAATTTTTTTGCGCCGCCCCCCCGGGGCGGTGCATTTTTTTTGCCCGCCACATTAAAGATTCCACTGATGTGTGCCGAAGAAGCTATCGAGCAGGCCGTTTAGATGACGATCTGAACGGCCCTACAGGAGACAGGGGACCACCAACTCTTTTCGGAGCACCAAGGGAAATGGTGCGAAGTACCAAGGAGGGGAACCGTGAGCCTTATCGTTAACCACAACCTGATGGCACAGAACGCGGCCAGGAACCTGGGGGTCGTGTACGACCGCCTGGGGGCTTCCACCCAGCGGCTGTCTTCCGGCCTGCGGATCAACTCCGCCGCCGACGACGCCGCCGGTCTGGCCATCCGCGAGTTCATGCGCTCGGAAATCTCCACCCTCAACCAGGGCGTCCGCAATGCCTCGGACGCCATCAGCTTGATTCAAACCGCCGAAGGCGCCATGCAGGTCATCGACGAAAAGCTCATGCGCATGAAGGAGCTTTCCGAGCAGGCCGCCACCGGCACCTACACCACGGCCCAGCGCGAGATCATGAACTCCGAGTTCCAGGCCATGGCCTCGGAGGTGGATCGTATCGCCAACGCCACGGACTTCAACGGGGTGAAGCTGTTGGACGGCAGCCTGGCCTACCAGCATTCCGGCAGCGGTATGAAGATCCACTTCGGCGCAGGCAACGACGCGGCCGAGGACTACTACTTCATCAACACCGCCGACATGCGGGCCACCGCTTCCACGGGCCTGCGCGTGGGCAACTCCGACCCCCGGGATACCCTCCGCACCACGGGCTTCAACGCCCTGTCGGCCACCAGCGCCATCAATACCGGCACCGGGCTGGCCACCACGCCCAACGACGGCATGTTCGGCATCCGTTTCAGCGAAGACTTCGACTCGGAGAACGCTGCGTCCTCCACCTGGACCGTGTACGGTTACGTGGACGTGGATGCCTCCAAGACCTCCATCAACGACATCGTGCAGGACATCAACCAGGGCCGGCAGGCCACCGGCACCCTCACCTTCGCCGCCATGGCCGACAGCACCGAGATGGCCGCCCAGAGCATGACCATCAACGGCAACATCTTCACCTTTGCCTCTTCCGCTTCGGCCAGCAGCTATGACGCCGCCAACAAGACCGGCGTGATCAACATGGCCGGCGCTTCCCTCTCGGCGGGCTCCGTGTCCCTGGCCGTGGCCGCCTTCCTGAACACCCACAACACCTCGATCGGGGTCAATGCCGAGTACAACGGCGCCACCCTGAACCTGTTCGCGACGGAGTGGGGTACGTCCGGCAACGAGATCGACACCGTGGTCACCAGCGTGTTCAGCGCCGGACAGACCAGCCTGGCCCACGGCGGCGAGAAGGCCATGACCGCCAGCGTGTTCTACGACGAGGCCAACAGCCAGTACGAGCTGCAGATCCAGATGAACAAGGGCGGCGAGAAGAACCAGGTTCAGATCTTCAACCTGAACTTCACCGGCGGCACCAGTGACCCGACTGTAGTCGGCGGCGCCATCACCGGCACCTCCATGAACGGCCAGTACGGCGCCTTCTACACCGACACCTCCCTGAACCCGGTGGCCAGCTTCAACCTGGCCGACGAGGTTTCCGAGTGGTCGCAGCCCCAGAACGGCACCGGCGCCACCGATTGGGACGGCGCGGACATCCTGACCCAGTCCGCGGCCCAGCGGGCCTTGGCGGCCATGAACGACGCCATCGGCCGCAAGGACGTGGCCCGGGCCAACCTGGGCGCCACCCAGAACCGCCTGGAGAACACCATCACCAACCTGCAGATCCAGGCCGAGAACCTGCAGGCCTCGGAGTCCCGCATCAGCGACGTGGACGTGGCCACCGAGATGACCGAGTTCACGAGGAACAACATCCTGGCCCAGGCCGCGGTGTCCATGCTGGCCCAGGCCAACAGCCTGCCCATGCTGGCCTTGTCGCTCTTGGGCTAGCCGGCCAACTCTCCAGAGTAACAAGAACCCCAGCGGGAGCGGCCTCGGCCGCTCCCGCTGTTTTTCCCGCCGGCCCCAGCGCGCCCCCGGCCCGGGCTTTTACCTTGCCATAACCCCGGACCTTTCATTATATTGAAGCCCAAGGGGGCTTGAACTCAGGGCTTTTTTCGAGTAGCCCCCGGTATGCCAAGCTCCCGCCCCAACCCCCACGAGCGATACCATGAACCCAAAAGGTCCCTCCCAACCCACCGACCCCACTGCCCTCTCCCGGCAGGTGGTGGCCCAAGCCCTGAACCTGGCCCGCGAGTTCCGCTTTGACGCCGCCGATCAGCTCCTGCGGGAGCATCTGGCCCGGAATCCCCGGGACCAGATCCTCTTGGAGGGAGCCGGCCGTTTGTATGTGGAACGCCAGGACTTCGGCCAGGCCGCGGAGATGCACCGCCGTCTCCTGGAGCTGGTCCCCGACTCGGCCCGCCTTCACAACGCCTTGGCCACCATCCTCACCATGTGTGACCGGCACGACGAAGCGGAGTATTACCTGGTCCGCGCCGTGGAATTGGACCCCCACAACCCGGTTTTCCAAAACAACCTGGGCAAGTTTTTCTTGATGCAGCAGCGTTGGTCCGAGGCCCTGCCCCACCTGGAGGCGGCCCTGGCCCAGGCCCCGGAGGCAGGGCGCCCGCAGATCATGGAGTGGGTGACCTATTGCCGCCAGCAAATTGCCGAGGCCGGGCCCGCGGCCGGCTTCGCCTGGGAGCCGCCCGCACCGGCCACGACCGCTCCCCCCGCCCCGGAGGCCCCGCCCGCCCCGCAGGCCTGGTCCCCGGCCCCGGCGGCCAGCCCCACCCCGGAGCCCCCGCCGCCCGCGGCCGAGGACACCGCCAGCGCCACCATCGAATGGCTGCAGGTGTCCTTCGCGGCCCCGGCCGAGGCCCCGGCGGCCGAGCCCGCCGCCCCGGCCCCCCTGGCCGAGCCGTCCCCCGCTCCCGTCGCCCCGGCCAGCCCCGCCGCGGCTCCTGCCCCGGATCACCGGCTCAAGATCCTGTTCGTGCAGGAAGTGCCCTGTGTCCGGAACTACAAGATGGCCCGCGCCCTGCTGGCCCGGGGGCATCAGGTCACCCTGGCCTATGGCCGCTTCCGCCCCAGCGAGGTGTACCCGGGTCTGGACGACGGACTCTACACGGCGTGCGTCCACCTGACCAGCCACCGCCAGCTCTGGGACCTGGCCGCGGCCTTTGAGGTGGTGCATTGCCACAACGAGCCCGACGTCTGGAGCGTGGTGGCCCTGGGTTGCGGCAAGCCGGTGGTGCACGACACCCACGACCTCCTCTCCCTGCGGGAGCCGGACGATACCTCGCTCACCTTCTTCGAGGGCCTGGCCAACCGGGCCGCTGGAGGCCGGGTCTATACCACGGTCTACCAGGAGAAAGCCGCCCGCCGGCTATACGGAGTCCAAGGTCCCAGCCTGGTCCTGGGCAATTACATCTCCCGGGACGACCTGCCCGCCGCCCCCCGGCCCAAGCTTTCGGCCGGCGACGGCCAGCCCCATCTGGTCTACGAGGGCCATCTGGGCCACCGGGAGCACCGCCGCCTGTCCGATATCTTCCTGGCCATCGCCGACCGCGGGGTGAACGTGCACATCTACCCCACTAAATGGGCCCAGGGCATGGCGCCGAACCTGGCGGCCCACCCCAGGGTGCACGTGCACCAGCCCGTGGCCCCCCACGAGATCATCGGGGAGATGACCCAGTACGACGCCGGGGTCATCCCCTGGCGGCTGGGCCCGGAGAACCGCGAGTTCCTGGACACCACCCTGGCCAACAAGCTCTACGAATACCTGGCCGCCGGCTTGCCGGTGGTCACCTCTCCCCTCGTCTCCTACCGGGATTTTTTCAGCCAGAACCCGGTGGGCTTCACCTTCCGGGAGCCCCAGGAGATCGCCGAGCGCTGGCCGGAGCTGACCAGCTTGGCCGCGGAAACTGATTTCTCAGCATATGTCTTCACTTACGAGGACCAGATCCCCCGCTTGGAGCAGTTCTACTACGACCTCCTGGGGGGCTAGGCGCCCTTGGCTCCTCCCCTCTTTTTCTCCCCCCCACCGGGCTCTGAACTGGCCCCGGAGGGGCCGCCTCCGCCGTCGGCGGGTTGCGCGCCCCGCGGCCTTGTGCTACCCTCAAATCATCAATTTCGATTCTAATCATCTTTATGCTTAATTTTCTACGGCCCATAACCTCCGCTCGCGCGCGGTGAGGGGCCTTTTTTTCTTGCGGCCGGATGACTTGTCATAGGGGCAAAGCTTCCGGGCGCCCAAAGCAAGCGGCCGGGCGGGAGCGCCTCCTTTTGGCGAACGTCAGGCCGGGAAGGAAATGGTGATGTGCACCATCTGCGGGCATTTCGCCCTTCAAGGCAAAAGGCCCTCCAATGACGTGTACGACATGCTTGGCAAAATGGCTCATCGCGGGCCGGACACCCATGGAGTTTCCCTGGATCAGTGCTGCCATAGGGCGGAACAGGTGGCAGAGTTGCATGACGTTTTGTTGGCAGACAGCCACATCGCCCTGGGACACTCACGGCTCCGCATTGTGGGCAGCGAAAAGACCACCCAGCCCTACACTTCCTGTGACGGCAAGCTGATCCTGATCCACAATGGCGAGATCTACAACTACCAGAAATTGCGCACTCTCCTGTACCGGAAGCACAACATAAAGACCACCAGCGACAGCGAAGTGGTGGTGCATCTTTTGGAGGAGGCCTACCAAGGCGATCTCCTGGACGCGGTGCACAAGGTGCTGGGGCTTTTGGACGGCATGTACACCTTGGCCGTGACCGATGGCGAGTCCCTGGTAGTGGCCCGGGATCCCGTGGGGAAAAAGCCCCTCTACTACCTGCAAAACGATGGCGTGTTCTATTTCGCCTCGGAAAAGAAGGCCCTGTGGAACAACAAACGCGAGCCTGAACGCCTCTATCCCGGCCAGATCCTGCACGTGCAACCGCAAGGGGTTTTCGTGCATCCCTCCTTTACCTTGCAGATGCCCCAAATCGATATCGTGGACTTCCGCGTGGCGGTGGAGGGGTACAAGGAAACCCTGATCCAGGCGGTTAACAAAAGGCTGACCGGCCTGGAAGAAAGCACGTTGGGGGTGATCTTTTCCGGCGGCATCGACTCGGTCCTGGTGGCCAATCTCCTGATGCGGGAAGGCAAGAACGTGGTGTGTTACTGCACCGGCACGGCTGATTCCGCCGACGTGCACGCCGCCCGCGAGGTGGCTCGCGACCTGGGTCTGGAGCTGAAGACCAGCATCATCGACGAAGCCCTGGTGGAGGAACTCCTGCCGGAGGTAATCCGTAACGTGGAGGAATGCGGCCTGTTGCAGGTGGAAGTGGCCATCCCCATGTACCTGGCCGCCCGCCTGGCCGCCCGGGACGGCATCCGGGTGATGTTCACCGGTCAGGCCGCGGACGAGCTGTTCGCGGGCTACCCCTGGTACAACGACGTGCTGGAGGAAAACGGCTATCTCCGGCTGCACGAAAAGCTGTGGCAGGACCTCACCCTGCTCTACACCGACACCCTGGAGCGGGAAGACAAGCTGACCATGGCCCACTCCATCGAGCTGCGCGCCCCCTACCTGGACCGCGATGTCATCACCTTCGCCATGCGGGTTTCACCCCGCCTCAAACTGGAAGGCTCGGGGGACATGCTCCGCAAAAGGGTGCACCGCCAGGCCGCGGTGGAGCTGGGCGTGCCGGCCTACCTGGCCTTCCGCCGGAAAGACCCGGCCCAGTCCGGCTCGGGCATCCATCAGATCATCGAGAACATCGCCACCCGGCGGGTGGGCAACCTGGTGGACACCAAACTCGCCGCCAAGAACCTGGAGGCCGACAAGGGCAGCCTCTACCGCTACGGCGAAGAGCCCTACGGCAAGATGGCGGCCCGGATGTTCTTGCAGAGCATGGAAGAGGAAATCCGCGCCCACTACCTGCCGCCCTTCATGAATCTGGCCGCTACGGCCTAGGAGGATTTCGGAGAGATGGGAGAATTTGTGGGGGAAAACCTCTTTTTGTGAACCAAAAGGGGTTTTCCCCCACACCCCCTTTCCCCAAAAAAACTTGATGGTTTTGATCGGCAGGCCGCCCGTTTAGCCTGCCGGAAAACAGCTACCCATCACTTAGCGTCTTTAGGGCGAAGCGCCCAACTTTCTGCCGCCTGCGCCCAGGGAAGGTGACATGCCCACTGCCAGTGGAAAATTCAAGATATGCGTGGCTCAAATCAATTTCCATCCGGATGATGTTCCGGGGCATCTCGCCAAGCTGAAGGAGATAATCCTGGAACATCGCCAGGCAGATCTCATCGTTTTTCCCGAGCTGATTCTCCATGGGCACCCCTCGGACCAGAAACCGGAGGGCTTTCTTTTCCGGCAGATGATGGCGGTTAAGCAGCAAATATTCCAGGAAGTCCACGGCTTCATCCGGAAACAGGACGCCCGGGTGATCCTGGGCGAGCTGCACCGTCAAGGCGACGCTTACCAGAACGTGGCCGCCTACGTGGACGCCCGGGGGGTGCAACAATATCAGAAGACCCATGTGCACTGGACCGAGCATTTCCTGCCCGGACGCCGGCTCAAGGTGTTTGAAACCCCCTTGGGCCGCATCGGCGTCAACATTTGTTTCGATGCGGCCTTTCAGGAAGTCTGGCGGGTGCTGGCCCTCCGGGGCGCCGAGATCATCGTGAACATCTCGGCCGTGCCGGCCAGCTTTGCCCCCCGCTACATGCTGCGGCGTATGGTGGGCGCCGCCATCTTCAACCAGGTGCACGTGATCTACGCCAACCGGCCGGGGCCCTTTTTTGCCGGGCACAGCGCGGTGATCGACCCCCACGGCGAGGAGCTGGTGCGGGCCGGGACCGAGGAATGCGTGCTGGAGGTGGAGATCGACCCGGCCGCCACCACCCGCTGGCGGGAGGAGGAGAGCATCTTTCCCCATCGCCGCCCCCTGTTGTACCGCCTCTTGGCCAACCGTTCCAAACAGGGCCGCTGGGGCCTGCCGGCCGAATCCGCCGGCCGGCTCTGTCTGGCGCCGCCGCCCTCCCGGGAGTCCGGCCGCCGGAACCGCAAAACCGGGACCTGAGCCGCCCCTCGGCCTCGGCCCGCCGGGCCGAGGTTCCTGGCCCCATATTAAAAAAAACCTCGTTTAAAATTTGGCGACATAAATGCAGCCCTGTGCCGCTGGGCCGATGTCCATTGCACAATAGCCGACCCTCAACTAAACTGGAGGACGTTTCAGTTTTTCCAGCCAGGGTTGCGGTGGGAGGCTCTTCTTGAACATCCTAGGCATATCAGCCTATTATCACGACTCGGCCGCCTGTCTGGTGCAGGACGGCCGGGTGGTGGCCGCGGCCCAGGAGGAGAGGTTCAGCCGCAAGAAGCACGACCACCGCTATCCCCGCCAGGCCGTGGCCTTCTGTCTGGCCACGGGCGGCATCACCGCCGGCGACCTGGATTTGGTGGCCTTCTACGACAAGCCCTTCCTGAAGTTCGAACGCCTCCTGGAAACCTACCTGGCCCTGGCCCCCAAGGGCCTGGTTTCCTTCCTCCGGGCCATGCCCCTGTGGATGAAGGAAAAGCTCTGGCTGCCCGACCTCATCCAAAAGGAGTTGAGCTACGAGGGCCACATCATCTACCCCGAACATCACCAGTCCCACGCGGCCAGCGCCTTTTTCCCCTCCCCCTTCCCCCGGGCGGCCATCCTCACCATGGACGGCGTGGGGGAATGGTCCACCACCTCCTGGGGGGTGGGGCGGGACAACCAGGTGGAGTTGTGGGCCGAACTCAAGTTCCCCCACTCCCTGGGGCTCTTGTACTCGGCTTTCACCTACTTCACCGGTTTCAAGGTCAACTCCGGCGAGTACAAGGTCATGGGCCTGGCGCCCTATGGCCAACCGCGCTACGTGGACACCATCCTTAGCGAGCTGATGGACCTGCGGCCCGACGGCTCCTTCAAGCTGAACCAGAAGTATTTCAATTACTGCGGCGGCCTGACCATGACCAACCGGCGCTTTGCCGCGCTGTTCGGCGGGCCGCCCCGGGCGCCGGAAAGCCCCTTGACCCAGCGGGAGATGGACCTGGCCGCCAGCGTGCAGAAGGTCACCGAAATGGTGGTCTCCCGCACCGCGGCCCACGTGCACCAGGAGACCGGGGAGTCCCGCCTGGTCCTGGCTGGCGGCGTGGCCCTGAACTGTGTGGCCAACGGTATCCTCCTGCGTGAGGGACCTTTCGCGGAGATCTGGATTCAGCCCGCCGCGGGCGACGCCGGCGGGGCCCTGGGCGCGGCGCTTTTTGCCTGGCACCAATACCTGGGCCACCCCCGGGCGGCCGAAACCCCGCAATTGGACCGTCAGGACGGCTCCTACCTGGGCCCGGCCTTTGACGAGGCCACCCTCCGAGAATTCCTGGTGGCCCGGGGTCTCCCCTACCGCCAGGTGACCTGGGACGAGCTGCCCGGCCTGGCCGCCGATCTCCTGGCCCAGGAAAAGGTGGTGGGCTGGTTCCAGGGGCGCATGGAGTTCGGCCCGCGGGCATTGGGCGGCCGCTCCATCATCGGCGACGCCCGGAGCCCCCGCATGCAGGCGGTGATGAACCTCAAGATCAAGCACCGCGAGTCCTTCCGCCCCTTTGCCCCCAGCGTCCTGGCCGAGCGGGTGGGCGAGTACTTCGAGTTGGACCGGCCCAGCCCCTACATGCTGCTGGTGGCCGGGGTGCAGCCCGCGCGCCGCCGGGCCATGAGCGAGGAGGAAGAGGGCCTGTTCGGCATCGCCAAGCTGAACGTGCCCCGCTCGGACATCCCCGCGGTGACCCACGTGGACTACTCGGCCCGGGTGCAGACCGTGCACCCGGAGACCAACCCCCTGTACCACCGCCTGCTCACCGCCTTTGAACAGGCCACCGGCTGCGGGGTGATCGTAAACACCAGTTTCAACGTGCGCGGCGAGCCCATTGTCTGCTCGCCGGCCGATGCCTACACCTGCTTCATGCGCACCGAGATGGACCACCTCATCCTGGGCCCCTTTGTGCTGGACAAAACCGCCCAGCCGCCCCTGACCGGTGACGTTGACTGGCAAAAGGAGTTCGAGCTGGACTGATGGGCGCCTGGCAAGAAATATCCGGGCAGATCCGGGCCTTGGACCCCAGCCACGCCGAGTGCCGCAAGCTGGGCCTCACCTTCCTGGTGATCCTGGGGCTTTTGGCCGGACTGTTGTTCTGGAAGGGTAGCGTCTGGTGGCCCTGGTTCGCGGGGGCCGCCGGGCTCACCGGCGGCCTGGGCCTCCTCTGGCCCCGGGGGCTCACCCCCCTGTATCTGGTCTGGATGAGTCTGGCGGCCGTGCTGGGCTACTTCATGTCCCGCCTGCTCCTCACCCTGGTGTTCTACCTGGTGCTGACCCCGGTGAGCCTGGTGGCCCGTTTGGTGGGCAAAGACTTTCTGGATCTCAAAATGGGCGACCGGGAGAGTTATTGGCACCGCCGCGATCCGGCGAGCTACCGGCCGGAGCAGAGCGACAAGCTGCACTGAAAGAAAGCGGATACTATCATGTCCAAGATATCCATCCTGGGACAGTTCTGGGATTTTCTGCGGGAGCGGAAGAAATTCTGGCTCTTGCCCATCGTGGTGGTGCTGGTGGTAATGGGGGCCTTGATCGTCTTGACCGAGGGCTCCGCCGTGGCGCCCTTTATTTACGCCTTGTTCTAGGCACCAATCCCCCCGCGGTCCCTCTGCCCGGCCCCGGCGGCACCCCGCCGGGGACCGAGTACCTTCCAGGCCGCCATTGGCCCCGGGGGTTCAGGCCCGCGGCTGCGGCTCGGCTTCCGGCGAAGGGGGCGCGCTGCCGGCGGGCAGGGCGGACGACGCGGCCAGCTCCGGGGTCTCCATCATCTCCACCACCCAGCGCAGCACTTGGTCAATGTTGGCCTGCTCCTCCTGCGGCAGCTCGGCCAGATGGTGGGCCAGGCTGTCCTGCAACAGAGGCGGCGCGGCCGCGGAGAGTTCCTGACCCTGGGGCGTCACGGAAACGATCACCTGCCGCCGGTCGCGGGAAGAGCGCGCCCGCTCCACCAAATGGCGGTTTTCCAGGCGGTCCAGGATGCCGGTGACCGTGGCCTGGCTGAGGCTGACCTCCCGGGCCAAGGCCGAAGGGGGCAGGGGGCCCAGGCGCAGGAGGGTGCGCAGGCAAAAGAGCTGCGGTCCGGTGAGCTGGAAGGCGCCGGCCAGGTGCCGGCTGTGCAGGTCAATGGCCCGCGTCATGCGCCGCAGGGAACGCAGGATGCTGTCGTCGTAAACTCCAGGTTCCAAGGGTTCCTCCCTCAGGTGGCCCCCCAAAAGGTCCTTCCGGTCTATTTGGTTTGCGGACTCGGCCGCCGCGGCAGGGGTCTGCCGGTCGGCCGCCTTGGCCAACGGTAAGGGGGTGCTCCAGGCCACCCAAATACCGACCTTCCGCCGGCGCGGGTCCGCCCCGGGCGTTACCCGCCCGGAATTCCCCCAATTATAGCAGAAGCGGCCCCCGCCACCCGCGCCGTGGGGGCTCCGGCCTCCCTGGTGCACAAATTTTCCTTCACAAATTGAGGCCGATGCACGGGAAATACAAACATATTGTATTTAAAACAGTCGCTTATTTCATATTTAGACGGTTGGTTGTGCGCCATCGGCCGCAAGCGGGCCACGCATCCACCCCAAGCAAGTTCCACTTGCTTGGGGTGGATGCGTGGCCCGCCAAATCGCGATCCTGAAAGGCGAGTAATTTGTGAGTTTTGGCAAAACCAGGGCCCCCAGCAAGCTCTGCTTGCTGGGGTGGAGTCACGCTTTTGCCAACACTCCAAGATGCACGGTGCGGGACGCACCGTGCATCGCTCACAAATTAATTAGCCGGCCCCGCCCCCTTCCTCACCCGGCACCAGTAGCACTTCAGCGGCTCGGCTCCGGTCTCGGGGTCATAGGGACCCTGGCCGAACAACAGGTTCACGTTGCTCTCCCGCCAGCCGTGCCCCGGGCCCGGACGCTCCGGGAACCACCAGGCGTGCTCCGCGTGGACCACCCGGGGGTCCAGGCCCTCGCTGAGCCGCACCCGGAACCAGGCCCGGCCGTGGGGGGTCTCCACCCGGGCCCAGTCGCCGGCGGCCAGGCCCAGGCCGGCCGCGGTGGCGGGGTGCAGGTCCAGGCGCGGTTCGGGATGGGCTTTCCGCAGGGAGGCGAGTTGCCGCCCCTCGGAGTGGAAGAAATGAAGCTGCTTGCAACCGCTCACCAGGATCAGGGGATACTCCCCCTGCCCGGCCGCGCCGGCCTCCGGCGGGCCGGGCAGGCCCCGGAACACCGGCAGCGGCGAGGCTCCGGCGTGCGCCATGATGGTGGAAAAAAGTTCGAACTTGCCGGTGGGGGTGGGGAAGCCGGCCTCTTCGTATTTGCGGTAGCGCATCTCCCCTTGCACGATCCCCAGCTCGCAGAACTCGGCGAAGCTCCAGCCGCCGGGCTCCAGGAGCCAGGCCAGGTAGTTCTGCCGGTCCGGCCAGGGAAAGGCCTCGTGGAGCCCCAGGTGGTGGGCCAAATCCAGGATCACGTCGCGGTCGTCCCGCACCTCGCCCACCTGGGCCACCTGCCGGCGGGCCAGGACGCACCAGACCTTGTGCAGGCTCACCACGTCGTCCTGCTCCAGCCAGGTGGCGGCCGGCAGCACCAGATCGGCCAGTTCGGCCGTGGGGGTCAGGAAGAAGTCGCTGACCACCGTGAACTCCAGGTAATCCCGCAGACCGCGGGCCGCCAGCTCCCCCTGGGTGGCGGTGGAGAGGGGGTTGGAGCCCACCACCCACAGGCCCCGCACCCGGTAGGGGTCGCCGGTGGCCACGGCCTGCCAGAAGGTGGGGGGATGGGCGCCCGGGGCAAAGGGGAAATCCCCGGCCCCGATCATGCGCGCTTTTTGTTCCGGCGGCAGGAACTGGTCGCCGGCCACGCTGTGGTCGATGAGGGGGGATTTGGGCCGCACCCCGGCCGGCGGCACCCACAAGACGTTGCCGCCCGGCACGTCCAGATTGCCGGTCAGGGCCAAGAGGAGCAGCAGGGCCCGGGCGGCCTGGAAGCTGTGGGGCTGGGTGTCCACCCCGTTGCCCCATTGCAGACAGGCCGGGCGTTCCGTGGCCAGGGCCCGGGCCGCCGCGCGGATGTCCGCCGGGTCCAGCCAGGTGGGGCCGGCGGCCCACGCCGGGGTGCAGGGCGCCACGTGGGCGGCCAGCTCGGCAAAACCGTGGCAATGGCGCGTCACGAAGTCGTGGTCAAAGAGGTCCTCGGTGATGATCACGTGGAGCATGGCCAGGGCCAGGGCCAGGTCGCTGCCCGGCCGGAGGGCCAGCCAGGGCCGGGCCTTTTCCGTGGGCCCGATCCGGCGGGGATCCACCACCATCACCCGCTCAGCTTGTTGCAGCGCCCGGGCCAGCAGGTTGCCGCACATGCCGTCGGCCGCCCCGGTGGCGGTGATATTGCAGCCCCAGAGGAGCACGGTGCGGGGCATCTGGCCGCCCTGGCCGTAGATGTCCGCCACCGGCAGGCCACCCAGGGTGATCTGGCTGGCGATGACCCGGGGCAGGTAGCAGAGGTGCCCGGGACTCACGAAGTTGGGGGTGCCGAAAGCGTTGGCAAAGCGCAGGGTGAACTCGCTATAGGGCCGCCCGGTGCCTTGCATGATGGCCAGGAACTCGGCGCCGCTTTCGTCCTTGATCCCGCCGAAGCGCTCAGCCATCTCGCCCAGGGCCTCGGCCCAGGTCACGGGCCGCCAGCGGCCCTCCCCCCGCTGGCCCACCCGCCGGAGCGGCCGGGTGAGCCGGTCGGGATGATACAGGAGCTCCGGCGCGGCAGCGCCCTTGGGGCAGAGATAGCCCCGGCTGGTGGGGCTGGCGGGGTCGCCCGTGACCCGGACCACCCGGCCCTCCCGCAGGTGCACCAGCACCTGGCAGACCCCGTGGCATCCGCGGCAGGCGCTCCTCACCACCTGTTCAGTCTGGGGCGGCATGCTTCCTCCTCCTGGGGCTGGCCCGGGGGCTCCAGCCTCGCCCCGGTCCGGCGCGCGGCCCACCCCCCGTCTATATTTTGTGGCAGGAGCCGCCCCGCCCTGGCAACCAAATTCCCCGCCGGCGCGGGCCGCCCCCGGGAGTTGACACCCTCGGCGGCGAGGGTTAGCATCGCCTCTCCTTCTGTTTCCGGAGAGGCCATGGCGGCTCTGCGCCCCAAGGTGGTGTTCCACATTTCCGGCCACGGCTATGGCCACGCGGTGCGCGCGGTCCAGGTCATGGCCGAGCTGCCCCCCGCGGTGGAACTGGAGGTGGCCTGCCCCCTGCCCGCGGCCTTTTTCCAGTGGAGCCTCGTCCGCCCCTTCCGCTATCTTCCCCTGGCTTTGGACGTGGGCTGCCGCATGGCCGGACCCTTGGGGGTGGACTTGGCCGCCACCCGCCGGGCCGTAGAGCAGCTCCTGGCCGACCGGAAACGCCTGGTGGAGAGCGAAGCCGCGCGCCTGGCCGGGGGCGGGGCCGGGGTGGTGGTGGCCGACTCGGGGTTTTTGCCCCTGGTGGCCGCCCGCCGGGCCGGGCTCGCGGCCGTGCTCCTGGCCTCCTTCACCTGGCGGGAGATCTACGCCGGCCTGGCCGCGGCGGAGCCGGGCCTGGCCGCCTGCCTGCCCCAGGTGGCGGAGGCTTACCAGGCCCTGGACCTGCACCTGCGGCCGCCCTTGTCGATGGATTTCGCCTTTGACGGGCGCACCCGCGAGGTGGAGCTGATCGCCCCGGCCGGCCGCGACCTGGGCCCCTCTTTCCGCCGGGGCCTGGGCCTGGGTCCGGGCGAGAAACTGGCCCTGGTCTACCTGGGGGTGTACGGCGGCGACCGGCTGCCCGCCTGGCGCGTGCCGCCGGGCTGGCGCCTGGTGGGTCTGGAGCACCAACTGGACCTGCCAGGCTACCAGAAGCTGGACCCCGGGGAGTTCCCCCATGCCGACGTGACCGCCTCGGTGGATCTGGTGGTGGGCAAACTGGGCTACAGCCTTTTGGCCACCTGCCTGGCCACGGGCACGCCGATCCTTTTTGAAGAACGCCCGGCCTGGCCGGAGAACCCGGCCCTGGAGGCGGCGGCCCGGGCCTGGGGCGGGGCCTGGGGGGTGGCGCCGGGACGGCTATGGTCCCAGGAGCCGGAGGTGTGGGCCGCGGCCGCCGCCCGGCGGCAGGCTCCGCGGCCCCGGGGCGGGGCCCGGCAGGCGGCGGCGATCTTGGCGGACCTGGCCGCGGGCGGAAGGGGTAGAGCTTAACAGTCTTCCGCATCCAGCGTGCGGCGCACCGCCCGCAGCATTTCCCCCAACCGATAGGGCTTTTCCACGAAGCAGTTGGCCTGGATTTCCCGCCGGGCCGCCTGGTGGGCCGCGGCGGAGAAGCCGCTGGCGATGATCACCCGGGCCGCGGGATTCAGCTCCCGCATGCCGGCCAGGCAGGCCAGCCCGCCCATGCCCGGCATGCCCAGGTCCAGGATCACCAGATCGATGTGCGGCCAACTGGTGCGGAAGATCTCCAGCCCCTCCTCGCCGCTGTAGGCGGGCAGCACCTGATAGCCCCACTCCTGCAAACTGGTGGCCAGGGCGGCCACGATCTCCTTTTCATCATCCACCAACAGCACGGTCTCCCGCCCGCCCCGGATGTCCGGCAGCCCGCTGGCCACGGCCGAGGGCTCCACCGGGGCCACCCCGGTCAGGGCCGGCAGGTGGATCTGGAAAACGGCCCCCTGCCCCGGCCGGCTCTGGCAGGTGATGCCGCCGCCGTGGGTCTCCAGGATGCCGTAGACCATGGCCAGGCCCAGGCCGGTGCCCCGGCCCAGGGCCTTGGTGGTGAAGAAGGGCTCGAAAAGTTGCCGGCGGGTCTCCTCGTCCATGCCCACCCCGTTGTCGGCCACGGTGAGCCGTACCCACTGGCCGGGAGCCAGTTCGGCCACGGGCGGGTTTTCGCCGGGGCGCACCAGGATGTTCTTGGTGCTCAGGGTGACCACCCCGCCCTGGGGCAGGGCGTCCCGGGCGTTGGTCACCAGGTTCATCATCACCTGCTCCAGTTGGCCGGGGTCGCCGTTGACCTGCCACAGGTCCTCGGCCAGGTCAAAGCGGAGCCGCACCTCCGGCGGCAGGGTGAGGCGCAAGAGCTCCAGGGTGTCGTGCAACTGGGCGTTCAGGTTCAGGGGCCGGAACACCGGCTGCAGCTTGCGGCCAAAGGTGAGGAGCTGGCGCACCAGCTTGGCGGCCCGGTCGATGGTCTTCTGGATCTTCTGCACGTGCCGCCCGGGGGCGTCGGAGAGCACGCTGGCCCGCGAGAGGAACTGGATGTGGCCGGAGATAATTTGCAGGAGGTTGTTGAAGTCGTGGGCCACCCCGCCGGCCAGAGTGCCGATGGCCTCCAATTTTTGCGCCTGTTGCAGGCGCTCGGTGAGCAGGCGCTTTTCCTCCTGGGCCTTTTTCAGCTCGCTGACATCGTGCACCACCGCCACCAGGCAGGGTTGGCCCTGGTAATCAAAAGTGCGGCAGGAAAAAAGGGTGTGCCGCGAAACGCCCCGGGTGTTTTGGAAAGGAACCTCCAGGCCGCTCACCATGCCCCGGGTGGAGAGGCCCCGCAGGATCACCGCCTTGTCCTCCTCGGAGAGCAGGATGCCCGCCTGGGACGGGGTGCGGCCCAGCACCGCCTCGCGCGCGAGCTGGGTCAACTGGCAGAAGCCGTCGTTGACCTCCAGGAAGGTCCAGGTCACGGGATCGACCACCGCGATGCCGTCGGGCGAGGCCTGGAAGGTGACCCGGTACTTTTCCTCGCTGGCCCGGAGCGCCTCCTCGGCCAGCTTGCGGGAGGTGATGTCGCTGAAAAAGCTGAGGGCGGCCGGCCGGCCTTCCCACTCCACCGAGAGGTGGTTGACCAAGAGCCAGCGCATCCCCCCTTCCCGGGTGCGCAGGCGGAACTCATAGGCCGCGGCCGGGGTCTCCTCCCCCACGGCCTGGATTTGGCGCTCCCACACCTCGTCGCGGTCCTCGGCGTGCACCAGTTCCAAGAAGGGACGCGCCTTGAGCTCTTCGGACGTATAACCGCTGATTTCGGCCAGCCGGGGATTGGTGAGCACCATGCGGCCGTCCTGGATGATGGCCACGCCCTCGTTGGCGTTGTCCAAGAGACGGCGGTAGCTCCACTGCACGTCCACCAGGGCCTTTTGCATGGCCCGGGCTTCGGTGATGTCCGAGAACACCGCCACCCCGGCCACGATGCGTCCCGTGGGATCGGTGACCGGCGCGGCATTGCCCAGGATCCAGCGTTGCTCGCCTTCCGTGCCCTCCAGGATGGCCTCCTGGTTCCTGATCACCGTGCCGCGTTGGGTGGCCGCAAAGAGGGGCAGATCATCCGGCGCAAAGGGAGTGCCGTCGGGGTGCAGGAGCCGCCAGCGGCTCACCTCGGGGGTCACCGGGCCCCGCAGGGGGGCGAAGCGCATCTCCAAGGCGGCGGTGTTGGCCAGGAACAGGCGGCTCGCCTGGTCGGCCATGAGAATGCCGGCCGGGGTCTGCTCGATGGCTGCCTGCAACAGGGATTTGGTGCGGGCCAGCTCCTCTTGGGCCCTTTTGCGGTCGGTGATGTCGCTCAGGATGCCGGCCGAACCCAACAGGCGGCCCGCCTCGTCGAACCAGGGCATGGAGTGGTCCGAGAGCCACACCTCCTGGCCATCCTTGGCCTTGATGAGGTAATCGGCCGCGAACTCCCGGGTGTCACCCGAAAGGCGGCGTTTCACCAGATGCTTGCGGTCCAGGGGGCGTCCGCTGGGATCGGTGATGAAGCGCACCAGCCGGTGGAAGCCCAGGGCATTGATCTCCTCCACCTGGTAACCGGTGAGCCGGCTGATCCCCGGCCCCAGGTAGTCGTAGGTCATGCTGTCGTAGCGCAGGCGGTAGAGCACGTCGCCGGTGTTCTCGGCCAGGAAACGGTAACGCTCCTCCGACTCCTTCAGGGCGATCTCAGTGTTTTTCCGCAGGGTGACATCCTGGACCAGGCCGATGATGCGTTCCACCGCCCCCAGGGAGGGGGCGAGCCGCCGGCCGGCCAGATAGAGCCAGCCCTCTTCCCCGCCGGGTTTCCGCACCCGGAGCTCGGCCCGAAAAGTCGCCGCCTGGCCGAAGGTCAGGCGCCCCAGCTCGGCCAGACGCGCTTGGTCGTCGGGGTGCACCAGCCGGCCCAACTCCGCCAGGCTCTGGGGATGGTCGGCCAAATTCGGCCCGAACAGGCTGGGCAGGGGCAGGAACCAGGTGAACGCCCCACTGGCGGGATCCAGGCTCCAGGGCACCATGCCCGCCGCCTCGCGGGCCAAAGCCATCTGTTCCCGGCCTATGGCCAGGTCCTCCCGGGTCTTCCGGCAGTCGGTGACATCGAAGATGATGGAATACAGCCAGACCTGTTCCCCCACGGTGACCGGTCCGGAGAATACTTCCACTTCCCGGACCTCACCGTTGGCCAGGCGATGCCGGAAATGGAAAGGCAGGGTCCTGCCCGCCAGGGCGCTGGCCATGTTGGCCCTGGTTTCCGGCTCCGGGTCGAGGTTCAGGTCGAAAATGGCCTTGTGCAGAAGGTCGCTGCGGGGATAGCCGTAAAAATCCACCGCCGCCTGGTTGGCGAACTTCACCGCCCCGCTCCGGGGGTCGATCACCAGCTTGATGGCCTGATTGGTCTCGAAGACCGCGTGGGAGAGTTCCTCCAGGCAACCGGGCGGGTCGGCGCCGGGGATTGCCGGCCGGGCCGGAGCGGGACCAGCGGGCACGCCAGAGGACGCAAGATCGGCGGTGGGGGGTGTTTTGAGGATTTCTTCCGGGGGCATGCAGAACAAACCAAACCCGCGCCAAACGCGGGGTGGAAAAGCCGGGCGGTCAAGGTCCGGCTCTTGATGATGCTCACCGCGGCCCTGGTCTGGCCACGCCGCGGCCCCTCCCTGGGCAGGCGAAGACGGCGGCGGTGGCGCCCCGGGGGCGCGAAACCATTGCCGTGGGCTTCACCGGCGTGTAGAACATAACCACTATGACCGACAAAGGGAAGCATCCTTTCGCCTATTACCTGATTTTGACCCTCTTGACCGTGGTGGCCTGTGTGGTGGCCGGCGAGGTCCTGTTGCGCGCCGCCAGCCTGTTCCTGCCCGGCGTGCGGTTTTTGGCCACGGCCGGCGTGAGCCAAAAAAGCAACGTCTACGACGACCTGAACCAGTTCCTCCTGGACCAGAAGGACCTGATTCCCCACCGCAATTGGATGAACTACCACACCAACGCCCTGGGATTCGCCGACCAGGAATTCTCCCCGGCCAACCCCGACCAGAGGTTCCGCATCCTGACCCTGGGCGATTCGTTCTGCTATGCCATGGTGCCCTATCCCCAGGGGGTGCAGACCATCCTGGACCACGATCTGGCCGCCGCCTGCCCGGAGCAGCGCCCGGAAATCCTGAACTTCGGGGTGCCCGGCAACGGGCTGTGGGAATATGCCACCATGTTCCGCCTGGCCGCCCCGGTTTACCATCCGCGGGTGGTGGTTCTGCACCTCTACCTGGGCAACGACACCCCCAACCTGTTACGCCACACTTCCAACCTGCGCGAGCCCCAGCCGTTCTATCTGCACTCCTACCTTTGGCGTTTCCTGGCCAACGCCTATCTCCTGCAACAAAGCCTGCCCGCCGCCAGCCACCCGGTCTTGATGCGCGAGGCCCAAAAAGGGGCCCAGGCGGAGGCTCGGGGGAGCAGAGCCAAGCGGGGCGGCGGCAAGGTGAACCCGGGCCAGCCCGATCCCACGGACCAGTCCCCCGGCATGGTGGAGCCGGCCTTCAACCGAGAGGGCTACGTGCACATCATGGCCGACGAGGTGGGGCGCTTCTACAACCCCGGCCCCGAGGAAACCGCCCGCCAGTATCGCCCCTTCCTGGAACTGTTGGCCCACATGGCCGGGGAGGCCTCGCGGGAAGGCCTGGTGCTGGCCGTGGTGCTCTACCCTTCCCGCTTGCAGGTCTACCCCGCCGAGCTCAGGGAGCTGGTGGAGGACCCCCAATGCCGCCGCGAGAACCCCGGGCTGGACCCGGCCCGGCTGGACCCCGGCCTGCCCGGCCGCATCCTGGCCGCCGACTGCCGGCGGCTGGGCCTGCCGTTTCTGGATCTGACCCCGGCGCTCCGGCAGGCGGCCCTGGCCAACCCGGCGCCCCTGTACAAGAACCGGGACATCCACTGGGGGGTGTGGGGCAACCAGGCCGCGGCCCGGGCCGAGGCCCCCTTTCTGCGGCGGCTGGTCTGCGGGCCCCCGCCGCCGCGGCCGGTCCCGGCGGTCCCCCGCCATCCCTGAAAAACAAAGCCCCCCGGGCCTACCCGGAGGGCGGGGGGCCAGGCCCCGGAAGGAACCCGGCCGTCTAACCGGTCTGCACCTCGATGCGCTGCGGCTTGGCGGCCGCGGCCTTGGGCAGGTGCAGGGTGAGCTGCCCGTCCTTGAGCCGGGCGTTGATCTTAGTCCGGTCCACGTGCTCGGACACCGTGAACTGCCGGAAATAGCGACCGGTGCGGTACTCCTGGAGCAGCAGGGTCTCCGTTGCCCCAACGGGTTTGACCTCGCCTTCCAGGGTCAGGGTGTCGTCCTCCAGATGCACCACCAGGTCTTCCTTGGCCAGACCGGGCAGGTCGGCCACCAAGACCAACTCCCCCTCGGTTTCGTAGATATCCACCTCCGGGGTGTACACCGGCGCGTTGCGGGTTTGTTCGGCCGCGGCCGGCACGGTTTCCTGGCCAGCCGTGATTTCACGTCCCTCGGGCATGGTCCCAGCTCCTTTCCGTGAGGCTACGGGGTTTAAGAGGCCTCCACCGTGATTTGCTTGGGCTTGGCCGCCTCGGCCTTGGGCAGCACAATGGTCAGCACCCCGTCCTTGCTGATCGCCTTCACCTTGGTCACCTCGAGGTCGGCGGGCAAGGTCAGGGCTCGGTTGAAGGCGGGGAAGCCGCGCTCCCGGCGATGATAACGGGCCCCTTCCGGCAGCTGGGGGGGCTTGCGGGTCCCGGCGATGGCCAGGTTGCGGCCCACCACGCTGATGTCGATGTCCCCCGAAGCGACCCCGGGCAGCTCGGCCCGTACGTAAAAGGCGTCCTTGTCCTCGGATACGTTGAGCAGGGGATACACCCCCGCCCCGGCGGGAGCGCTACTCTCTCTGCCCTCTCCCGCCATCCCCAACACACGTCCCATCTCCCGGCGCAGACGGTCCATCTCGGAAAGAGTGCCCCGCCAGGAGCCCACCGGATAGAAGTTTCTGGTCAACAGCATGGCCTGAATCTCCTTCCTCTGCCCCGTCCCGGCCCCCCGCCCGGGCGGAAACCGGTCGAGCATTGGATCAATTACACGCAACCAGTTGTTATCATGCATCATTATCTACAAAATTGAAATTAATCACCCCGGCGGGGATTGCAAGGGGCAGGCAGGAAAAAAAGACCGGCCGGTCTCCCAGCGCCGCGGATGGCGCGGGCGGGGAGCGGGGGGCGGCAGGGCGCGGGGCGCGGCCGGCGACCGTGTTTACTTCTTATCTTTCATTTTACCCTGGAGACGCTCTTGGGCGGTCAAAAGCTCGCGGTTGCCCGGCTCCAGCCGGAGCGCCTGCTGCACCAGTTCCAGTGACTCGGGGAAGCGGCCGGCGTGCTCCAGGGTCAGGGCCTTTTGGGTGAGGAAGCGGGGATTGTCCGGGGAGAGCTTGAGCCCGCGGTCCAACACCTCCAGGGCCTCGGCGTAGCGCCCCATCTCCACCAGGGCGGCGGCCAGGTTGTTGTAGGCCCGCAGATAGCTGGCGTTCAGGTCCAGGGTCTTTTGATAGTCCTGGGCCGCGGCGGGGTAGTTTTTCTGGAAGGAGTACACCACGCCCCGGGCAAAATAGGCCCGGGCGAACAGGGGGTCGCGCAGCAGGGCCTGGTTGAAGTCGGCCAAAGCCTCTTCGCTGCGGCTCATTTCCCAATAGGCCTGGCCCCGGTTGAAGTAGGCCGCGGCAAAGGCGGGGTCCAACTCAATGGCCTTGGTGTAGTCGGCCAGGGCCTTGTCCGGCTGGTTCACCTCGGACCAGTAGTTGGCCCGGTTGTAATAGCTCACCGCGTCGCGGGGGTTCACCTGGATGGCCTCGTCGTAATCGGCCAGGGCCAGGGCCATCTCGCCCCGGCGTTTGTGGGCCACTCCCCGGTTGGCCAAGGCCCGCACCAGGTTCTCCTTGTCCAGTTCGCCGGAGTCGATGGCCCGGTTCAACAGGTCGACGGCTTGTTGGTAATTGCCGTTTTTCATGGCCTGCCCCGCGGACTCCAGATCGTCCACCGCGCCGGCCCAAGCGTTGCCCGCCAGCCCGCAGACCAAAAAACTCCATACCAGCGCCCGTTGCCAAGTACTCATGGCCCTCACCTCTGCTTGACCTTGTTGCCCAGGCCGCGCGCGGCCCCTGGGGGAACTCCCTGGTCCAAGCTTGCCACAAGCCCGGGCCGCTGCCCAGCCCAAAGGCCGGTTCGGCCCGGGAGCCCCGGCCCCCGGAGGCCTGGAAGTTTGCCGGCCCCCCGGGGTAACATGTAGGCGGCAGGGGATAAAGGCTTTCCCCGCCCGTTCCGGGAGCAAGCATGGACGCGGCCACTTTTTACTTTGCCCTGAAAAAACTGGTGAGCCAGCTCATCCTGCCGGTGGGGCTGGTGCTCCTGTGGTGGGCCGGGGGCTGCTTGTGGTGGGCCCGGCGCCCCAAAAGCCGGGGCGGGCCGGGGTGCCTGGTCTTGGCCGGGGTGCTGCTCCTGGGCTTTTCGCTTCCCGTGGTGGCCGAGGCCCTCCTGGCTCCCCTGGAAGAGCGGGCCGGCGGCTATGCCCAGCCGGCCGCCCTGGCTGCCCGGGGGGTGCGCCGGGTGGTGGTATTGAGCGGCGGACGGCAGGCCGGCCCCCTCACCCCGGCCGACCGCCTGGGCCGGTCCACGGTGCTGCGGCTTCTGGAGGGCCTCCGCCTGTGGAAGGGCCTGCCCGGGGCCAGCCTGGTGCTCTCGGGCGGGGCCTACGAGGGCGGCTCGGTGGCCCGGGACATGGCCCAGGTGGCCCGGGAGCTGGGAGTGCCGACCGCGGCCCTCTCCGTGGAGGACCTCTCCTGGGACACCGACGACCAGGCCCGGCGCCTGGCCGGTCTGCTGGGGAAAGAGCCCTTTGCCCTGGTGACCAGCGCCAGCCACCTGCCCCGGGCGCTCCTCATTTTCCGGCAGTACGGCCTGCAACCCGTGCCGGCCCCGGCGGACTTCCGCACCAAGAGCACCGATGCCGCGCCGTGGGCCTGGCTGCCCGGTTCCCAGGCCCTGAACCTGACCCACCTCGCCCTGTACGAGTATTACGGCCTCACCTGGTGGTGGCTGAAGGAACTGGTGCACCCCACCCCGGCCATCCCCTGATTTCCTCCCGAAAAACCCCCCCGGCCCGGTTGCCAGATCCCCGGTCCGCCAGTATTAATTCAGCCATGCAAGCGCGGCATTCCCAAATCTTCGACGTGGTGGTGGTGGGCGGCGGGCACGCCGGGGTGGAAGCCGCCCTGGCCGCGGCCCGCCTGGGGGCGGCCACCTGCCTGGTCACCCTGAACCTGGACCACCTGGGGGCCTTGTCCTGCAATCCGGCCGTGGGCGGCCTGGCCAAGGGCCACCTGGTGCGGGAGATCGACGCCCTGGGCGGGGAAATGGCCCGGAACACCGACGCCACCGGCATCCAGTTCCGGCTCCTGAACCGGGGCAAAGGCCCGGCCGTGTGGTCCAGCCGGGCCCAGGTGGATATGGACCGCTACCCCCGCCGGCTGCGGCGTGTCTGCCTGTCCCAGGCCAACCTCCACCTCCGCGACGCCGAGGCGGCCGCGCTCATCCTGGATCAAGGCCGGGCGGCCGGGGTGATCACCGCGGCCGGCGAGGAACTCCGCTCCCGCACGGTGGTGCTCACCACCGGCACCTTCCTGCGGGGGGTGATCCATTTGGGGCTCCGCCAGCGGCCGGCCGGCCGCCTGGGCGACCCGCCGTCCGAGGCCTTGCCCCGCCAGATGGCCGAGTTGGGCTTCCACCTGGGACGGCTCAAAACCGGCACCTGCCCCCGCCTGGACCGCCGCAGCCTGGACCTGGACCAGCTGCCCACCCAGCCCGGGGACGCGGCGCCCCGCATGTTCAGTTTCCTGTCCGAGGCCCCGGCCCTGCCCCAGCTCCCCTGCTGGATCACGGCCACCACGGCCGAGACCCACGCGGCCATCCGGGGCAACTTGGATCAGTCGCCCCTGTATGCCGGCGTCATCACCGGGGTGGGCGCCCGCTACTGCCCCTCCATCGAGGACAAGGTGGTGCGCTTCCCCGAGCGGGAAGGCCACCAGGTGTTCCTGGAGCCCCAGGGCCTGGACAACGGCCTGATCTACCCCAACGGCATCCCCACCAGCCTGCCGCTTTTTGTGCAGCAACAGATCGTGCAAAGCCTGCCCGGCTGCCGGCGGGCCGAGATCGTGCGCCCGGGCTACGCCATCGAGTACGATTACTCCGATCCCCAGGACCTGACCCCCTGGCTGGAGTCCAAAATCCTGGCGCGGCTGTTCATGGCCGGCCAGATCAACGGCACCAGCGGGTACGAGGAGGCCGCGGCCCAAGGCCTGTGGGCCGGGATCAACGCGGCGCGCCGGGCCCGGGGCCAGGAGCCCGTGGTGCTGGACCGTTCCCAGGCCTACTTGGGGGTTTTGGTGGACGACCTGGTGACCAAGGGCACCCGGGAGCCATACCGCATGTTCACCAGCCGGGCCGAGTACCGCCTCACCCTGCGGGAGGACAACGCCGATCTGCGGCTTACCCCCCTGGGCCGGGAGATCGGCCTGGTGGACGACGCGCGCTGGGCCGTGTTCCAGGCCAAGGCCCAAGCCGTGGCCGAGGCCCTGGATATCTTGGCCACGGTGCGCCTGAACCCCACCGCGGCGATGAACCAGGCCCTGGCCGACCTGGGCTCCGCCCCCTTGAAGCGGCCCTTGACCGCCGGGGAGGTGCTCCGCCGGCCGGAGATGGACCTGGCCCGCCTGGCCGGCCTGGACCCGGCCCTGGCGCGGCTGGCCGCCCTGCCGCCCGAGGCGGCGTTGCAGGTGGAGATCAAGGCCCGCTACGCCGGGTACGAGGAACGGGAGAGGGAGCAGGTGGCCCGCTTCCGCGCCCTGGAGGCCCTGGCCATTCCCCCGGATTTCCCCTACCGGGGCCTGCCGGGCCTCAGCCGGGAGATCCAGGAGAAGCTGGACCAGGCCCGGCCCCTGAACCTGGGCCAGGCCGGGCGCATCAGCGGGGTCACTCCGGCGGCGGTCTCCATCATTGGGCTGTACCTGCGGCGCCAGGCCCGGGAGAACTCCTCCGCCGGCCCCGGGGCGCCACCCCCCGGGGACCCGGGGATTTCCGCTTGAGCGGCTCGGGGGCTTGAGATATATTTTTAGGGGTTTCTGAACCGCAAAAATTAAGGTGCGCTTGCACTTAGACACCCTGCTCACGGCCGGGCGCCCCGGAGGCGTACCCGGGAGTGGCTTTTTGCTGTTTCCCGCCGGTCCCCCAGCCGCCCGGGAGCCGGGCAGGGACCGGGAGGCGCGTCATCACCGCCGCCGACGAACCCAAACCGCGCCCCCCTGAATGGCGGGACCGCCTGGCCGCCCTGGTGCCGGCCTGGATCAGCCCCAACCAGATCACCATGGTGCGCATCGGCTTCGCCCTGTGCATCGCCCTGGTGGGTTGGAGCGACGGCAGCCTCTGGTGGGTGTTCGTGCTGGGCTTTCTGGCCGGGTCCAGTGATTTCTTCGACGGCGCGGTGGCGCGCTACCGGGGGCAGACCAGCAAGCTGGGCGCGTTCCTGGACCCCCTGGGCGACAAGGTCCTGGCCGCGGTGGTGCTGTTTCTGGTGTGGCGGCGGGATCTTTTGGGTTGGCCGGCCATCGTGGCCATCCTGGCCATGGAGAGCCACGCGGTGATCCTGCCGGTCCTCATCTTCCTGGACCGCCGCCGGAAGCGCTTGCCGCTCAAACCCCTGCCCAAGGTGCGGCCCAACCAGTGGGGCAAGCACAAGACCGGCGGCCTGGCTTGGTCCCTGGGCTTTCTGCTCCTGGGCGCGGCCGGGGGCTGGCCCTGGCTCATGACCGTGGGGCGCACCGGCGTTTGGCTCTCGGTGGGGCTGGGAGCGGTGGCCATGGTAAAGTATTTCCTGGATTACCGAAAAGGTCTCTGGACCTGAAAGCAGTAGAACGCTATGGCTGACGGGGATCAAGAAATAGTGGTCGGCGGGATCTACCTGGAAGTGATCAAGAGCAAGGTGGGCATCGGCGACACCGAGAAAGACTCGGCCATGCAGAACTACTGGCTGGTCAACTCCCGCCACGGCTCCGCGGTGGAGCTGGAGCTGTTGGACATGAACGACCAGCCCAGCGGCTACAAGGAGCTGATGGAGATAAACCGGCTCAAGGACGGTTTCATCTTTCAGCCCTACTTTGAGCCCAACAAGGTGACCCCCAAGCAGCAGGAAGCCGACCGTCTGGCCGCCCGGGGCGAGCGCCATCTGGAAAAACAGGAATACCACTCCGCCGAGTACGAGTTCAAAGGGGCCTTGAAGCTGGACCAGAAGAACGTGCGGGCCGGCTTCGGCCTGGGCAAGACCCACCTGGCGTTGGGGGAAGAGGACAAGGCGCGGGAGCTGTTCAAGGGGCTGACCACCAACGAGCAAATGGTGGACCCCCGCCACAAACATATCTTCAACGAGTTCGGCATCCAGCTCCGCAAGCTGGGCATGTACGAGGAAGCCGTCTACCATTACCGCCGGGCCATCAAGCTCTCGCCTGACGACGAGCACCTCTGGTTCAACATGGGGCGCGCCCTGTGCGAGGGCGGCTCCCGGGAGACCGGCATCTCCTCGCTGAAGAAGGCCCTGTCCTTGCGGTCGGATTTCGAGGAAGCCAAGAACTATTTGGCCAACTTGTCCCAACAAGGCTGACCCCGCCCGGGTTGGACCTCGGCCTGCCGGGGACTCCTCCCCGGCGGGCTTTCATATTGGGAGTACGAATTTTGATAGCCATAATCGACTATGAGGCTGGGAATTTGACCAGCGTGGCCCGCGCCGTGGCCCACCTGGGCGGCGACGGCAATATAACCCAGTCGCCCGAGGAGATCGCCGCGGCCGAGCGGGTTATCTTCCCCGGCGTGGGCGCGGCCGGCGCGGCCATGCACAGCCTGGCCCGCCTGGGCCTGGACCGGGTGCTGTTGGACGCCCTGGCCGTGAACAAGCCGGTCCTGGGCATCTGCGTGGGCACCCAGGTCATCTTTGAGCACAGCGAGGAAGAGAACACCACCTGCCTGGGGGTCCTGCCCGGCCAGGTGGTGCGCTTTTCGCCCGAGGCCCGGGACGAGGCGGGCCACCCCATCAAGATCCCCCACATGGGCTGGAACTCCCTCCAGCTCCGCCGGCCCCACCCGGTCTTGGCCGGGCTGGCGCCCGAGGCGGAGTACTACTTCGTGCACTCCTATCACCCGGAACAGGTGCCCGAGGAGTTGGTGCTGGCCACCACCTTCCACGGCCGGGAGTTCCCCTCGGCCGTGGGCCGGGGCTCCCTGGTGGCCTTCCAGTTCCACCTGGAGAAATCCGGGCGGCCCGGGCTCAAAATCTTGGACAACTTCCTGAAATGGGACGGCAAGGAGGGCGGAAATGCTCTCTAAACGCATCATACCCTGCCTGGACGTGCGCGACGGCCGGCTGACCAAGGGCATCAAGTTCAAGGGCAACGTGGACATCGGCGACCCGGTGGAGATGGCCGCCTTCTACTATGAGGAAGGTGCGGACGAGCTGGTGTTCTACGACATCACCGCCAGTTCCGACCACCGGAACATCATGATCGACGTGGTGAAACGGGTGGCCCAAACCATCTTCATGCCCTTTTCCGTGGGCGGCGGGCTCCGCACCCTGGCCGACATGTACGCCGCCCTGGCGGCAGGGGCCGAGAAGGTCAGCGTCAACTCCGCCGCGGTGAAGAACCCCGCGGTCATCGGCGAGGGGGCGCATCAGTTCGGCAACCAGTGCGTGGTCCTGGGCATGGACGTCTTGCAGGTGCCCGTGCGGCCGGAGATCCCCAGCGGCTACGAGGTGGTGATCCACGGCGGGCGCAAGCCCATGGGCAAGGACGCCGTGGCCTGGGCCCGGGAGGCCGAGGACCGGGGCGCCGGCGAGATCTGCTTGAACAGCATCGACGCCGACGGCACCCAGACCGGCTACGAATTGGACCTCACCCGGCTCATTTCCGAGGCGGTGACCATCCCGGTGATCGCCTCGGGCGGGGCGGGTCAGCCCCAGCACCTGGCCGACGTGCTCACCGAGGCCCGCGCCGACGCGGCCTTGATCGCCTCCATGACCCACTACGGCCACTACACCATCCGCCAGATCAAGGAGCACCTGGCCAACCAGGGCATCAAGGTGCGCACCCACTGGTAAGGAGCCGACCATGCTCGCGCCCGGCGATCTGTTCGACCTGGAGGGCCTGACCCACGCCGCCCTGTTCGACGGGGTGGAACTGGTCTGGGAGGCCCTGGACAAGATCAAGGACTTCACCCGCGAACTGGTGCGCCAGGCCGGCCCCCAGGGCGACGCGCTCCGCCTGGAGGGCGGGGAGATCCTGGCCCGCACGGTGGTCATCCACCAGGGGCAGATGTACTCCGACGACTTCCAGCTCCTGGGCGGCGATCCCACCAAGGGCCAGATGCGGGTGCGGCTCCTGGGCCACAAAGTGGCCGACGCCGCGGTGATCCACGCCGGGGCCATGATCATGTCCGACGACGTGTACTTCGCCCCGGGGGTGGTGGTGGAGCCCGGCGCCCTGATCAAGGGCCCCACCTTTGTGGGGCCCTGCTCCGAGGTGCGCCAGGGCGCCTATCTCCGGGGCGCCTGCCTGGTGGGGGCGTCCTGCGTGGTGGGCCACACCACCGAGATGAAGAACACGGTCATGCTGGACGGGGCCAAGGCCGGGCATTTCGCCTACTTGGGCGACTCCATCCTGGGCCGCGAGGTGAACCTGGGCGCCGGCACCAAGCTGGCCAACCTGAAGATGCTGGAGCGGCCCACTACCATCCGGGCCGACGGCCAGGAGCACCGGGTGACCCGGCGCAAGTTCGGGGCCATCCTGGGGGATTGGTGCCAAACCGGGTGCAACTCGGTCACCAACCCCGGGGTGATCCTGGGCCCCCGCTCGTTGGTTTCCCCTTGCCTGGCCGTGCCCTCGGGCTTTCACAAGCCCCGCACCGTGCTGCGCTAAGCCCGGCCGATGTCCGCCGCCGAGGCGCTCTGGGTGCAACAAGCCGGCGCAGCGGGCCCCCGGCTGTTGTTCCTGGACCCCTACCTCACCCACTCCCACCGGGCCTTCCTGGCCGGGGTGCTCCAATATGTGCCGGCCCGCTGGACCGCCCTGAGCCTGGCCGGCCGGCATTTCCGCTGGCGCATGCGGGGCGCGGCGGCCTTTCTGGCCCTGGCCGCCGGGGAGATCCTGGCCGGCCCCTGGGACGGCTTGGTCTGCACCTCCATGCTGGCCCTGGCCGAGTTGCGGGGCCTGGTGCCCGCCCTGGCCCAGGTGCCGGCCGTGGCTGTGTTCCACGAGAACCAGCTGGCCTACCCCGCCCCGGGCGCGGCCGGAGCCGGCCAGCAGGAGCGTGATCTCTACCTGGCCTTCCAAAACCTCACCACCGCCCTGGCCGCCCGCCGGGTGGTGTTCAACTCGGCCTATCAGCGGGATGAGGTGCTGGCGGCCGCCGCCACCCTGCTGGCCCGGCTCCCCGACGCCCGCCCCCCCGGCCTGGTGGAGCAGGTGCAGGCCAAAAGCCAGGTGCTGCCCATCCCCCTGGACCCGGCCGAGGCCGGGGATCTCGTCCGCGGACCCCGCCGCGGCCCGCTCCGCCTGGTGTGGAACCACCGCTGGGAACACGACAAGGACCCCGCCGCCCTGTGGGAGGCCTTGTTCGGCCTGGCCCGGTCCGGCCGCGACTTCCAGGTGGCCGTCCTGGGACCCCGCCCCCCACGGGTGGACCCGGGCTTTGCCCAGGCCGCCCATGAGCTGGGCCCCCGCCTGGTGCACCTGGGCTGGGCCGGCGACCGGCGGGAATACTGGCGCTGGCTGTTCTGGGCCGACGTGGGCCTGTCCACCGCCCGGCAGGAGTATTTCGGCCTGGCCCTGGCCGAGGCGGTGTGGGCCGGCTGCCGGCCCCTGGCCCCCGCCACCCTGGTCTACCCGGAGCTGTACCCGGCCGAGCTGCTCTATCCCCCCGGCGCCCTGGCCGCGGCCCTGGAGCCCCTGCTGGCCCAGCCGGAGCTGGCCCGCCGCGCGGACTACCGGCCCCTGGCCGCGGGGTGGACTTGGCCGGCCCAGGCTGCGGCCTGGCGGGAAGCCCTCACCGATTTTTCGGCAGATTAGAGGGAACCGGGCCGCGACGGAGACTGCCTCCGCCGCGGCCCGGTCTGAAAGGACCTAAAATGAGACTGTTGTACAAGGCTCCATGCCTTGTGCGACTATCGGCTTGGCAAAAGCGTGGTTTTGCCAAGCCTCACAAATTACAAACTTTTTAAAGCTTGTAATTTGGCGGGCCATCCTTGGCCCGCATCGGCCATTGCTTGCCGTAATCATGTTTCACAGCCAGTTTTGATAAAATATCAACATGATTCATGTGTTTCACCATGCAATGGCCTCAAAATAAATCAGGTCCCGGCCCGCCTGGCCCTACCAGTTGGGGCCGGCGTTCCAGGGCGAAGCCAGAATCTCCTCAAGCTGGGCCTGGCTGATGTACTGCGCGGTGTAGTCCGCACCGTAGTTCTCCAACTGCCCGGCAAAGGCCCGCAGATGGTTCTCCGAGCCTTCCTCCAGGTTGCTGAAAACCCGGAGGAGGTCCTCGTTGGTGCTCTCGCCCATGCGGGCGGTCAGGTCAAAGATGTCCAGGTCCTCGATGGTGGCCCCCACCCACAGGGCGTCGGTGTAGGAGGCCTGCCCCTGGCTGGTAAGCTGGCCGTAAAGGCCTTGCAGGGTGGGATCGTCGAACTCGCCCACCGCCAAGCTGTCCGTGGGGTCGGTCAAGCCGTTATATTCCAGGAGGCTTCCCACCGCATCCATGTGCTGCTGTTCGGCCGCGGCGATGTTCTCGAAGATCGGCAGGTTCCAAGCCGCCCCCAGGAACTGGTACACATCCCGGGCCAGCTTCTCCTCCTGCACCACATACAAGAGGCTGGCTTGGTCCGTGGCGCTCAGGGCGGCGCCGGTGAAGTTGAGGTTCAAGTGGGGAGCATCGGCCCAACCGCCGCCGACCCCCGCCGGCGGACCGGGGTTGCCGGGACCTGCAGCCCAGGCTGGCAGGGCCACCAGCCCGCACATCATCGCCACCAGGAAAACGAGGTAGCTTTTTCGCCCAAACATCTGGCATCTCCATATAAGGGTATTGTCAGCGACCGGCTCCCTCGAACAGCGTGCCCTGGATGATGAAGCTGGCCATTTGGCAATTGTTACTGCAAAATGCAAGGCAGAACAACCCCCCTGCTGGGTAGGAATTACGGGAACAGGGCGCTCCCGGGAAAAAAGTGGGCTCGGGACGTGGTTCCGCCGCCCCGGCCGGGGGCCGGAGCCGAAAAACCGGGCCGTATAGCCCGAAAGAGCCGCCCGGCCCGGCATGGCCCCAGGGCCCGGGCCGGCGAGAGCGGAGCCAGGCCGTCCCCTCCGGGCGGCGGCCGGAAGGGAAGCAGCAAATGTTGGGCAAACCGGTGGGAGAGTTGCGGGTGGGCGAGGCGGCGGAAATCGCCAAGACCATCTCCGAGGCGGACATCTATCTTTTCGCCGGGGTCACCCTGGACACCAACCCGGCCCACTTGAACGAGGAATACGCCCGGACCACCATCTTCAAGACCCGCATCGCCCACGGCATGTTGACCGCGGGTTTGGTCTCAGCGGTCATCGGCACCCGCCTGCCCGGGCCGGGCACCATCTATTTGGAGCAAGACCTGCGGTTCCTGGCTCCGGTGCGGATCGGCGACACGGTGACCGCCCGGGTGGAGGTGGCCGAGCTGGACCCGGCTAAGAACCGGGTGGTGCTCCTCACCACGGCTTGCAATCAGGAGGGACGCCAGGTTTTGGAGGGACGCGCCTTGGTGATGCCTCCCCGGGCTAGTCGCAAAGCCAATTAGGTTTTATTCTTATTATTATCAAAGTTTAGGTAAGTTTACAGCCAACCCCTGCATGATACTACCAATCCGGCGTTTGCGCGGGCTCGGGTGCCGGAGGGTTTTTTCCGGTCGGAAATTGTGAATTTTTTTGTGCCGAATTGGAGCGTAATAACGCAAAGATATTGCTCTTGTACCGGTTTTTACTGAGCAATTTACTCATGAACAAGCCGGGTTAACTCTTTACGCGTGCCCCGTTCTGTCCTATATTTGATTTGAACTACGGAGGATGTCGTAAAGGGTAAACCAGCCGAAAGGCTGGGGCGCAAAGTTACCGGCCTAAGGCCCGGGGGGGCTAGGGTAGCGGAACCGCCGACATACCAGGCAGTCGTGGCGGAGTCGTTACGGCTGTTTTTGTGGAATCTGGATTCGAATAAAATTATTAGCATTCAGAAGTTCATGCAGCAGTTGTAAGAACGATTATTATTACCCTCTACGCATCTCCATAAGCTAGCACCACATTTCCAAAACTAGAACCCAACCTTGATCCTGCCCTCAGCCGCTGGGACAGCTTCAAGGAACCGGAGTCCTGGAGCAGGCTTATGAAGACAGCAGTGATTATGCATCGTGTGGCCTTGGCGCTGGTGGCGTTGTTGGCTTGGGCCGGGACGGCCCAGGCTCAAATCCAAACCCCTTCGGCGGTGGCGGCCCAGCGGGTGCCGGCGGGCAAGGATTACTTCACCGAAGTGTTCCACAACCCCCTGGATTACTCGGCCGCCGACGACCGGCGGAACGCGGGGTTGGACGATATCGACCTGAACGGGGTGACCGTGGCGGGCGGCCTGCTTTCCTTCATCACCCAGGACGTCACCACCCCCCTCGGTACCTACGAAAGCAAGGTCTGGTTCCTGTGGCCCAGCATGGTGCCCACCTACCCCGAGGATGGTTCGGGCCAGCAGTTGCCCATCGACGCCGACACCTACCACGTGGCTGCGGTGAAGATGACCTGCGACAACTGCCCCGACCCGGCAGTCCTGCGTGAGATGCACATCGACCAGATGGTCCTGGCCAACTTCCAGTGGTACAACGTCGGCGCCCACAACGAATACTGGACCAGAACCCAGGTCTTCCCGGTATTCGACGGCACGGTCATCTACCACTATGACCTGAAGACGCTGCCCTTGTTCTTCACCGGCACCCAGGGCTCCACCTGGACCGGCCAGATCCGCAGCCTCCTCCTCTCGCCCGCCAACAAGGAGGGCATCAAGGAGCACCTCGACTGGGTCACCCTGACCAGGCCCGGCACCGCCTCGGTCGCCCTGGATTGGGGGGCCTACACCGGCTACGCCCAAGTGGAATTGTACGAAGACAACAACGGCTCGCGGGGCACCCATATCTATTTCGCCCGCGGCGACTTTGCGTACCCCTGGGGTCCTGATGATTGCTATCGCAAGGAGTTGTCGAAGGTGGCCCGGACCCAGGACCTGGCCACCGTGGACGTGAGCATGCTGGCCGCCGGAAAGTACTGGCTCAGGGGCGTCCAGGAAAACGGCACCGAGGTGTTCTGCCGGCTCATCCAGGTCAACTCCGTGCCCCAGGTCACGGTGCTGCAGCCCGACAACCGGGGCGATGAGGACTCCGACTACGCGCTCATGTACCGCAACGGCGACACCTGGGACATGTCCAGCCCCTCGGACTTCGAAGTGCCCCTCTACGTGGTCAACGGCCAGCCCGAAGAGAGCATCAACTACGGCCAGGCCAGCCTGGTGACCAACCCCACCACCAGCACTTCGGGCACCCTTTCGGGCACCTGGCTGAAGCACATCAACTACAACCCCGGGGCCATAATCGACGACCCGGTTATCGAGCCGGCCATGACCGCCCCGATCCTGACCCGCAAGTACCGCCACCTCACCGTCAAGATGCTGGTGGACTACCAGCGGACCTGGGACCAAAGCCCCATGATGCGGGTGTACTGGTCCTACTACCGGCCGGTCACCGATGAAAGCCTGGTCACCATCGGCGAGGACATCACCTGGCAGCACGGCGTCCGGGAGATGCACATCAACCTGGACAACCTGCCCGTGGAGACCGACAGCTACGGCATCAACTGCCAGACCAACTGGGCCAACACCATCTACGCCCGCTACTTCCGCATCGATCCCCACGAGTTGACCTTCCCGGTGGACAGCTACATCGACTACATCATGCTGACCCCCAACGACACCACCGTGAACGGCCTGTTCAACATCACCTGGGACACCCAGGACGCCGACGCGGACGGGGTCACGGTGAGCGTGTATCTGGACCCGGACCAGACCAAGGGCAACGGCAACGAGATCATGGTGGCCTCCAGCCTCACCGCCAACAACTGGCAGCTCTACGCCGACTACACCACCGGCCTTCCCTCCGGCACCTACTGGGTGCTGTTGGAGTACTCGGACGGCTACAACACCTCCTCCGCCTACTCCAGCGGGCAGTTGGATGTGCGGCCCCTGCCCCGGCTGGCCTTCGTGCCCATGTACCGGGCTTACAACCCCTACATTATCTACCACTTCTTCACCACTTCCCTGAACCAGTTCAACAACGCGGTGGCGGCGGGCTACAACAACGAGTCCACCTGCGCCACCTGCCGCATTCCCTTCTACGTGGCCAACCGGAGCGTGCCGGACAGCCGGCCCATCTACCGTCTCTACAACCTGGCCGCGGGACGGCATTACTACACCTCCCGTTCCCAGGAACGGGCCGTACTCATGAGCATGGGTTGGATTTACGAAGGGATCGAGGGTTACATCTACACCGTGCAGAAGCCCGGCACCTCGGAGGTCTACAAGCTCTACCACGAGAGCGGCATCCACCTCTACACGGCCAAGAAGAGCGAGATGGAGTACATCCTGCTCAACATCACCGGCTGGCGGCAGGACGCCAGCCTGGGCTTTGCCTACGCCTCCCTGGCCAGTGTCCCGGCGGATTTGCGGCCCAACCTGCCCGCGGACATCGCAGCCGTGGCCGCCCGCACCCCGGCCAGCCCCGATGAACTGGGCGGCTGGAGCGCCGTGGACGCCCTCTCCGGCCTGACCCCCACCACGGCCGGCAAGACCGCCAGCCAGGCCGCCCAGCCGCTCGGCGCCGGCGCCCTGCCCACCGACCGGCCCCAGTGGGTGGCCGCCGACCTGGACGGCGACGGCCGGGTCGAACTGGTGGGTCACGATCCCCTGACCGGGGTGGTGAGCCTCGCCCGCCTGGACGGCCAGTCCAGCGAGCTGGCCCAGGTGGCGGACAGCGCCTGGTTCCTGGCCGCGGCCGGCGACCTGAACGGCGACGGCCGGGCTGACCTGGTGTGGCGGCATCAGACCACCGGCGCCGTGTCGGCCTGGCTCACCGGCGCGGGGAACAGCTTCACCCCCACTCCCCTGGGGCAGGTCAGCGACCTCGCCTGGCAGCTGGCGCGGGCCGCCGACCTGGACGGCGACGGCCGGGCCGACCTGGTGTGGGTCAATCCGGACAATGGCCAGAGCTACCTCTGGCTCATGGACGGCCCCAGCATCAAGGCCCAGGACAACCCCAGCCAGGAGATTGGCGCGGGTTGGGAACTCATGGCCGCAGCCGACTTCAACGGCGACGGCCGGGCCGACCTGTTGTGGCTGAACCCCGCCCAGGACAGCCTCACCCTGTGGCTCATGAAGGGCACCCAGGTGCTCCGCCGGGAAAGCGCCGGCACCCTGCCCAGCCCCGCCTGGCGGGTGAGCGCCGCGGGCGACCTGGACGGCGACCAGAAGCCCGACTTGGTCTGGCGGGACGGCGAGGCCCAAACCCTCACCGTGCTGCTCTCGGCCCACCCGGGCCAGGCCTGCCGGGTGGACTTGGCCGCGGATCAGGACTGCGTGCTTGCGGGTGACTTCAACGGCGACGGCAAGTCCGAACTGGGCGCGCCGGCGGCGGGCACGGTGCAGCTCCTGACCTGGCTCCAGCCTTAACCCCTGCTCTCCCCTCCCCTTGGAGCCCGCGACCACTCGGCCGCGGGCTCCACTTTTTTCCGGCGGGCGCGCCCTCCCTGGGGAACACAATTTTTTATCTTGCAACGCATTTTTTCTGTTGCATCTACCACAAATAATGTATGGTATTTTTGGAGTTAATCGGAGTTGGAAGGGTAACTCACCTGAAAGCCCCGATTTTTTCCTACGCAGGTTTGTGAATAGTTTCTTTTATGGGTGTCTGTTCTACCTCATTTAACGCTGAACCTCTCTTCACCGGACCGAAACACGCGCGAGCTGAACCTGAAACAGCGAGGGAACACATGAAAACCAGACCTGTAAGTTGGCTACTGGCCGGGCTCCTGGTCCTGGCCTGGGCCCTGCCGGCCGCAGCCGGCCAACAGATGGACCAGATTCTGCAAAAGCTGGAGGAACTGACCAAAACCGTCAACCAGCAGCAGCAGTTACTGCAAGACCAGGCTAGCGAGATCCAGCACCTCAAGGGGCAGCTGGACCAGCAGGCCGCCGAGGCCGCCAAGAAGCCCGCGGCGCCGGCGGCCGGGACCGCCGCCGCCGCCCCCGGGGAGAAGAAGCAGCCTTTGGCAGCCTCCCTGAAGGAGCTCATCGGCGACAAGTTCACCTTCTCCACTGACCTGCGGTTACGCTACGAAGGTCTTTACGACCGCCAGACCCCCAGTGGGGAGATCGCCGACCGGCACCGCTTCCGTTACCGCTGGCGGGTGTTCGGCGGCTACACCCTGAACGACGAGTTGTCTTTCCACTCCATGCTGACCACCAGCTCCGGCAGCTGGTTCGACGACGGCGCCAACAGCCGCAACTGGGACCCCGGCCGCACCTCCAACCAGTCCATGGATGACGAGTTCAACAACAAGAACATCTTCATCGGCCGCATCTACGCGACCTACGATCCCAACTGGGCGCCGGGCTTAGAGATCACCGCCGGCAAGTTCAAGAACACCTTCCTGCACACCGACATCATGTGGGACCCGGACGTGAACCCCGAGGGTGTGTACGAGAAGTACCAGTACGACGGGTGGAAGGTCTTCCAGCCCTTTGTGCAGTTCGGCCAGATGGTGGTTTCCGAGAACAACAAGACCGAAGACGCTTACCTGCTCCTGTGGCAGGGCGGCGCCAACCTGAACTTCACCAAGGATGTGATCTGGACCATCGCCGGTTCGTTCTATGACTGGGAAAACCCCAACAAGAGCGACCTCAGCGAGGTGGAGGGGTCCTCGGCGGGCAACACCGTGGGCGAGGACGGCAAGTACCTCTATGATTACCGCTTGGCCGAAGGTCTCACCTTCTTGAAGTTCAAGGTCTTCAAGCTCCCCATCATGCTGTGGTTCGATTACATCGAGAACGTGGCCGGCGGCGTGCCGGACGCCAACACCACCGCCTGGTCCACCGGCTTCACGGTGGGCAAGACCAAGAAGAAGGGCGATTGGGAACTTTACTTCAAGTACGCCTATATCGAGCCTGACGCCGTGATCGGCGCGGTGAACGACGGCGACTTCTACGGCGCCAACCGCGAAGGATACAAGGTGAAGGGCAGCTACGTGCTGTGGGACCCGGTGGTGTTCGCCATCAGCTGGTTCGGCACCGACACGGTGGAGGGACCGGAAAACAGCGAGTACCGCTTGCAGACCGACTTGATCTTCCGCTTCAGCCTCTAGCTCTGGGCGGCTGAAATTCAAGGTGGGGGCCTCCGGGCCCCCGCCTTTTTTGTGGCCAACTCCAGCCTACATGAGCCCCCGGTACAGGCCGCCGTCGATGAGGAACGAGCCGCCGGTGAGGTAGGACGCCTGCTCCGAGGCCAGGAAGGCCACCAGGGAGCCCAACTCCTCCGGCCGGCCCAGGCGGCCCAGGGGGATGGCCTTCTCCACCTCGGCCAGGGCCTCCTCCCGGCTCACCCCCCGGGCTTGGCTCTGGTGGGCCAACAGTTGCTCCACCCGCTCGGTGAGAATCCAGCCCGGCAACACGCAGTTCACCGTGATGCCCTGGGGGCCCACCTCGTCGGCCAGGGTCTTGCTCCAGCCCACCACCGCGGCCCGCACGCTGTTGGAGAGGATCAGCCCGGGCAAGGGCTGCTTCACGCTGACGCTGGTGAGGTTGATGATGCGGCCCCAGCCCCGCTCCCGCATGCCCGGCAACGCCTCGCGCACCAGGGCCTGGGCCGCGAACAGGGTCAGTTCCACTGCCCGCTGCCAATGCTCCGGCCCAAAGTCGTCAAAGCGCCCCACGGGCGGCCCGCCGGCGTTGGTCACCAGGATTTCCACCGGGCCCAGTTCCTGGCGCACCGCCGCGGCCAGGGCGGCCGGCTCCCCGGCCTGGGACAGGTCGGTGGCCCGGGCGAAGACCTGAGCCCCGGTCTCCCGGGCCAACCGCTGGGCCGCCTGCTCCAGGGCTTCCTTACCCCGGGCGGCCAGCCCCACCTGGCAGCCCTCGGCCGCCAGGGCCCGGGCCGCGCCATAGCCCAGCCCCCGGCTGGAGCCGGTGACCAGGGCGACCTTGCCTTCAATTCCCAATTGCATCGTCTGGAGCCTCCCCCTTGCCTTTACGCAGTTCTTCCAGCTTTACCAGCCGGTTGTACAAGCCGCCCCTGGCCAACAGCTCGTCGTGCCTGCCCTCCTCCACCACCCGGCCCCGCTGCATCACCAGGATGCGGTCGGCGTGGCGGATGGTGGAGAGCCGATGGGCCACCATGAGGGCGGTGCGCCCGGCCATGACCCGGGGCAGGGCCTCCTGGAACAGCCGCTCCGACACCGGGTCCACGCTGCTGGTGGCCTCGTCCAGGACCAGCACCTTGGGCCCCCCAGCCAGGGCCCGGGCCAGGGACAAGAGCTGGCGCTGCCCCGCGCTCAGGGTGCGCCCGCCCTCGCCCAACAGGGTCAGGGCCCCCTGGTCCAGCTCCTCCAAAAAGGCCGCCGCTCCGCTGATTTCCAGGGCCTCGGCCACCCGCTCCGGGGTGACTCCGGGCCGTCCCAGGGCCACGTTGTCGGCCACGGTGCCGGACAAGAGCGTCACCTCCTGGGGCACCAGGGCCACCCGGGCGGCCACGTCGGCCTCGCTCATGCGCCGGAGGTCCTCGCCGTCGATGGTCACCCGGCCCTGATCCGGGTCATAGGTCCGCATGATGAGCTTCACCAGGCTGGACTTGCCCGCTCCGGTGGGCCCCACCACGGCCCAGGTCTGGCCGGCCGGGATGGTGAAGCTGACCTCCCGGACCACCGGCGTGGCCGGGTCGTAGCCAAAGGTCACCTTCTCCAGGGTCACCTCGCCGGGACCGGGCTGGGAGCCTACCGGCGGCGCCATACGGGGCAGCGCGGTCTCGTCGTCCAAAAGCTGGAAGATGCGCTCCCCGCTGGCCATGGCCGCCTGCAGGATGTTGTACTTCTCGGCCAGGTTCCGGATGGGCTGGAAGAACATGCGCATATAGGAAAGGAAGGCCACCAGGGTGCCCAGGCTCAGGCGGTCCTGCACCACCCGGCCCCCGCCGTAGTAGATGATGAGGGCCACCGCGGCCATGGCCAACAGCTCCGACAGCGGCATGAAGATGGAGAACACCCGGATCTGCTTGAGCCCGGCCTTGAAATAGTCCTGGTTCAGTCGGTCGAAGCGCGCCCGGCCCGCCGCCTCGTAACGGAACAGCTTCACCACGGTCAGGCCGGTGAGGGTTTCGCTCAGCCACGAGTTGATGCGCCCCAGGTGGCCTTGGAGCATGCGGAAGGCCTCCCGGGACAGCCGGGAGAAGATCCAGGCCAAGCCGGTGATCACCGGGGTCAGGGCCAGGCAGGTGAGCGCGAGCGGCAGGTCCAGCACCACCAGCACCACCACGATGCCCGACAAGAGAAAGATGTCCTGGAACAGGGCCACCAGGGTGTTGCGGAACATCTCGTTGAGGTTCTGCACGTCGTTGGTGAGCCGGGTCACCAGCTTGCCCGTGGGCTGGCGGGAGAAAAAGGCCTGGGAGCGGCTCAGGAGATGGGCGTAAAGATCCCGCCGCATGCTGTACATCATCTCCTGGCCGGCCCGCTCCAGGAGCATGGCCTGGCTGTAGCCCACGGTCAGGGCCAGGGCCGCGGCCAGGGCGAACCACAGGCCCAGGCCCATGAGGCCCCGGGCGTCCGGGCCGCGCAGTTGCCACAGCTCGGCATGGCTCAGCCGGCCCAGGTCCCGGGCCGGCAACAGGAGGTGCTGCCCCACCCAGCGGAACAGGTCCGGCCGCTGGGCGGCCAGGGCCCGGGCCTCGGGGGTGTCCTGGGCCAGGTACCATGGCTCGGCGGCCACGGCCCCGGCCTGGCGGAGCCGGGTGGTGAGCCGGGGATCCAGCTTCCGCCAGGCGGCCTCGGGCAGATACACTTCGTCGGCCCGGCCGGCCCACAAGGCGTCGCCGGCTTCCTGGCGGAAGCGCGCGGCCAATTCCGGCGGCGCGGCGGCCGGGCGGATCTCCAGCACCTGGCGCACGATGTAATTGTCAATGGCCAGGCGGGTGAGGTAGGGCAGCAACAGGTCCAGGCAGGTGGAACAAGCGATGAGCCCCGCGGCCAGGACGATCCAGCGGCGATAAGGCTTCAGGTAGGAACCCAGGCGGGCCAAGAGGCGGAAGTCATAGGGCTTGCCCAGGTGTTCGCCCTCCATGTAGCCGAAATCGTTGTAGTGCGCCAAAAAACTAGCCTTCCACCTGAGCCAACAGGGCCTGGGTCGAGAAAAGACTCTGGTAAACTCCGCCGGCTGCCAGGAGCTGGGCGTGGGTGCCCTCCTCCACCACCCGGCCGTGGTCCAGCACGTAGATGTGGTCGGCAAAGGTGACCGAAGCCAGGCGGTGGCTCACCACCACGGTGGTGCGGTCCTGCCGGAGGCGGGCCAGGCTGACCAGGATCTTCTGCTCGGTGGCGGTGTCCACCGCGGACAGGGGATCGTCCAGCACCAGGATCGGCGGATCCAAGAGGAGCGCCCGGGCCAGGGTCAGGCGCTGGCGCTGCCCGCCGGAGAGGCTCTGGCCCCGCTCGCTCAAGAGGGTGTCCAGGCCCTGGGGCAGTTCCCGCATCTCCGCGGCCAGGCCCGCCCCCGTGAGGGCGGCCCACAGCTCCTCTTCCGTGGCCTCGGGCCGGCCCAGGGCCAGGTTCTCCCGCACACTGGCCGAGAACAAAAACGCCTCCTGGGGCACCTCCACCACCTGGCGCCGCAGCTCAGCCAGGCGGAGCCGGCGCACGTCCACCCCCGCCACGCGGATCGCGCCGGGCGGCGGGTCCACCAGCCGGGCCAGGAGGGACAAGAGGGTGCTCTTGCCGCTGCCGATGGGCCCCACCAGGGCGGTGGCCCGGCCGGCCGGGAAGGCCAGGCTGATGTCCGCCAGGGCCGGGCGGTTGGCCCCGGGATAGGTGAAGGTGAGCCCCTGGACGGCCACGCTTTTCTCCACCGCGGGGTCCAGGTCCACGGGCTCGGCCACCTCCACGATTTCCGGCCGGGCCTCCAATATCTGGTCGATGCGTCCCATGGAGGCCTTGCCCCGCTGAAACAGGCTCACCACCCAGCCCAGGGCCATCATGGGCCAGGTGAGCATGCCCAGGTAGGCGATGAAGGCCACGAAGTCGCCCGCGGTGATGCGGTTGAACACGGTCAGGGGTCCACCGCCACCCAGCACCATCGCCAGGCTCAAGTTGGTGAAGAACACCATCACCGGGAACATAAGGGCCATGATGCGGGCCAGGCCCAGGTTCAACTCCAGGTGGTCCCGGGCCTTGCCATCCAGGCGGGCCGCCTCCCGGGGGGCCAGGGCGTAGGCCTTGACCATGCCCACCGCGCTGATGGCCTCCCGCACCACCTCGGTCATGGCCGAGAAGGACTGCTGGATGTCATTGAAGCCCTTGTGCAGCTTTCGGCTCTGGATGCGGGTGAGGATCACCGTAGCCGGCATGGGCAGCATGGCCAACAGGGTCAACCCCGGGCTGATCCACAGCATGAAGCCCACCGAGGCCAGGCCCATCATCAACCCGTCCATCACCGCCACCAGGCCGATGCCGCTGGCCATGCGCAGGTTGTTCAGGTCGCTGGTGGCTCGGGCCATCAGCTCGCCGGGCGGGTTCTTGGTCAGGTAGGCCAGATCCAGGGTCTGAAAATGCTCGAACAGGGCCAGGCGCAGGTCCGCCTCCAGGACGCGGCTGAAGCCCATGACCAGAGGCCGCCACAGCATGCGGAGCGCCGCGATGGCCCCGGCCAGGGCCATGACGTAGCCGGCCAGCACCAACAGCCGCGCCGCATCGGCCCGGCCCATGGTCAGGTCGTCCACCGCCACCTTGATGACCCGGGGCACCAGAAGCTGCAGCAAGTCCACCACCACCAGGGCCACCAGGCCGATGCCCAGGGACCAGCGGTGCTGGGCGACGATCTGTTTGATCAAGTGCATGCTATTCATGGTTATTGATGATACCGGTTCGCGGAGTCCGAGCCAGGCAAAAATGCCGGCCCCGCCCGGAGCCGTCCCTCCGGTTGCTGGACTTCCCAGGAGTTTCGCTATACTATCAGTGGTTAAGCCGGCCTCCCGGCCCGGCCTCCCGCGGCGCCGCTTCCCGGTACCGCCTCATGCAAGGAAAGACGCTCATGACCCAGGAAGGCCCCGCCAACCCGTCCAGTGCGCCGGCCCGCATCCTCGTGGTGGACGACGAAGCCACCGCGCTGAAAAGCCTGCGCCGCCTCTTGGAAAAGGACGGGCACCGCGTTTCCACCTACAACAACCCGGTCCGCGCCCTGGAGTTATTGCGCCAGGAAAGCTTCGACATCCTCCTGACCGACCTGTCCATGCCCCACCTGGACGGGCTGGAGCTGTTGGACCAGGCCAAGGCCGCCGCGCCGGACCTGGAGGTGATCATCATCACCGGCTATCCCAGCCTGGACGGCGCGGTGCGGGCCACCAAGCAGGGGGCCTTCCAGTTTCTGGCCAAGCCCTTCACCCCGCCCGAGGTGCGCCAGGCCGTGGCCCAAGCCCTGGCCCAAAAGGAAAAGCGGGAGGCCGCCCGCCAATTGAGCCGCCCCGCCGCGGCCGAAGCCGGCCTGCCCCTGATCATCGGCGAGAGCCCGGCCATGCGCCGGGTGGCCGAGGTCATCGCCCAGATCGCCCCCACCGACTGCAACGTGCTGATCACCGGGGAGTCGGGCACTGGCAAGGAACTGGCCGCCCGGGCCATCCACGCCGGCAGCCAGCGGGCCGCCGGGCCCCTGGTGGCCTTCAACTGCGCCGCCCTGAACGCCGAGCTCATGGAGAACGAATTGTTCGGTCATGAAAAGGGGGCCTTCACCGGGGCCGGGGCCCAGAAGGCCGGGCTGTTGGAGGCGGCCTCGGGAGGCACCCTGTTCCTGGACGAGATCGGCGAGATGCCCCCGGCCATGCAGGTGAAGCTCCTCCGGGCCCTGCAGGAGCGGGAAGTGCTCCGGGTGGGCGGCACCCGTCCGGTGCTGGTGGACGTGCGGGTGGTGGCGGCCACGGCCCGCAACCTGAAAGCCGAGGCGGCCCAGGGCACCTTCCGCCAGGACCTCTACTTCCGCCTGCACGTGGTGGGGCTCAACCTGCCGCGGCTGGCCGAGCGCACCGGCGACATCCCCTTGTTGGCCTACTACTTCCTGCACAAGTTCCAGCGTCGCATGAACAAGACCTTGGCCGGCATCGCCCCCCCGGCCATGGAGCTGCTGACCGCCTACGCCTTCCCGGGCAATGTGCGCGAACTGATGAACATCATGGAGCGCGCCGTGGCCCTGACCGAGGGCCCCCTGATCCAGCCCCGGGACCTGCCCCTGGACCTGGCTTCCCTGGAACTCATCAGCTTTTCCCGCCCCGAGGAAGAGAGCACCGCCCCCACCCTGGAGGAGCTGGAGTGGCGTTACATCGACCACATCCTGCGGCTCACCGGCGGGGTGCGCTCCCGGGCGGCGGAGATCCTGGGCATCGACCGGGTCAGCCTGTGGCGCAAGATGAAGAAATACGGGCTGGAGTAGCCGGCGGTTTTCCCTGGAAATCCCAGCCCCACGCGGGGGAACGCCGCGGCTGGTTTGTTGCGCTTTCGCAACCCTCTGTTGCCGATACGCAACAATCCGTTCCCCAGCCCCATTTTTCTGGCCCCAGCCGGAGGGGTTTAACGCTCCGTTGCAAAACTTAACATTTCAGTCCTCGCTTGCACCAAAAGCTCCTCGATAAATATACCACAATTTCAACGACTTGACCCAAACGCTTCCGCTGGCATGGGCCTTGCTCCAATTTTCACGCGGAAGGATGTGGACGAGTCATGTTTCAACGCATTTTGATCATCCTGGAAAACGAGGAGGTCTACCCCCCCGCGCTCACCTATGCCCGGCAGTTGGCTCGGCGCATGGACGCGGAGGCGGCCATCCTCCTGTTGGCCGAAATGGCGTTCCGGGACCGCGCCGCTCTGGGCTCGCAGCGCAATGCGCTGTACGAGCTGGAAGAGCGCGCCGGCCAGGCCCTGACCAGCCTGGCCGGCGAGTTCCTGCGGGATGGCATCACGGTGAGCGTGGCTCTCCGGCCGGGCGACCCCTTGCCGGAACTGATGAAGTTCCTGGCCGAGCGGCCGCCCTTCCAAGTGATCATCTGGGGCAGCAGCCAGGAGTTGCCGGCCGGGGGCAAGCGGAGCCACTGGCTGGGTAGAGCCGCCGGGGCTTTGGAATGCCCCGTTTGGGCGGTGGGCAGCCGCCAAACCGAAGACCCCGGAGAATGAACTCCGCAGCGAACCGCGCCGCCGATGGGGGCACCCGCCCCGGGGCCGCGCCTAACCCTCCAGCCGAAGCCAAGGTGAATATTCATGCCTGAACTTACCACCGACATGATTCTGGTCATGCTGATGATCGGGTTGGCGGTCTTCTTGTTCGTGGTGGAATGGGTGCGGGTGGACGTGGTAGCCATCCTCATGATGGTGACCCTGCCTCTTTTGCATCTGGTTACCCCCCAAGAGGCCTTCTCAGGCCTATCCAGCAACGCCGTGATTTCCATCATCGCGGTGATCATCATAGGCGCCGGTCTGGACAAGACCGGGGTGATCAACCGGTTGGTGGGACCAATCCTGCGCGTGGCCGGCAACAGCCAGTCACGCATCATCATCTTCATCTCGCTGACCGTGGCCGGCATCTCCAGCTTCATGCAGAACATCGGGGCCGCGGCCCTGTTCCTGCCCGCGGTGCAGCGCATCAGCAAGAACCTGAACATCCCCATCAGCCGCCTGTTGATGCCCATCGGCTTCTCGGCCATCCTGGGCGGCACGGTGACCCTGGTGGGCTCCAGCCCCCTGATCCTGTTGAACGACCTCATCGTCCCCTTCAAGCTGAAGCCCTTTGGCCTCTTTGAGGTGACCCCGGTGGGCCTGGCCCTGGTGGGCGCGGGCATCGCCTGCTTCGTCTTGTTCGGGCGCTTCATTCTGCCCGGCGGCAAGGAGGACGAGTCCTCCCGCCCCGAATCATCGGAGGCCGCGGCCCAGACTTCGGCTCTGATGGACCTGGGCCGGCCCTGGGAGCTGGTCACCCCCGAGGACTTCACCCATTACCGGGAGCCGGTGACCGTGGACGGAATCCGGCGGCGCTACGTGGTCAACGTGGTGGCCCTGACCGAGCCCCCGGACTTCAAGGTGCTCTCCCCCTCCCCGGAACAGGAAGTGCGCTCCGGGGTGACCTTGGTGGTGTACGGCCAGGAGAAGGACGTGCGCCGCATGGCCGAAGAAGAGGGCATGCACCTGAAGGAAGGCCTGGAGATGTTCAAGAGCGAGCTGGCCGACCACCAGACCGGCACGGTGGAGGCGGTGGTGGCGCCCCGCTCGCATCTGGTGGGCAAGACGCTGTCCCAGGTGGACCTGGCCGAGCGCTTCCGGGTGACCCCCCTGGCCGTGTACCGCCAGGGCGCCACCTACCGGGCCGAACTGGGGCAGATTCCCCTCCGGACCGGCGACGCCATCCTGTTGCACGGCGCCTGGAAGCATCTGGAGATCCTGCACGACGAGGGGCAGCTGCTGTTCACCACCCCCATCGACGCCGAACGCATGCGGCCGGAAAAAGCCCTGTTCGCCGGCTTGTGGCTGGCCGTGGCCCTCACCATGGTCATGGCCTTCCACATCCAGCTCTCGGTCTGCCTGATGACCGGCGCCCTGGGCATGATCCTCACCCGGGTGCTCTCCATCGACGAGGCCTATGAATCGGTGGACTGGCGCACCGTGTTCCTCCTGGGCGGGCTCATCCCCCTGGGCATCGCCACCGAGAAGACCGGCGCCGCCGCCTGGATCGCCCAGCAGACCCTGGCGGCCATCGGCACCGTGCCGCCTCTGGTGCTCCTGGCGGTCATCGGCGTGTTGGCCACCGTGTTCACCCTGGTCATCAGCAACGTGGGCGCCACGGTGCTCCTGGTGCCCCTGGTGGTGAACATGGCCCTGGCCGCCGGGGCCGACCCCCGCATGGCCGCCCTGGTGGTGGGCGTGGCCACGAGCAACTCCTTCATCCTGCCCACCCACCAGGTGAACGCCCTGTACATGGGGCCGGGGCGCTACAAGAGTACGGACTTCATAAAAGCCGGCGGGGTGATCAGCGTGATCTTCCTGGTGGTGATGATCCTGATGCTCTACATCTTCTACTAAGGCGGCAGGGCCACGGCCCCAGCTCGGGGTGGTTCTCAACCAAAACGCTAAGGGAAAATTTCTTATGGCAATTATTACCATATCGCGTGGCTCTTACAGCAAGGGCCGGGAAGTGGCCGAGAAGGTGGCCGAACGCCTGAGCTACAAGGTGGTGAGCCGCGATGTGCTCCTGGAGGCCTCGGAGCATTACCACATCCCCGAGGTGAAGCTGGTGCGGGCCATTCACGACGCGCCCTCGGTGCTGGACCGACTCACCCACGGCAAGCAGTGCTACATCGCCTATATCCAAAGCGCCCTGGCCGAGCGCGCCAAGGACGACAACCTGGTGTACCACGGCCTGGCCGGGCACCTGCTGCTCAAAGGCGTGCCCCACGTGCTCAAGGTGCGCATCATCGCGGACCTGGACGCCCGGGCCCGGGCCGAGGCGGAGCGGGAGGGCATCAACCCGGCCGAGGCCCGCACCCTGTTGGCCCGGGACGACGCCGAACGCCGCAAATGGACCCAGAGTCTCTACGGGGTGGACCCCTGGGACGCCGCGCTCTATGACCTGGTCATCCACGTGGACAAGCTGACCACCGATGACGCTGCGGACTTCGTGGTGCAGGCGGCCAAGCGGGATTGCTTCCGCACCACCCCCGAGGCCCAGCGCAAGATGGACGACTTGGCCCTGGCCTGCCGGATAAAAGCCGCCCTGGTGCGGGAGGAATGCTTCGAGGTGGGGGTCACCAGCGAGTACGGCAACGTGGTGATCTACGCCAAATCCGCGGCGGGGCTTGCGTCCCGGCAGTTGGACAAGGTGGAAGTGATCCGCCGCAACCATCCCGAAATCAACAACCTGGAGGTGCTCGGCGGCCTGCCGTTCCCTCCGGCCGCGGTTTGATGCGCGTCCGCGGTCCCATCGTCTGGCAGGCTGATGAAAAAGCAGCCTGTTGGGCCCGCCAAGGATGGCGCGCCTAATTGCGCGGCTTTGAAAAAGCAAGCAATGCGCCAAACTTGGCAAAACCGCGCTTTTGCCAAGTTTGGTTGAAAAAGGCCATGGATGGACTTTTTCAACCTCCAGCCAAAGCAAGGAGAGCCTTTATGCCCTTGTTGACCATATCTTGCGACGCTTATCAGCGGGGATTGGAACTTTCCCGGCAGGTAGCCGAGAAACTGGACTACAAATTTTTGGACCGGGGGCTGCTGGACCAGGTGGCCGAGCGCCACGGGGTGGCCCGGGACGAGTTGGTGAAGGCCTTGGACGAGCCTCCCGGCCTGTTCGGTATGCGCTCCCGCCGCCGCCAGCTCCTCTTGTGCCATCTGGAAGCGGCCTGCCTGGAACAACTGCAAACCGACGACACGGTGTGCTACGGGGTGGCGGCCCATCTATTCCTCAAGGACGTCAGCCACGCCATGGCGGTCAGGGTGCTGGAGGATCCCAAGGTGCGCTGCCAGGACCTGGCCCAGCACCGGGGCGTGCCCCTGGAAAAGGCCCGGACCCTGGCCCAGAGCCTGGACCAGAACCACCGGCGCTGGTCCCTGGAGTACTTCACCCAGGACGAGACCGATCCGGCCATATATGACATGGTGCTGAGCCTGTCCACCCTGGACCAGGCCAAGGCGGTGGACATCATCGTCGACGCGGCGGGATTCCCCAAGTTCCAGGCCATGACCTACTCCAAGAAGCTGTTGGCGGACAAGGCCCTGGCCGCCCGGGTGCGGGAAAAGCTGCTGCCGCATTTCCCCGAGATCCGGGTCTGCGCCGCCGACGGCACCATCGTGGCCCGCTTGAAGACCCTGAAGCGGGACCAGCGCAAAAAGCAGGAAGCCGTGCGCAACCTGGCCAGCGGCATTGCCGGGGTCAACTATGTGGAAGTGCACGTTAACCATGATTTTTTCAACCAAGCTGCCTCCGCGGGACGTTAGGAGCCCGGGGGACCGGCTCCGCGGCGCGCTGCGGAGAGGGGACAGGCAGGGCCAGCCGGCGGGGACTGGAGGCCCGGCCGGCCGTTCGGGAGGCCGGAAATTTTGCCGCCCGGTAGGCGGGGAGAGGTAAGATCATGTCGGAACCATTGGAAGTTTTGTTGCTGGATGACGAGCCCATCGTGGGCCGGCGCCTGAAGCCGGCCCTGGCCAAGATCGGCTGCGAGGTGGAGGTGTTCGAGAACCCGGCCCTGGCCCTGAAGCGGCTGGAGGAGAAGGAGTTCGACATCGTGGTCACCGACATCCGCATGGACGAGATCGACGGCTTGCAGGTGCTGGACTTCGTGCGCGGCAAGTGGCCCCGCACCCGGGTGATCATGATCACCGGCTACGCCATGATGTCCCTGGCCCGTGAGGCCATGGAAAAGGGCGCCTTTGACTTCATTGCCAAGCCCTTCAAGCCCGACGATCTGCGCAAGGTGATCGCCATGGCCGCCCGCTCCCTGGGCTCCGAGATCAACTTCGACGAGGCCGTAGTGCCGTGAGCGCTTTTGCCGCGGGCCAGGGAGAAAGCCGCATGACCGAAAACCTGGAGCCGGAGGCCGCCGCCATGGCGGCCCTGTCCGCCCGTCGGTCGCGGCTAAGCCTCTCGCCCTTCAGCGAGCAGAACTACAAGGCGCTCCTGGACCGGCCGCGCTTCTCGCTCCGCTTGCAGCTGTCCTTGGGCTTCTTCCTGGCCTTCCTCATCTCCAGCATCGTGGCCCTCGTCCTGGTGTACAGCTTCCAGGGGGTGGAAGGCAAAATCCGCTTCCTGGAGATCGTCAGCGACTATGTGATGGAGGTGGAGCAGGCCCGGCGTTTTGAGAAAAACTACTTCCTCTACGGCACCAACCTCAGCGACGCCCTGGACAACGTGTTCCAGGCCGAGCAGATCCTGACCCGCAACGCCGAAGAGCTTACGGTGGTCATGGGCAGCGGCTGGGACCAGGCCATGCTGCCCAACCTCCGGAACTACCAGAAGTCCCTGGAGCAGTTGGGCGAGCTGCAACGCAAGGGCGAGTCGCCCTCCACGGTCTCGGCCCGCCGGGATCTGCAACTCACGGTCCGCAAGCAGGGCCAGCAGATGGTTTCGGCCGCCCTGGAGCTGTTGGACTCGGAAAAGGCCTCCCTGTCCACCACCCTGTACCGCTCGCGGCAGCTTTTGATCTACTCCCTGGTGTTCCTGCTCCTCATCATGCTGGGCAACGTGTATCTCTTGGGCAGCCGCATGCTGGGGGCCATCAACCGCTTCGGCGAATACGCCCGGCGCATCGCCTTGGGCGACTTCACCCCCATCACTCCCTCCCGCCGCTACCGGGATGAGTTCACCCAACTGGCCGTGGCCATCAACTCCATGATCGAGGAGTTGGAGGTGCGCGAGGCGGTACTTATCCAATCCCATAAAATGCGGGCGGTGGGCACCCTCACCGCCGGGGTGGCCCACGAGCTGAACAATCCCTTGAACAACATCACCCTGACCGCCCACGTGCTCCAGGAGGAGTATCCCGACCTGGATGACGAGGAGCGCCTGGAGATGGTGGGGGACGTGGTGGACGAGGCGGCCCGGGCCAAGAAGATCATCAGCAACCTCCTGGACTTCGCCCGGGAGACCGGCTCCCAGATGGAGCCCTTGAACCTGCCCAGCCTGCTCAAGGAGACCATCGACCTGGCGGCCAACCAGATCAAGCTGTTGGGCATCAAGATCGAGATGCAGGCCGCCGACAACCTGCCCCTGGTGCACGGCGACAGCCAGCAACTCCGCCAGGTGTTCCTGAACCTGATCCTGAACGCCATCGACGCCTCTCATAAGGGCGGCAAGATCCAGGTCTGGGTCATGCCGGCCGACGAGAGCAACTACGTGGCCGTGAAGGTCAGCGACTTCGGCACCGGCATCCCGGAGCACATCCTGGCCTCCATCTTCGACCCCTTCTTCACCACCAAGGCCCGGGGCAAGGGCACCGGCCTGGGGCTCAGCGTGTCCCAGGGCATCGTGGCCAAGCACGGCGGCCGCATCATGGTCAACAGCCGCGCCGGGGAAGGCTCCACCTTCACCGTGGTGCTGCCGGTCACCACCATCCCGGCCGAGCTGGGACGCCAGGAAAACTCCTAGGAGCCTGTTGGAGGAATGGGAAGATGTGGGGGGAAGGGGCCCTTTTTTTCCAAAAAGGGCCCCTTCCCCCCACATCTACCTTCCCCCAAAAAACTTCACATCATTCATCAGGTTGAGCGGTAGACGTCTTCGTGCCGGGATTTCTGCCCAAAGTGGCTAATTCGCTAAAAACTGCCGTGGCGCGAATACTCCGACCCACTCCTGGCCCGGATATTTCATGGGGGCTGGCGGCGACCGGCCCCCTGGAACGGCCAGGCGCCCCCCGTCCGCCTGGCCGCTTGTGTTTTCGAATCCAGCTATTGTACTATGGCATATATATGATTATCTCGATTAGGCTGGCCGCGGTTCCGCCCCGGCCGGATCAAGGAGACGACCCATGGCCGCCAAGGATGAAATCTGGGTGATCGGCACCGAGCCGCCCTGCCCCCGCTGCCATCATCTGGGGCAAATGGTGGAGGAGGAATTGGCCCGCCGGCAGCGCACCAACCGGGTGCGGCATCTCGCCTACCAGGACCAGGAGGCCCGGGATTTCGCGGCCGGCCTGGGCCTGGAGCCGGCCACGGCCAAGGTGGTGGCCCAAAGGGCCGGCCTGGAGCTGGACTGGGGCCGGGTGGCCCGGCTGGCCCCGGCGCCCTCCGCGCTTCCGGCCGGTGAGGGGGCCTGTTGCCCGCCGGTGGCCGCGCCGTGGACCCCGGAGTTGGACGAGATCCTCCGGCCCTGCCAGGAGCGGGCCCGAGAGGTGGGGGTGCTGATGACCCCCGTGCTGGTGGTGGGCGGCCGGGTGTGCCACGAGGGCAGCGTACCCACCGCGGCCCAGGTGGCGGCCTGGCTGGACCAACTGCCCGAGCCGGCCGCGGCGGAGGCCCCGCTTTTGGCCGTGGAGGTCCTGGGCTCGGGCTGCGCCAACTGCCAGAAGCTCTACGACCACACCCACCAGGCCCTGGAACTGACCGGCCTGTCCGGCCGGGCCCAGGTGAAGAAGGTGGGCGACCCGGGCTACTTCCTGGCCCAGGGGGTCTTCACCACCCCGGGGCTCCTGGTGGATGGCCGGGTGGTGTCCCAGGGCAAGGTGCTCTCGCGGGAGGCTATCGCGGATATTCTCCGCCAGCGGCTGGCCGAGGTGGAGAAGAGCGGCTGAGGCCGCCTGGCGCGAAATGTTTCACGGCAGGAAAAATGCGCCAGGCCGGAGCGGCCTGGCGCGCTCACACTCGGAACCAAGCGGCAAAGCGTGTCAATTTGAGCTATTCGTTTCATACTACGGTAGATATTACTAAATTGTCTTCCAGAGTAGAATCTCACTTCCAGGTAGCCAATTCTTAGACATTTGTTGTCGTTAAAAACCACTGTCAACCATACGTAATATCCTTACATATCAGCAATATAATTGATATATTCCTTACATTTTTCGGCGTTTGCGTTTCACGCCAAACGCCGATTGTGCCCGCTGCGTGCCTGCTTATTCCCACTCTGTGAAAAATCTCTTACTACTCGAAATTTTTACCTGAAACCGAGAAAAAACCTTCATTTCCCTGTTGCCTAAATCCTAGGGGCCGGCTATGGTCTTCGGAGCTAACGATACCCATTGCCGTTAAACGTTCCTGTTGCCTCCGTCCCGGCCGCCGGGCCGTAAAAGGAGGACAGGGCGGCCCGGGAGACTCTCCCGGCCGTCGCGTTGCTAATCCAATCATGGAGTGAGGCATGAACATAACCAGAAGGAGTTTCCTCCACTACGCCCTGGGCTCGACCCTGGCCCTGGGGCTGGATTTCTCGGTGGCTTCGCGGCTGCGGGAAGCTCTGGCCGCCGGTGGGGAAGGCCTGCCCACGGTGATTTGGCTGAACGGCGCCAACTGCACCGGCTGCACCATTTCCCTGGCCAACCTGGCCGGCAGCACTCAACCGAAAAACGTGGCCGAACTGCTTCTCTACACCATAGATCTGGCCTACCACCCCAACCTCATGGGCGCGGCCGGCTCCCTGGCCGTGGATTGCCTGACCCAGGCCGCGGCCGGTGATTTCATCCTGGCCGTGGACGGCGGCATACCCACCGCCTTTGACGGTCACACCTGCCTGTTGTGGACCGAAACCGACCAGAGCGGGGCGCCCCACGAAGTGACCGCCTTGGAAGCGGTGCAGCGGCTGGCGCCCCAAGCCCTGGCCGTGTTGGCCATCGGCACCTGCGCCAGCTTTGGCGGCATCCCGGCCGCTCAGCCCAACCCCACCGGCATCACCACGGTGCGCGAACTCACCGGGCTGCCCACCATCCACATCCCCGGCTGTCCGCCCCACCCGGACTGGATCGTCTGGACCATCGCCACCCTGTTGGGCGGCGGCAGCGTGCGGGTGGACGGTTCCCGCCGGCCCACCGCCCTGTTCCAGGGCGAAGGCCGCAACGTGCACGAAAAGTGCCCCCGGGAAGAGCGCAAGGAGGCCAAGGACTACGGCCAGGAGGGGCTCTGCCTGAAGGAGCTGGGCTGCAAGGGCCCGCGCACCCAGGGCGACTGCCCCACCCGGCTCTGGAACAACCAGGCCAACTGGTGCGTGGGGGCCAATGCCCAATGCATCGGCTGCACCGAACCCGGTTTCCCGGACAGCTTCTCGCCGTTCTACAAGCCCGGCTCGGGTCAGAGCTCCAACCCCGTTCCCCAAACGCTGGCCGTGACCCACGCGGTGTGGGAGGCGGGCGACAAGCTCCTGGACCTGCGGGGCACCGCCACGGGCAGGGCCCGGGTGTACCTCTTCGCCGCCAACACCGGCGTGCAGTTGGGCGGCACCCAGGCCAACGGCGAAGGCCGCTGGACCTTCCGCAAAGCCGGGCTGGCCGAGGCTCCCTGCACGGTGGAAGCCCGCGCCAACGGCCAGAGGGCCCTGAGCAGCGTGGAGGGCGCGCCGGCCGACTGCGGCCAGCAAGGCCCCCCCGATCCCAACCCCGATCCCGGGCTGCCGGCCACCAACCTCCAGATCGTCGAAGCCCGTTGGCAGCGCGAGGAGAGCCGCCTCATCGTGCGGGGGCAGGCCCTTCGGGGCACCGAGGTCAGCATCTACCGCGCCGCGGACGGCGCCAAGCTGGGCGGGGCCCGGGCCAACAGCCGGAACGAGTGGAGCTTGGTCTTGGAGCATCCCTCCCGGGTGCCCTGCCGGGTAGGGGCCAAGACCTATGACGGGCAACAGGAGGCGGCGGTTCGCTACGCCCCGGGGAACTGCGTTTAAGGTTCAGCCCGGGCGGCCCCGCCCTCTCTCCGGCCCCCCCGGGGGGTAGGCCGGAAAAAAACGATACCGCTATATAGGAGCGCCTCATGGCTACTCTGACCATAATGGACCCCATCACCCGCATCGAAGGCCACCTCAAGGTGGAGGTGGAGATCGGCTCCAGCGGGGGCCAACAGCAGGTGGTGGACGCGCGTTGCACCGGGACCCTGTTCCGGGGCTTTGAAACCGTTTTGCAGGGCCGCGACTCCAAGGACGCACCGGTGATCACCCAGCGCATCTGCGGGGTCTGCCCCATTTCCCACGGCATGGCCGCGGTGATGGCCGCCGAAAAGGCCACGGGCGCCACCCCGCCGGCGGACGCCCGCATCCTGCGGAACCTGACCCTGGGGGCCAACTTCCTCCAATCGCACATCCTGCACTTCTACGTGCTGGCCGCGGCGGATTTCGTGACCTTGCCCCAGCAGTCCCCCTGGAGCCCGGCCTGGGACCACGACCTCAAGAGCAGCGCGGAGCTGACCGCGGTGGGCTCCCACCTGGTCTCGGCCCTGGAGGCCCGGGCCAAGGCCCACGAAATGGGCGCGGTGTTCGGCGGCAAGATGCCGCACTCCCACACCTATATCCCGGGCGGCTTCACCGCCACCCCCACGGCCCAGCGCATCGCGCGTTTCGGGACCCTGTTGAATGAGCTCAGGGCTTTCATCGACCAGGTGTACCTGCCCGACGTGGCGGCAGTGGCCGCGGCCTACCCCGAATACTTCCAGATCGGGGCCGGGGTGGGCAATCTCTTGGCCTACGGGGTGTTCGAGCAGGACGACCAGGGAGTGGAAAAGCTCCTGATGCCGGGCTATGTGGTGAAGAACGATCCCCAGCGGGTCAACACCTTCCAGGAAAAGGACATCCGGGAGTACCTCACCCACTCCTGGTACAAGAACCAGGACGACGGGCTGGCTCCCGCGGCCGGCCGCACCACGCCGGAGTACCCCAAGACCGACGCCTACTCCTGGCTCAAGTCTCCCCGTTACCAGGACCAGCCCTTTGAAGTGGGGCCCCTGGCCCGCATGTGGGTCAACGGCGATTACCAGAACGGCCTTTCGGTGCTGGACCGCCACGCGGCCCGGGCCCAAGAGTGCCAGAAGGTGGCCGAGGCCATGGCGACCTGGCTGGACGAGCTTACCCAGGACGGCCGGGTCTACGGCGGTTACAACTCCCGGGCCACCGGCAGCGGCAGCGGCCTCACCGAGGCGCCGCGGGGAGCCCTGGGGCACTGGGTGACCCTGAACGCCGGCCAGATCGCCGCCTACCAGATCATCACCCCCACCTGCTGGAACGCCTCGCCCCGGGACGCCCAGGGCCAGCCGGGCCCCCTGGAGACCGCCCTCATCGGCACCCCGGTGGCCGACCCGGACCGGCCGGTGGAGGCGCTACGGGTGATCCACTCCTTTGACCCCTGCCTGTCCTGCGCGGTGCACCTGATGCGGCCGGGGAAAAAGCCCTTGGTGGTGCACACCCGGAGCTGAGGTAAGAGCCATGTCAACTTTGGTGATGGGCATCGGGAACCTGTTGTTGGGTGACGAAGGGGTGGGCGTACACGCGGTGCAGGCCCTGGCCCAAGCGGGCGCGCCGCCCGGGGTCACCTACCTGGACGCGGGCACCGCCATCCTGGACGCCCTGCCCCATCTGGAAGCGGCCACGCGGGTGGTGGTGGTGGACGCCATGCAGGCCGGAGGGCCGCCGGGGGAGGTGTACGTGCTGCCCCTGGAGGACTGCCAGGCCAAGGAGAGCCTCGCCTCGCTGCACGGCTTTGACCTGCCCCGGGTGCTGGCCCTGTCCCGCCGGCGGGACACCCCGCCGGTGACCGTGGTGGGGGTGGAGCCGGCCAGCCTGGACTGGTCCTTGGACCTCTCGCCGGCCGTGGCCCGGGCCCTGCCCCTGGTGCTGAACACCGTGCGGCAGCTCCTGGCCGGCAACCTCACGTAACCCCGTTCCTTTCCCCGCCAACCACGGCGGCTTCCCCTGCGGGGGGAGCCGCCGTTTGCGTGGCGATCGCCCCGCGTAAACAGTTGCGTGGCCGCCCCCCTCTTTGCCACCATGAAAAGAGCGCCCTCCTCCCGCCGCCGTGACCTTCCTGCTCCGGGGTTCCCGCCTCCGGGGGGGACGCGCCAGGCGAATCCCCCGGCTCCCTTGCCGGGTCACCCACTCGTTTATCCAGGGGGAAGATAGCCCATGGCCACCTGCAACGAGAACGCGTCCGTGGTGGTGGAGGACGACCGCACCGGCCGGAGCCCGGAAACCCTGCGCCGGGCCGTGCTGGACAACTTGTTCTACATCCAGGGCAAGTCCCGCGAGATCGCCACGCCCAATGACTACTACATGGCCGTGGCCTACACGGTGCGCGACCGCCTGCTGAACCGCTGGATCAGGACCCTCCGGGCCCACCTGGAAACCGACGTCAAGATCGTGTGCTACCTTTCGGCGGAGTTCCTCCTGGGCCCGCACCTGGGCAACAACCTGGTGAACATGGAGTTGTTGGAACCCATGCGGGAGGCCCTGGCCGCCCTGGACCTGGACTTGGACGTGATCCTGGCCCAGGAGGAGGAGCCAGGCCTGGGCAACGGCGGCCTGGGCCGCCTGGCCGCCTGCTACCTGGATTCCCTGGCCACCCTGGGCATCCCGGCCCTGGGCTTTGGCATCCGTTACGAGCACGGCATCTTCCACCAGGACATCAAGGACGGCTGGCAGGTGGAGAAGACCGACAACTGGCTCCACCTGGGCAACCCCTGGGAGATCGCCCGGCCCGAGGTGGAGTTCCTGGTGCAGCTCGGGGGCTACACCGAGAGCTACGTGGACCAGGAGGGCCGCTACCGGGCGCGCTGGGTGCCGGAGCGGGTGGTCAAGGGCACGCCCCTGGACACCCCCATCTCGGGGTACCACACCAACAACTGCCTCACCCTGCGCCTGTGGCGGGCCGAGGCGGCCGAGTCCTTTGACTTCGCCGCCTTCAACCAGGGCGATTACTACGGGGCGGTGGACGAGAAGATCTTTTCCGAGAACCTGACCAAGGTGCTCTACCCCAATGACGAGGCCCTGAGCGGCAAGCGGCTGCGCCTGGAGCAGCAATACTTCTTCGTCACCTGCTCCTTGCAGAACGTGCTCAATATGCACCTGCGCCTGGGCAACTCCCTGTTGGACCTGGCCCGGCTGTGGGTGTTCCAGCTCAACGACACCCACCCGTCCATCGCCGTGGCCGAACTGATGCGCCTGTTGGTGGACGAACATCTCCTGCCCTGGGAGATCGCCTGGGAACAGACCCAGGGATGTATGGCCTACACCAACCACACCTTGTTGCCCGAGGCCCTGGAGACCTGGCCCCTGCCGCTTTTCGGTGAGGTGCTGCCCCGCCATTTGGAGATCATCTTCGAGATCAACCGTCGTTTCCTGGACGAGGTGCGGGAGCATTATCCCCATGACCCGGAAAAATGGTCCCGGGTGTCCTTGATCGACGAGCACGGGCCCAAGGCGGTGCGCATGGCCAACCTGGCCTGCGTGGGCAGCTCGGCCATCAACGGGGTGGCCGAGCTGCACACCGAGCTGTTGCGCACCCAGTTGTTGCGGGATTTCTACGAGCTGATGCCCCAGAAGTTCAGCAACAAGACCAACGGGGTGACCCCCCGCCGCTTTTTGGTGGAGAGCAACCCCGGCCTCAGCGGGCTGATCCGGGGGAAGCTGGGCGAGGCCTGGATCACCGACCTGGACCGCCTCCGGGGCCTGGAGGAGTTTGCCGAGGACCCCGAGTTCCAGGCTGCCTGGCGGAGCATCAAGCGCTCCAACAAACAGACCCTGGCCGCGGTGCTGGCTCCGGAAGCGGGCCAGGGGCTGGACCCGGAGGCCATGTTCGACATCCAGGTGAAGCGGATTCACGAGTACAAGCGCCAGCACCTGAAGGTGCTGCACATCATCACCCTGTACCACCGGCTGCGGCAAAACCCCGACGCCATCGGCGCCCCCCGGGTGTTCATCTTCGGGGGCAAGGCCGCCCCGGGCTACTTCATGGCCAAGCTCATCATCAAACTCATCAACGCGGTGGGCGAGACCCTGGCCGCCGATCCCGCCGTGGGCGGCAAGCTCAAGGTGGTTTTCGTGCCGGACTACAGCGTGAAATTGGGCCAGCGCATCTTCCCGGCCGCGGACCTCTCCGAGCAGATCTCCACCGCGGGCATGGAGGCCAGCGGCACCGGCAACATGAAGTTCGCCCTGAACGGCGCGCTCACCATCGGCACCCTGGACGGGGCCAACATCGAGATCCGCCAGGAGGTGGGGGAGGACAACTTCTTCCTGTTCGGTCTCACCGCGCCGGAAGTGGCCCAGACCCGGGCGGCGGGCTACCGGCCCTGGGAGTTCGCGGAAAAGGACCCAGAACTGGCCCAGGCCCTGAAGGCCATTGCCGAGGGCGAGTTCTCCGGCGGGAACGGAGAGATCTTCCAGCCCCTGGTGGGCCAACTCTTCACCCAGGACCCCTTCCTGGTGCTGGCCGATTATCGCGCCTACGTCGATTGTCAGGACCGGGTGGACCAGGCCTTCCAGAACCCCACCAGCTGGACCCGCAAATCCATCCTGAACGTGGCCCGCATGGGCAAGTTCTCCTCGGACCGGGCCATCCGGGAGTATTGCCGGGACATCTGGCACGCCGCGCCGTGGACTTTGGACTTTTAGAAGTTTTTTGAAGGAAGAGGAAGATGTGGGGGAAGGGCCTTTTTTTGAAAAAAAACCCTTCCCCCACACCCCCATCCCCCAAAAAACTTTATAAATTTTAATGGGTTGTGGCGGGCGGGCGCTCAGGCCCGGGTCTGGTCCAGCACCTGGCGGATGGTGGTCAAAAGGTCCAGGCGGCGGAAGGGCTTGGCCACGAAACCAGCCGCCCCGGCCTCCAGGGAGGCCTTCACCTGGCCGCTGGCCGCGTAGCCGCTGGCGATCACCACCTTGGCCGCGGGGTCGTGGGCCAGGATCTGTTGCAGGGCCTTGTGGCCGCCCATGCCCGGCATGCCGAGGTCCATCACCACCAGGTCGATGCCGTTCCCCCCGTTTTGGTAAATCTGCACCGATTCCTCGCCGTTCATCGCGGTCCGCACCCGATAGCCCATCTCCCGCAGCGCCGTGGCCCCCATATCGCGCAGGGCCTCCTCGTCGTCCACCAGGAGAATCTCCTCGCTGCCTCCCAGGATCTCCTCGGGCCGGGGCGCTTCCAACTCCGGAGCCGGGAGGCCGTCCTCGCTCTGGGGCAGGAAGATACGGAACACGGTGCCCCGCCCCGGCTCGCTGTAGCAGGTGATGTGGCCGCCGTGGGTCTGTACGATGCCGTAGACCATGGACAGGCCCAGCCCCGTGCCCTTGCCCACTTCCTTGGTGGTGAAAAAGGGCTCGAAGATATGCTCCTGGGTGGCGGCCGACATGCCACCGCCCGTGTCGGACACCAGGATCTCCACGTAGCGGCCCGGCACCAGACCAGGATGCTGACGGCAAAACTCCTGGTCCAGCTCAGTATTTTTGGTCTCCAGGCTGAGGCTGCCGCCCTCGGGCATGGCGTCGGCCGCGTTGGTGGCCAGGTTCATGAGCACCTGCTCGATCTGGCCGGCGTCGGCCCGCACCGGCCCCAAATCCGGGGCCAGTGAGCTGGTCAGCTCGATCATCTTGGGCAGGGTGTGGCGCAAGAGGAGCATGATCTGGGACACGGCCTGGTTGAGGTCCAGGGGCTGCAGGTCGGGCTCCTCCTTGCGGCTGAAGGTGAGGATGCGTTTGACCAGGTTGCGGGCCCGGTCCGCGGCCCGGAGCACCTCGCCCAGCTCTTTCTGCACCGGCTGGCCTTCCAGGGAGTGTTTCACGGCCAGTTCGCCGTAGCCCAGGACCACGTTGATGATGTTGTTGAAGTCATGGGCAATGCCGCCGGAGAGGATGCCCAGGGCCTCCATTTTTTGAGATTGCTGCAACTGCCGGGTCAGAAGGGCCTGTTCGGTCACGTCCTTCAAAATGCCGATGGCCCCGGGCGACTCCTCCGGTCCGTCCTCCAGGGGAGCGCCACCCATGAGAAAATGGCGCACCTGCCCGTTTTTGTGCCGCAGGGTGACGGCCACGCCCCGCACCGTGGCCCCCTCGCCGCTCACCCGGGCCAGGGCGGCTTGGAGGCCCTCGGCCTGGCCCGCCGGGGCCAGGGAGGCCAGGAAACGGCCCGCCACGGCCGCCGACGGGTAGCCCAGCAAAGAGGTCAGCGCGGGGTTGGCGTAGGTGAAGCGGCCCTGGGCGTCCACGGTGAACACGATGTCCGGGGCGTTCTCGGTGAGGGAGCGGAAACGCGCCTCGTTCTGCCGCAGACTGGCGCTCACCTCCTGCTCATGCTCCAGGGCCAGGCGCAGGCCCCGCAGGATCAAGGCGGTGGTGACCGCCACCAGGGTGTTCAACAAAAGGAAGTTGATGGCCATGACCACCCAGACATGCAGGGCGTGTTCCGTGGAATCGGCCCAGGGCAGAAGCCCCCCGGCCACCAGGAAGGCCACGGCCACAAAAGCCAGAAAATTGCCCAAGAGCACGGTCAAGGCGGCCGGAAGCCCGATCAACCCGCCAGCCAGGACCGACGCCGCGAAGAGCCACATGTAGCCGGCGCCAAAGGGGCCCAGGAGGATGATGAGCCCCAGCCCCAGGCCGAACAGGGTGCAACAGACCAGCACGCCCCGGAAGCGCAGGGACCGGCGCCGCAGCAGGAACACCGCCACCACGGCCAGGTAGGCCGCCAAATCCAGGCAGATCACCCCCCAGCGATCCTCGGCATAAGCCAGGGCCAGGGAGGGCACCAGGGCCAGGGGCCCCAGCACCATGGCCAGGAGGCTCACCGCCAGGAGGATGCGCTCCCGCCAGAGGGTGAGGCGGTCCGCCAGGAAAACCGACGCCGGCAGCAAGCGTCGCTCCAGGCCGCTCCAGGCTCTTAACAGGGATTTGACTTGCAATGGTTGCAATACTCTTTCCCCCGCGGAACTCCCGGCTGGGCGCTTCGCGGAAACCAGTCTTGCCGGTCACAACCCCGCCCCCCGGAGGGGCCGGGAGGCGGAGAGGGCCGGAGCCTGTCCCAGGATGCCTGCGGGCCGCAAGACCAGTTGTTCGCGAGTCTTTGCCAAATCGAGACCATTGCACGGCATTTACTGACTAACAATAATTATAACAACAGTTTATCTAATTTTTTGATAGTTTTTGGTTGCAATGGTCTCGTGCGGGCCACGGATTCACCCCAAACAAGCTTCGCTTGTTTGGGGACCCCGTGGATGGCCCGCCGAATAACAAACCTGAAAGGTTTGTTATTCGTGAGGCTTGGCAAAACCCGGGCCCCCGGCAAGCTCTGCTTGCTGGGGTGGAGTCACGCTTTTGCCAAGCCGATAGTTGCACAAGGCAGGGAGCCTTGTGCAACAGTCTCAAATCAGGTTCTTGCCGGGGGCTTGCCGGCTGGGGAAGGGGAAGCTTCGGGCAGGGCCAGGGGACCTCCCCACGTCAGGTGCTTGCCGGCTGCGGCGACAACCGTTCGCAGTCATAAAATTGTCGCAGATTGCCGCGCCTATCGCAAGAAAAGCAGGGTGACAGAAAAGCAGGGTGGCGACGGAGGTAGGGGATGCGCCGCCCAGGGGGACGCCTGGGGGAGGTACCCGGGTGGGGGTGGAACCCCGGCCCAGAAAGCGGCGGTGTCCGGGGGACGCCGGGCTGCCGGGGGTGGCCAAGCGGGTGGGGCTCGCACCCCAGCCCGGGGAGCGTGGGCTCAGTCCGTGGCGCCCAAGGCTTCCTGGCGTTGCTTCTTCAACTCCTGGACGCAGACCAGGCCGTCCTTGAGGGAGTGGGTGAAACACTGCCCGCAGGAGATGCAGGTGGCGTCCAGGTTCTCCCCGCGGGCCCAGCGGGCGGCCAGGTCGGGCTGGCGGATAAAGGGCCGGCTCAGGGCCACGGCGTCCACGCTGGCCAGGGCCTCTGCCACCTTGGCTCGGCGGCGGAAACCGCCCACCACGATCACCGGTTTGGCAATGGCCTGTTTGATGGCCCGGGCGTTGGCCAGGAAGTAGCCCTCATCGGCGGGTGTCTTGACCACCCGCGAGGGCGAGAGCGCCCCGCCGAAGGCCACGCCGCCCGAGACCTCCACCGCGTCCAGGCCGTCGGCCACCAGCCACTGGGCCACCTGCACCGCCTCGTCCAGGGTGAAGCCCCGGGGCACCGCGTCCTCGCTGTTCAGTTTGATGAACACGGGAAAATTGGGGCCCACCACCTCGCGCACCGCCCGGGTCACCTCCCGGGCGAAGCGGGCCCGGTTGGCCAGGCTGCCGCCGAAGTCGTCCGAGCGGGAGTTGGTGAAGGGGCAGAGGAACTGGCTCAGGAGATAGCCGTGGGCCCCGTGCAGTTCCACCGCGTCGAACTCCGCCGCCTTGACCCGGGCCGCAGCCGCGGCAAAGGCGTCCACCAGGTCCCAGATCTCCTCGCGGCCCAGCTCCCGCACTTCCTCGTTATAGGCGGGATGCACCATGGCGCTGGGCCCGGCCGGCTGGGCGTTGATCCATTTGCCGCGGGTCTGGCCGCCGGCGTGCACGATCTGCATGGCGATCTTGCCCCCCTCCTTGTGCACCGCGTCGGAGACGCGGGTCAGGGGCCCCACCATGGCGTCGACGTGCACCCCGGTCTGCTGGGGCAGGCCGCGGCCCTGGGGAGTGACAAAGGCGTAGCCGGTGATGATGAGCCCCACCTGGCCCGCGGCCAACTCGCCCAACAGGTTGGCCAGCTCATAGCCCGGCACCCCCTGGGGGTCGGCCATGGCTTCCCAGGTGGCGCTCCGCACCAGGCGGTTGGGCAGGGTCAGGGTTCCCAGGTTCCAAGGTTCGAAAATACCGGCCATGAGCAATTTCTCTCCGTCATAAAGGGGGGACGGCGCGGCTGGGGGGCCTGCGCGCCTATTCCGCCTCGAAACGGCGGTCGAAAACCCGCTTGGATTTGCGTTCGCTGCGGGGCAGGCTGCCGTGGGCCACCAGCTCCACCCGGGAACTCACCAGGATCTCGGCCTTGATGCGGCGGCCGATGTGCTTCTCGGTGTCTTGGTCTTCGTCAGGCCCGGCCGCGGCGGCGCGCTCCACCCGCACGGTCATGTAGTCGCGGCCGTCCTTGCCGTGCTCCACCACGATCTGGTATTCGCTGCTCACCCCGGGGCTGGTGCTCAGGATGTGATCCACCTGGCCGGGGTAGACGTTGACCCCCCGGAAGGAGATCATGTCGTCGCTGCGGCCCAACAGACGCCCGTGGCGCGGCAGGGGGTTGCCGCAGGGGCAGCGCTCGGGCAACAACCGGGTGAGGTCCCGGGTGCGGTAGCGGATCAGGGGGGCGGCCTCCTTGCACAGGGTGGTGACCACCATCTCCCCCACCTCCCCGGCCGGCACCGGCTCCAGGGTGTGGGGATCCAGGATCTCCAGGATGTAGTAGTCGGCCCAGTAGTGGATGCCCTCGTGGGCCGCGCACTCGATGCCCGTGCCCGGGCCGTACAGCTCGGTGAGCCCGGGGATGTCGTAAAGCTCGGCCCCCAGGCTTTTGGAGATGCGGCGCCGCATGGCCTCGGAGGTGCGCTCCGAGCCGTAGATGATCTTTTTCAGGCTGATCTTGTCCAACAGCCCCCGGCGGTTGATCTCCTCGGCCATCAACAAGGCCATGGAGGAGGTGCTGCAGAACACGGTGCTCTGGAAATCCTCCAGAAACTGGCAATGCATCTCCAGGTTGCCCGGCCCCACCGGCACGGCCATGGCCCCGAACTCCTCGGCCCCCCGCTGGAAGCCCACCCCTGCCGTCCAGACCCCGTAGCCCACGGCGATCTGCACCCGGTCCCGGGGGGTGAGCCCGGCCATTTCATAGGCCCGGGCGAACATGTGGGCCCAGTCGGCCACGTCCTTGGCGGTGTAGGCCAGGACCTTGCGCTTGCCCGTGGTGCCGCTGGAGGCGTGGATGCGCACGACATCCTCCTCGGGCACGGACAACAGCGGCAGGGGATAGCCTTCCTGGAGATCGCGGGTGGTGGTGAAGGGCAGCCGGCTCACGTCGTCCAGGCTCTGGATATCCTCGGGCGTGACCCCGGCCTCCTCCAGGCGGCGGCGGTAAAAGGGGCTGCCCTGATAGGCGTGGCTCACGGTCCATTTGAGGCCCCGGAGCTGATGCTCCAACAGGGCGGTCTCATCGGGAAACGACGGCATGAAGGTCATGTCAGGCGGCTCCGTGCAAGAGGGGGTAAGCGTAGACCCCCATGGTCAAGGCTTGGCAGAGGATGAGGGCGAGGGAAGCCGGATGCAGGGTGCGGAAGAACTTGAACTGCAGGCCCAGGCGCAAGAGCCAGAAGGCCGCCAGCGCGCCGATAAGCTTGCGCCCCAGCGCGGTGGTCAGCATCTCCGGGGCGAACACCACGGAGAGATAGCCATAGGTGATGAACACAAAAGCCAGGCAGAGGTTCATCACCAGCATGATGCTGCGGTTGACCGGGTTCAGGGGGGCCAGGGTCTGGTCCCACTTGAACAGGCGGGGGAACGCGAGATGGAACAAGCCCCACCCCACGTGCAACAGCCCGCCGGCGTACAGGCAGTAGAGAGCCAGCTCGTTTTTCAAAGTTCCAGACTCTCCTGGCGCATGCGGGAAAGGATCCAGGCCCCGCCCCGCTCCACGTGGCTGGCGGCCAGGCGGGCGGCGGTGTCGCCATCGCCGCGGGCGATGGCTTCCACCAGTTCGCGGTGTTCATCCGTGGACCAGCCGCCGGCCGGCATGGTGGTGATGAGCGCCCGGGAGATGCGTTCCACCACTTCCTCCAGCTCGCCCAGGAGGCGGGACAAGAGAAGGGAGCCCGCGGCCTCGGCCAACAGGTGGTGGAACTCGGCGTTCAGGGCCACCAGGGTGTCTTCGTCACGGTTTTCCAGGGCAGCCTGGAAGGCGGTGAGGTTTTGCTCCAGGTCCTGGACCTGCTGGGAGGTGGCCCGGCCGGCGGCCAGGCGGGCAGCGTAGGACTCCAGGGCGGCGCGCACGCCCACGGCCTCCTCCACCTCCTGGGGCGAAAGGGGACGCACCTCGTAGCCGCCCCGGGGGCGCTTGGTCAACAGGCCCTCCTGGGCCAGACGGTGCAACGCCTCCCGCACCGGGGTGCGGCTGATGTTCATCTCCTGGGCCAGGTTCAGCTCCACCAGGCGCTGGCCTGGGCGGTGCTCGCCGGCCAGGATCTGGTGGCGCAACAGATCGGTGACCTCCTGGCCCAGGGAACGCCGGCTAAAGGCGGCCTTGCCGCCGGCGGGCTTGGCGGGCGGGGTTTTGGGGTTCAAACGCATACCCCCAGAGGACGGGTCAAAGTGTATACAAAACTAGAAAGGATGATAGCCGTGGCCCGGCGGGGTGTCAAGCCGCCAGGGCCTGGCGGGCCAGGCTGCCCACGGTGAGCTGCTCCAGACGGCCGTCGCGGTAAAGGGTGAGCCGGCCCGGGTCGTCGGCCAGCCCGGCCAGGGCCTCCCGGGCCGCGCCGGGGTCCACCAGGCCCAGGGCCCAGGCCGCGTGGCCCCGCACCGCCGGTTCGGGAAAGGAGAGAAGTTCGGCCAGATGGGGGGCGGCGCCGCGGCAGCGCACCAGCCCCGGGTCCACCTGGGCCAGGCGGCCCAGGCCCCATACCGCCCCGGCCAACAGGGGGGGAAATTCCAGGAAGTTGCCTTCCGGCCAGACGTAGGAGATGAGGAGGTTCACGAACTCCGGGGCCAGGGCCGGGGCGGCGGCCAGGAGGGCGCCCAGGGCCTCGGGCGCGCCCAGGGCCGCGGCGCCGGCTTCTTCGTTGAGGCTCCACACCAAACGGCAGGCCACCCCGCGGCCGGCGTCCGGGTCCCCGGCCGCGGCCTGGGCGGCAAGCTCGCCCACCAGGTCCACGGCCGGCCATTTCAGGGCCGGCTCCGGCGAGGACACCAAAGACTGGACCAGGCCCAGGGCCTTGGTCAGGGGCAGCCCCGCCAAGAACTCCCTGGCCTGGTCCAGACGGCCGGCGGCCAATAGGGGGGCCAAGTTCTCCCGCAGGCGGCCCCGTCCCCCCAAGGGATCAGCTCCCCTGCTTGGCCCTGAGGGCCTGACCCACCGTGGAACCCAGCTCCCGGCAGCGTTTCAGGGCGTCGTGATCGGGCACCCACTGCACCCGCACCCCCTTGAGGTCGGCCAGTTCCAGGCCCTTCATGCGGCCCAGCATCTCGTAGATCTCCTTGACCGCCTCGCCGCTCCAGCCATAGGAGCCGAAGGCCGCGGCCACCTTGTTCTCGGGCTTCAGGCCTTTGAGGTAGGTGAGGAAATCCGCCATGAGGGGCATCATGCCGTTGTTCAGGGTGGGCGAACCAAAGACCAGGGCGCCGGCGTCCAGCACCTCGGTCATGATATCGGAGCGGTGGTTGCACTTCAGGTTGTAAAGCTTGTACGGCACACCCTCGTCGGCCAGGCCATCGGCCACGGCCTTGGCCATCTGCTCGGTGCTGTGCCACATGGAATCATAGATCACCAAGGCGTCCTTGCCGGTTTCCTGGCGGCTCCAGCGGTCATAGGCGGCGATGATCTTGCCGGGGTCGCTCCGCCAGATCACTCCGTGGTCCGGGCAGATGGTGTCGATGGCCAGCCCCATCTCGCCCACCTTGGCCAGGAGCTTCTGCACCAGGGGCGAGTAGAGCAGCAGGATGTTGCCGTAGTACTTGGCCGCTTGCTTCATGAGCTGGTGGGGGTCCACCTCGTCGTCGAAGCGCTCACTGGTGGCCCAGTGCAGCCCAAAGGCGTCGGAGCTGATGAGGAGCTTGTCCTGGGGCAGGTAGGAGAACATGCTGTCCGGCCAGTGGAGCATGCGGGTTTCCAGGAAATGCACCTCGCGGCGGCCCAGCTTCAGCACGTCGCCGGATTTCACCACTTCGAGGGGCCACTCGTTGGCCCCCTGGAAATGGAAATGGGCCTTCAGGGCCTTTTCGGCCATGGGCGAGCAGAAGATCTTTTCCGGCTCGATGGCCTTGATCAACTCCGGGGCGCCGCCGCTGTGGTCCATCTCCACGTGGTTGATCACCAGGTAGTCGATCTTCTTGGGGTCGATGATATTGCGGACCCGATGGAGCAGGTCCCCCTCGAAACCCTTTTTGACCGCGTCGAACAAGGTGATCTTCTCGTCAATGACGAGGTAGGCATTGTAGGTGGTCCCGCGTTCCGTGGAATAACCGTGGAAATCACGGATGTTCCAGTCCAAAGCCCCCACCCAGTAGAGGTTTTCCTTGATTTCTATGGGTTTCATTTCACTTCTCTTCGTCTTTTGGTTGCGGCGGCCGCCCGGGCCAGGGGCTCCGTCCCCGGACGGCTAACCCGGCGCGGGCCCCGGGCCGGAGTCGTCCGCCGGACGTAAAACCCTCCCACCGGCCACGGCAGCACCTGGGGTCCGGGAAACGGCCCGCCAACTCGCGCACCCTTGGATAGGGAGGCTAATCGGGATAATCGGCAGATGTTGCTCGGCCAATTCTCCCGAAGAAAAAGGCTCACCCGGCCTTTTTCAACGAAAACTAGCAGGCTGTTGAAAAACAGCCTGTTTGGCGCGCCAGGGACCACCCCAAACAAGCTACGGCTTGTTTGGGGACCCCGGGGA
>JAHLLK010000074.1 GCA_020444165.1 Deltaproteobacteria bacterium | reverse complement strand
TTGAACACCTCAAACCGGGCCGCGTCGCCGCGGCTGGCGTAACGGGTCGGGGGAGATTGCCCTTCGCACGGAGGCTCGTTCGCTCCCGCCGCGGTCTTGAAGATTCAACCCAAGGACCAGGGCCGCGTCACCGCGGCTAGCGTAACGGGTCGGGGGAGATTGCCCTTCGCACGGAGGCTCGTTCGCTCCCGACGCGGTCTTGAAGATTCAACCCAAGGACCAGGGCCGCGTCACCGCGGCTAGCGTAACGGGTCGGGGGAGATTGCCCTTCGCACGGAGGCTCGTTCGCTCCCGACGCGGTCTTGAAGGCTATGAGTGTGATGTAAGGCCATGGAGCCGCGACGGGGGCGGTTGCGTAAGGACCTTACCCTTCACAACCCACGCAAACAACTATGCTTTTCCTTTAGGAGGAGGGTGGGGGGGGAACCCTTTCCTTTTGGGCAGCTATTTGCAGACCGCTTACAAAGCCCGTCCTGGCCTTTGTAAGCTGCAACCAGGCAAAAACGCGGTTTTGCCTAGTTGCACGATTCGCGTCGATTTTTGGCAAATATCCGCGAATCGGCGGGCCCTCCTTGGCCCGCTTCCAGGCTGTTTTCAACAGCCTGGAAGGAAAGGGTTCCCCCCACATTCTTCTTCTTCCCACTTCCTCCTAAATCTGATTCCTCACCCAATCCACGATAGCGCCGGCGGCCATGGCGCCGGAGATGCGGGCTTTTTCGCGGCCGTTTTGGAAGAGCACCATGGTGGGTATGGAGCGGATGCCGAATTGGCCGGCGAGGTTTTGTTCTTCTTCGGTGTTGACTTTGGCCAGGCGGACGCGGGGTTCCAATTGGCGGGCGGCGTCGGCGAAGGCGGGGCCCATCATTTTGCAGGGGCCGCACCAGGGGGCCCAGAAGTCGACGAGGACGGGCACGTCGCTTTTGGCCAGGTGCCGGCTGAAGCGCGGGCCGTTCAGGGGCAGCGGTGCGCCGCTCCAGAGGGGTTGGTGGCATTTTCCGCAGGCAGGCGCCTTGGCTGCCCGTTCGGCGGGCACTCGGTTTACCGCGTCGCAGTGGGGACAAACCACATGTACCAGATCGGCCATGCCATTTTCTCCTGTCTCGTTTGAACCATCAAACGCAATAAAATATATCAAAACCGGCAAGAGAGCCCGGTCTGGCTTCGCCGAACCTTCAGCGCGGCCCCGCGGGGCAGGCCCTCGCTCTTTTCCCGCTGGGTCGGGCGGGGCCGTGCTATCCTTTTCTTGTAAAAAAGCTAAGGCCGGGCGAGGGAAAAACAAGGCCGGGGCGGGGGATTGGCATCCGGAGGGGCTGGGTGGGGCCGGGAGAGGCCGGCCGGCGGCGCCACGGGGCCCTTCCGGGGCGCCAGCGGCTCGGGGAGGGAGGCCAGCCGCGTCCGCAATACTGGTAGCCCTGGGCCAAGGGCGGGTGAGGGCTGGGGAGCGGGCGCCGGGCTCGGCTTCTGGCCTTGGCCCGCCGGGGCTCTCATTTTCTGGTCATTATTCCGCTATTAAGATATTTTGCTTGGTATTTTATGCTTAATCTGCTGCCCATCCTGGACAACGTGCTGCCAGTTTTCGCCCTCATGGGCCTGGGACGCTGGCTTTTGCGCCGGGGAATCCTGGGGCCGGAGTTTTACGCCACCAGTGACCGGCTGGTCTACTACATCTTTTTCCCCGCCCTGTTGTTTTTGAAGATCAGCACGGCCAGCATATCCTGGGGCGAGGCCGCGCCCTTGTTCGCCGCGGTGCTCTCGGCCATCTTCCTGGTCTGGGCCGGCAGCCTCCTTTATATCCGCTGGGCCGGCCTCAGCGCCTTTCAGGCCGGCACCTTCAGTCAGGTCACCTACCGCTTCAACACCTACGTGGGCATGGCCGTGGTGGGCAGCGCCCTGGGCAGCCGCGGCCTGGCGCTGTTTGGAGTGCTCATCAGCCTGGCCATTCCCTTCATAAACCTCCTGGCCGTGGGGACCCTGGTGTGGTTCTCGGAGGCTTCCTTCTCCCCCCGCCAAAAGGCGGCCCTTTTGGCCAAGGCCCTGTTCCAGAATCCCCTGATCCTGGGCTGCCTGGCCGGGCTCCTTTATGCCCGCCTGGGCTGGCCCCTGCCCAAGTTCGCGGCCAACCTCCTGGGGCTCATGTCGGCCCTGACCCTGCCCCTGGCCCTCTTGTCCATCGGCGGAGGGCTCACCGTGGCCGGGCTCCAGGGCCGCCTCAAGCCGGCCCTGGCCGCGGCTGGTTTCAAGCTGGTGCTTTTGCCCCTGGTAGGCGGCACGCTGTTGTGGCTCTTGGGCGGCCGCGGCCCGGACTTCAAGCTGGCCTTGATGTTCCTGGCCCTGCCCACGGCCACCAGCGCCTATATCCTCTCCCGCCAGATGGGCAGCGACGCGGGCCTGGCCGCGGCCAGCATCGTCGCCTCCACCTTGCTCTCCTTTTTCTCCCTCTCGGCTGTGCTCGCCCTGGTCTAGGCGGCCGGAGAAAGCCCCCCGGCTCCCAACCCCGGTCCGGAAACTCCCTTTGACTCCCGATGGGGGCCGGCCTATGGTGAGGCGATGCGCGGGCCCCCGCCCCGGCTGACCCCCGCCCTTTATCCATCTTAAATAAGGAGAGCGCCATGCCTCTGCTCAAAACCGTGCCTGTCGAGCAAGCCGAAGGAGTGGTGAAAGAGGGTTATGACCTTTTCATGAACCGCTTCGGTATGGTCCCGGCCCCTTTCCGCATGTACAGCGCCAGCCCGGGCCTCGCCGGCGTCCGTTTGGCCACCCTGCGGCACTATATGACCAGTGACCGCCTGAGCCCCGGACTCATGGCCCTCATCCGCCTGGTGGTGGCCGAGGAGCTGGGCTACCACTACTGCATCAGCCTGAACTCCGAGGTGCTGCGCAGCCTGGGCATCTTGAACGACGACCAGGTGGCCCAGGTCCTGGCCGACCCCGCCAACGCGCCGCTGCCCGACAACGAAAAGGCCATGCTCGGTTTCGTGCTGAAGGTGGTGAAATCCCCGGAAGCCGTCAAGGATGCCGACGTGGCCTGGCTCCGGGAACTGGGCTGGAGCGATCAGGACATGCTGGACGCTGCAGCCCACGGCACCATGATGGTGGCCGACGGCATCCTGTTCAAAGCCTTCAAAATGGACGAGGGCGAGAGCTGCTAGAAGCATTTCGCGGAAATGGGAAGAGGTGGGGGGAAACCCCTTTTTGTGAACAAAAAGGGGTTTCCCCCCACACCCCCCATCCCCCAAAAAACTTCATATTCCCCAACAAGCCCGTGGCTTGTTGGGGGAGGCTGGGAACGGACAGCTAACCAAAACCACGGTAACGCGGCCCCGGGGCGGAAACTATGAAACTATAGCTTCACTTCGGGAGCGTGCGAGTGTTGTGCGCAGGAGGGCCCCCCACGACCCGCTATGGGAGCCGCGGCACGCCGTCGGGGGGTGGTGTACCCAGGTCGAGTCCCCGCCGGGAGCGTGCGAGTGTTGTACGGAGGAGGGCCTCCCACAACCCGCTATGGGAGCGGCGGCACGCCGCCGGGAAGGCTCAGGTATCTTCCGGTGGGGGCTTGGGGGAGTTGGCCAGGGAGAGGATGCCGTACTTGAGGCCGTGCAGCACCAGGTGCTCCACGGTCTGCGGCGGCAGGCGGCGGCCCAGGTGCTGGGCCAGCTCGCCCAGGCTGAGGCTGCCGCCCCGGGCCCGCAGGGCCATAAGCAGGCCCTCCAGGGCAGCCAGGTTGCAGAACCCGGCCAGGTCGGGCAGGAGCCGCTGGCCCCAGGCCCGGCGGGCGAAGCGCCCGGCCATGGGCCCGGTGATGATCACGTCGTCGGGCTTCAGGACTCCGCTGGGAAAATGGCTGAACAACTCCCCCAGGCCGGCGCCCAACACGTCCGGCAGGGGCGGCGGCGGCGGAGACTGGCGGGCCAGGGCGGCCAGATCGTCCCACACCGCCTCCATGCGCCGGACCACCACCGGCCAGTCGAACTCCTGGGCCACCCGGGCCCGACCGGCCCGCCCCATGCGGCGGCAGAGGTCGGGATTGGCGGTCAGGGCCTCCAAGGCGCGGACCAAAAGATCCAGGTCCAGGGCGGTGTGCTGGGCCAGCAGGGTGGCCGCGGCCCGCTCTCCGGCCAAATGCCAGGCCGGCTCGAAGATTTGGTAGTTCTGGGGGCCCAGGGTGGGAATCAAAAACCCGGTCTCCCCCGGGATCACGATATCGCGGTAGCCGCTGAAATCTGAAGCCACCACCGGCAGCCCCGCGGCCATGGCCTCCAACAAGGTGAGGCCGAAGGTCTCCTGCAGGTTGTCGGCCGGCGAGACGAAAATGTCCGCCGCCGCGTAGAGCCACGGCTTCAGGGGGGTGTCGAAGTCCACGGCCAGCCGCAGGTTGGCGCTCAGGCCCAGGCTCTCGGCCGCCTCCCGGAGTTGGGGTACATATTCTTCGCCGGCCCCGGCGATGAGCAGCATGATCTGCTGCCGCCGCCCCAAGAGGGACACCGCGGCCAACAACGGCATAAGGTCGTACTTGTCGTGGGGGGTCAGCCGGCCCAGGCACAGGAGCACCACCGTCTCGGGGGATATCTCCAGGCGGCGGCGGGCCTCCACGGGATCGGCCCGCGCGAAATCCGCCGCCCGCACCCCCAGGGGCACCACGTCCAGGCGGCCGCCATAGCCCGCCGGATTGAGGCCCAGGCCGCCCAGCCGGTCGCCGGCCGCGCCCAGGGCCTTTTCCAGATGGTCCCGCGCGGCCCGGCTGGTGCAGAAGATGGAATCATAGGGCTGGGGCCCGGGCAGGACCTTGTAGAGGTTGCGCACCTGGGTGGACCAATAGCTCAGGGTGTGCGGCAGGCAGGTGACTGGAAACAGCGGGGCTGGCAGGCGGTTGCGGAGGTGGCACAACTCCGGGAAGTAACGCTCCAGCTCCCCGGCGTGCAGGGCCCAAAACTCCCGGCCGGCCACGATCTGGCCGATCTGGGTGGCGGGCATCACCTTGACGCGTTTTTTCAGGGCCGATTGCTCCAGCCAGGGGGCGTACCCCCGCTGGAAATGCTTGAGCGCGCCGGCAAAAGGCAGGAAGAATATGATCTCGTCGGCGCTGGCATGCTCCATCAGGGCCGAGGCCAGATCAAAGGAGGCCACCTTGCGCCCCAAGCGGCGATCGGCTCCAGCCAGTTCGTCAAAGGAATTGATGAATCCCAGGGTACGCATGTCCACTCCGCTTGCCGGGGGCAGGCGGCCGTTGGGCCGGCCCGACAGGCAGGAAAATCCGTCGTCCGCGACGGGGGAAAATCGATCCTGACTATGATAGCAAAAGGTTAGACTTTGCCACCACCCATAGTGAGCTTTCATCCCGCCCTGGCGGCCGAGGACAACCGGTTGTTGGTTTCCCAGCGGCCCCTGAACCCGGGCGACCTGCGGGCCGTGGCCCGGGCAGGGGCGGTGCTCCTGCCCCAGGCCTGCCGCCGCGATCTCTACGCCCTGGCCGCCGGCCTGGGCAAGCCTCTGTTCCCCCGCGGCGCTGCGCTGCTGGCCCTGGACGGCAAGGTGGGCAACCACCGCCTCTTCGCCGGCCTGGGCCTGGCCCATCCCCCCACTTTGGCGTTCCCGGACCTCGCGCGAGCGGCCCGGGCCTGGGAAAAGGGCCTGCCGGGGTTGGCCGCCGGGGGGGCGCCTTTGGTGGCCAAGGGCGCTGGCGGCGGCATGGGGGACAACGTGTTCTTGGTGGAGAACCCGGCCGCGCTCCGGGCCCTGGCCGGCCGCCTGGAGACCGCCTGCGCCCGCGGCCCGTCCGGGCTGGTGCTGCAGAAGTATTTGCCGGCCGGGACCAGCGATCTCCGGGTGGTGATCCTGGGCAGCAAGACCCGGGCTTATTGGCGTCACGCCCCGGCCGGGGAGTGGCGGAGCAACCTGGCGGCCGGGGGAAGCTGGGAGGCCGCCTCCCGGCCGGCGGACCAGGCGCGGGGGGTGGCCCTGGCCCGGGAGCTGGCCCGGCGGGCCCATTTGGACCTCTGCGGGGTGGACGTCTTGTGCCCGCCCGGGGAGCCGCCCCTCTTGCTGGAGGTGAACGCCTATTTCGGCCGCGAGGCCCTGGGCGGCACGGCGCGGTTTTTGGAATTGTATTTGGGTGCGGTGCGGGCCTGGCTGGAGGGAAGAGGCCTGGACCCGGGGAGGGTGGGGCTTTAGGTCCGGCCGAGCCGCCGCCGCGCCAGGTCGGGAGCCGCGCGGTACCTCCGGGAAGCGGAGGGGCTGGAGGGGAGATCCGGCGCCAACAGGCCGGAGCGGCGATCCAAGCCCCGGGCCTGACCCGGACATTTCACCGGGGCCGGGTGGCTGGATCGGCTGCGGTTGGAATTGGCTTGGTTTTTAATTTGACCCCTCCCGATTTTTCAGATGACGTTTTGTCCGCTGAACCGGCATAGCCTGGTGGTGGCCGGCACGGCGACGGACCAGCGACAACCGCAGGCGTAGCCCAAGCTACGTCGAGGTTGGAACGAAGGCCGTGGGCGCAACCGGTGGGCATCTGGCGCAGCCGGACGCCCGATCTTCATGATATATGCGGGCTAACCCCCTGGCCGGTCAGGGACCGGCCCACAGCCCCCGCCTTCCGCCAGCCACCAGCGCGCCCCACGCGCTCCCCAGCCAAAACCCGTAGTCCCCAAGCCTAAGCATGCCCCTGTATTCCGTTTGCCCCGGCCCTTGGACCGCCGCGTCCCACCCTTCGCCCTCCTGGTGGAAAAACCTGCCCCGGGTCGGGGGGGCGGGATTTCCTTGCCTCGCGAGGCCGAAGCCATCCCCCGGCGGGTGGCGTGTGGGCCAAGCTCTGGAGCTGCACATGTCAGGGGAGAATGGACAACCTGTCGAAGATGCTTGGTTGAAACGGTGGAAAACTAAAATTATGAATAAATATCATAGAATTAGTTGGTTGATAACGCGGTGGATATCGCGTTTTCTCAGTGGAAAACATGGTGGTAAACGGACGGATAAACCCCATTACCGCTGCGGAAAACCACGCTGTTAAGGTGGAAAATCTCCTGGATACTGTGAATTGTTGGCGGAGAAACGGCGGAAAACCGGTTCCAATTCCTTCTAATCGGTGAAAAGTCGCAAATACACGGTGCACAACCCGCCGGGGCCGGAGGAGAAGCCAAGGAAAACCGCCCGCCGGCCAGTGGAGAACCGCCCGTTACCGGTGGAAAAGCTCCGGCTTGCCGGAGGAGAATACGGGGATAACCTCGCCGGATGGTGTGGAAATCCGGAGCCACGGCGAGGACAACGCCGCGAACTGGTGGATAAACCCTGGCGGCTGGTGAAAAATTATGCGGCGACTCGGGGAATACCGGCCGGCTTATCCCCTGTCTCTCCCCCGCGTCACCCCGTCCGAGGCGACAGCGCGGGGGATAACCTTGACCTGGGGGAGGAAAACCAAGGGAGCACCAGCGGAGAACCCAGCCCTCAGGGAGAGAACCGGGGAAAATCAGCGGAGAACCGGAAGAGAAGCGGGGAGCGGCGGGGGAAAACCTCGCCGTTTCTCCACCCGGGCTCCCCCGGGCGGGGGTGGAGAGCCCTCCGGGGCGGTGGAAAAGCCGGGGCCTGGGGTGGAGAAGGCCGGGAACGCCGGGAGAAAGGCGGAGGAAAAAACCCGGACGCCGGGGGAGGGCAAGAGGAAAAAGGCGCGGGTCTTTCCACCGCGGGCGCCCCCACCGCCCCGGCCCGGCGGTGGAAAAACCCGCCCGGTCCGTAAGGCCGTTTGTTATCATGAAATAAGCCCAAAATCTGTAGCGGTAACTCCCCGGGCCACCCAGGCCCGGAGGTTTCATCTATTCGTGCGGGGAGGGGTTCATGCTGGTCGGAGTGCCCAAGGAAATCAAGGCGCAGGAATACCGGGTGGCGGCCACCCCGGCCGGGGTCAGGGAGCTGACCGCCGACGGGCATCAGGTCTGGGTGGAAACCGGGGCCGGGTTGGGATCGGGCCTGACGGACCAGGAGTTCGCCGCGGCCGGCGCCCGCCTGGTGAGCCGCGAAGAGGCCTGGTCGGCCGACCTGGTGCTGAAGGTGAAGGAACCCCTGGAGAGCGAGTTCGGGTTTTTCCGCCCCGGGCTGATCCTGTTCACCTTTCTGCACCTGGCCGCGGCCCCGGCCCTGGCCGCCCAACTTGTGGCCCAAAAAGTGGCCGCCGTGGCCTACGAGACCATCCAACTGGCCGACGGCAGCCTGCCCTTGTTGATCCCCATGAGCCAGGTGGCCGGGCGGCTGGCCGTGCAGGCCGGGGCGCATTTCCTGGAGCGGCCCCACGGCGGGCGCGGGCTCTTGCTGGGGGGAGTGCCCGGGGCTCCCCGGGGCCGGGTGACCATCATCGGGGCCGGCGCGGTGGGAGTCTCCGCCGCCCAGGTGGCCCTGGGCCTGGGCGCCCGGGTGACCGTGTTGAACCGCAGCCTGGAGAAGCTCCGCCGTCTGGAGGAGATCTTCGGCCCCACCCTGGACCTGGAGCTGTCCCTGCCCGCCATGGTGGCCGCGGCGGTGGCTGAGAGCGATCTGGTGATCGGGGCGGTGCTGGTGCCCGGGGCCAAGGCCCCCAGCGTGGTCACCGAGGACATGGTCCGCAGCATGGCCCCGGGCAGCGTCATCGTGGACGTGGCCATCGACCAGGGCGGCTCGGTGGCCACCATGCACGCCACCACCCACGACGACCCGGTCTTCACGGTGCATGGGGTGATCCACTACGGGGTGGCCAACATGCCCGGCGCGGTGGCCCGCACCAGCACCTTCGCCCTCACCGCGGCGAGCCTGCCCTACGCCCGGTTCCTGGCCGCCCATGGCTTGGCCGCCCTGCGGCGGGACCCGGCCCTGGCCCTGGGAGTGAACCTTTTGGACGGCCGGGCCACCCACCCGGCCGTGGCCCGGGCTTTGGGCCTGCCGTCCGCGGGACTGGCCCTGGTTCTGGATGAGCTGGGGGTCTAGGCGGCCCCGGATGAGATGGGCGGTGGGATCTTAGGCCGGCTCCGGTGGACATGACGGCTCAGGAGAGGCGGCCCACTACCCGGGGAGGGCGGCGGGGGCCGTTCACAACTGAGTGCTTGGCGATGATCCAGGGGCGGTGAAGCAACCGAGTAGAGGGGCGGTGGGGTCCTGTTCCGGCCGCGGCCCGGATGACGCTCCGGGAGGGGCGCGGCCAGCCACCAGGAGGGCGGCGAAGAGCCGGCCGCGGCCCCGGGCCCGGCGATGGTCTGGTCAGGGGAAGTCAAAGCATGCGCCGCGGGACGGAACCCGGTTCTGGTCCCCCCCGGGAGCCCAGCCATGGCAAAGGAGATAGGTTCGCCCCACAGGCGGGCCGTGAATAAAGTTTTTGGCTTTGGCCGCCCTGGAGGTTCTTGGCGAATTTCCAGCTGATACCACCTTCTTTCTCGCGGAGCCGCGGCGGCCCCGGCCAAGCGGGCTGTCCGGAGGCTGCGGAAAAGCTGGGAGACAACCCTCCGGCAAGCCGGTTCATTTTTTCCCCGGGTTCTCCCGGGGACGGAAGGAGGGAATTTCCCGAAAGTCTTCCCTGGGCGGCTCCCAGGCTGGCGGCCATATTTTTTTTCGCCAGGCTTAATGCGGCCCGGAGAGCTTTTGGGCGAATTTGTTTGTTTTTTGCAGGAAATTGGAGAAATCACGAGGTAGGCATTGTGTATTGTTTTGTTCACAGTTGTGGATCGACGGGGAAGATGAAGGGTGGCCAGCAGTTAGCCCCCCCTTCCCAAAAAACCAGAATCAAGCCACTTTGGGGGCTTGTTACTAAGTTACAGTGTCATTTCAATGACATTTGCTTGTGCCCAAGGCCGGGGCCCCAAAATCCCTCAAGCCCCCAAGCCCGGTTTGACCCTGGGGCGGTCATCAGGTATTTGTATAGCCACACTCAACACCGAGTTCCCCATACTACTGTGCTGATTTTTCGCTAACTGTTGGCTCCCTGCGGAGCCAAGGGGGGGAAGTACTTTTGCCCGGGGTAATCTGGATAAACACTATTTTGCCTAAGTTGGAAGCCATTGTTTCGCCTTCAGATTTCCAGCTTTGGCTCGCGCCCTTGTCCGCACTGCCCCCAGCGGACGGGACCCTGGAGCTGGTCTGCCCCAACCAGTTCCACCTGCGGCAGATAAACGAAAGATTTCTGCCCCTGATCCGGGAGGTCCTGCGGCAGCAGGACCCGGCGGTGGCTGTGCAGCTCCAGGTCAGCCCACCCGGCGAGGCGGCCGCCCCGGCCGCAGCGGATGGCCGGGGCCACCAGCAGATGAACCTGCCCCACCTGAACCCCCACTCTCTGGTGCTGAATCACCGCTACCGGTTCGAGTACTACGTGGCTGGGGGGGGCAACGAACTGGCCTGCGCCGCGGCCCAAGCCCTGGCGGCCAACCGCAACATCTTCACCAACACGCTGTTCCTGGTCTCCACCACCGGTCTGGGCAAGAGCCACCTCACCCAGGCCGTGGGCCACCAGGTCCTGGGCCGGGAGCCCGGCGCCAAGGTGGCCTACCTCACGGCCGAGGACTTCACCAACCAGATGATCCGGGCCTTGAAGGCCAAGAAGATGGACCAGTTCAAGGAGCGCTTCCGCAACAACTGCGACATCCTGCTCCTGGAAGAAGTGCAGTTCCTGTCGGGCAAGGACAAGACCCAGGACGAGTTGGGCTACACCCTGGACGCGCTGTCGGACGCAGGCAAAAAGATCATCTTCACCGGCACCAAACCCCCGGACCAGATCGGCGGCCTCAAGAGTCACATCCTCTCCCGCTTGGGCTCCGGCCTCACCGTACCCATCGAGCCGCCCAACCACTCGGCCCGGGTGCGCATCCTGCGCGAGATGGCCCAGCGCGAGAACTTCCCGGTGGAACAAGAGGTGCTGGAGTTCCTGGCCCAGGAAATCTCCGACGACATCCGGCGGCTGCAATCGGCCCTGGTCAGCCTGTTGGCCAAGAGCAGCCTCACCGGCCGGGGCCTGGACCTCCACCTGGCCGCCGAGGTAGTGGGCGCGGCCATCAAGCAACTCAGGCGCGTCAACCCCGGCCAGATCCGCGACGCCGCCGCCCAGGTCTTTGGCCTGCCCGTGGCCGAGCTGACCGGCAAGAGCCGCAAGAAGCACCTCACCCGGGCCCGCAACGTGGCCATGTACCTGTGCCGCCGCCACACCGACGCCTCCTACGCCGCCATCGGCCGCGAGTTCAACCGCGACCACGCCACGGTGATGTACGGGGTGGGCCAGGTGGAACGGGGCCTGGACCAGGAGCCCAAGTTGGCCCAGGAGGTGGCCTTCCTGGAAAAACGCCTGGGTCTGGGCGCCTGAGCCACCCCCAGACCCGGCATCATCTCCCGGCCACTTGACCTGCGGAACCGCGACCGCCCCCACCCCCGGCACCGCTCCTGACCCCGGCCACTAGACCTGCTGCACCGCGACCGCCCCGACCACCTCGCCCGGATATTTCATGGGGCCGGGTGGCTGTCTCGACAACAGACTGAATTAGCTGAAGTCATAAACCAACATTCTCCCATTTGGCGAGGCGCGTTTTGTCACCTGAACCGCCACCGCCGGATGGCGGCCGGGAAGGCGACGGATAAGCGAAAACCGCGAGGCGTAGCCAAAGCTGCGTCGAGGTTGAAGCGAAGTTCGTGGGCGGAGCCGATGGGCATCTGGCAGTGCCGGGCGCCCGTTCTTCATGAAAAATCCAGGCCAGAACCCCGGCCCCGTGAGCCGGCCCCGCTCTCCCCAAGCCAAATCGCAACCCGCCAGGCCGGCTGAGCCCGCCCCACCCGGTCCCGGCCCCGGCCGCCCCGCCGCCAGCCGGCCCTTCCCCCCGCCGTCCGCTCACCCGCGCGCCGCGGCCACGGCGCTTGCAACCCGCCCTCCCGGTTGATATCATCAGGTTTTCCAGGGAGCTTGCCCCGCCGCTGGGCGGCGCGTTCCGGGGGCCGCCCCCCGGGACGAAGTTCAGGGCCGCCCCTTTTCTCTTGGAAAGGTGATTGGCCAGATGCCACAGCGATTGGAGATGGCCCTGCGGCCGGAGCTGCCCGACCCGGCGGGGCGAAGCCTCATGCACAAGGCCGGGGCCTACCTGGGCCTCCGCTTGGCCGCGGTCAGGGTGGTCCGGGTGCTCACCTTCGACACCGGCCTGGCCCAAGCGGAGCTGGCCCGGGCCCGGGCGGAGATCTTCACCAACCCGGTGACCGAGCTGTCCTCCTTCGCGCCCCTGGCTCCGCAAATCCTGCCGGAGTTCGACTATGCCCTGTGGCTGGGCTTCAAGCCCGGAGTGCGCGACAACGAAGGCGCCACCGCCCTGGAGGCCATGGCCAATCTCTTGGGCCGCGGCTTCGGCCCCGGCGAGGCGGTGTACGCCGCCCGCCTCTTCCTGGTGTCCGCTCCCCGCCTGAAGCCAGAAGCCGCCGAGGCCCTGTGCCGCGAGCTGTTGGCCAACGACCTGGTGCACAACTGGCGGGTCATCCCCCGGGCCGCCTGGGACCCCGTGGAGGGCGTGGGCTTGGTGGCGCCCCGGGTGCGCCTGGCCCACGAGCCGGCCGTGGCCACCTTCCGGGTGGACTCGGACTTGATGCTGCGCGAGCTTTCGGCCCAGCGCGACCTGTTCCTGAATCCGGCCGACGTGCCGGTGATCCGCCGCTACTTCGCCGACCCCGCGGTGCGGGCCGCCCGGGCGAAAGTAGGGCTCGCGGACCCCACCGACGTGGAGCTGGAGTACGTCAGCCAGGCCCGCAGCGACCACTGCAACCACAACACCTTCCGGGGCCGCTTCTATTATGTAGATGCCGGCGACGGCTCCACCACCGTGGTGGACGACCTCTTCCGCCAGTGCATCAAGAAGCCCACCGAGGACCTGGCCCGGGAGCGGGACTGGGTGGTGAGCGTCTTGTGGGACAACGCCGGGGTGGCCCGCCTGGACGGGGAAACCAACTACGTCATCACCGGGGAGACCCACAACAGCCCCAGCAACATGGAGGCCTACGGCGGCTCCCTCACCGGCATCGTGGGAGTCTACCGCGACCCCATGGGCACGGGATTGGGCGCCAAGCTGTGTGCCGGCATGTGGGGCTTCTGCGTGGGGCCCCGGGACTACGCCGGGCCGCTCCGGCCCCGCCTGCACCCCCGCCGGCTCCTGGACGGGCTCATCGAGGGGGTCAAGGACGGCGGCAACAAGAGCGGCATCCCCACCGTGTTCGGCAACCTCTTCTTCGACCCCCGCTATCTGGGCAAGTGCCTGGTCTTCGTGGCCGCGGTGGGGGTCATGCCCGGGCAGACGGCCGGCCGGCCCAGCCATGAGAAGACCACCACCGCCGGGGAGATCATCTTCATGTGCGGCGGCCGGGTGGGGGCCGACGGCATCCACGGGGTCACCGCCTCCAGCGCCGGCTACTCGGCCGACACCCCGGCCGGCCACGTGCAGATCGGCGACCCCTACACCCAGAAGAAGATGCACGACTTCCTCCTGGAGGCCCGCGACGCCGGGCTCATCGCCTTCCTCACCGACAACGGCGGCGGCGGGCTCTCCTCCTCCATCGGCGAGAGCGCCCGCTTCTCCCGGGGCGCGGTGGTGGACCTGGCCAAGGTGCCCCTCAAGTACCAGGGCCTGGACCCCTGGCAGATCTGGGTGAGCGAGAGCCAGGAGCGCATGACCGTGTCCGTGAAGCCGGAGCACGAGGCGGCGTTCCGCCGCCTGGCCGCCAAGCACGCGGTGGAGGCCACGGCCATCGGCGAGTTCCGGGACGACGGCAAATTGCAGCTCAACTACGGGACCCGGGTCTGCGCCTACGTGGACGTGGACTTCACCGAGGAGGGCTTCCCCCAGTGGGAGTTCCAGGCCCTGTGGCGGCCGCCCGAGGCCCGCGGCCTGGTGGAGCCGGTGCTGGCCGGCGGCCAGGACCTGAACGGCCTGGTGCTGGACCTTTTGGACCACCCCAACCTCTGCAGCAGGGCCTGGATCAACCGCCAGTTCGACCACGAGGTGCAGGGCACCAGCTTGTTGAAACCCTTTGGGGGGGTGGACCGCGACCTGCCTTCCGAGGCCGGGGTGATCCAGCCGGAGCTGACCCGCCCGGTGGGCCTGGCCCTGGCCCAGGTGCTGTCGACCGACTACGGCGACATCGACACCTACCACATGGTCACCGCCAGCGTGGAGGAGGGCTTCCGCCGGGTGGTGGCCGTGGGCGGCGATCCTTCCCAGGTGGGCGGGGTGGACAACTTCTGCTGGCCCAGCGTGGAGCACCACCCGGTGAACAACCCCGACGGCGACTACAAGGCCGCCCAGTTGGTGCGGGCCTGCTGGGGGCTCCGGGACGCCTGCCTGGCCCTGGGCATCCCGCTCCTGTCCGGCAAGGACTCCATGTACGTGGACGGCATGATCCCCGACCGCCGGGGAGTGGCGCGGCGCATCAGCGGCCCGCCCACCATGATGTTCACGGCCACCGCGCCGGTGCCCCGCCTGGCCAACGTGCAGAGCCTGGAACCCAAGATCGCCGGCGATCTGGTGTGGGTTCTGGGCGCGACCAAAAATGAATTGGGCGCCGGGGCCTTGTACCAGCTTATGGGCGCCATTGGGCGGAACGTGCCCCAGACCGACCTGGCCGCCAGCCTGGCCCTGGGCCGGGCGGTGTCCCGGGCCCTGGAGGACGGGCTGTTGGCCAGCGTGGCCGTGGTGAGCCGGGGCGGCCTGGCCCTCTGCTTCGCCCGCCTGGTCCTGGCCGGGGGCCTGGGCCTGGACCTGGATCTGGCCGGCTTGGCCGGCGAGCCCGGGCTTTCTCCTCTCTGCAAACTCTTCAGCGAGTCCACCGGCCGCCTGGTGGTCACCCTGGACCCGGCCCGGGCCCCGGAAGCCCGGGAGCTGTTCCAGGGCCTGGCCGTGTCCGAACTGGGGCGGGTCACCCGCCGCGCCCGGCTCACCGTGGCCGAGGGTGGCGCCACCCGGCTGGATCTCGCCCGCGCCCGCCTGGCCACGGCCTGGCGGCGGCGCTTCGGAGGCCTGGTATGAGCGCCCCGGTGATACGCGCCCTGGTCCTGGCCGGCTACGGCCTCAACTGCGACGTGGAGACGGCCCACGTGCTCCGCCTGGCCGGAGCCGAGGCGGAGCGGGTGCACATCAGCGACCTCACCGGCGCGCCGGACTACCCCGCCACCCGGACCCTGGAGGGTTTCCACATCCTGGTCTTCGACGGCGGTTTCGCCTGGGGCGACGACCACGGGGCCGGGGTCTTGTTGGCCAACCGCCTGCTGCACCAAGTGGGGCCGCAACTGGAAGGCTTCCTGGCCCGGGGCGGGGTGGTCCTGGGCATCTGCAACGGTTTCCAGGCCCTGGTGAACCTGGGGCTGTTGCCCGGCCTCACCCCCGGCTTCCAGCGGGAAGTGGCCTTGATGGCCAACGACTGCGGCAATTTTCAGGACCGCTGGGTGGAGCTGTTGCCCGAGGATGGCTCCCGCTGCCGCTTCACCCAAGGCCTCGGCCGCCTGGAGCTGCCCATGCGCCACGGCGAGGGCAAGCTCTTTGCCGCTCCCGCCGTGTTGGCCGCCCTGGAGCGGGACGGCCTGGTGGCGCTCCGCTACGGCGACGGCCGGGGCCGCCCGGCCGGGGGCAAATGGCCGGCCAACCCCAACGGTTCGCTCCATGACATCGCCGGCATCTGCGACCCCAGCGGCCGGGTGCTGGGCCTGATGCCCCACCCCGAGGGGCATTACCGCCACAGCCAGCACCCCAACTGGACCGCGGCGCGCGAGCGGGCCCGGCGAGCCGGCCAGGCCTTTGACCCGGCCGGCGCGGCTGCCGGGCTGACCATCTTCACGAACGCCGTGGCCGCGGCCCGGGAGGCCCTATGAACGTGGCCGCCGCGGGCAAACCCCTGGACACCCTGACCCCCGGCGAGCCGGTGGGCGGGGCCTATCTGCTGCTCCGCGCCGCCCTGGCCCAGAGCAAGGCCGGCAAAGCCTACGGCACCCTGACCCTGGGCGACCCCACCGGGCAGCTCGAGGCCAAGGTCTGGGATGACGCCGAGCGGCTCCTGGCCCCCCTGGCTCCGGGCCAGGTGGTGGAGGTGGCCGGGCGCACCGACGCCTACCAGGGCCGGCGGCAACTGGTCCTGACCCAGGTGGCCCTTCACGAGGGCGGGCTCTCGCCGGCGGCCTTCCTGCCGGCCAGCCCCATCCCCTTGGAGGAACTGTGGGGCGTGTTCAACGCCGCCCGCAAGCAGGTGAAGAACAAGCACCTGAAGGCCCTGCTGAAAGCCGTGTTCGACGAGCCGGACACCCGGGCCGCCTTCGAGGCCGCGCCCGGGGCCAAGATGGCCCACCACGCCTACGTGCACGGCCTTCTGGAGCACACGGGAGCCGTGGCCACCCTGGCCTTGGCCATGGCCCGCTCCTACCCCGCGGTGGACCGCGAGCTGCTGGCCGCCGGCGCCCTGCTGCACGACCTGGGCAAGGCCTACGAGCTGACCCTGGGCCCGCCCCTGGACTACACCGACGAGGGCCGCCTGGAGGGCCATTTGGCCCTGGGGCTCCGCCTGGTGGAGGAAAAGATGGGGGACCTCAAGGGCTTCCCCCCGGCCGTGGCCCTGCATCTCCGGCACCTGATCCTGGCCCACCACGGCGACTACGCCATGGGCAGCCCCCGCCGGCCCAAGACCCCCGAGGCCCTGCTCCTGCACATGGCCGACGACACCGACGCCAAGATGACCATGTTCCGGGAGGCCGCCCAGAGCGCCCAGGGCGACGGGCATTTCAGCCCCTATCACCGCCTGTTGGAGCGGGTCATCTACCTGGGGCCCTCGCCCTGGGACCTGGTGGAGGAGGGCTCCGATTCGGCGGCCGCGGCCGAGGAGGCCGCCACCGCCCAGGCCAGCTTGTTCGGCCTCGCTCCCGACCGGGAAGGGCGCTGATATGGCCCGGGCCCCCCGTCCCGGCCGCCGGGGCCTCTTGATCACCCTGGAAGGCGGGGAGGGAGCCGGCAAGACCACCCAGGTGCGCCTTTTGGCCGCGCGGCTGGCCCAGTTGGGCCTGGAGGTGGAAATCACCCGCCAGCCCGGCGGCACCTCGTTGGGCAGCGATCTGCGGAAGCTGCTCCTGACCCACCAGGACCAGGCCCCGGTGCCCCAGGCCGAGCTGTTCCTCTATTTGGCCGACCGGGCCCAGCACGCGGCCCAGGTGATCGTCCCCGCCCTGGAGGCCGGCCGGGTGGTGTTGTGCGACCGCTACGCCGACTCCAGCGAGGTGTACCAGGGCCGGGTGCGCGGCCTGGGCCTGGAGCTGGTGCACGAGCTTAACCAGTGGATCCTGGGGGCCTATGCCTGGCCCGACCGCACCCTGCTCCTGGACCTGGACCCCGCGGTGGGCCTGGGCCGGGTGCGCCGCCGGGGAGATGCCGCGGGCCCCGACCGCCTGGAGTCCGAGGACCTGAGCTTCCACCAGAGCCTCCGCGAGGCCTATCTGGCCCAGGCCGCCGCGGACCCCGCACGCTTCCGGATCATCCCGGCCCACCAGGAGCCGGCCGCGGTGGCCGGCCTGGTCTGGGCCGCGGTGGAGACCCTGGTGCAGCTTTGGAAGTCCCATGCGCCTTGAGGGCATCGTGGGCCAGGCGCGGGCCCGCCGCCAACTGGAGGACGAAATGGCCTCCGGCCGGCTGGCCCACGCCTATCTCTTCGTGGGACCGGCCGGCACCGGCCGCGGCACCGTGGCCCGGAGCCTGTTCCAGGCCCTGAACTGCGAGAAACCAGCGGAAACCGCCTGCGGAACCTGCCCCACCTGCCGCCGGTCCCGGGCCTGGCAGCACGAGGACCTCTTGGTGGTGGCCCCGCCGGCCGAGGGCGCCTCCCCCCAGATCAAGGTGGAGGAGGTGCGCGAGGTCATCCGCCAGCTCAGCTTTGCGCCCTATGCCGGGGGCACCCGCCTGGTGTTGATCCGCCGGGCCGAGCACCTGAACCCCTTCAGCGCCAACGCCCTCCTGAAGACCCTGGAGGAGCCGCCGCCGCACAACATCCTGGTGCTCACCGTGCAGGACCCCCGGGAGCTCTTGCCCACCCTGGTCAGCCGCTGCCGCCGGGTAAAATTCTTTCCCCTGCCCGAGGAACAGGTCGCCGGGGAGCTGGCCGCCCGGGGCGCGGCGCCTGAGGAAGCCCGCCTGCGGGCCGGCCTGGCCGGCGGTTCCCTGGGCCACGCCCTGGAGCTGGATCAGGTCGACCTGGCCCAGCGTCTGGCCGAGGTTTTGGCCGCTTTGGAACCCACCGGAGGGGCGCTGGCCGCCTGGGCGCGGGCCGAGGATTTGGTCAGCCGCTTCCGAGGCGGTAAAGTTATAGATCGGGAAGGCATCTTGGAGACCCTGGACCTCTTGGGTCTCGCCCTGCGGGACCAGGCCGTGGCCTTGGCCGGCCGGCCGGACCTCCGGGTTTTGGACGCCTCCCCCGCGGCCCTGCCGGCCACCGGGCTCCCGGCCGTGCTGCAGGGCTTTGACCTGGTGCGCCGGGCCCAGGCCATGATCGCGGGCAACGCCGCGCCGGAGCTGACCATCACCGTGCTGCTTCTGTCCCTGGGCCGGCTCTTGCGCCCGGCCGCGGCTGCCCGGCGCTGAAATTTTTACCAGGGGAACCCAGCCCCATTCCGGGGCCCCGGGCTCCCCCCAGCCGGGGCCGCAGGCCCCGGCCTGCTGCAACGAAGGCGGATGACGGATGAACAAGGTAGTCGGCGTGCGTTTCCAGCGCAGCGCCAGAATATATGACTTCGATCCCGGTGAGTTTGAGCTCAAGGTGGGTCATAAGGTCATCGTGGAGACTGAACACGGCCAGGTGCTGGGGACCGTGGCCCGGCCGCCCCTGGTCTATGTGGAGCCCCCTGGCGAGGAAGAGGAGCATCCGCCCCTCAAGGTGGTGTACCGCGTGGCCACGGAGGAGGATCTGGCCACCCACCAGGACAACTGCCTCCTGGAGCGCGAAGCCTGGCTCTTCTGCAAGGAGCGCATTGCGGACCGCAAGCTGGACATGAACCTGGTCAAGGTGGAGTGCATCTTTGACCGCTCCAAGATGCTGTTCTACTTCACGGCCGAGTCCCGCCAGGACTTCCGCGAGCTGGTCAAGGACCTGGTCTCCCGCTTCCGCACCCGGGTGGAGATGCGCCAGATCGGGGTGCGCCACGAGGCCAAGCTCCTGGGCGGGCTCGGCTCCTGCGGCCGCGAACTGTGCTGCACCACCTTCCTGAAGGATTTCGAGCCGGTCAGCGTCAAGATGGCCAAGGAGCAGAACCTCTCGCTCAACCCCACCAAGATCTCCGGGCTCTGCGGGCGGCTCATGTGCTGCCTCACCTATGAATACGAGACCTACCGCCACCTGAAGCAGGGCATGCCCAAGCTGGGCAAGCGGCTCCGCCTGAAGGACGGCACCGACGTCAAAGTGATCCGCCAGAGCGTCCTGGACCGCAAGCTGGCCCTCCTGGTGGTGGGCGAGAACCGCGAAATCATCGTCACCCCCGAGGAGCTGGCCGAGCTGTTGCCCGAGGGCTCGCTGCCCGGCGCGCCTCCCCCGGAGCCCGCCGCCGCGGCCCCGGACCAGAGTTCCGGCGAGACCCCCGAGGCCCCCGCCGAGGACAGCGAGGAGTCTTCCTCCGGCGAAGGCCGCTCTGGCGGCCGGGGACGCGGCCGCCGCAAAAGAATCCCCAGAAAGGCAAACCGATGAGCGGCACCTTCTACATCACCACCCCCATCTACTACGTCAACGCCGAGCCGCACCTGGGCCATGCCTACAGCACTATCGTGGCCGACGTGGCCGCCCGCTTCCACCGCCTGGCCGGCGACCAAGTCCGCTTCCAGACCGGCACCGACGAGCACGGCGACAAGATCGTGGAAGCCGCCGCGCGCCAGGGCCGCACGCCCCAGGAATACACCGACCGCATCTCCGGCCTGTTCCGCGCCGCCTGGCCCCCCCTGCACATAGAGCCTGACCGCTTCATCCGCACCACCGACCCCGACCACCAGGCCGTGGTGCAGAGGGTCCTGGCCCAGGTCCACGCCGCCGGCGACATCTACTTCGCCAAGTACGGCGGCCATTACTGCGTGGGCTGTGAGCGCTTCTACACCGAGCGCGAGATGGTGGACGGCAAATGCCCCGACCACCAGACCCCCCTGGTCTACATCGAGGAGGAAAACTACTTCTTCCGCATGTCCAAGTACCAGGACTGGCTGGTGCGGCACATCAACGAAAACCCCGATTTCATCCGGCCGGAGCGCTACAAGAACGAGATCCTGGCCATGCTGGCCGAGCCGCTGGACGATCTCTGCATCAGCCGGCCCAAAACCCGCCTCACTTGGGGCATCGAGCTGCCCTTTGACCCCAACTACGTCACCTACGTTTGGTTCGACGCCCTGTTGAACTACATCACCGGCCTGGAGTGGCCCGAGGGCGAGCTGTTCCCACGCTTCTGGCCGGCCGCCCAGCACCTCATCGCCAAGGACATCCTGAAGCCCCACGCCATCTTCTGGCCCACCATGCTGAAGGCCGCCGGCCTGGCCCCCTACCAGCACTTGAACGTGCACGGCTACTGGAACATTGAAGGGGCCAAGATGTCCAAATCCCTGGGCAACGTGGTGGCTCCCCTGGACCTGGCCAACGTCTACGGCCCCGAAGCCTTCCGCTATTTCCTGCTCCGGGAAATGAGCTTCGGCCTGGACGCCAGCTTCTCCGAAACCCTGCTGGTGGACCGCTACAACGCCGACCTGGCCAATGATCTGGGCAACCTGGTCAGCCGGGTGCTCAACATGGTGGCCCGCTACCGCGACGGCCTCGTCCCCGCCGCCGCGCCCGCCGCCGGGGACGAGGCCGACCGCGAAATGGCCGAACTCACCGCCCGGGTGCTGGCCGACTATCGCCGCGACATGAACGACTTCCACTTCCACAAGGCCCTCATGGCCCTGTGGGAGATCATCTCCGCCGCCAACAAGTACGTGGTGCGCTCCGAGCCCTGGGTTCTGGCCAAGGACCCGGCCTCGGCCCCCCGCCTGGACCAGGTCCTCCATACCCTCGTGCACACCCTGGCCCAGGTGACCATCCTGCTCTGGCCGGTCATGCCCGCCACGGCCGAAGCCCTGGCCGGGCAGCTGGGCCTGCCCGCCCCCCTGTCCCTCGGCCTGGACCGCGTCGCCGACCCCGATCTCCTCCCCGCCGGCGCCGTCATCACCCCCGGCGAGGCCCTGTTCCCCCGGGTGGACACCGACAAGGTCAAGGCCAAGGCCCAAAAGGCCGAGGCCAAACACCACCAGGAGGCCCCGGCCAAGCCCGCCAAAAAGGACAAGGCCAAGGCCAAGGCCCCCAGCGGACCCGCCCCCGAAATCACCATCGACGAGTTCGCCCGCCTGGAACTCAAGGTCGGCCGCATCCTTAGCGCCGCCCCCGTCCAGGGCGCCGATCGCCTGCTCCACCTTTCCGTGGACCTCGGCGAAACAGAACCCCGCTCCATCGTGGCCGGCATCGCCCAACACTACTCCCTCACCGATCTCCCCGGCCGCTCCGTGGTCGTGGTCGCCAACCTCAGACCCGTCACCCTCAAGGGCACCCTTTCCCAAGGCATGGTCCTCGCCGCCTCGGCTCCCGACGGCCACCTCGCCCTCGTCACCCCCTCCGGCGACCTGCCGCCGGGGAGTAGGGTCAAGTAGGGGGAATGAATTCAGAATTGTGGGGGAGACCCTTTCCTTTTGAAGCCAAAAGGAAAGGGTCTCCCCCACACCCCCTTCCCAAAGGAAAAAGCAGCGGCAAACGGCTGACGCCGTTTGCCGTGGGGGATACCCGGATCAGAGAAGGGTGGCTCCTGAAACTGCTGCCCCTGCTGCTGTCTGTGCGACTCCTTGTTTCTTTGAAACCTCAAGCCCCACTTCGGGAGCGAACTCCCTCACGTGCAAGGGGCAACCCAGCACGACACGCTACGCCAGCCGCGGCGACACGGCCCGTAAAATCAGGTGGAACACCGCGCGGATGTCCAGGGGGGTGGCCAGCTCCCGGCCGCCCGGCGGGGCGGCCAGTTTGCGGCCGACGCGCGAGGCGATGAACATGCCCTCGGGATGATGATTGGCCCCGTCCGGGCCCTGGTCGTTGTCCTGGCTGTAGCAGGAGGCCAGCCCCACCGTGCCCAGGGAGCGCCAGGCCAGGCCGCCGGGGTAGAGCAGCAGGTCCGGCGGGATGCGGTTCACCTGGCGGTAAAGCTCGGCCGGGGCGTGGATTTGGTTGCCCAGGGGCGCGCCGTCCGGCCCCGGCAGGGAGCCGAGCTTGGCCCGCAGCTCGGCCACCAGGCCGGCCGCTTCGCCCGGCCGCACCCGGCCCTGGGGCTCCCGCCCGGCCAGGTTCAGATTCAGCCGCGCATAATAGCCGCCCTCGCCCCAGACCCGGGTGCGCGGCCAGTCCACCACTTCCGGAATCAGGGGCCCGGCGTAGTTGCGGTCCCGGAGGGCCAGATAGCCCTCGTCCAGCAGCCATTGATTGATGGCCAGCCCGCCTTGCATGGCCTGGGCTCCGTGGTCCGAGACCACCAGCACCAGGGTGTCCGGGGGCAGGGCGTCCAACAACAGCCCCACCTCCCGGTCCAGCATGGCGTAATACTCCGGCAGGGCCCGCTCCCAGGGGCTGCCCAGCCGGTAAGCCGGGTGCTCCGGGTCCCAGTACTGCCAAAAGGCGTGGTGCAGCCGGTCCGGCGCAATGTCCACCAAGAGGAGCAAGTCCCAGGCCTGGTGGGTGGCCAGATGGCGGGCCAGGGTGAAGCGGGAGCGGGTCAAGGCCCAGATCCCCTCCAGCACCTTCTCCCGCGGCGCGCGGCGGAAGCCCTCCACGTCGAGGAGGAACTCCCCCCCGGCCCACTGGTCCAGGCGGGAAGCCAGCCACGCCGGGTGGGTGTAGGGCCGGGATTTGTCCGGGGTGAGGAAACAGCCCACCATCAGGCCCTTGACCGGCGGCGGGGGATAGGCCGGCGGCGGCCCCAGCACGATGCTGGTCAGTCCCCGGGCCCCCAGATGGTCCCACACGCGGGGCCGGGTCACCTCCCGGGAGCTGACCAGCGAGAGGCTGTCGTAGCCATAATCCCGGCGGTTGCGGAAGCCGTAGAGCCCCAGCTCGCCGGGGTCGCATCCGGAGAACATGCTGGCCCAGGCCGGCACGGTTATGGGCGGATCGGTGCTTTTGAGCCGCCCCCAGACCCCTGTCCGGGCCAGCTCGCCGAGTATTGGGAGGTCCGGGGCCAGGCGGTCGAACACCAGGTCCGGGGCGGCGCAATCCAGGCCGATCACCACCACCCGGCCCACCCGGGGGGGCAAGCCCGGGGGCAGGGGCGGCGGGGGGGGAAACTCCGGGGCGTCGGCGTCGGGCAAGGGCAGCTTCCAGGCAGAGGGAGAGGGGAGGGGGCCCCGGCGGGGCCCCCGGCCGGTCTACATGATGCCGCCGATGGCCTGGGCCACGCCCTGCTTCAAGTAGGGCTCAGCCTCGGGCCAGGTCAGGTTGGTCTGGCGGGCGCTGGAGACGATGCGGGTGCGGTAGCGCTTCATGTCCGTGGTCTGGGCCGAGCGCTGGGTCACCGTGGTGTTGGCCGAGCCCTGCTTCATCTGCGAGTCGAACTCCTCGCTCACCCCCTGGTTGGTGCGCTCCGAGAGCTGCAAGTCGGTGATCACCAGGAAGTTGTTCACCTTGACCAGGGCCCCGGCCACCAGTTCAGCCACCCCACCGGCCACCGCGCCGATGGCCGCGCCGGCTCCGGCCTGGTCGCCGCCCAGCACCGCGCCAATGGCCGCGCCACCAAGGGGCCCGCCAAACCCGGCCAACCCGGCGTTCTCAATGGCCGACTCATCCGCCTCGCCCACCGAGAGCACGTTGGCCTGCAAGTAGTAGTGGGCCTGGGTGGGGTCGTCCACGATCTGGTAACCCCGGGACGCCACGGCTTGGCGCACCTCATTCTCGATATTGAAGTTCTTGTCGGTGGTGTCGCGCACCTGGATGAACACCGTGCGCTCCTGGGGCGGCACCGGGTCCAGGAAGATGGAGTCCGACATCTTGTTCTGCACCTGCAGATCCTTGTAGCGGATACCCGTGTAGGTGGCGGCGCAACCCGCAGACAGGAGAGCCGCAACCGCCAACCCGGCGGCCACAGCCCACAAACGATTCTTGGCGGACATTTTCATCCCTCGCTGGCGGCCGGGAGGCCGGTGAAAAGGTTGCGTCAGGTCTGGCCTGTCCCTGTGAATTAGGCATACACCAGCCCCGCTGGACTGACAACTATAGAAGACGTTACCGGTGGCTTGGTTCTTAGGGGGGAATTGCAAGACGTGGGGGGAAGGGCCCTTTTTTGCAAAAAAGGGCCCTTCCCCCCCCACCCCTCTTCCCCCAAAAAACTTCGCTGTCTGGGAACCGCGAAACGCGGTTCCCAGACAAGGTTGTTTTAGGGGGGAGGGCAGTTGGCCACTAGCGGACTATTATCACCGGGAACCGCGTTCCGCGGTTCCCGGCAAAGTTTTTTTGAGGGGGGTCCGGGGGGTGCTTTTTTTCCAAAAAAAGCTCCCCCCGGCTCTTCCTAAAAACACGTCCGCCCATTTTCCGGGGAAAATGGGCGGACGGATGTGGCCAAAGAGCCGTGGCCCTGGGGGGTTTACTCTTCCAACCAGGAGTCGGAGTAGAGGGTCTGGCCCAGGATGACCCGCGCGGTTTTGGCGTAGGCCTGCAGTTTGGGGTCGGACAGGTCCATGGGATTGGTCAGGACGCCGTCTTGCACGTTGTGCACCACTTCCACGATTTCCGGGCGTTCGCCGTGGGCCACTTGGATCAGTTCGGTGTCCTCGTAGTCCACGATGCAGGAGTACATGCCAGCGCGCTCCAGCATGATCATGTAGGTGACGTTGAGGATGGAGCGCAGGTGGTGCGGCGGGCCATTGGAGATATTGGAGAGGCCGTTGGTGGATTTGACGCCGGGGGCCATATCCTGGAGCATCTCCATGAAGGCCAGCGTGTTCATCAACTGTTCCTGCTGGATATTGACAGGAGTGATGATGGGGTCCACGAAGATCTTCTCGTTGGGGATGCCGGCCTCGTTGGCGGCATAGACCAGTTCCACGGCCAGGGCGGCGCGCTCATTCTCGTCCCGGGGGAGGCCTTCGGGGCCCCACAACAGGGCAATCATGTCGGCGCCGGATTTGGCCACCATGGGCAGCATGACGGTGTAGCGCTCGGGGCGGGCCATGACCGAGTTCACCAGGGCGGTGCCCTTGTGCACGGCCAGACCGGCCTCTATGGCGTCGATGTTGGAGGTATCGAGGGCCAGCGGTACGTCGTCCACCACCTCCTGGACCGTCTTTACCACCCATTCCATCAGCTCGGGGCCGCCCTTGCGGGCCGGGCCCAGGTTGATGTCGATCCAGTCCACGCCCGCGGCTTTTTCGGCTTTGGCGTAGGCTTGAATCGGCTCGGGATTGCGGTCCTTGAAGGCCTGCCCGATCTCTTTTTTGATCACGTTCAGGTTTTCACCGATCAGTTTCATTACGGTTCACCCCCTGGTTAGGGTTGGTTTTCGCTTGGACGGTCCGCCTAGGCTTCCGGCTTCCATTCCTTCAGGTATTTGGCCAGATGCGCGGCTTCACGCGGACCGACCTTGATGCTCCAGCCGGGCAGTTCCTCTTCCAGGTCGCCGACGATGGAGGCGGCGTAACCGGGAATGATCAAGGTTTTGTGATTCACTTTTTCGTCGATGCCGCTCTTGCGGATGAACATGCCCACTTCGTCGCCGGAGAACTTGCCGGCGGCCCAGGCGGTCATGACCGAGAGGCCCTCGGTGTCTTTGATCAGCACCCAGGCGGGCACCCGGGAGGACTCGATTTCGCCCGTGACGATAAAGTAGGTCAGGGAGAAGTTGGTGGTGACCAGCACCGGGGAGTCAGCGGTGGGTCCACCGATCTCGTAGATGCCCTGGGTCACGGTCATGGGCCGCTGCGGGTCGGTGTAGATGTTCAGGCGCTCCAGGAGGAGCGGGAACACCGTCTCGGCATCCATGTCGTCCATCACCAGGATGCCGCCGTATTTGGCCACGAACATGGCCGCGGCCGCCACCTGATCGCCGGTATCCTCGCCCATCTCACCGGGGAACACGATGGTGGGGAAGCCGAGCGCCCGGTTCTTTTCCAACAGGGCGGCGCGGCGGATGGCGATCTGGTCGACGAAAGCGCCGGCCAGGTCGCGGGCGCCGGTGTCGATGACCAGGTCCTTGTAACCGGCCTCGGTCAGCTCGGTGGTCAGCGCCAGCACCTCGTCGAGGTCCACGCCCTTGACCACCAGGGGGCACCCGGCGGCGTTGGCGATGGCGGCCATCTTGTCGGCGTTGGCCTGGGTGGCGGCGTAGAGCACCGGTTTCTTGTCCTTGAAGGCTTCGGCCACCGGGCCCATGACGGCCGGGTCTTCACAGCCCAGAACGAAGGACAGGTCGGAGTTGTCCACCACGGCCTGCACCGCGGCCTGGAACTTGCCGGCGTCGCCGGAGGCGCACTTGATGAACACGGCCTCGGGACGCAGGATCAGGCCCACGCGCTCCCACTTGAAGCCGGCCCACTTTTTCACCTTCGCGGCGATATCGGCGTCGGTGTCCGACACGGTGCCGCAGATGGTGCAGGGGTTGAAGAAGGTTTTCTCGTGGCGGAAGAGCACGGTCTCGCCGCCAACGGTCTTCGCGGTGTCGCCATAACCGAACTTAACGGGCCGGATGGGGGGGGCGCTGGCTTCGGCCAGTTGCTCCCGGGCTTCGTCGGAAACATAGGGGCACGCATCGAGTTCCGCCTTGCCAGCCGCCAAGTTCATGGCAAAGGCAAGGCAGGTGGGAACCCCGCACTCTCCGCAGTTGGTTTTGGGCAGCAATTTAAAAATCTGAATGCCGGACAGGGCCATTAGTCACTCCTTCCCGAAGAAACTGCACCGGAATATGGTGTTCAGTAAGGGGGCCCCGCGGGCCCGGGGCCCCCTTGTTCTGTTCAGGCTCAGCCGACGATGGGCTCCATGCTCACGGCCGGGTGACCGACCTTCTGGAGATGTTCCATGACTCCGGCTTCATCGGTGGCGATGGTCTCGTCGCAGATCTTGTCGATCAGATCCGGCACGCCCAGCTCTTCGCCGCGCCGCTTCAGACCCTCGGCCAACTCTTCCTTCAGGGACTTGGGCATCCATACCATCCGCAAGAGGCCGCCGTCGCCGACCACGTACTTGCGCTGGATGATGTTGTACTTGGAGTGACCCACGAAGCCCGGGGAGGACTGACCGCCGCCCATGACGCCGGCCAGGGTGGTGAACTTCATGCCGCAGGGAGTCTCGCCGGTGTAGTCGCGATGCACGGTCATGATGCCGTTGCAGGCGGGCAGCACGGCGGCGATGCACTCGCAGCAGCCGCAGGTGGTCATGGGTTCGATGAGCAGGGAGTAGAAGTTGTAGCTGCTCACCGCACCGCGGCTGGCCTTGGCCACGAACTCATTGACGCCCTTCCAGTTGCCCAGCTTGGAATCCAGGCATTCGCCCTTCTCGATGGGCTGGTTGGGGCCAGTGGGGTTGATCTCGAAGGAGGCCTTGCAGTCGAACCAGTTGTAGGCGCCGCACAGGCCGGTACGCTCGGGGCTGACCACGCAGACGTGGCTGGGGGCGAAGGACTGGCACAGGGTGCAGGAGTAGTAGGTCTCCTGGCCCTCGTCGGTCATGTTCTCCACCCGGGCGTCGCGCTCCTTGTAGACCGCGCGGGCCTTATCGGTGAACTTCTTCACGTCATCGGGTTCGGTGTAGAGGACGACTTCGACCTTGTCCAGAATCGAGCCGAAGTCCTTGTGGTACATGTCGTGCAGGATCTGGCCGATGTGCTTCAGGGTGAAGCCCTTTTCCACGGCCGGACGGCCCATGCGGATCCAGGCGATGTCGCGCTGGCCGATGTGCATGATGCCCTGGGCGTAGTTGATCAGGTGGTGGATCTGGCGCTCCAGGATGGGCTCGAAGTCGGACTGCATCTTGCGGCCCGCCACCTTGACGTTGATGCCCAGCGGCAGCCGGCCGCCCTTTTCGCCCAGGTCGGCGATGTCCTTGCCGATGACCGTGATCTTGTTGTCCTCGATCTGGTCCATCTCGGCCATTTCCACCAGCTCGGTGGCCTGGGTCTTGCCGCCGCCGAACTCCAGGAACAGGTCGTCCTTGCGGACGCGCTCGCCCTCGAAGGCCGCGCCGTAGGACAGGGGGATGTCCACCTTGGTGACCACGGTCTTCAGGCCGCGGACTTCCACGGACTTCTGCACGATCTGGTCGTGGGGGATGTTGGCCACCACGTGCTCGTAGGTGCACACGCCGGTGGGCAGGATCTCGGGGAT
>JAHLLK010000073.1 GCA_020444165.1 Deltaproteobacteria bacterium | reverse complement strand
CCGCCCCCACCCTCCACGACGAGCCCCGCTGGGGCCTGGTGGTCAACGGCCGGCTAATGCCGGAGGTGTTCCCGAGCCGGAGAGCGGCAGAGATCGCCGCAAATCCAAGGGCAAAAATAATCATGCGAATATTCCCGAAAAATATTCGTGGGATGAATCATGAGTGACCACCGCACGTTGCCCATGCCTCCCTCCTTCGAGGTGCCACCCACCACCGGCATTTGCCGGTGGTGCGGCAAGCCGGTGCACGAGCCCCGGCGCTGGAGGTGGCACTCCGCCTGCCTCAAAATCTACGAGGACCTCCTTTTGGAGTTGAGCCAGCCAAATTATCACCTGCTGGAGCGGCAGAACGGCTGCTGCGCTGGGTGCGGCTACCCGCTCGTGGTGATGACCAGATACCGGCATTGGTGGCCGGTCAAATGGATCTACTGCTGGCGGGAGGAAGAGCTCCCCTGGCAAGACGACCATATCATCGCCCTGGTGGACGCCCTGCCGCATGCCGACGACCCCTGGTGGCAATGGCGGCTCAGCAACCGGCAGGCACTGTGCCCGCCCTGCCACCGGGCCAAGACCGCGGCCGAGAACACCCGCCGGGCGGCTTGGCGGAAGGCGTGGAAGGACCAAGTCGCTGAACAGGGAAAGCTTTTCGGAGAGGAGGGGAAACCGTGAAATGCCTGTCTATTCGCCAGCCCTGGGCCTCGCTGATCGTGGCGGGGATGAAGGACGTGGAGAACCGATCCTGGGCGACAAAATACCGCGGACCGGTGCTGATTCACGCGGCGGCCACGGTCGCCGATACCTCTCCTCACTACCTGTCTGGCGGCGTGCTGGTGAGACTGGTGGAGGAGATGGCATGAATTGCGAATGGATGCCCATCCGAACGGCACCCCGGGACGGCCATATAATCCTGGCCCGATGCCTCAACTACGCAGGGCAGGTCATCGTCTGCATGGTCCACTGGGCGACAAATTGGGGTGAGGGAGCCTGGATATTATCGGCAATGGGGACAGCCTCTAACGGCCTGACGTTGACCCATTGGATGGAGATCCCGCCAGTCCTTGAGGAGGAGATCAAGCCATGAGCTACCTCCTCATCCAGGCCGACGCCAGGGCGATCCCTTTGGCCGATAGCAGTGTGGATTGCGTGGTGACGAGCCCACCGTACTGGGGGCTGCGGGATTACGGGGTCGGAGGTCAAATCGGGCTGGAGCCCGCGCACGACTGCCTCGGGTGGGCCACAGGCGAGCCTTGCGGCGAGTGCTGGGTTTGCCAGATGATCCAGGTTTTCCGCGAGGCGCGGCGGGTGCTGAAGCCCTGGGGCACGGTCTGGGCCAACCTGGGGGACGCCTATTCGGCCGGAACCCGTGACACAGCCTCGTTCCGCCGGGACCGCGCCGGCATCATCCCGGAACCGGGCCTCCCCGGCCTGCGCCCCAAAAACCTCTGTGGCGTCCCCTGGCGCTTTGCCCTGGCACTGCAAGCCGACGGCTGGTGGCTGCGCAGTGAAATTATCTGGGCCAAGCCCAACCCAATGCCGGAGAGCGTCAAGGACCGCCCCACAAAGTCGCACGAGACGATTTTTCTGTTGACAAAATGCTCCAGATATTTTTACGACCAAGACGCCGTGCGGGTGCCGTACGCAACCACCGAACGGCACCGGGCCACCGCCAAGTGGGTGCAGGGGTGGGCCGCCTCGGGCAAGCACAACGCAGCCGCCCACGCGGTGCCCACCCACAAGGGCTCCAAATTCCCCGGCGGAAAGCGTGCCCTGATCCATCACGACATCGGACAAGGCGAGAGAGCAGAAAGCCCTTTCGGGCGGTCGCTGCGCACGGTTTGGAGCATCCCTCCCCAGCCCACCACGGAGGCCCACTTTGCAACCTTCCCGGAGTCTCTGGTTGAGACTTGCATTCTGGCCGGCACCAGCGCACGGGGGAATTGCCCAAATTGCGGCCGGCCCTGGGAACGGACAACCGAAAGGCGAACCCACCACACCTCCGGCTCTGCCAAGGCCGGGAAAACGGCAGAAGAAACCGCAATGGCCGGGAAATGGGCGGGCAAAAACATTGGAATGGGGCCCAAACTGGAGATTCACACCACCGGTTGGTGCCCCACTTGCTCCTGCAGCGCTGGCGAACCCGCCCCCGCAGTGGTTCTCGACCCCTTTGTGGGCTCCGGGACCACCTGCCGGGTTGCCGACCATCTCGGGCGCCACGGCATCGGCCTAGACCTTAACTTAGCCTATCTGGCCGACATCGCGGCCAAGCGCTGCGCCGCGCCCTTGCAACCGGTGCTCCCGGGGGTGGCATAGATGGGCCTGATCGTGGATCTTTTTGCGGGCGGCGGCGGGGCAAGCCTGGGCCTCAAGTGGGCCCTGGGCCGGGACCCGGACATCGCCATCAACCACGACCCGGACGCGGTGTCCGTGCACCGGGCCAACCACCCGGGCACGGCGAAGGAGGCGGCGTAGATGGGCTGGGCGCTGGACAACCTCGGCGAGAACCGCCGGCGGGAGATCGCCGCGAGCCTGTTCAAGGTCACCCAACACCAGGCCGGCCGGGGCGAGTTGAAAGGGCTGTGCCCCATCCACGGGGAGAACAACCCCTCGTTCAGCTACAACTACAAAACAGATGTTTATAATTGCTCCTCCAGTTGCGGCGGGGGCGACCTGATCAAGCTCTGGGGCGAGGTCAACGGCCTGGACAACAAGGCGGCCTTCAAGGAGTTCCCCCGGAAGTTCGGCACAGGCGGGGCCGCGTCAAACCAACGGGCCAAATCGTCCAAACGGACCGGCAAAAACGAGGAGCCCAAGAAGGAGGAGCCCAAGGTCATCCCGGAGGCGGATTGGGACCGGCTGCCGGCCTTGCCGGAGCGCTGGCTGGCCCGCCTAAAGAAGGAGCGCGGCTGGTCGCGCGAGGTGATGCAGGCCCGGGACCTGCGGCTCTGGACCTCCGAACGGGGCCAAGAGCGGGTGGCCATCCCCGTGCGGGATGACGCTGGCCGGCTCATGAATGCCCGGCTCTACCAGCCCGGGGCGGCGGAGCACAAGATCATCTCCTGGGGCAAGGGCTACGGCTCGGCCCGGCTCTACCCGCCGCCGCGGGAGTGGCGCCCGGATGAGCCGGTCTGGCTCTGCGAGGGCGAGCCGGACACGCTGCGGGCGCTCTCGGCCGGGCTGAACGCGGCCACCCAGACGGGAGGGGCCGGCACCTGGAAGCCGGAGTTTACCGAGGCCTTTCGGAGCCGAGACGTGATCCTGGCCTACGACGCGGACCCCCAGGGCCTGGACGGCGCGGCCAGGGCGTCCCGGGCCCTGGGGGACGTGGCGGCCAGCGTGCGGGTAATCGAGTGGCCCCGGGAGATGCTGGGGCCAGGCGGCGAGCTTCCGGCCAATCACGGCCAGGATCTCACCGACTGGTTCCAGCGCCACGGCCACACGGCGGCGGAGCTTTGGGCCCTGGCCGACGCGGCACCGGCGATCGAGGCCGAGCCCGACCCAGAGGGGGACGACACCGAGGGGCCGGGCAAATACTGGGTCCACGGCGCGGACGGCCGGCGGACCTTCCGTCCCAACCTCCTGGCCCGGGACATCCTAGACACCATCGACTTGGTGACCGAGCGTGAGACGCGGCTCACCTACCAATGGGTGGGGACCCATTACCGGGTCATGCCCCACACGGACTTGGTGGCCGAGGCGCTGGAGCGCCTGGGGGTCTACGCCACCACGGCCCGGGCCCAGGACGCGGCCAGCCAGGTGGCGCACTTGTCCACCCTGCCCGAGGGCGAGGTCATGAACCACACCCCCGCCAAGATGTGCCTGCTGAATGGCATGCTGGACCTGGACACCTGGGAGGTCACGCCCCACCACCCCAAGTGGCGCGCCACCTACCAGTTCCCGGTGAGCTTCGACCCCCACCACCCCGAGGACTGCCTGCGGGTCAAGCGCTTCCTGCGCCAGACCGTGCAGGTCCCCGAGGTGATCGACGAGATGCAGGAGTTCGCGGGCTATTGTCTGTGGCCCGATTGCCGTTTCGAGAAGGCCTTGATCTTGGTCGGATCGGGCAGCGACGGCAAGAGCACGTATCTGGACCTCTTGCAGGCCCTGGTGGGCGAGGACAACTGCAGCAACGTGGACCTGGCCAACCTGCAAAACGAGTTCCACCGGGTTTCCTTGCACGGCAAGGCGCTGAACGTTTACCCGGAGGTGGGGGCCGGGCTGGTGGAGACCAGCGTGTTCAAGGCCATCGTGTCGGGCGACCGCATCGACGCGGCGCACAAGCACCAGGACGGGTTCATGTTCCGGCCGTTCTGCAAGTTGGCCTTTTCCACCAACCGCCTGCCCCGGGTGCAAGACAAGTCCCACGGGTTCCTGCGCAAGCTGATGATCGTGCGTTTCCGCCGCCGCTTCACCGGAGCCGAGCGCGACCCCGAGTTGCGCGGCAAACTCATTGCCGAGCTGCCCGGCTTCCTGGCCTGGGCGCTAGTGGGGCTGCACCGGCTGCGCAAGCGCGGTTATTTCCAGGAGAGCTCCACCACCATGTCCGAGACCGCTGACTTCCAGCGGCTAACCAACCCACTCGTCGCCTTCGCCGACGAGTGCCTGACCGACAAGCCGGAGCTGGGGGCCACCACCACCGAGGTGCTCAAGGCCTCGGTGTACGCGGCCTATCAAGCCTATTGCAAGCGATCGGGGGTCAAGCCACTGGCGGACAACTGGTTCTGGCGCGAGCTGCGCGAGATCGTCTCTTATGAGGACGATCGCAAGACCACGGGAGGCAAACGCGACAAGTGGGCAGTGGGCATACGCCTGATCGACGAGGCGTGGGACACGGAGGCCGCCTGATGTCCGCCACCGCGCTCGCCCCCCGCACCCCCTTACTGTTGTCTGCCGCCGGCCAGGGTGGGGCTGCCACCCCATTGCCAGGGCATTTTGGGTTTGGGGTGGCAGGGGTTTTGGCAGGCACGGCGAGGGGTTGCGGGGCGCTGCCAGGGCTGACAGGGCATTTTCCCACTTATTGCGCGCACGTGCGCGCGTGCGTTGTGGTCTCCTTTTGGCGATTTCTTACCGACCATTTTAGGCTTTGGGGTGGTTGCTATGGCACCACCTTGGTTTTATTGGCTTTTCGTGGGGTTTTTGGTCGGCCAATGCCCGGCCAATGCCCTGGCTGCACTGGCAGCCAACCGGGATGAGAGACTTAGAGGCTCTCTTCCCGGCGCTGTTTGCGATGCACGGCCCGGCCGCGGCTGGCGGCGATGTTCCCTCGGCCGGAGGGATCGACTGGGATGCAGTGCTGGCGGAGGTTGGCCAGGGCCCGGACGGGGACAGCCTGGCGCAACTCCGCGACTTGGTCACGGCTCATCCCGTGCGGCTGGTGCGGGTCAAGGGGGCCGTGGCGGTGGAGGCGCCACGGGAGTGGCAGGTGGCCCACGGGCAGCTTTGGGCCTTGGCTGTGATGCTGGTGTACGACTTGGCGGCCGAGGCGGTGGCCAAATGGATTGCACCCCGGCTGCCGCGGAGCGGATGAGCCGCGCGGCGCAACGGAGGCTGACGGTTTTCGCGGGTCCTTCCGGTGGGTTATCCCCCTGCGGACACCTCGACCCCGGGAAATGGACGCGTTTTGAGGAAAAGTTGGGCTGGAAAAATGGACGTCGGCAGGATGTCCGCCAGTGCAGGCGGCGGCGGCGACACAACAGGAGGAGATGAGATGGTGCGCACAGGAGCGGGGACACACCGGGGGCCGGGCCGACGCAATGGCCATATCCCCGCGGGCAAGGTGCTCAAGGAATTTGGGGCCGACTGCCTAGACCCCACGATAGCCCGCCAAATCCTCTACGCCGCAGTGCACCCCGAGGGGCCCCAATGCCCCCATTGCAAGCACCACCCGGGAGAACCGAAAGCATCCCACTGGTGGTACGGACGGCGCGTCTTTTGCGAGCAGTGCGGCCGGTATTACACCGCCACCACCGCCACCGACCTGCATAAATGCAAGATGCCCCCGGCCCAACTTGTGCTGCTGATCGTCTGCCTTGCACTGGAGCTTTCCACAGGGCGGATCGCTGACCTAGTGGGGGTCAGCAGGGATACGGTCTGCTCCTGGCGCGAGAGGCTCCGGTGAGTGACCTTATGCCCGACACCCCCACCACAGAGGAGACCTCGGCCACCCTGGCCGGCCTGCCCCAGGTCCTGGACTACCTCCAAGCCGCGGGGTGGAAGGTCAGCCGCTCCACACTCTACGCCCACCGCGGCACCGGGATGATCCCGGTCGAGGTGGATGGCACCTTCCGGCAGGCTGCGGTGGACCGCTACGCCCGCAACCACCTCAAACAGCGCGGGGCAGACTCGTCCGCGGGAGGCTCCGCCAGCCGCAAGATCCAGGCCGATATCGAGTACCTAGAGGCCCGGGCCGAGATGGCCCGCGTGAAAACCGAGGCCCTTAAGGGCGGCTACCTCCTAGTTGCGGACCACGAGGCCCTGCTCGCGTCCCGGGCCCGGGCGCTAAAGGTGGGCCTGCTCAGCTTTTTTCGGACCAATCTGCCCGACCTGGTGCTAACGGTGGAGGGCAACATGGACCGGATTCCACAGGCCCTGGAACTGGCCGAGGATCAGGTGGAGCGGCTGCTGGACGCCTACGCCCGGGCGGGCGAGATATCCCCAGAGGTGGCCGCGTGAGCCAGGCCGCCGCCCAACAGATGGACCTGTCTCCGGCCGTATGCCTGACCGAGGGCGAGCGCCGGGCCTGGCGGCGGCGGCGCAAGCAGAGGGTGTCCGAGTGGGCGGAGGCGCGACGGGTGGTGACGGACGGACCCATCAAAGGGCCGTGGTCCAACAGCCTGACCCCCTACCTGGTGGAGCCCATGGACGAAGCCGGCCGCCGCAGCCTCCGGGAACTGGTGGTGGTGGGCTCGCCCCAGTCCGGCAAGACCCAAATCCTCTATAACGTTTGGGGCTACAAGGCGGACACCCAAGGCTCCCCGGCGCTGCTGGTGATGGCCGACGAAACCACGGCGCACACCGTGAGCCGGGAGCGGCTGCGGCCGATCCTGGAGGAATCGCCCGGGCTGGCGGCAGACCTACTGACCGGGCGGGACGCCGACCTGGGCAAGGACCGACTGCGGCTCAAGGGTTGCGCCACCGACCTGGCCTGGGCCACCTCCGTGGCGCGCCTAGCCACTATGCCCTACGAATTCCTGGGGCTGGACGAGGTGGACAAATACCCCCGCTGGACCGGCAGCCGCGAGGCCGCGCCGGTTAGCCTGGCCCGGGCCCGGCTGACAACCTACCGCTACACCAGCCTCCTGCTGGCGGTCTCCACCTGCACGGTGGCGGATGGCGAAATCTGGCGGATGCTCCTGGGTTGCCAAGAGGTCAGAGTCTACGGCGCGGTGTGCCCAACATGCGGCGAGTGGCAGATCATGCGGGTGGAGCAGCTCAGGTGGGATGAGTCCGTCACCGACTCCGGGCGGATGCTGTCCGAACGCCTGGCCTGGTACGAGTGCGAGCACTGCGGCGAGCCCTGGAGCGAGGCCCGGCGCCGCCTGGCCGTCAAAAAGGGCGGGTACCGGCCCATGCTCTGGGACCACGAGGAGCGCTGGTGGCAGCCCCTCCCGGATGATTACCAGCGCCCCGCCGAGCCCGCCAGTGTGGGGTTCCACTTCTCCGCGTTTTACAGCCCATTCGTGGGTTTGGAGGCCATCGCCGCCACGGCGATCCGGGCCAAGACCGACAAGGCGGCGGAGCACGAGCTGGCCAACAACTACGAGGCGCTCCCCTACCAGGACGACAGCACGCCGCGGAGCGAGGACGTCATCCTCACCCTGTGCGACGAGCGCCCCCCCGGCCTGGTGCCCGAGGGCGTGATCGCGCTGACCGCCGGGGTGGACGTGCAGGCCCGGGGATTCTACGCCGCCATACGGGCCTGGGCCCCGGGGCCCCAGCGGGAAAGCTGGCTGGTGCGGGCGGCCTACCTGGACTCCTGGTCCGCGCTGGAGCGGGTGTTGTTCGAGGACCAATACCTGGACCCCGCGAGCCAGCCCTGCGCCGTGGCCCTGGTGCTGGTGGACTCGGGCTATCACTCCACCGAGGTCTACGACTGGTGCCTGGCCCACCGGTCCTGCCGGCCCTCCAAGGGATGGGAGCGGCAGGCCCAGCCCTTCCGGCTGGCCCCCTTGGCCACCCACCCGGGCCTCCACCTGGTGCACGTCAACACGACGCACTATAAAGACGACCTCATCGAGGGCAAGCTCCGGGTGGCGCCCGGCGACCCCGGGGCCTGGCGCCTCCACGCCGACACCCACCCCGACCACGGCGAGGGCCTCCTGGCCGAGTACGCCCGGCACCTTTGCGCCGAGGGTAAAAACGAGAAGGGCCTATGGGAGCAGATCCGCCGCCGCCCTAACCACTATCTGGACTGCGAGATCCTCAACCTCGCCGCGGCGGACATGCTGGGGCTGCGCTTCGCCCGGCCGGACGGGGCCCCCCGGCCCGCGCCGCGCACCACCAACCCCACCACCGACCCCAGGCAGCGCCGCCCCCGCCCTGCCTGGTTGGGAAGGAGATAAAAATATGGAGAGACCCCTGGCCCACCTGCGGGGCACGGAGCGGCTGGTGGACTACCGCCGGGTGATGGATATCCTCTGCTGCAGCCGCAGCAAGGCTTACCAGCTCATCTCCATGGGCTACCTGGGGCAGGTGGTCCAGGTGGGAGCCTCCCGCCGGGTGGCGGAGTCGGCGGTGTTGGCCTTCCGCGACTGCTGCACCGTGGACCCCCTGGCCGACGACTCAAAAAAAATGCCCGCCTAACACAGAAACTGTCCACAGCGTCCATAGCGTCCATAGCGTCCGTGCGTAATTCACACCCCTGATTTACGCTCGGGTCCATGGCTATCTTCACCGCCGCAGAAATCGCCGAACAAAAGACCGCCTACAAGGCGGCGCTGGCGGCGTGCTCCCAAGGCCGGGCCTACAGCGTCGGATCCCGGAGCCTGACCCGCCACGACCTCCCCGAGATCCGCGCCACCCTGGAGTGGCTGGACCAACAGGAGCAAGCCCTGGCCGGGCAGGCCGGGCCGCACTTCGTGACCGGGAGGCCGAGGAGATGAACCAGGAAGAGATCAAGGCACTCCTTAAACTCTCCCCGTTCGAGCGGGCGCTGGCCAAACTCAGCCCAAAGGCGGCCACGCGCCGCTACCAAGCCCGGGTGCACTTCGGGCTCATGGCCGGCGGGGTGGAACTGGCGGCCGGGGGGCGCAAGGGCACTCTGGCCGGCTGGAACCCCCGGCAGCAGACCCGCTACGGCGAGGCCCGGGAGCGGGAGACCGTGGCGCTGCGGGCCATGGACCTGGACTCCAACGACGCCTACGCCCACAGCCTCACCGACTCCATGGCCGTCAACACGGTGGGCCGGGGGCTGTTGCCCCAGGCCCAGCCCCACGCCGAGCTTCTGGGACTCAACCCGGAGCAGGCCCGGGAGGTGGCCGACCAGGCGGAATGGGCCTGGCGCACCTGGGCCCCCACGGCGGACGCGGCCGGGCGGATGAGCTTCGAGGACATCCAACTACTAAACATTAGATCAGTCTTGGTGGTGGGCGAGTACCTAACCCTGCCCCTGATGCTCAAAAGGCCGGGCCGGCGCTACAGCCTGGCCCTCCAGGTGCTGGACCCCCTGCGGTGCCGCACGCCGCTTGACCGCGGCACGGACCCCAAACTCCGCGACGGGGTGGATCTGGGGCCCTTGGGCGAGGCCCTGGCCTACTGGGTGGCGGACCCCGCCGACGGCAAGATGCTGCCCAGCTTGCAAGCCAACTCCTTTGTGCGCCTGCCTGCATGGCGGGGCCACCGGCCCGGGGTGCTGCACGGCTTCCCGGCGCGGGGCAACGAGCAGATACGGGGGGTGTCCATCCTGGCCCCCATGATCAAGCAGTTCAAGGACCTCGGCGATTACCTGGACTTCGAGTTGGTGGGCGCTATCATCGCGGCCAGCTTCCCGGTCTTTGTGGAGACGGCCGCCGCCCAACAGGCCGTGGCGCAACTCCCCTTCCAGGAAGACTACCCCGAGGAGCACTACCAGGAGGTGGAGCCGGGCCAGATCATCTACGGCAAGGCCGGCGAGAAGCCCCACGTTCTGGAGTCCAAACGGCCCTCCGGCACGGCCGAGGTGTTCATGCGGACCGTGCTGCGGGCCATCGGCGCCGGGGCCGGCCTGCCCTACGAGGTGGTGGCCAAGGACTTCAGCCAGACCAACTATTCCTCCGCCCGGGCGGCGCTCCTGGAGGCCTGGCGGACCTACACCATCTACTACCACTGGCTGGTGGGCAAGCTCTGCCAGCCGGTGTGGCGGATGCTCTGGGAGGAGGCCTGGCTCCGAGGTGACATCAAGCTGCCCAAGGGCGCGCCCGACTTCTACGCCGCGCCGGAGGCCTGGACCCGGGCCGTGTGGCTGCGGCCCCCCCGGGGGCACGTGGACCCGGTCAAGGAGACCGAGGCCCAAATCCTGGGCCTGGCCAACCACATCCTGACCCGGGCCGAGGTGGTGGGCGAGCAGGGCGGCGACTGGGAGGAGCGGGCCCGGCAGAGCGCCCGGGAGCAGCAACTCCTGGGCGAGCTGGGCCTGGCCACCACGCCCACCCTCTCCCCCAAGAGCACGGGAGACGCCAATGCCGCTCAATAGGATCATCGACCACCTGGTTTCCCAGCCCTGGGCGCTCTGGCAAGACGTGCTGGATACCTACTGCGCCCTCATCGAGGCCAAGTTGGCCCGCGGCGACCTGGCCCTTTTGGACAAACCCGGCGTCAAACAGGACGACGAGTCGGCCTACTCCCTGGAGGGCGGCGTGGCCGTGGTGCCCGTAACCGGCACCCTGGTCAACCGCAACACCTTTCTGAGTTGTTTCCAGACCTTCGGCCAGGTCCGCGCGGCGGTGGCCGAGGCCCTGGCCGACCCCCAAGCCCGGGCCATCCTGCTGGACATCGACAGCCCCGGCGGCACGCTGGACGGGACCCAGGAGACCGCGGCCTTTTTGCGGGAGGCGGCGGCCCAGAAGCCCCTTTACGCCTACAGCGGCGGGAAGATGTGCAGCGCGGCCTACTGGCTGGGCTCCGTGGCCCAACGGGTGGGCGCGGGGGAGACGGCCCAGGTGGGGTCCATCGGCATCCTGTCCGTGCACATCGACCGCTCCGGGGCCGACGCCGCGGCCGGCATCAAACGCACCTACCTCACCGCCGGCAAATACAAGGCCCTGGCTAACGAAGCGGAGCCCCTGTCCGACGAGGCGCGGGCCTACCGCCAGGAGGACTTGGACCAGGCCTACGCCATCTTCCTGCGGGAGGTGGCGGCCAACCGGGGGCGCAGCCTGGGCGAGGCCCAGGCCATGGCCGACGGGCGGGTGTTCCTGGGCGCCGCCGCCCGCGAGCGCGGGCTTATCGACCTGGTGGGCACCAGGGCGCAGTTTTTACGGCAAATCAAGGAGAGAGCCATGGATATCAAGACTTTGCGAGCCGAGCACCCCGACCTGGTGACGGCAATCGAGACGGACGCCCGGGCCGGCCTGGTGAGCAAGGACGAGGCCGCGGCCCAAGCCAAAGCCCACGGCCAGGCCGAGACCGACCGCGTGCTGAAGCTGGCCACCGCGGTATTGGGCCAGGAGGCCGGCGAGCGCCTTTCCGCCCTGGCCGCCAGCGGAGCCACCCCGGAGCAGGTTACCGCCGTGGCCGCGGCCCTGGGCGCCGGCCAGGCAACGGCCTCGGCTTCCGACCAGGCCGACCGGCAGGAGCGGGCCGCCATCCTGCAGGGCCTGGAGCAGGGCAGCCCCCAGCCCCTGGGGACCGGTGCCGTGACCCCGCCCGCGGAAAACGCCGCGGCTTTCGAGGGCCTGGTCCAGGCCCGCATGGAGAGCCACAAAGAGAGCCGGGCCCAGGCGCTTAAGGTTGCGGCCAAAGCCAACCCCGCGGCCCACCAGGCCTGGGTGGACGCCCGCAACAAGAAGTAACCCTCCCGCGGCCCGGCCGCGACAAGGAGCAAGGCCAATGTATACCGAAGGAGTGCTCACTTTCACCGCCGGGGAGGCCATCGAGGCCCGCCGTCTGGTGAACATCAAGTCCGGCACCACCACCACCCCGCCCGAGGTGGAGAAGTGCGACGCGGGCGACGACGCTATCGGCGTCACCGAATACGCCGCGGCCAGCGGCGCGCTGGTCGCGGTGCGCCCCATCAACTTCCCGGGCTCCCAGGAGGTCTCCGCCGCGGACAGCTTCAGCGTCGGCGCGGTGCTCTACAGCGGAGCGGACGGGCAGATCTCCGACTCCGCCAGCGGCAGCGCCCTCGGCATCGCCAAGGAGGCGGCCACCGCCCAGGGCGACCTGGTGGAGGCCGTGCTCTGGTCGGTGAAGTCCACCACCGCCGCCACGGTCTCCGTGGCCGACGCGGGTGGGCTGGTCACCGGCACCACGGCGGAGGCGGTCATCGCCGAGCTGGCCACCCACCTGCAGTCCGCCCAGAAGACCATCCCGGTGCCGCTCTCGGCCATCACCCAGGAGGATGGCACCGCATTGACCAAACAGGCCACCACCGTGGCCGGCCTGGCCCAGCTCGCCAACAAGGAGCAGGTGATCCAGATCCCGGTGGACTGCTCCGCTGGCGAGAGCCTGGGTTTCTCGGCCCCGGTCCCGCAGGACCTGGACGAATCCGCCGACATCACCGTGCACGTGCTGGCCGGCAAGGACGCCGACAACGATGTCCTGACCCTGGACTGCGAGGTCTACCCGGTGGCCGCCGGCGACGTGGCCAACGCGGACATTCAAGGCACCGCCGCCCAGGCTGTGACCCAGGCGGCCAGCGAGCTGGTGTTCACTTGCGACGCGGCCGGGGTGCTGGCCGCCCCCGGGGCCCTGACCGTGGTCCTGGCCCTGGGCGGCACCAACGACGGCGACGCCGTCTACATCTACGGCGCCTGGATCGAGTACCAGGCCAAGTTGCTCTCCGCCTAGCGGTAGCTCGGCGGCAAGGAGGCTGACATGCGACCCACTCCCGGCACTACGTTGCTCCGCCCCGACCTGGGGGCCCTCAACTTCGAATACGCCGTCGAGGCTTCCCAGCGGGGCTTCATCGGCACCACGATCATGCCCTATTTCCCCACCGCCCTCGCCTCGGGCAGCTATCCGGTGATCCCGGCGGAGGTGTTCCTGAAGCTCCCCGACACCCACCGCACCGCTCGCGCGGGCTATGCCCGGAGCGATTGGCAGTTCAGCGACGATACCTATTCCTGCCAGGAGTACGGCTTCGAGGAGGTCATCGACGACTCCGAGCGCAACATGTACGAGGGCATCTACAGCGAGTTGGACATCGAGGCCATTTCCGCCATGCGGGCCATGGACATCCTGCTCCGTGGTCAGGAAAAGCGCATCGCGGACATGGTCTTCAACACCTCGAATCTCACGGCCCACGCGGTCACCACCGAATGGTCCACCACCGCCACCGCCTCCCCCATCACCGACGTGCGCACCGGCAAGGAGGCCGTCCGCAAAGCCTGCGGTCTGGAGCCCAACATCCTGGTGATCGCCAAGGCAGTGTTCGACAACCTGGTCATGTGCGCCCAAATCGCCGAAAGGGTCCAGTACACCACTCCGGTGGAGATGATGGACGAGGAGGCCCAGCGGCGCCTTTTGAGCCAGGCCCTGGGAGTGCAGGTGCGGGTGGGCAACGCCATCTACGATGCCGCCAAAAAAGGGCAAGACCTCTCGGCCACCGATATTTGGGACGACGAGTACGCCCTCCTGGCCCGGGTGCCCACCAACCCCCTGGACCTCAAGGAACCCTGCCTGGGCCGCACCTTCCTTTGGACCGGCGACGCCCCCCAGGAAATCGTGACCGAGCAGTACCGCAGCAACGAGGTGCGCGGCGACGTCATCCGGGTGCGCACCAACGTGGGCGAGGTGTTCGTCTGCACCGCGGCGGCTTACCTGATGAGCAACATCACCGCGTAAGCGCCAGGCACAGCGGGAGGCGGAGAGGACACATGGCTACCGGGCTCATCACCAGCACGGACGTTAAGGGGGCGCTGGTCCTCTCCGCCAAGATCGACCCCAAGCAGTGGCAGGAGGTTCAGCGCACCCTGGCCGGGGTCAAAGGCGCGGCGGCCCGGGCCGGGAGTCAGGCCATCAACGACGCACTGGCCGGCCTGCGGACGGCGGTCTCCAAGACCATCCGCGACACCTACAACTTCCGGGCGGCCGAGATCAAGAGGTCCATCTCCCTCCGCAAGGCCAGCAAAAGGGCCGAGGCCCCCAGCGGGAGCCTGACCATCAGCGGCAAAGCCGTGAGCCTGGGCCTATTCGGCGCGCGCAAAACCAAGCGCGGCGTGACCGTGCTGGTGCACAAACCATCCGGCCGCAAGCTGGTGCCCGGGGCCTTCCCGGGCCGGGCCAAAGATTCGGTGCTGGCCCGGAAATATCCCGGGCGCCACTCCCTGGACCTGCGGCCGGCCCAGGTGCGGGCCCACGACAAGGGTGGGCGCTGGGGCTACGTGCACGTGGCCGCCCACACCGCGCGGCGGTGGAGGGTGGCCGGCGACCTGGGCACGGTCTACAAGGACTTGCCCAAGTACCGGGTAGTCAAGAAGCTCTGGGGTCCCTCGGTGCGGGCCGCGGCGGAAAACGCCAGCATTCTGCCAAAGACGGTTGGCGAGGCCCGGGTCCGGTTGGCCGACCGCCTGGCCCACCACGTGGGCCGGGAGCTGGAAAAGGCGGGCAAGGCATGACCTTCACCGACGACCTCACCCTGTTTTTCGCGGACTTCGCGGTGACCGTCACCGCCGACCCGGGCGGGGCCGGGGAGCGCACCTTCCGGGCCATCTTCGACGAGGATGCCTACCGGGCCCAGGGCCTGGTGGACGTCTCCACCACCCAACCCGCGCTGACCCTGGCCCCGGCCGACGCCGCGGGCCTCCGGGGCAAGACGGTGCGGGTGCCCACCGACGCGGGCCTGGGCGTGCAGGGCGGCGACTACCGGGTGGCCGACCTGCAACCCGATGGCTCGGGGTTGTACCTGGCCCTGCTGCGGGAGGCGTGACATGACCGAGCACCCGGCAACCACCATCCGCCAGGCCGTGGCCGCGGCGATCCTGGCCGCCGGCACCGACGCCGGGGACCGGGTCTACACCGGGCCGGTGGACCCCCTGGACCCGGGCGCCCTGCCGGTGGTGGCGGTGTTCTGCGTGGGGTCGGAGTACGAGGGCGAGGCCTACATCGACCAGCCCAGGGCCTACAGGGCCGCGCTCAACCTGATCACCGTGCTCTGGGTCCAGGCCTCGGCCACCCTCTACGACGAGCTGGAGGAGCTAGCCCGCCAGGTGCGCCGAGCGGTGCAGGCCGACGAGAGCCAAGGCGGCGCGGCCATGGACACGGTCTGGGCCGGCGAGGACCTCTCCCTCGAAGAGGATGGGGGCGTCTCCCTGGGCCAGATGCTCATCAATTGGCGCGTCGGCTACATCTACCACGACACGGGAGCCTAGAATGGCAACGATCCAAATAACCAACAACACCGGGTGCTTGCAAACCATTACCGGGTATGGCCGGGTGCCGCCGGGGCAGACGATATCGGTGCTGGACGCGGTGGCCTGGCAGCTCGAACGCGCCGGGGGATGGACTCTTGTGAGTCCGCCCGCGCCCAACCCCCAGCCCGTTTTCCCGGCTCATGAACCCGACCCCGAACCCGCCGCCCCGGCGGACGAACCCGAACCGGACCCCGAGGCCGCCGCCCCCGCGGCGGGAGAGGAGGAGTAGGCCATGGCCCTGGACGTCACCCAACTGCAGATGGTGCGGGAGACCGAGGTATTTATCGCGGCCGAGAGCACCTTTGGCACCCTGGCGGCTTTCGTGGCCGCCAACGCGGTGCTGCCGGTGGGGCTGCCCACCATCAAGCAAATGGAGAGCTTCACCCCCAACCCGGAGATCAAAAACTCCCGGAGCCTCACCGACCGCTTCCGGGATGTGACCCCGCCGGGGGAGTGGCAATTGGACGTCCTGGCCCGGCCCAGCGGCACCGCGGGCACAGCCCCGGCCGAGGACACCCTGCTCTACTGCGCCCTTGGCGACAAGGAGGTGACCGGCTCCACCAGCGTGGTCTACACCCCAGCCATTGAGCTGCCCACGTTTTCGATGGGGGTCCGGGTCTCGGACCTGACCCGCTTCGCGGCGGGCTGCGCGGTGGAGTCGCTCAAGATCGCCATGGCCAGCAAGGGGGCGGTGGCCATCACCGCCTCCGGCAAGTGCAAGAGCGTCGTCATGGCGGGCAAATCCACCACCGCGGCCGACTCCACCACCACGGTGCTCAACCTGGTGGAGGGCGGGGCCATGCAGTTCCAGGCGGGCGCCCGCATCAAGGTGGGCACCGACGACAACACCGGGGCCGGCTATGAGATTAGCGCGGTGGACACCACCGCCGACACGGTGACGGTGTCCCCCGCGCTCACCGGCGCGCCGGCGGCGGACTTGACGGTGGAGGGCTTCCTGCCCACCGGCAGCGTGGTGGGCGCGCCCCTGGAGAACCGCTACGCCACGCTCTCCCTGGGCGGCACGGCCTTGACCTGTGAGAGCTTCGACTTGACCATCGCCAACCAAGCCAATTGGTTGGACCTGATCAGCACCGGATCGTTCCCCGAGGCTTTCGTCTTGGGGCAGCGCACCGTGTCTGGCTCCGCCTCACTCCCCCTGATCCTGCCCAACCTGAAACACTTCCGCCAGGCCCGGGACCAAGAGGAGGCGGCCCTGTCCATCGCCATCAATGGCGGCGCGGGCAAGACTATCACCCTGGCCATGGCCCAGACCTACATCGACACCCCGGAGGTGTCCGGAGACGTGCAGGTGAACGAGCAACTGACCTTCAACTGCCTGGGCAGCGCCGGGGAGGACGAGATCAGCGCCAGTTACACCTAACCGGCAGCCCAACCAACCGACCGTTCCAATGGAGGATTTTAGGAATGCTTAAGGACTTGATCAACGAATTCCGGCCCCCCAAAGACCTGACCGCGACGGCGACCTTTGAGGGACTGTTCGAGGTGACCTTCAGCTTCGTTCCCGACTCTGAGTTGGACACCATGCTGGAGAAGGTCAAGAAGGTCAAACGCGGCAAGGAAAAGTTCGACGACAAGGCCTTCCACCGGATGCTGGCCAAGCGCGCCGTGGACTGGGATCGCGTCAGCATCAGGACGCTGGCCGAGTTGGGCGCCATCCAACTGGCCAAGGTTCCCCCGGAGCGGCACGACGAGGAAGTGCCCTTTAGCACCAGCGATCTGGCGGACCTGATGGACGTGGTGCCCCGGGTGGGCACCTGGCTGCTGAATGAGGCCAACACCCCCGGCAACTTCGACCTGGCGGAGGAACAGGGAAACTCCGCGACTGGGTAGCCGTCGCCTGGCGACCCGGACGACTGGATTGCGATGAGTGCCGGGAGGTTAACGAGTTCCAGGGGACGGAGCCGGACTGCAAGACCTGCTCCAGCCTACCCCCCGACCTCTGGGCCTCCAACCTCCCGGCCGTAGAGGCCTACGGGCTGATAGCCGACCAGACCCGGGCCGGGCATGAGGGCTGGCCACCCCTGGACCTCCCGGCCGTGATCCAGGTGCTCCGCGCCCTGGACAGGTGGCCCGAGATGGGCCGCGAAAGATTCCTGGAAAAACTGAGGCTGATCCACCGGACCAGAGGAGAAACGCCCCACCCCAATGGCTGACAAGAAAGTCATAGTCGAACTGGGGGTCAAGGACTCCAGCGGAAACGCGGCCGACAAGTACGCGCGGAAGCTGGAGTCCTCCTTTGAGCGGACCGGACGGGCGGCCAAATCGGCCAGCAAAGACATGAGCGCGGCCGAGGCCGCCGCGGCCAAGCTGGGGCGGGGCGGCGAAACGGGGGCCAAGGGGCTCAGCGCCGTGGAGGCCGCGCTCCTCCGGGTGGGCGCCGCGGCTGGCATCGCCGCCGCGGCGTACCAGGTGCTCCAGACCGCGACGGAAATATTGACCGGCGCGGTCAAGACCCACACCGAGTACGAGCACAGCATGTCCAACGTGGCCGCGGTGATGGGCGCGACCGTCAAGGAGTTGGACCGGCTCAAATCCGCGGCCCGCGACCAGGCCAAGGTCTCGGTGTTCTCGGCCAAACAGGTGGCCGACGCCTATTACAGCTTAGCCTCCGCCGGCATGGGGGTGGAGGAGGCCATCTCCGCGGCCAACGGCGTGTTGGCCCTGGCTGCCGCCACCCAATCCGACCTGGCCTTTACCTCCAAAACCGTGGTCTCCACCCTAGCCCAGTTCAAACTGGCCGCCAGCGATTCCGAGCGGGTGGCCAACGTCTTTGCCGCGGCCATCAGCGGGTCCCAGGCCAATATGGAGTCCCTGGCCGACTCCATGCGCTACGTGGGGCCGGTAGCCAAGGGCCTGGGGCAAGACCTGGAACTGACCACGGCCCAGCTCATGGCGCTGTACAACGCCGGGCTCAGCGGCGAACAGGCGGGGACCGGGCTCCGCGCCGCCATGCTAAAGCTACAAGATGTCACCCCCAAGGCGGCGGAGACCATCAAGGGCCTGGGCGTGCGGATCACCGATGCGCAGGGCCGCGCCCTCCCCTTCATGGACATCATGACCGCCCTGGGCAAGGCCAACATGAGCGTGGCCGACGCGACCAAAATCTTTGGCACCGAGGCCGCCACGGTGGCGGTCACCCTGGCCCAGAGCGCGGGCCAAATCCAAAAATACAACGAGGCCATCACCGGGACCAACAAGGCGCACGAGGCGGTCCAAACCCAGACCAACGATCTCAAGGGAGACCTGCAAAAACTGGACTCCGCGGCCGAGGAACTGGCCCACGTCTTCGGTGACGAAGTGGACCCGGCGCTGCGCAAGTTTGTCCAGCGACAGACCGAGATCGCCCAAGACCAAAAAAGCGAAGAGGTCATCCGAGGCATAGGCCGGGCGGCGGCCTGGCTGGTCGAGAAGCTGCAATGGATTGAAGAGCACAGCGCCCCCGCCCTCCTGGCCCTCATTCCGGGGCTGGCGGGAGCGGTGCAGCTCTTCCAGGAGTTGGGCAAGGACCCCCCCCCCATCGACAAGTGGCGCGAGTACTACAAGGTCCTCGACCAGGTGACCAAGCTGGAGGACCAGGCCGGCCGGCAGAAGATCAGCGTGGGGGGGGTGAGCAAGTCGCTGGCGGCGGACATCGACGCGGCCCGCCAGGAGATGGACGCGCTGCTGGACGATCTGGCCGCCGGCTGGGCCGCTGGTTGGGGGGACGCCAGCGCGGCGGCCCAGAAAGAGGTGGACACCACCGCCGACGCCGTCGCGGCCGCGCGGCAGGTGCTCATGGACCGCCTGGCCGACCTGCGCAAGACCGACTACCAGCGGGAGATGGACAAGCTCAGAGACGAGCTGGCGGCCAACATCGCAGCCACCCACGACAAGCTCCTGGCGGAGCAGATATTCCAGGCCGAGAAAGCGGCGCTGGACAAGAAATACGGCGGGGACCGGCTCAAGGCCGAGGCCAAGGCCGCGGACGAAATCATCAAAATACGGCGCGAGGTGGCCGACGAGATTTTGGCCCTGGGCCAACAAGCCCTGAACGAAGAGGCCAAGATCGACGCCAAGCGACTGAAGGACTGGGAGGGGCTGCAGCGCGAGCTGAAGGAGGCCCAAGCCGGCGGCCTGGACGCCCAACTCGCCGACTTGCAAAACTGGTACCAGCACGCCCTGGAACTCAACCAAATCTACGGCGCCGGGCTGACGGCTCAAATAACAGACCTATACCAGCACAGGGTCCAAAAAGCCCTGGACGATCACGCCAAGGCCAACCGGTCCACTCTGGACAAGATGCTGGACCAGTGGGCCGACCACGACAAGAACGTCGAAGCGCTAACCCAGTCCATGTTCCAGAACATCCAGAACACTTGGGGAGGCTGGTGGGAAGACCTGCTGCTGGGCGAGTTCGCCGACGCGGAAGACGCCATCTCCGAACTTGGAGACGCGTTCGTCAAGATGCTCGCCCAGATGACCGCGGCGTGGGTGGCCAACGAAACCCTGGCCGGCATGGCCAATTTCTTCAAGGACCTCAAAACGGGGATGTCCGGCGGCGGGTGGAATTTCAATTCCATGGGCGGCTGGTGGAAGGGCCTGTGGGGCGGCATCGAAGGCTCCCAGGAGGCGGCCGCGCAAGCGACCACCACCGCGGCCGGCAACATGGACCGGGCGGCCACCCGTCACGACACCGCGGCCGGGAAGCTGGTTCAGGCGGGAACGGACCTGTCCGCAGCCGCCGCCAAGCTGGGGGCGGCCGGCGCGGTGCCGGGCGGGACCTCCGCCACCCCGGGCGGGCTGGTGCAGACGCCGCTCACCGAGGGGGGGACCACCTCCGGCGTGATCTTCGGCTGGGACCCCTCCTGGGGGGAGCAGGACTGGAGTGGATGGGGGGATGAGTTCACCGGGGGGACCGAAACCCCCACCGGCAACGCCGGGGAGGTGATCTCGGCTGGCCAGAACCCGTTCGACACCTATTCCCCGGCCCAGGTCTTCGCGCTGCTGACCTCGGCCTATGCCCTGATCGAGGGCATAAACGGGCTGGGAGACCCCAACCGCAACAAGTTCGGCGCGGGCCTGCAAGCCCTGGGGGGTGGGGCCGGGCTGTACTCCAACCAAATCCTGCGCGACCTGTTCGGCCTGGGGGGCATCAGCCCGGCTGGTCAGGTGGCCATGGGCGGGTTGGGGGTGCTGGGGGCCGGTTATGGCCTCTGGAACAACCTCCAGGGGTTTGGCGACCAGGGCGTCACGGGGCTCAACGTCCTGTCCACCGCGCTCAACGCCTACAATTTGTACGCGGGCAGCCGCAACCTGATCGCGGGGATTCAATCGCTGGCCGACCTGCCCAGCATTGGCGGCGCCCCTGACATCTTTACCCAGTTTTGGCGGTGGGGCAAGTCCGGGTGGGACGCCGCGTTTGGGCCGAGCGTGACGGCTCCCACGCCGACGACGACTCCTACCACCGTGGTGCCCGCCTTCAATCCTTCCGACCCCTACGCCGGGTGGGGCGGCGAGTTCACCGGGGGAACCGAGGCCGGATGGGGGCAAATTGGCAACGCCGGGGCTGGCATGGCCGGCGGCATCGCCGGCAGCTACGCCAGTGGCGAGCTGATCCGCAACACGGTGGCCAAGGAAAGACCCAACGCCATGTACGGTGCCATGGGCGGGGCGGCCGGCGGCGGGGCTTACGGGGCTTCGGTGGGCACCGCGATCCTTCCCGGGATAGGGACACTGATCGGCGCGGCCCTGGGGGCCTTCATGGGCGGCGTCGTGGGTGGGCTGACGGGCGGCGCCTTCGGGTCCGACGAAAAGCCGGACCCGTACCAGCGCATGACCAACATCAAGCACAGTTACGACAGTTGGCAGAGGCAGACCCAGATCAGCCAGGAAAACCCCGAGTGGTACCAGACCGCGGGGCTCCCGTCCTACTCGGCCTCGCGCTACTCCGCCTATGAGGAGATCGACAAGAGCGTAGAGTCGGGAACCCTGAGCCAGAGCCTCCGCGAGATCGCGGAGGGGACCCCGGAGGGCGCGGTCAACATCAAGAAAATCCTGGAGAGCGTCACGCCGCTGGAAATGGCCATGGGCGGGGCGACCGAAAAGTACCATGATTTCAACGTGCAGGTCAAGGACGCGGTTGAGTCGTACGCCCGGGTGGCCTTGGAGTTCGACGGCTACGCCGGTTCCGGCGAGCACCTCTCGGAGATGATGGGCGAGCTGGCGGACGGCCTGGGCCTGACCGACGAACAAACGGCGGCGCTGAACGAAAACGTGGCGGCCAGCATCACCGACTGGCAGCAGTTTGGGGGCAGCACTGACGAGCTGACCATGAAGATCCGGGACGACTTCGGCCAAGCCCTGATCGGCGCGGCCGAGGCCGAGGCCGGCGACGAGGAGGCCACCAACCGCCTGACCGAGGCCAAGCAACGCCTGATCGCGGAGCTTGACCAAATCATCGCCGCCAGGACGCTGGGCCAGGACTCAGGGGACGCGGAAAAGAGCCTCTACGTCCAACTGGCCGAGGCCATCCAGGTGACCGGCGGGGTGGGCCAACTGGCCGCGGCCAGCCTCCAGGAGCTCAACACCCAGTTCGCGGACGGGACCCTGACGCAAGAGGAGTACACCAAGGCCCAGGAGGACATCCTGGCCCACCTGGTGGAGTACAACGCCCTGGTCCAGGATGAGACCCGGCGCACCACCGAGGCGGCCACGGCCGAGGAACTGCTCGTGGCCGGGATGCGCAACGCGGCCATCGTGGCCGAGATCCAGCGCCAGGCCTTCGAGCAGAACGGCCAGGCCATGAGCCTGGTGGACGCCCAAACCCAGGCGTTGACCGGCACCATCGAAACCCTCCTGACCGCCAACTCCCTGGAGGCCATTGAGCAGCGGGAGATGGTGAACCTGCTGCTGTTCCAGGCCGGGCGCACCGAGGAGTTGACCGAGAAATACAAGCGCTACCAGGAGATAAAGGAAGCCCTCACCAAAGCCCACACCATGGAGCGCTCCGAGGTGGAGAAGCTGGTGGTCGAGGGCCGGGAGCTGGCCAAGGAACTGGGGTTCACCAAGGAAGCCACCGAGGGCCAGACCGACGCGAACAACAACGCGACGGGCCCCACGGACACCCTGGCCAAGGCGGTGGCGGGCGTGGCCGAGGCCGTGGAAGCGCTCAAGGGGTGGCTGGAGGGCCTGCCGGCCAGCGGCACCACCTGGGACTGGTACATGAATGGGCACTTCAACTTCGAGGGGGAAAAGCCCCCCAAGAAGGAGCACTCCGGGGGGCTGATCATGCACTCCGGGGGGTTCGTGGGCTGGCCGCGGCTCCACGGCGGTGGCCTGGCCCCGGACGAGGTGCCCATCATAGCCCAAAAGGGCGAGTACATGATCAAGCGCTCCGACGTGAGCGCTTTGGGCGGGGCCGCCGGGGTCGAGCACATGCTCGACTCGGCTCTGGGGGCCGCCACCGCATCCACCAGCACCACCGCCGTGGCCACCGCGGCCGACCAGACCGAGGAAGAGGCCCAGCGTTTGGCTGACGCCTACGAGGCGGCCATCAAGGAGATGCAGGGCTGGGACGCGGCCTGGCTGCGGGAACGTTACACCGCCGAGCAACAGGCCGGCGACCAACTTATCCAGCAGCGCAACTCGCAGATGGAGCAGGTCAAGGCCTGGGAGGAAGAGGGCACCATCACCCACGAAGAGGCCGTGGCCCGCATGGGGCTCATCGACCAGCAGTGGGCGGCTGACGTGGTGAAGCTGCGGGAAGAGGTGACCAAGGCCTTTGACCAGACCATCGCCGATTTCTGGGAGGGCCAGAAGAGCCAGGCCGAGCAGGCCCACGACGCCATCATGCAGCAGTCCCAGGACCTGCTGGACGAGCTGCAACGGCAGTACGAGTCCGGGGCCATCGGGAGTTGGGAGGAGTACCAGAGCCGGCGGATCGACGTGGAGGCCATGACCGACAAGGCCCTGGCCAACCTGCGGTCGGACGCCTACAAGAGCCTCCAGGCCATCGTGGACAACTCGCTCAAGGGGGAGCTTTCCGCCACCGAGCAGCAGGTGCAGACCCTCAATGACACCTACCGCGACCACCTGCAAGAGCTGGAGGACTACTACCGGGCCGGGACCATCTCCCAGCAGGATGCCCAGCAGTGGCGCCTGGCGCTCCAGGAGAGCTACCAGCGGGATCTGGGCCAGATCACCACCGAGGGCCTGGCCAACCTGGAGAACATCGAAACCAGCGCCCTGGGCCAGCGCAAGGACCGCCAGGAACAGCTCATGAGCGAGCTTCTGGCTACCGAGGGCCTGACCCAAGAGGGCATCCAGCAGCGCATCAAGGAGTTGATGGGGGTCAACGAGGACGTAGCGGGGCTGGAGAAAGACCAGAAGGTGCTGGGCAGCCTCCAAAAGTGGCTGACCTCTCCCTTCACCAACGCCACCGAGGCCGCGGCTCTGGTGGCCCAGGCCCGGGACCTCTACGCCGGACTGGACTTCCAGACCCTTTCCCAGGAGGGCGGGCTGGCCGGCTCCGCGGTAGGCGTGATTGGCGACCGGGAATTTTTACAAGGCTGGACGGTCTCCGACCCCATCACCGACCCCGGGCCATCTCCCTCCTGGGACAACAGCAAGCCGATGCCCGGCAGGGGCCCGCTACTGCCCAGCCCCATCGCCCCCATTCCGGGCACCGGCGGGACCTATGCGGCCCAGGAGCGTCAGGCGGCCCCACAGCAGACCCAGGTGGTGATCAACATCGGCCAGGTGGGCCAGCTCGCCGACGCGGTGATCGAGGCCTCGGTCAAGGAGTTCCGCACCTTCCTCTACCAGGAGCAAGCCCGCCAGGCCCAGACCGGCGGCCCCAAGCCCTACACCACCAGCATTTCGCGGCCGGCCCTGCTGCCGGGGAGCAAATAGGCCATGGCCCCCAGCGCAAACTTCCTGGCCTGGATCGCGGCCGGCTGCCAGCGCGTCTACACGGCCGAGTTGGGCCTCATCCGCCTCTCGGACGGCGAGGCGCTGACCGTGTACCTGGCCGGCGACGGCGGCTATTGGGACGGGGCGCACTACTACTTCCCGGCGATATCCAAGCTGCCCAGCGTGGAGCGCCAGGCCCAGCAGTTCGACAATGGCCAGGCCATGATCACCTACGGCAGCCTGGAATTCCTGATCGACGCCACGGCGGACGTGACGGGCGGGCTCACCATGGACGACCTGCTCACGGACTACGCCTGGGCCGGCGGGGACATCACCATCCGCTGCGGGGCGCGCAAGCCCAGCGGGGCGGTGCTGCCCTGGAGCGAGTGGGCCGTGGTGCTGGTAGGGGTCATGGAGGCCCCCAAATGGGACGACCAGGCCGTGACCTTGGGCATCAAGAGCCGGGATGACCTGCTGGCCAAGACGCCGATGCCGGACTCCATCCTCACGGACACGGAGTTCCCGGCCTGGGAAACCGGGGGCTACTACTTTGCCGGCTCCCTGGTGCGGCCGACCACGGCCAATGGCTTCATTTATTCCGCGGCGCCCACCTCTTTCATGATGACCGGCGGGGCCACGGAGCCCGCCTGGCCCACGGCCCAGGGCGCCACGGTAACCGTGGCCGATGGCGATTGGGTGTGCTGCAAAATCCCCTCCGTCACCGAGGGCAAGCCGCGGCCCATCACCCTGGGCTACTGCCGGGACATCCCGCCGACCCTGTTTGAGGATGTGCAGCGCTACTACATGTTCCACGAGGGGATCCGGCACCAGCACCCAAGATTGAACGGCACCCTGAAGCTGGCCTTCCTGACGGCCAGTAGCGGGTGGCGCTTCCGGCCCACCGGCCACGAGGGCGACGCGGTCAATTATGTGGAGTTGGACGGTGACCCGGTGGGCAACCCCACCCTGACCTTCACGCCCACGGGGATGTATGACCCCATGGTCTATTGCTCCCTGGAGGCAATAGTCCAGCAGATAATAACCGACTACGTAGAGGCCTATCACGGGGTGAGCATCGACACCGAACTTGGGGGCCCTCATTTCCTGCAATATTTCGGCATCCACATCGACTCCCAGTCCAATGCCCTGGATGTCTTGTCCAGCCTGACCCACGGCACCCTGTGCATGTTCGGCTTCGACCGGGAGGGAGTGTTCCGCCTGCGGAAGCTGGTCCCGCCGGAAGACGCCACCCCGGTGATGGAGTTCGACGACGATCACGACACCTTCACGGTGAGCGCGGAGGTGGAGCCACGGATCTACTCCCAAATCCGCATCGGTTACGGCCTCAATTACTCCAAGGGCGCGGAGATCGACTCCACGGCAGACGCGGCCACCCGGGCCTACGGCGACCGGGACTACCTCTGGCAAGAGGTCAAGGACGACACCATCAAGGCCAAGTTCCCCTTGGCTACGGTGGCCGAGTTCGGGACTTGCGGCGCCGACATGCCGACAGTCGCTTATCCATGGCTCACCATCGCCGGCCAGTTGGCCCAGGAGTATCTGGACCTCTTCGGGATGCGGCGGCTGATCCTGACCTTGGAAACCACCCTGCCGGCCATGACCCTGGATTTGGGGGACGTGGTCAGCGTCAAGCGCAACCGCTGGGGCCTGGACGCCGGAAAGAACTTCACGGTGCTCAGCCTAACCGAAAACCACCAAGAGGGCCGCATTGAGCTGAGGCTGTGGGGAGGGGTGAGCTAGATGCCGGTAAGCCGTTTTTTATTCTTCGAGGACAGCGACGCGGCCACCCTTACCGCCTTCACGGAGGCGGTAACCCGGCCGGCCGCCAACCTTCAGGACCGCTACCGCACCCGGGTGTGGCGCTCCACCGCCCTGGCCGGCCAGTGGGTGCGCCTGGACTTCGGGGCCGCGGTCCCCTGCGACATGCTGGCCCTGGTGAGCCACAACCTGACGGGCGGCTCCCAGGTGACCATCAAGGCCGGGACCAGCGCCGGGGACGACAGCCTCTACTCCGGGACCTTCGACGGCCATGACCCCATTTTCGGTACAGATGACGTCGGCAACGACGAGATGACGGCCGGCGGCTACCCGCTCCCGGGATACGAGACGGACTGGTGGCCCAACGGCCCGGTGCAGTGCATCTACCTGCCCGCGGCGGTGGAAGCCCGCTACTGGGAAATCAGATTCGACGATCCGGACAACCCGGACGGCTACATCGAAATGGGCCGCCTGGGCCTGGGCTTCAAGATCGAGGCTCCGCGGGGTCCGGCCGAGATCAAGGACAGCGGGCCCAAGTACCCCAGCGTCATCTCCCGCGCCCTGAGCGGGGCTCCCCATGTGGACCCCAAACAGCCCTACCTGTACCTCGACCTGAACTTCGCGCTGATCGACCGCACCGTGTTGTGGTCGGTGTGGGATCGGCTCCGGCAACGGATGGCCGCAGGCCGGGCTTTCGTGGCCGATGTCTTCGCGGACACCGACCTCCTGCCGCTGCGGAACAAGGGGAAGATGTACAGCCTCGTGGAGTCTGACGAGGACGGCATCAATGTGGTCCCCGGGCTGCTGGGCGCCTACAACCTCAAGCTCTGGGAGTGGGTAGGATGAGTATGTTCGATGATTTAAAGCCGACCTTCCACGGCCGCGACCTGGTCACCAAGCTCAGCGCCTTCATGGACCTGCTGGACACCATCCTGGCCGGCGACGCCGACCCGGCCAAGGTGCAGATCGGCACCAGGGCCGAACGCGTGGCCTTCGCCACGCCCTACACGGGCCTGGTGTGGGTGGAGACGGATTACCCCGCCCTGTGGCGCTACACCGGCAGCGTATGGCAGTACGCCGGCGGGGCCGAGGCCCTGGGCCGCAAAAACTACCTGATCAACGGCGGGTTCAACGTAGCCCAGCGGGGCACAATCTTCACCGGGGCCACCACGCCCGCCAACAATGACGACACCTTCCTGACCGACCGCTGGTGCCTCTTGTCCAACGGCAACGACCGGTTGGACGTGTCCACCCCGGGCGTCAGCTTCGCCGGGCAGTCGGGCTACATGTCCTGGAATATGCAGGCCGCCTACCAATGCGCCGTGGTCCAGTTCCTGGAATACCGGGACACCCTGGAGCTGGTGGGGCAGTTGGCCGCTCTGTCCTTCTGGGCCAAGAAGCGCGCCACCAACGTCACGGCCGGGACCCTCCGGGCCGCGGTGCTGGCCTGGGCCGGGACCGCCGACGCCCTCACTAGCGACGTAGTGGCCACCTGGGCCGGCAACGGGACCGAGCCCACCTGGGCGGCGGGCTGGACCCGGGCGGGCATAACCGACCCCATCAACCTCACTACCACCCTGACCCGCTACAAGCTGGAGAACGTGAGCATCCCGTCCGGGACCAACAACGTGGCGGTGGTCATTTGGCTGGACGATACCAACGCCATCGTGGGCGACGTCATCGACCTGTCGGACGTGCAGCTCGAGAAGGGCGGCGAGGTGACCACCTATGAGCACCGGCCCTATGCCCAGGAATTGGCGCTTTGCCGGCGCTACTACTGGGCTCTCAAGGAGGCCGATTTCAACAATCCCTCGGCCATGGTTATGGGGATACAATCATCGACCACATCCCTTCGCTTTCCGATTATCTTCCCTGTACCTATGCGTGTGGCACCCACCGCTGCCTTAACAATTGGTGGTTTAACGGTCTTCGCCGCCGGTGGGAGCACTGCCATTACCGGGCTGTCTGCGGCGTTATCCGGGGCGAATGGTGCACAGGTAGACCTTGCCCACGCCGCGACTGGAACCGCCGGAAATCCGGCGTATTTGCGCGGGGCGGGGACGACCGGCCAAATCACTTTCAGCGCCGAGCTTTAGGAGGGAGTCATGGACATCACGAGCGTGACCATCACCCCGGAGGGCAACTACTTGGTCGCCCTGGCCGACGGCCGGCTTCTGGCCGTGCCCGACGACCCGGGCAACGCCGACCGCCAGGCCATCGCGGAATGGGCGGCGGCGGGAGGGGTGATTCAGGAGGCGGTGGTGGACCTGGAGGCCCTCCGCACCGAGGCCCAGTGGACCCTAAAGCGAACGGTGGACCGCTTCGCGGCCTGGAAGCCGGACGGCGTCATCCGCTACGACGAGGCCCTGGCCGGAAACATCCAAGACGCTGCCACCATGGCTTTGGCGGCCGGCCAGGCCATACCGAGCGTCGTGCTGGCGGCCTGGGCCTGGAAAAGGGCCCTCATCACGGCCTACTTCGAGCGCAAGACCGCCCTGGCCGCGGCCGCCACACCGGAGGAGTTGGCCGCGGTGGACGTGTCCTACGGCTGGTTCGAGGAGCGCTATGGCGTGGCCGGCAGCCTGGCCCCGGACCCGGACGTGTCCACCGCCGACCTGGCGGGGCAGTAGGAGCGCGCCGTGACCGGTGTGGAGCTGTTGCAAGTCGCGGCCCTGGTGATCGGGGTGGGCACGCC
>JAHLLK010000072.1 GCA_020444165.1 Deltaproteobacteria bacterium | reverse complement strand
ACTCCTTTGGTCCGCAACCCAGCATTTTTTCTAAAGCCTGGTTGTGCCAGACCATCGCCTGATTCTTCACCAGGCCGATTCCCAAGGGAGAACTGTCCAGAATAGCGCTGAGAGTCGCCTCAGAATGGGATAAGGCTTCAGTGCGCTTGTTCACCAGAATACGAAGTCGAATGTTCCACAGCCAGGCTAATAATGCCAAGGCTATTAAAAGTCCCGCACCTGCCAGGAAGTAGTATAGATTTCTAACGACAAAGGGTTCGCCAACTTTATATTGAACCCCTAGCCAGGTGGTGTTTATCCGGTCCAGTGTGCCGGTTGCCTTGGCCAGGGATATACCCTTGTTGAGGATACTTTGTAAAACATGATTCCCGTGTTTCACTCCCATGCAGTTCTGACCAACATAGAGCGGCATGCCCACCTTTTTGATTAAATCGGTCAGGTGGTTGGAGTAGATGTGGTAGAGCACGATTTGCTCGTCGCCGATGATTGCGTCGGCCTTACCGGCAATAACCATATCGGTCGCTTGGGCAAAGTTGCTGGTCCAGACCACCTTGAACTTAATGCGTCTTGATTCCAGAAACTCATAGGCATAATCGCCGGCCTGCATGGCGATGGTTTTGCCGTTTAAATCTTCTAACCGTTTTATGTCAGGCCGGTCCGACTTCACGAAGATGGAAGCTGGCACTGAAAACATGATTTGGGTGAAATCGAATACTTGGTCGCGCTTTTTGCTGTAGAAAAGACTAGTGATTACATCAGCCTTGCCGTTGAGCACTGCATCTTGTGCCTGTTTGAAGCTGGAGTCGATAAAGCGAGTTTTAAAACCAAATCTAGTGGCAATCCAGCGGGCAAGCTCAATGGACATACCCGTGTGGTCACCATCTTGGCCCAAAAATTCAAAGGGGGGATAATGCGTCTGACTGATAAATAAGATTGTGCCCTTTTGCTGTAAGTATTTTCGCTCTTGTTGGGTAAGCTCTTCAGCTTGAGAAGAACCTACCAGCAGCGCCAATACAAGAAAAATCCCGATTGACAGGCCCTGTATTGATTTTTCTAATCTGCCGATGATGAGCATAGTTGACTCCAACTCATGCGTTTGTCCCAGAGCCAACGCCTGTATTCATTATGTCACAACAAATGCAACCCAGGCCATTGAGAATGTCCTGACAACATCCATAGGAACGGTATGTAATTAAAATCATTACGAATCTACCCGCATGCATTCTGAGGAAAGTACTAGACATAGCAACCCTGGCTAGTTAACCAATTGTTTTTGTAACGCCGCCGAATACGGGAACCCCTCCACAATCCAGTCCGCCAGTACGCGCTTGCGGATTTCGTGGGTATCATGCCGAACTTCCTCGCTATATTTGAACCACTCCACCACCGGGACTGAGACGCGGGTCCAGGTGTCTATCCGTTTGTTACCGTACTTGTCCTCCATCTCGCCGTTATAGGTGAAGACCACGGTGTGAAGGGCGCGCAGGTCCGGATTCTCCTGGAGCACCTTCATGGCGGCCACCAAATGCCGGGCTATTTGCCAGGACAAGATGTAAGTGGAGTCGTAATCGTCAAAGCGCTTGTCGACGTAGGCCACATCACCGTAAACCTTGAAATCGTCCCGGATTACGTCTTCACATCCCACAAACAAGACCAATCCCGTCAGCAGTAAGATTATTCCGACGCCTATGACATATCGCATATGATCATCCCCCTTTCTGGATACCTTTGCTTCCTCTTTTTGTCGCCATAATGCGAAGTAAAGTACCTATTTGCAAGCAAAAAATAAGTACTTTGGCCGGTTCTGACTTTCTGGCATGAGAAGTATAGTTCCTACCAAAAGGAACAATCATGCCAAAATTATCATACCAACTTGGCCACAACATACGCGCTTTGCGCGATTCCCTTGGCTTGACCCAAGAGCTGCTAGCCGAAGGTGCCGATATCTCCCTCAAACACTTGGGCGAGATAGAACGAGGACGCGGCAACCCTACCCTGGTCACTCTCACGGCCTTGGCCAAGGCCCTCCATGTCACCCTGGCCGAACTCATGAGCCTGGGCGATGAGCGGCAACCACTGGACACTTCCGCGATAGAGATTCGTGCTCTGGTTGAAAAGCAAGACAAGGCAACTCGGCTGCGCATGCTCCGGGTGCTCAAGGCCATGCTTGCCGAGAAGTGAGCCCTGCCGGGCCAAAGGCGGCCCCGCGCGCGCGTGACACCCGGCCCCAGCAGGAGTGTGCCCGTTTTTGTACCCGGCACACCGGGTAACGCCCAAGAAAACACACCAACAGCCAACAAGCAGGCGAAGCGTAAGATAAATAAAAATAAAGTTTTAAGGGGTTTAACAAGAAGCAGGGGCGGGTCTTCAAATCCGGTGCACCGTCTGAGTAGGGCGGTGGGTGGGTTCGATTCCCATGCACTTCCGCCAAGTAAAATCAATGGCTTGGGGCACGAAGCCCCGAGCCTTTCGTTTTTTTATAGTCGCTCAATTTCGCCATATTTGGCCGCTTCTGGCCGCTTCTGTACAACAAATTGACTACAGTTTTTGATGCGGGCGGCAATACGGGGCCCCCAAGAAGGAACCCCGGCCGGGGCGGCCGGGGCGGCCGGGGCGGGGGTGGGGTTCGGGGTGGGGTGCCTGGCGGGGCTGGCTGACTTCCATGGACGCTTCCTTCTTGGTTGGATTTCAAACACGCAGGCCGGCTCCGGCCCGGGCCGGGCTCCCGGAAAACCAGGAACTTGAGGGCCTCGCCCAGCACCCCGGCGGTGCGGAGGTCCAGGCGTTGGATCTCCGCGAAGCTGAGCCGCCCGCTGGCGTCGGCTTCCTTGGCCCAGAGGCCCCAGGCCCACTCGGCCTGGCGGGCGAAGGCCTGGGCCTCTTTCTCCCCCAGGCCCAGCACCTCGGTCCTGGGCTGGGACTGGGGAGTGAGGCCCTTGCCCACCACGTTCAGCCACAGGGTGCGGATGGCGCTGCCGGCCAGGCCGTCATTGGCGGCCAGGTCTTTGGCCCGCATGGCCAGGGCTTCCCGGGACAAGGTTTCCTCGCCCCGGTTGGTGACCCGGGGCCACCAGTTGCGGTAGCCCCCCGTGCGCCCGGCCCCGCGCCGCTCCACCAGGCCCTGGGCGATGCCGAGCCGCAGCCGGGCCACGGCGCGCTCCAGCCTGCGCTGGGGCGACACCGCGGCGATGGCCCGGTCCAGGCTCCTGGCCAGGAAACTCACCGCACCACCTCGGTGCGGAGCACCCCCAGCACCGCCCCGCCGCCGGAGAGCTTGGCTTCTTCGGCGTCCAGGAAGGCCAGGTGGTCGCGGAGCTCCTGCAGCCGCGCTCGCGTCGCGCCGTTATCCCCGGAGCGGTACTCCTGGGCCAGGAGGGCCTTCCGGATGGCCTCTTTGGTGGCGGCCCGTTCTTCGGCTATTTCTTGGAGGGTGTATGCTGCCATAACGCCCCCAGGTTAGCCGGGGGGGCGTTATGACGCACGGACCAGACGGACTATACGGAAAATTTTTTATAGATTTTCGAAAATACGGGGCCAACCCGGCAGCACACAGGAATACTACGGTAGTTTTTCTGCCGCTAGCTTATCAATTTTTTCCCTGTAATCCTGAACGGGACTCGTTCCTATCAAGTGCCGATATTCATTAAACCTTTCAAGCCTTTCTGCTGATACAAAATAGTCTCTACTTAATTTAGCAATTTCTCGATTTAATGCCTCGTAGTCGACCTCAATAGATTTACAGCCCCTTGACCCCACCAATATTTGATCGCTAGAAATGGGCAAATAAATTGTCGAAATATCTTTAGAGCTAAACAATAACGAATCCATCCTGACCGGTCTACTCTTTTCACAAACACAGCCCAAGTCACCCAAAAGCAAAGGCATGTTAGCTCGATATTTAATCCAATTAAACGAGTTATACATGGCCACGCGCTTTTCGGGGATAATCTCCTCTCCAAGTGATTGCAAATATAGTCTCTTAATATTGTCCTCCATCGCCTGCCTTGCTAGACATATAAAATGCTCCATTTTCGAAAAATTTAGGCGTTGTAGGAAGGCTGCAAAATCCTTATCTGACATGCTCTTTAGACCAGCAGGCAACGCGAGACTACCTCGTTTTTCGACCACAAGTCTAATAACATTTTCTTTTTTTGAAAAATATTCCAGCATGATGTTTCTCATATACAATACCGGTTCCTCTAAAGTTTCAAAAAAGTGCTTTGTGCGAACTGCCAAATTACCAACAAAAGTTGGAATAAATGCACCCGTAATTTCTTGCCCAAAGGGAGCGGACCTGATTTTATCCAACTCACGACCAAAGCCGTTTTCCAATTTAGTTAACTGGTCATCAACTTCGCAATTGCCCTCGATCGAATAATATCCAGACTCAACAGCAATATTTATTATATTAGTTTCATATACATCTTTTTCCTTTGAATAAACAAACGAATACACCTCCGATTTTGTCTTCCTGCTCGCAAAGCCTTTCAGTAATAACCTCGGAAGGATATGCTGTCTCTTTGGCATTTACTACCACCTTTGCGATAATTTGATATTAAGAATTTGGGTTGATCGTATTCCTAAATACATATTTTTTTATTTCTTCTTCCCAAACCCTATACCCGCCTACCACGTTAACATATTCTCCCAACTCTCCCGCGAGTAACAATTCATAGAATTTCGTCTTCTTTATATTCAACCTCGCCATCACCTGATCCGGCCGCAGTAGCCGTCCCCGGCCCCTCTCATACGCGATCCCGTTGTGCTGGGGCATGCTCAGTATCTCCGTTCCTCGTACCAGCCCGGGCGCTGGGTTGGGTTGCCCTTTGGCGGGGCGGGCGGTTCGTTGGCGGGCGGCCCGGCCGGGTCGCCGGCCCTGGGCAGCAGGAGCGGCTCCGGGGCGTCAGAGACGCCCCAAGCCCGGCCCTCAAGGCCGCACCCGCTCTACTTCGTTGACCTAAGGTGCGGCAATGCGGTAATACTCTACCAATTCTCACCACAGGCAGCGGCCCACGGTATGACACTCTCCGGGCACCACGACAATCTCACCCCGCGTGGCTCGCCACGGGTCGTCATCACCGGCATGGCGGTGCTCACGACCTTGGCCGACGCCCTGGAGCCCTTCCACCAGGCGCTCTCCGCCGGCCGATCCGGCGTGACCCGCTGGAAGAATCCCCTGTACGCGAACTGCGACTCCCAGATCGGGGGGGACCTCTGGGGATATGACCGGGAAGGCAAGCTGGCCTCCCTGCGGATGCGCCTCCCGGCGGAAACCTTTCGCCGCCTGCGCCGGCTCGCCGGCAATTCTCCGGCGGCCGCCAACACCGTCATGCTCGTGGCCGCGGAGGCCTTTGCCCACGCCGGGCTCTTTGGAGCAGCCGCGCCGCACCGCACCAGCGCGATCCTGGCCGGCCATTACCTCTATGACCTGTACAAGCTGGCCAATTGGCGGGCCTACGAGGCGGAGCCGGACGGCATCGAAGTGTCCTTTGGGCTCAAGGAGATCGACAGCGATGCCTTGGCCTGCACCGCGGAAGTCCTGGGGATTTGCGGCCCGGCCTACGGCGTGGGGGGAGCCTGCGCCGCCGGGAACCTCGGTCTGCGCGCCGCGCTGGATGAAATCAGGCACCACGGGGCCGAGGTCGCGCTGGTGGTTTCCGGCAGCCACGAGCTGACCCCGGCGGCGCTGCACTCGCTGGCGAAACTGGGAGCGCTCTCCCTGGAAGGTTGGCAGGACGAGCCGGCCCGGGCGAGCCGGCCTTTCGACGCCGCCCGAAACGGCTTTGTCCCGGCCGCGGGCGCGGCAGCCCTGATCCTGGAAAGCCTGGCCCACGCCAGAAGGCGCGGCGCGCCCATCCTGGCCGAGGTCCTGGGGGTGGGGGTGACCACCAACGGCTCGCGCAGCCCGACTCCGGCGGAAGAACCCATGGCGCGGGCCATGGAGCAGGCGCTGGCGGAAGCCGGTATAGACAAAACCGCCATCAATTACGTCTCGGCCCACGCTACCTCGACCCCCCTGGGCGATCTGGCCGAGGCCAGGGCCATTGGCCGGGTGTTCGGCGAGCAGGCCGCGAAGCTCAAGGTCAACGCGCTCAAATCCATGCTCGGGCACCAGCTTGCCGCCTCGGTTCTGGTGGAGACCGTGGCCGCCGTGCTGCAACTGCGCGCGGGGCAGCTCTACCCCAGCATCAATATCGACCGGCTTGACCCGGAAATCGACCTCGATGTCTGCGCGAACCATGGCGTGGCCTGGCGGGTTGATTTCCTGATGAAAAACGCTTTTGGTTTTGGCGGCGTGAACACGGCTTGCGTCATGGGGCGGTGTGACGGCTAACGCAGGACGCATGAGGCCTTTTCCTCTCCAACCCGGAAAACTCCTGAAAAGAAGGCGCGCATGAACAAGGAAGAAGTGCTGAGCTTGCTGGTCAAGAATTTGAAGAAAGCCATTCCGGAATTCGCCGACGAAGAGCTGGATACGACCAAGTCCTATGTGGATTTGGGGGTCAGCAGCCTCGAACTCGTGGAGGTGGTCACCCGCACCGCCAAGGAGTTGGGCCTGAACTTGTCCTTCAAGGAACTGGGCAAGGTCAAGACCACCGACGATCTGGCGGAGGTGCTCTTGCGGCTCCAGCCCAAAGCCTGAGCCGGAGGCCCGGGAACCAGGGGCACTTGGAGGGACGACTCAGCCCCTGGCTCCCTCGCGGGGAGAACAGACCCGGGCCTGGCGGGGGCAAGCGCCCTTCCGCCTTGCCGCGCCTTTGCCTCCGGTTTGTGGGCCCGGCCGCGGCGCTCTTCAGTCCCGGCCCAGTCCGGCCTGGTCCTCGCGGATGAAAGCCAAGAGCTCGCGGCTGGCGGGCGTCTCCAGCTCCAGCGAGCCGAAATCCGGCGCAAAGGCCAACTTTTGCATGAGCAGGCCGTCCGTGCCGTACCACTGGGGCAAGAGTCCGCCGAAGAAGAATCCCTGCCTGCGCAACTCCTCGACCCCCCGGCCGGCCCACGGTTCGCCCAGGTTCACCATCACCTGCAACACCTCCACCCCCTGGGAGGCGGCCCGCGCGAGTTCATCGGCCAGGCGCTTGGCGAAGTCCCGGCCCAGCCCGCAAGCAAAGATGCGCAAGGCCTGCATCGGCGCGAAACAACGCACCTCCAGGTCTGATGATCCCGTCTCGGGAAAAGGGGCCGTGGAAATTTGTGCGTTCCTGGTCAAGGGCAGATTGCCGAGCAGGCCACCCAGGACCGTCTCATATTCCCGGGGCAGATACAGCTCGCGGGGGCTGTCCCGCAGCACCTTGAAGGCCAGCAGGGTGGAGACCCGGCCGCCCGCGGCATCGCCTTTCCGGTAGGTTTCGCCCGGCATCAGGCCCAATTCGATGCCGGTCTCGACAAATCCGAAAACCGCGGAGACCCGTTGCATGACCCGATGGTTGCAGACCGGCTCGCCGAAAATCGCGTCAATCGCCAGCTCCGCCCCGACCTCGTTGAATAGGTGTTCCTGGAGGCACAGCACCGCGAGGGTGCCCCGGTAGCTCGGGATGACCGAAGCCTGGCCCGTCTCGTAGAGGCGCGGGTTCTGCGAAAAATTCCGGAAAAGTGAGCCAAAGGCCACGATGTCGCCCCGCTCGGTGCAGGCCACCGCGCTGATCATGTCGCCCTGCCGGTTGGCCTCGATCAGCTTTGGCGGCACGTAATAGGTGTCAAAGGGATAGTGCTCCGCGTAGACCTCGTAAAAACAACGGGCCACCCCCCAGGCATCCTCGGGCTGGAAGCCCCGGATCGTGAAGTCCTGCCCGGGTTCGGCTTGAAAGGCTTCTTCCCGCAAGCGTTGCGCGGCCTCGTCCATGGTCGTGGGCAAATGTGAGGGCATGGGGTACTCCAGGGGATGGCAGCCTGCCGGCGGCCGGCGGGGGCGGCTCAGGCCCGCCGCTCGGGAGCGGCGCCGAATTTGGCGCGCACACAGGCCAGGGACTCTTCCATGGCCGCGAGCGCCAGGGCCAGATCTTCCTCGCTGTGGCGGTGGCAGAGATTGCCGTGATGATGCGGCGACATGAACACCCCCCGCCGGATGAGCTGGGTATAGAAGTAGTCCCGTATGGCCACGTGCCGGCTGTTTTTCTCCCGGCGGAAGGTGAGGCAAAACATCGGGGCCGGGCCGCTCAGCACGGCGCCGACCGGGTAGCGGTCGAGCAAGTCCCGGAGGCCGGCCACGAAGCGCTCCCCCTTGGCCCAGAGGGAATCCAGCACCCGGTCGCGTTCCAAAATCCGCAGGGTGGCCAAGGCCGCGACGATGCCGTCGCTGTTGGGGGCAAAGGTCGAGGAAATGAAGGTCTCCTCGGCCGCGGGCTCCATGACCGTGGCCTTCCCGACCAGGACGCTTATGGCGTAGCCGTTGGCCAGGCTCTTGCCGAGCGCCGCCAGATCCGGGGTCACGCCGTAATAGGCCTGGGCGCCGCCCAGGTGCAGCCGGAAATTGGTGCGGATCTCATCGAACACGAGCACCGCGCCGTAATGATCGGCCAGTTCACGCACGCCCTGCAAGAAGCCCGGTTTGGGCTCCTGGACCGGGCGCAAGAGGTCATGCCCGAGGGGGGTCATGATGATGGCCGCCGTTTCCCGGCCGTGCTTTTCCAGGAGTTCGGTCAGTTCGTCCAGGTCGTTGTAGGCGAAGTCGTAGACGTCCTCATAGAGCTTGAGCGGAACCCCGCCCTTGATTTCCACGCACCAGTCGTGCCAGCCGTGAAAGCCAGAGCGCATGACCTTGACCCGGCCGGTGTGGGCCCGGGCCACCCGGATGGCCGCGGTGGTGGCGTCCGAGCCGGTTTTGAAAAAAACGCTCTTTTCGCAGCAGGGCACCAGTTCGCGGAGCCGCGCCGCCAGTTGGTTCTGACAGGGCTGGGTAAAGGCCAGGCACAGGCCCTTGCCGGTGAGCTGGCGGATGACCGCCGCGTCCACCTCCTCTTCCCGGTGCCCCAGGATGATCGGACCGTAGCCACACAGGAAGTCGATAAATTCGTTGCCGTCCGCGTCGGTTATCCGGCCGCCCCGCCCCGCTTCGAAAAAGATCGGGTACTCGCCGGGGACGAAATCCGTGGGCTTGCTGGTGTATAACGCCCCGCCGGGCACCAGCCCCTTGGCTTCCTCGAACAGGGCGAAACTTTTCGTCAAGCAGAGTGGCGGTGCTTCGTTCATGCCAGCCATCCTTCCCCGTCGTGCGCCGCGAGCGTGACGGTTTCGCTCTTGGTCTGCCGAATCCTGGCGCCGTGGGCCAGGAGGAGGGGCAGGAACGCCTCCGGCGCGAGGGCGTCCTCCGGGGCCAGCACGCCCCGGGCGGCGACCTGGCCCGCCAGCAAGAGGCGCGCGGCAATGGCCGCCGGCAGCCCGGTGCCCGGGCCCATGGCCCCGACCAGATCGGCGGTATAGGTGACTTCGCGGCCCTGCTCCCGGCCGGTCACCACGACCCGGAGGCCGGACACCCCGGGGCCGGGCTCTTTTCCCCGGGCCGACTCCCGCCACAGCGCCGCGGCCAGCTCCAGGGGCCGGACGCTGGCGCCCTGCCCCTCCAGGGGTTCGGGGCAGAGCAGCCCGCAGGCCTTTTGGGCCATGAGCAACTGGTCGGCCCAGGCGGGGAGGATCGCGCCCTTGACCGTGAGGCTCTTGAGGCCCGGCAGGTGGCGCGGCAGGGTCAGGGGCTGCGGATGGCCCACATAACGGACCGGGCAAGCCCCGAGGGGCTCGGCAAAGACCACCATCTCCTCCCCGCCGCCGCCTGCCACGTATTGCAGCCGGGAAGCGAGATACTGGGGCACCTGGCCGGCCAGCATGGCCGTGGCGTGGGTCAGGGCCGCGCCCGCCAGCTCGCCGATGTCCACGGCCCAGAACAGCGACACGGCCTCCACCGTGTCCAGCTTTTTCGCGTACCAGCAGGCCAAGAGGTTGTTGGTGCCGGGATCCGAGCCCATGCCGGTGAGCAGGCTGACCCCGGCCCGCCGGGCCGCCTGGTCCAAATCCGGGTCCAGCAAGAGGGCGGTGGCTGCGAAATCATCGCACACGTCGAGATAGTCGGCCCCCACGGCCACGGCGGCCCGGGCCACCGGCTCCACCGTCTGGGCGAACGGGGCGGCGCAGTTGATAATGAGACGGGTGCCAGCCAACTCGGCGGCGAGATGGTCCGCCTCCCTGGCGTCCAGCCGGAGCAGGGAGACTTTGCCATTTTTGCGCAGCCGAACCCGCAACCGGCCCGGATCGTCAGCAACGTCAGCCAGCACGATCCGCGTCACCTCGTCCGCTTTGAGCAGCCCCAGGGCGACTTCCTGGCCGATCCTGCCCCCGCCGCCAACGATGGTCACCCGCATCGGTTTCCTCGCTACGCCTGGTGGTCGAGTTGCGCGCGGTTGATCTTGCCGGTCTGGGTCCGGGGCAGGTCCCGCCGGAAAACATAGCGCACCGGACACATATGGGGCGGCAGCCGGGTTTGCAGAAAGGCGCGCAGTTCCAGGACGAGCCCGGTTTCGCCGCCTTGGCCGGCCGCCGGCACCACGTGGGCCACGGGCGCCGCGAGCCCCGCGAACCGGCCGGCCGTCACCGCGCATTCCAGCACCGCCGGATGCTCGCGCAGGACTTCCTCCACGGCCAAGGGCGCGACCCAGTTGCCCCCGACCTTGAACAGATCGTCCTGGCGGCCCTGGTAGCGAAAGGCGCCGTCCTGCCGGATGAACATGTCCCCGGTATCGAACCAGCCGCCTTCGCGCATACTGGCGGCGGTCAGATCCGGCCGGTTCCAGTAGCCCGCGGCCAGGCTCTCCCCCCGCAGGTGGAGCCGGCCCGGCTCACCGTCTTCCCGCAATTCGCCGTCCTCGCCGACGAGCCGCACCTCGTATCCCGGTACGGGCCGCCCCGTGACCCCGGGGGCGGCAGCGCCGGGCCGGTTGGAAATATAGATGTGCAAGGCCTCGGTGGAGCCGATGCCGTCCAGGATCTCGAGCCCCGTGACCTGCCGCCACGCCTGGTACAGTGAGGCCGGCAGGGCCTCGCCGGCGCTTACGCAAAGCCTTAGCGAGGCCAGCCCGGCCGCGCTCTCCAGCGAGCGCAAGAGGAGAGCATATACGCTGGGCACCGCGCAGAACACCGTGGGCCGCTGCTCGGCGATCAAGTCCAGCAAGGCGAAGACCTCGGCCGGCCCGGAGCCGCCGGGGTTGAGGAGCGCCGTCGCGCCGTAATAGAGCGGAAAAATCAAAGAATTACCCAGGCCGAAGGCGAAATGGAGCTTGCTGGCGGACAGGACCACATCCCGGGGGCCCAGGCCGAGCACCAGGCCGGCGTAACGCCTGGCGCAGGCGAGCATATCCCCCTGGCTGTGGGGCACGCCCTTGGGCTCCCCGGTGGTGCCGGAGCTGTACAGCAGGAAGTGCACCCCGTTTGCCGGCGGAGGGGCGGCCGGCCAGGGGCTGGTCTCCGCCAGGCGGGCGGGAAAACCCGGCTCGTTGACGCCCACCAGGGGCCGGTCCGCTCCGGCCCAAGCCTGGGCGGCCGCGGAGCCGCTCTGGGTGATCAGGGCCGCGACCTGGGCGTCGTGAAAAATGGCGGCATAGTTTTTCGGTGTAAGCTGCATGCCCAGGGGTATGGGGACCGCCCCATAGTGGAGGCCGCCCAGGAAGGCGAAAAAAAATTCCGGACCGTCCGGCAGGGCGATGGCGAAACTGTCGCCGGGGCGCAGACCGAGGGCGTGGAGCAGACCCGCGAACCGTGCCACCTGGTCGGCCAGCCCGGCGTAGGTCAGGCTTTGCCCGGCGCAAAGGACGGCGGTTTTCCCGCCCTGGTTCCGGGCGTGCTGGCGCAGGATGCCGGCATAGTCAGTAAACGGCGGCGGCATGGCGGCTGCCTTGGCTGGAAGTTAGAGGGATGAGAACGGCTATCGTGGTGGTCCAGCCTCCCTCGTGCGATCTTAGACCGGACCTCGTCCCAGGACAAGAGCCGGTTCACGGGACGACCTTGGTCAGGCCACCAGCCGGAGAAGCTTGCGAGCAGGGTGTTGTGAAGTCGAGGCAGCCCACCCGGCTGCCGGGTGTCCCCAGGGTGCGGCCACCCGGTCTGAGCAGGGCGGTGGGTGGGTTCGCTTCCTCTGTACTTCCGCCAGGAAGAGGACAGAGGGTCAGGCAGAAGCCTGGCCCTTTCATATTTGAATGAGAGGTCGAGTAGGGCCACAAGCCGGTCGAGCCCCCTCCCCTCAAGGCCTCCCCGGGTCCAGCGCCGCGATGACCCGGATGCTGGCCTCGGAGAGGGCGTAGCGGGTCACCGTGTCTTGGGAGAGCCGGGCCCCCAGGCGCGGGCTGGCGTCAAGGTAGGCGGGCTTCCGCCGTGTGGCAGCCCCCCCGCCGCCGTGGCCTGCGGCAGCTTGCTCCACAGGCCGCGGCGGCGGGTTGCAGGCGGCTCAGCTCTGGATAAAGGCCAGGATATCCGGGTTGATGATCTCCGGATGGGTGGTGCACATGCCGTGGGGCAGGCCGGGGTACACCTTCAGCGTGTTGTTCTTGAGGAGCTTGGCCGAGAGCAGGGCCGAATCCGCCAGGGGCACGATCTGGTCATCCTCGCCGTGCATGAGCAGGACCGGCACCGCGATTTGTGTCAGGTCCTCGGTGAAATCGGTCTCCGAGAAGGCCGCGATGCAGTCGTATTGCGCCTTGGCGCCGCCGATCATGCCCTGGCGCCACCAGTTCTGGATCGCCCCCGGCAGCACCTTGGCCCCGGGGCGGTTGAAGCCGTAAAAGGGGCCGCTGGGCACGTCGAGGTAGAACTGGGCCCGGTTGGCGGCCAGGGCGGCGCGGAACCCGTCGAACACCTCCAGAGGCAGGCCGCCCGGGTTGGCCGCGGTTTTGAGCATGATCGGCGGCACCGCCCCGATCAGCACGGCCTTGGCCACCCGCCCCTGGCCATACCGGGCCACATAGCGGGCCACCTCGCCGCCGCCGGTGGAGTGGCCGATGTGCACCGCGTCCCGGAGGTCCAGGGCCGTGGCCAGGGCCGCCACGTCGGCGGCGTAGGTGTCCATGTCGTTGCCCATGTCCGTCTGGGTGGAGCGGCCGTGCCCCCGCCGGTCATGCGCGATCACCCGATAGCCCTTTTCCAGGAAGAAAAGCATCTGGTTGTCCCAGTCATCGGCGCTGAGCGGCCAACCGTGGTGGAAAACCAGCGGCTGTCCCTTGCCCCAATCCTTGTAAAAAATCTCGGCGCCATCCTGGGTCGTGATTTTGCCCACGCTCTCATCTCCTTTTTTTTGACAAGACTCCGGCTTGACGATCCGGCAGGCCAAGGCCCCACGCCGCACCGTTGGGTTGATTTCCGGCCCTGAAGGCGTCTGTGGAGGACGAGCAAGGAGGCAGGCGCTAACGCGGGAACTCAGGCCTCCGGAAAGGAAAAAAAACAACTTCCGGCCCCCCGCGCCACGGCCCGTGGGCGGGGAACCCAGGCCACCCGGCCGGGGGAGCGGCAGGCGGGAGACGGAAAAGCTTGCCGCGGGCTGGCCCGGGAAAGCCTCACCGCCGCTCCCCGGCCCCCCCGCCCCGGGCCGCCCCGGTGCCGCGCGCCGTGGCCTGCTACCTTCACGATACGGCATCTACCTGGGAGGGGGGATTTTTTTGCGGGGAAAAAGAAGGGGCCTCCGGGGCCTATCCGGGGAGGGGAAGGCGGGGGAGGGGTCAGGGTTGGCTGGGGCCGAGCCAGGGGCCAAACCGCGACATCATTTTTGTTGCCAACATATTTGTTGGCACACTTGACAAACATGAAGTTCCGCCGTAATCTGACAACAGATTTGCTGGCAACAATTTTGTTGGGGGGCAAGATGCCAAAAATCAAGAATATAGTTGCAGCGGTGGTCAGGGGTCACGACTTCTGGGGGCGGGAGACCGAAATCAAGTTTCTGACTGAGATGCTGGAAGATGGCGCCCACGTTTCCATCGTGGCCCAACGCCGCATGGGCAAGACCAGCCTCATGCGGGAAGCCGGCGACCGGCTCCAGGAAAAATATCTGTGCCTTTTCCTGGACGTGCAGGACGCCGACGGCCCGGCCGACCTGATCGTCCGCCTGACCCTGGCCACCAGGGAGCACGCCGGGCTTTGGGAGAAAACCAAGGCCGTCTTCGGCAACACCCTGCGGGGCCTGACGGACAGAGTGGACTCCCTGAACTATGGCGACCTCAGCATCACTCTCCGAAAAGATCTGGCCGGTCGGTCTTGGCAGCAAAAGGGGCAACAAATTTTGAAGCTGTTGGCCCAACAAGACCGGCCGGTGGTCCTGTTCATCGACGAACTGCCGATTCTCCTCAGCAAAATGCTGCGTGGGCCGGAAGGCCAGGTATCCCGGGAGGGGCGGCGCGAGGTGGAAGCCCTGCTGAGCTGGTTGCGCGCCCGCAGTTTGGAGCATCAAGGCAAGCTTATTTTCGTCCTGGCCGGGTCCATCGGTCTGGAGCCGGTGTTGAACCTGGCCGGCCTGAGCGCCAACCTCAATACGTTCACCCCCTTTATCCTGGAAGCCTGGGACAACCCCACCGCGCTGGGCTGCCTGGCGGCCCTGGCCGCCAACTACCGACTGACCTTGCCGCCCGGGGTGCCGGAAGCCATGCTGGCCCTTTTGGGCTGCTTTATCCCTCACCACGTACAGATGTTTTTCCATCACCTCCGGTCGGATTGCCGGCATCGCGAAATGGACGCCTGCACCGGGGAAGATGTCTCACGGGTTTACCGGGAGCGCATGCTCAGGGCCCAAGGACAAATGTCCCTGGCCCACATGGAGGAGCGCCTGACCAACAACCTCCCCAAAGAGTTGGCCGCCCTGGCCTTGGACCTCCTGACCCAGGCCGCGGTCATGAACCGGCTGACCCCAGGCGCCATACAGGCCCTCAGCCGCCGGCATACCTCCCTGGAAAACCAGACCACAAACCTGGCCTTCCTGCTTGGTATGCTGGAACATGACGGTTACCTGAAGCCCCAAGGCGAAGACTTCGTATTCGTTTCCCATTTGCTCCGGGATTGGTGGAAGGCGCGCTACGGGCGTTTGTTCCACCCGGTTCCCGTGGAGGGCTAGCCATGGAACCGCCCCGCCTGATGAAATACAACCCCGCCTTTTTGGACGATGAAGCGTTGATCGCTTCCTTTGTGGTGCGCCGGACCGACCTGGAGCTGATCCTGGAGGTCGTCGAGGAGAACAGCGGCCCCGCCAACCAGCATCATTTGGTCATCGGCCCGCGGGGCAGCGGCAAGACCACCCTGGTCCGCCGGGTGGCGGCCGAGGTGCGCCGCCGGCCGGATTTGCAGCAGGCTTGGTATCCCCTGATGTTCGGCGAGGACTCCTACGAGGTGGCCTCGGCCGGCCAGTTCTGGTTGGAAGCCCTGCATTTCCTGGGGGAGCAGACCGGCCAGGCCAGCTGGCGGGAAGCCTATTTGCGACTCCGGGAGGAGCCCAAGGAGGAAGACCTGCGGCACCTGGCCTTGTCCAAGCTCCTGGATTTCGCGGACCAGGAAAACAAACGCATTCTCTTGGTGGTGGAAAACTTGAACCTGGTCCTGGGAGAGCAGGTCCCGGACGACGACGCCTGGAAGCTGCGGCACACCCTCCTGAACGAGCCCCGCACCATGCTCCTGGGCACGGCCACGGCGCGCTTTGATCAAATTGACAATTCCGGCCAGGCGCTCTACGAAACCTTCCGGCTGCATGAGTTGCGGCCCTTGGAGATCGCCGAGTGCCAGGCGGTGTGGCGCCTGGTCACCGGCCATGATTTGCTCCCCTCGCAAGCCCGGGCCATCAATATCCTCACCGGCGGCAACCCCCGCCTGTTGACCATCCTGTCCAATTTCGGGGCCAACCGTTCCTTCCAGTCCCTCATGGAAGATTTGACCTTCCTGGTGGATGACCACACCGATTACTTCAAATCCAACATGGAGTCCCTGCCCCCGGTGGAGCGCAAGGTCTTCGCCTGCCTGGCCACCCTGTGGGAGGACAGCACCGCGGCCCAGGTGGCGACAGCCGCCCGGCTGACCCCCAGCAAGGCCTCCGCCCTCTTGGGCCGCCTGGTGCAGCGGGGCGCGGTGGCCGTGGTCAGCGACCAGAAACGCAAAAAGACCTACCAACTGGCCGAGCGGCTGTACAACATCTTCTGTCTCATGCGCCGGGGCCAGGACTCCGAACGGGTGCGCGCCGTGGTCCATTTCATGGTGCAGTTTTATGGCGGCGATCACTTGACCGAAGCCGCGGCCGACATCGCGCGGGAAGCCTGCGGCTTGGAGCCGGCGAAGAGGAGGTTAAGTTACCTGGCCCTGGAGGAGATTCTGAGCCTTCCAATGGCGCGTGATAACCGTTTCGATATCCTACTATCCCTGCCGGAAGAGTTGTTTTCCATGGTAGATTTACCGGAAAGCCTTCAGGTTACTGGGGAAGATAATCTCAAGGCATTAACTTCTGATAAGCCTGATTTCCCCGAGGGATGGTTCGCCTTTGGAACTATATTATCCGTGGACTACAATCGAAGAAACGAGGCAGAATACTACCTACTAAGAGCTATCGAACTTAAGCCAGAATTTGCCCAAGCTTGGAGCCAACTCGGAATACTACATGCGACATTATTCGAACGTCCAGAAGATGGGGAAGCAGAAATACTGAAATCCTTGGAGATCAATCCAGATATAGCGATAAGTTGGGCCAGGCTTGCCGTGGTCCAATCAGAGCTTCTTGGACGCCACGAAGAAGGGGAAAGAAATTTTCGAAAAGCCTTACTATTGGATGATAATATGGCTATGGCCTGGTACAGCCTTGGTTACATCCTGGCCTTTCACCTTGAGCATTTTGAAGAAGGCGAGGAATGCCTTCGCAAAGCCGTAAAGCTGGACGCCGGCCTGGCAATTGCTTGGCGTGAGCTAGGCCGGCTTCTTTTACAGAAATCTGACAGCCAAGAAGACGGCAAAAATGCTCTACGAAAAAGCATTGAATTACAACCAGATAATCTTGAAGTTTGGTCTATGTTGCTAATCTTGGAGTTTAGCAATAGCGACGATTCATTCGCCTTAAAAGCGTTGCTGGAAGAATATCTCCAAGCTACCAAGCGCTTGGGCGCTGCATCTTTGATTAATCTAGCAAACACCCTTTTAGGGGCAGACGATCCGCGATATTTACCAGAGATTGAGTCATGGTCCCGCGAGGCAATAGCGAAAGATAGCACAAAAAAGAAACATCATGCTATTTTAGCGAATGCACTGGCATTCCAAGGTAAAGCCTCCGAAGCCCTTCAGGAATTAGCTATCCCTCTCAAGGAAGTGGAGCTAATCAAACACAGCGTCAATCCCGCCACGGAAACTCTGGCCGCCATCGCCGCCGCCGGCCAAGCCGAAGCCGCCCTGGAACTTCTGGAGGAATCCCCCAGCGCCCTGGTGCTGGAGCCGGTGGTGGTGGCGCTGAAGATGTATTTGGGCCAGGAGCCCAGCGCCCCACAGGAAGTCAGGGAGGTGGCCAAGGACGTGGTGCAACGCATCGAGGCGTGGCGGGAAAGGCTGGCTGGCTAGACACGCGGGGGAGGCTGGGGTGATAATTCAACCTGGTGGTTTGGAACCTCAACAACCTGCTTTCCCCCCCAAGGAGGCCCCATGAAAATCATCGCTCTGGTGGGCAGCCCCCACGGCCTGGCCGGCAGCACGGCGCGCCTCACCCGCCAGGTGCTGGCCAGCGCGGAGGCCGAAGGCGCGGCGACCGAAACCATCGTGCTGAAGGGCGACACGGTGCTGCCCTGCCTGGGCTGCGACGTCTGCCACAAGAAGGGCGAGTGCGTGCGCGAGGACGGGTTCGCGGAGATTCAGGCCAAGATCGCCGCGGCTGACGGCTTGGTGCTGGGCAGCCCCAACTACATCCTGAACGTCAGCGCGCAGTTGAAGGCCTTCCTGGACCGCTGCGGGTCCACGATCCATTGCCTGGGTTTTGCGGGGAAATACGGGGCCGCGGTGGTCACCTCGGGCGGCGGCGACGAGGAGCCCATCGCCGAGTACCTGAACCAGTTCCTGATGATGACCGGCATCACCCCGGTGGGGGCGGTGTGGGCCACCATGGGCCTCATCCAGGGCGACGAGTTCCCGGCCGACATCGCGGGCCGGGCCGACGCCCTGGGCCAACGCCTGGTGCGGGCCTGGCGGGACCAGGAGCAGTTCCCTGAGGTCGCGGCCCGCATGGCCGAGTTCAAGGAGCGCATGCGCCAGCTCATGTTGTGGCGCCAGGATGAATGGCCCTGGGAGTACGCGTACTGGGAGCAGAAAGGCGACTTGTAGGCACGGAGGAGCCTCACGCGGGCGATGCGGCCACGATCAGAGGCGGGCCGCCGCCCGCGGCCGGCCGCCGCCCCTCACCCAGCCTTGACCATCAGGCCTCCCGCGCCGCGGCCTCCGGGTCCGCTGTTCTTTCCTGCAACTTTTCCTCCCAGATCAAGCGCAGGATCTCCAACTCCTCGGTGTAATCGGTTTTCGCCGCATCCTGGTCGTAATCCAGGCGCTCCAGCACCTCGATAGTGAAATTGTCCCCGCCCTGCTCTTGCCACTCCTTTTGCAACTTCTTGTTGGGGTGGGAGCCCATTTTGAGCTGGAAACGGAAGCGGTTGTGCAAGGCGTTGAGGTCGGCCGCCGCGTAGAGATAGCTGGGACCGCCGGATCGGGAGGCGATGCGGAACACCCCCATGTCCGGCCGGTGGTTTTTGTACTGCCCCTTCAGTTCCTTTTTCGTAGCCATGGCCAAGCCCGGATATTTCATGGGAGCCTGGTGGTTGGTCTGACCACAATCTGATTCGGTGCGATTTTTCAATTGATGCCTTCCATTCTTCCAGTCACTTTTTGCCCCCGGACCGGCACAGCCGGCGGGCATCTGGCGCAGCCGCCCGCGCCATGAAATGTGCGGGCTAGTAACCCATTTCCCGGAGAATGCGGGCCAGGGTAACCAGCCGCTCGCCGATCAGTTCGTCATCCTGGTGCAAGGCCTGGTCAAAAAGTTGCAGGTCTTCCGCGATGTTTTCGTTGTGCTGGCAAACCGCCACGGTCATGGCCCCGCCTTGCAGGCCCACCCGGGCCAGCTGGGGGTGCTCCTCGTCGTAGAGCTTTTCGTAGCGGTAGGCCTCCCGGAAATGGGCCAGGGCCTGGCAGACCAGGATGCCCAGGTCCAGCACCCGGTGCAGGGGCAGTTCCTCGGACTGCCGGGACCATTTCTCGCCGGTGTGGCGCCACACCTTGGCCGAGATCTCCACCCGGCCCCGGTCGTTCCACTGGGCCAGGCCCAGGGAGAGGCCCTTGGCGTCGGAGTGGTTGGCGTAACGGCCGTCCACCTTCTCGTAGTCTTCCACGGTGATGACCGGTTTGTGCTTCAGGTGGGTGGGGATTTCCATGGCTCCAGCCTCGTCTTGGTTTAGTAAATTACTAAATTAGTAATTTACTAATTTAGTACGTCAGGCTGCACCTGTCAAGGCCCGGGCCGCGGGCAGGGCGGGCTCAACTCGGAGATATCGGGTGAAGCCCGTAGTTGCCGCGGGCTTGCCATGGTTCCCGCCTGGCGGACCCCAGGCGAAATCGCCCGCTCCCCAGCCTCTTGGCCGGGGGGCCCCGCCCGCAGCCAATCTCCCGGCCATTCCGGGGTTTGCGGTTGACGGACGCCGGGGTTTTGTTTATAAATGAGAACCGTTTCATTTCTGTAGGCTGGGTCATCACCCGCGCCCTCGCGGCGTCACCGGATGCGCGCCAGCCCATAGCCCCAGCGGGCTCCTTCCCGTCGCTGATTGCTGCCCTCAAAATCACTGTCTTGATCACGCATGTTGCGCCCGCTTGCGACCTGGGAACCGGATCGGCAACCACAACTCGGACAGCCATCGTCACTGGAATCCGATCCTCCTTACTGATCCGCGGGCGTCCACCGGGCCCAGGGTGGGGCCAGACCTCCCGGCGGTTTTTTGCCGGTCCCGCAGTCAACTTCGCAGATGGAAACCGCGCCATGAAGAACCTTCTGGAAAACATATTGGAAACCATCACCGAAGGGGTGATCTACCAGGAGGCTGACGGGGGAGTCGAGAGGTGGAACCAGAGCGCCCGCAAGATCTTCGGCCTGCCCGGGGAAGGAGCGTTCGGCCAATTGGAAGCTCCCCGGGACTGGGAGCTGATCCACGAGGACGGCTCGCCCTGCCCTCCCCATGAGCATCCTTCCCAGGTCACCCTCTCCACCGGCCGGAGCCTGCGCTCTCAGGTGCGTGGTTTAGAGCGGCCCGGCCAGCCGGTCACCTGGCTCTCCATCAACACCCAGCCCCTTTTCCGGCCCGGCCGGAACCTGCCCTATGCCGTGGTGGTCTCCTTTCTGGACATCACCGAAAGCAAAAAGTCCGATGAGGCGCTCCGCAGCAGCGAGGAGCGCTTCCGCGCCGTGTCCGAGTACTCCCATGCCGGCATCGCCATCCTCGACCAAACGGGCAAGCTCCTCTGGGTCAACGAGGAGATATTGCGGCTGACCGGCTATCCGCGCGAAGCGGCGTTGGCCGCCGCCTCCTTTGTCCAGTTCCTCGCCCCGGAATCCCGGGAGTTCGTGACCGCCAACTTCCAGAAGTTCGCCACGGGCCAGCCCTACGAGCATCACTACACCTTCAGCCTCCTCCGGGCCGACGGCCGCACGCGCCTGTTCGAAAAGCACATGACCGACTACACCGACCAGTTGGGGCGCCGGCTCTTGATCCTCAGCATGCTCGATGTCACCGAGCGCCAGCGCGCCCAGGCGGAGCTGCGGGCCAGTGAGGAGCGTTACCGCGCCCTGTTCGAGGGCATCAACTCCGGAGTGGCGGTGTACGAGGTCAAGGGCGAGGGGGAGGACTTCATTTTCCGGGACTTCAACCGGTCCGGTGAACTGCACGACGGGCAAGATCGTAGTGAGCTGATCGGCAAGAGCCTCCTCCAGGCCCGCCCGGGGGCGGAGCAGTTCGGCCTGGTGGAGGTGATGCGCCGGGTGTGGCGCACCGGCCGGCCCGAGCGCCTGCCCGTGACCCTGTACCAGGACGCCCTCCTGACCGGCTGGTACGAGAACTTTGTGTACAAGCTCCCCTCGGGCGAGATCGTGGCCGTGTTCGATGACATCACCGAGCAGAAACGGGTGGAGCTGGAACTCCGCAAAAGCCAGGAGCGCCTGCGGCTGTCCCACGAGGCGGCCCAGGCCGGGGCCTGGGAATGGGACCTGGCCACGGGCCGCAACGTCTGGTCCGAGGAGCTTTGGCCGCTCTACGGGCTCTCGCCCCTGGAGCGGGAAGCCTCCTACGAGGCCTGGCGGGACTCCATCCACCCGGACGACCGCGCCCGCATCGAGGCGGCGGTGCAGGAGGCGGCCCGCTCCGGCGGGGAGATCAACCTGGAGTGGAAGGTCAACCTGCCCGGGCCCCAGGAGCGCTGGCTCCTGTCCCGGGGCCGGCCGCATTTCGATGACCAGGGCCGTCTGAAGAGTTATCTGGGCATCGTGCTGGACATTACCGACCGCCAGCAGGCGGAGCGGGAGCGGGAAATCACCTTGCAGGTGCTCCGCCACCTGAGCCGGCCCAATGACCTGGACCAACTGGTGGAGACAGTCACCCGGCTGATGCGCGAGTGGTCGGGCTGCGAAGCGGTGGGCATCCGCCTCAAGCAGGGCGAGGATTTCCCCTATTTCGAGACCCGGGGCTTTCCGCCCGCCTTCGTGCGGGCGGAGACCCAGCTCTGCGCCAGGGACGCCCAGGGCGAGGTGTTGCGTGACCCGCATGGCCAAGCCTTGCTGGAATGCATGTGCGGCAACGTGATCCGCGGGCGTTTCGACCCCTCCCTGCCTTTTTTCTCGTCCAACGGCAGCTTCTGGACCAACAGCACCACGGATCTGTTGGCCTCCACCACCGAGGCCGACCGCCAGTCCCGCACCCGCAACCGCTGCCACGGCGAAGGGTACGAGTCCGTGGCCCTGATCCCCCTCACCTATGGCGAGGAAACCTTTGGCCTGTTGCAGTTCAACGATCCCCGGCGGGACCGTTTCGACTCCCGGCAGATCGCCCTGTTGGAAAGGTTGGCCTCCAACCTGGCCATCGGCATCGCCCAGCGCTACGCCCTGCAGGCCTTGGGCGAGAGCGAGGCGCGCAACCGGCAAATCCTCATGTCGGCCATGGACGGCTTCTGGCGCACCGACACCTCGGGGCGGCTGTTGGAGGTGAACCAGGCCTACTGCCGCCTGAGCGGGTATAGCCGGGAAGAGCTCCTCGCCATGCACATCTGGGATTTGGAGGCAGATGAGAATCCAGCCGCCGCCCTGGCCCACATGCGGAGGCTGATCGAAGCCGGCGATGACCGTTTCGAAAGCCGGCACCGCCGCAAGGACGGCAGCTATTTCGACGTGGAAGTCAGCGTGCAGTACCAGGAGATCAAGGGAGCCGGGGAGTGCGTGGTTTTCGTGCGGGATATCACGGCGGCCAAACAGGCCGCGGCCGAGCGGAGACGTCTGGAGGCCCAACTCCGGCAGGGGCAAAAGATGGAGGCCCTGGGCACCCTGGCCGGGGGCATTGCGCACGACTTCAACAACATCCTGGGCGCGGTGCTGGGTTTCGCGGAAATCGCCCATGACGACGCCAAGGCCGGCGCGGCCAACCCCACGGACATCGCCCAGATCATCGCCGCGGCCGAGAGGGCCAAGGAGCTGGTGCAGCAGATCCTCACCTTCAGCCGCAAGAACGAGCCGGCCCTGAAACCCCTCAGCCTAACCCAGACCTGCAAAAAGGCCCAGGCCATCCTGGAGCGGACCCTGCCCAAGATGATCGCCCTGGACCTGGAGCTGGACCCGGACCTGCCCCCGGTTTTGGGCGACCCCACCCAGTTGGAGCAGGTGCTCCTGAACCTGGCCTCCAACGCGGCCGACGCCATGCCCGAGGGCGGCCGGCTCCGGCTGGCCACCCGCCTGCTCCGTCGGGACCAGGAGATGGGCCGCCGCCACCCCGAGGCCCGCCAGGGGGAGTATGCGCTCCTCACGGTCAGCGACACCGGCCAGGGCATGGACCAGGCCACCCAGGGCCAGATCTTCGACCCCTTCTTCACCACCAAGGCGCTGGGCCGCGGCACCGGCCTGGGGCTTTCCACGGTCTGGGGCATCGTGAAGAGCCACGGCGGCTTCATTTCCTGCGCCAGCCAGCCGGGCCGGGGCGCCAGTTTTGAAATCCACTTGCCGGCCCTGGCCCGGGAGGCGCTGCCCGCCGCCCCGGGCCGGCTGGCGACCACTCCCGCCCCCGAGCCGGGCGGCGGCGAAACCATCCTTTTGGCCGATGACGAGGGAGACCTGCGGGCCATTGCCAGCCGCTTCCTGCAACGCGCCGGCTATCGGGTGCTGGAAGCAGCCAGCGGCGAGGAGGCCCTGGCGGCCTATTCCCGCCAGTCCCCGCCGCCGGACTTGGTGCTCCTGGACCTGGGCATGCCGGGCATGGGGGGGCTCAAGTGCCTGACGGCCCTGGTGCAAGCGGAGCCCGCGGTCAAGGTGCTGATCGCCAGCGGCTACGCCGCCGACAACCAGGTCAAAACGGCCCTGACCGCCGGGGCGGCGGGTTACGTGGCCAAGCCTTTCAAGCGGGAAGAACTCTTGGGCACCGTGCGGGCCGTGCTGGACCGGGATTAGCGGCGGACCTCGCAGCCCCGGGCGGGGGGAGGGACTCCAACCGTTGCGCCCTGCGGGGCGGGTGGTGGGTCTGGGCCGAGAACCAGAGCAGACGCCGTGGCTTGCTGCCCGCCCGCCCCTGCCGCCCCTGCTCCCCCGCGCCGCCCCGGCGCAACCCAGGGCGCGGCTCGCCCCGGAATTCCCCCGCCCCCCGCGCCCCCTGCCGGTTCCTCCCGCCCCGGGCAGGATCGGGCAAGGATGGGGGTGGATCGGGCAGGGCATCCCCCTCCCCCGCGCCTAGAATTGCCCCACGCCGGCAATGGAGCAGGCAGCGAGCATGCAGGAGGATGCCATGGCCTCGAAGGTTTATTTCGCCGATGCGCGGTCCCGCCTCGATACGGAGAACAAGATCACCAAGATTCGGCGCCTGGCCGAAGCCGTGGGCCTGGCCGGCCTGGTGGCGCCGGGCGACCTCACGGCCATAAAACTCCACTTTGGCGAGCACGGCAACGACACCCATCTCAGGCCCATGTACGTGCGCCAGATCGTGGACGTGGTGCGCGGGCAGGGCGGCAAACCCTTTCTCACCGACACCAACACCCTTTACACAGGCAGCCGCACCAACGCGGTGGACCACCTGCTCACCGCCTTTGAGCACGGCTTCGCCTTCTCGGTGGTGGGCGCTCCGGTGTTGATCGCCGACGGCCTCAAGGGCGGCAGCGCGGCCTCGGTGGTCATCGACCAGAAACGCTTTGCCGAGGTGATCATCGGCCGGGACGTGTACGACGCCGACTGCCTGGTGGCCATGTCCCACTTCAAGGGCCACATGGTGGCCGGCTTTGGCGGAGCCATCAAGAACCTGGCCATGGGCTGCGCCACCCCCCAGGGCAAGCGGGCCCAGCACTCGCCGCGCCTGATGGTGAACCCGGAGCAGTGCGTGGGCTGCGGCCTGTGCCAGGACTCCTGCCCGGCCGGGGCGGCCCGGCTCCAGGAAAGCGGCAAGTGCGAGGTGGACCCCGAGCTTTGCATCGGCTGCTTCGAGTGCGTCTCGGTGTGCCCCGAGGGGGCGGTGCAGCCGGACTGGCTGCGGGACATCCCGGAGTTCATGGAGCGCATGACCGAGTACGCCTTGGGCGCGCTGGCCAACAAGCGGGGCAAGGCCTGCTTCTTCAATTTCCTCCTGGACATCACCCCGGACTGCGACTGCGTGCCCTGGAGCGACACCCCCATGGTGCCCAACCTGGGCATCCTGGCCTCCACCGACCCGGTGGCCATCGACCAGGCCTCTTACGACCTGGTCACCACCCAGACCAGCCTGGCTGGCTGCAAGCTGGAAACGCCCTGCGGCCCCGGCGCGGACAAGTTCGCCGCCGCCTGGGCCCACACCCAGGGCCTGACCCAGATCACCTATGGGGCGGAGATCGGCCTGGGCACAGCGGAGTATGAGCTGATCGCGATTTAGCGAAGACGGGCCCGGAGCAGCGGCCGGGCCGAAAAATGGCAGCGGGCGCGGCCTTCGCCGCGCCCGTCTCTTCTCCAGACCTGCACTCCCCCTACATGAGAGCATTGCACGGGGCGTCCTGCCCCGTGCAATGTCGGGTTGGCAAAAACGCGATTTTGCCAACCCTCACAAATTGCAAGCTTTTTGAAGCTTGCAATTTGGAGGGCCATCCTTGGCCTGCATCGGCCATTGCCTGCCGTAATCATGTTTTACAGCCATTTTTGGCATAATATCAACACGTTTTATGTGTTTCACCATGCAATGATCTCTACATCGGCCCGGCCTGCCAGCCGCCGGCCAACAGCGCCTTGGTGATGCGGGCCACGTGGCGGCCCTGGTAGGCGGCCATGGCCTTTTCCACCTCGCTGGGTTGCCGGCTGCCGTCCGAGCCGGCAATGGTGCTGGCCCCGTAGGGCGAGCCGCCCTTGATCTCCTCGAGCCCGGTTTGCAGCTTCTCTGCGTAGGGCAGGCCCACCAGAATGAACCCCAAATGCCACAGCACGAAGTGAAAGCTCAAGATGGTGGACTCCTGGCCGCCATGTTGGGTGTTCGAGGAGGTGAAAACCCCGCCCACCTTGCCCACCAGGGCGTCCACCGCCCACAAGGAGCCCAGGTGGTCCAGGAAATTCTTCATCTGGGCGCACATGTTCCCGAAGCGGGTGGGGGTGCCGAAGATGACGGCGTCCGCCTCGGGCAGCTTTTTGGGGTCGGCCAGGGGCACGTGCGCAAAGACCTCGCGGGCCTTTTTGGCCCCGGTGCGCTCCAGGGCCGCGTCGGGCACCAGCTCCTCCACCTGGTAAAGTGTCACGTTGGCGCCTTCCACCTCGCGAACCCCCCGGGCCACGGCCTCGGCCATCTGATAGATGTGGCCGTACATGCTGTAGAAAACGATTTGAACTTCCATGAATGCCTTCCTCTATTGAGGTTCCATTGTCTCATTAATAGGGTGCGGCAATTTGGCGGCGCAGCCAAGCGCATTTTTTTGCTTGGGGCGCCAAGGCATATCCGGAGAGGCCCGCCGCACCCCTGCGCCGCCTCTCTCCGAATACCCGGCCACTAAAACTAGGAAGTTTTTTGGGGGGAGGGGGGGGTGGGGGGGGGGGCCCATTTTTTAAAAAAAGGGCCCCCCCCCCCACATTCCCAATTCTCCAAAAACCTCCTAGCCCGGGTCTCGGGCGGCGCGGCGGACCTGGGCGGCGCTTTTGCCCCGCCATTTCTTGAAGGTGCGGCGGAAGGTGGTGGTTTCGGCGAAGCCCACCAGGCCGGCGATCTCGTCCATGGAGAGGTTGGTGGCGGTGAGGTAGCCCAGGGCCAGTTCGGCCCGCACCTCGTCCAGCAGGGCCTGGTAGTTGGTGCCGCGGTCCCGGAGGCGGCGGCGCAGGGTGCGGGGGGAGAGGCCCAGGCGGCGGGCGGTCTGTTCCGCGCCGGGGAAGTCGCCGGGCCGGCCGATGATGAGCCGGCGGATCAGCTCCACCAGTTCGTCGCTCTGGCGCAGGTTGGCCAAAAGCTGGTGGCACTGCTCCTGGCAGGTCTGCATGATTTGCGCGTTGGCCAGGAGGATGGGCCGCTCCAGCACGGCGCGGTCCATGCGCACCAGGTTCCTGGGCTGCCGGAAACGCACCGGGGCGCGCCAATATTCCGGGTACAGGGCGGCGTGCTCCGGCGGGGCGTAGGAGACCAGGATCTCCCGCAGCGGGGGCGGGCTGCCGGTGGCGAACTCGATGGTGGCAAAGGACGAGGACAGCACCTTCTCCACCGCGAAGATCAGGATCTTCTCGTGCACCGGCTCCACGGCCGGGAAGATCTCCCAGCCGCAGGTCTCGCCGTCTTCGAAGAACTCCGGCCGGGCCAGGGAGCCGGACACGTCCCAGTAACGCAGCGCAATGCGGGCGGCCTGCTCCCAGGTGGCGCTGCTCAGGATGGCGTAGCCCCAGTAGCCGAAGCGGCTGACATAGCTGAACTCCCGGGCCGCGCCCAGGGCCAGGGTGGGGTCGCGGGACTGCTCCAGGGCGGCCAGCACCAGGCGCTGGTAGACCGAGGCGGGCAGGAGCGCCTCGGGGTCGGCTGCCCAGTCCGCGGGCAGGCCGGCCTGGCCCAGGATGGCCCCCGGGTCCGCGCCCCGCTTGGCGGCCTGGTCCAACAGCCACTTGGCGGCGTCGCCGTAGAACATCTTTTCCATGCCTGCCCCCTCCCCCGCCGCTGGCCGGATCGGTCCCGTTTTTGTCCTCCGTGATCCTATTGCGGGCCGGGCTTTCATCCTACCATGGGCTTCGTGGGAAATGCCTGCCGGATGAAAGGGCGGGCCGGGGGCGCCCGGCCGGGAGGGGAGCGATGTCCAGCTTCAACAATCTGGTGGAAATGCAGGAACATTCCTGCCGGGTCTTTGCCGAGCGCCCCATGTACGGGGTGAAACGGGAGGGCCGGCTGACCTGGACCACCTTTGGGGAGTTCGGCGCGGCGGTGGACGAGCTGCGCGGCGGCCTGTCCGGGCTGGGGCTCGGCCCGGGCGACAAGGTGGCCATAATCGCCAACAACTGCCTGGAGTGGCCCGTGGCGGCCTACGCCACCTACGGCCTGGGGGCCCATTTCGTGCCCATGTACGAGAGCCAACCCCTGGAGGACTGGGAGTACATCATCCGGGATTCCGGGGCCAAAGCCCTGTTGGTGCGCACCCCGGAGCTTTTGGACCGGGTGCGGCATCTCCGGGCCACGGCGCCCCACCTGGCGAGCCTGGTGCTGTTGCAGGGCCGGGACGCGGAATTCCCCAGCTACGCCTCCCTCCGCGCCGCGGGCCGGGACGCTCCCCGGCCCAGCCTCTCGCCCGCGGCCACGGAGCCCTTCGGCCTGATCTACACCTCGGGCACCACCGGGGCCCCCAAGGGGGTCATCCTCACCCACGGCAACCTCATGGCCGAGTTGGCCTCGGTGGCCGACATCCTGGAGTTCACCCCCGCGGACGTGAGCCTCTCCTTTTTGCCCTGGGGCCACCTCATGGGCCAGATCGAGGAAGTGCATTTCCTGATCCTGAAGGGCTTTTCCGCCACCCTGGTGGCGGACGTGAACGAGATCATGGCCGATTTCGCGGCGGTGCGGCCCACCATCTTCTTCACGGTGCCCAAGCTGTACCAGCGCTTCTACCAGGCCGTGGACGAAAAGCTCCGCGCCAAGGGCGGCCTGGCCCGCCAGCTCTTCACGCGGGGCAGCCGGGTCAGCGCCCGGGCCCGCCGCGGCGAGCCCCTGGGCCCCCTGGAGCGGCTGAGCCTGGCCGCGGCCCGGGCCCTGGTGTTCAACAAGATCAAGCCCCTGTTGGGCGGGCGGCTCCGCATGTCGATGTGCGGCGGCGCGGCCCTGAACCCCGAAGTCATCGGCTTTCTGGAAGACCTGGGGGTCACGGTGTACGAGGGCTACGGCCTCACCGAGACCACCATGGCCGTGTCGGCCAACTCCCTGGCCGGCCGCCGGCAGGGCAGCGTGGGCCGGGCCCTGGAAGGGGCGCGGCTCAGCCTGGACCCCGCGGTGGAGGGCGCGGCCCCGGGCGAGGGCGAGATCATCGTGCACGGCCCCCACGTGGCCGTGGGCTACCACAACCAGCCCGAAGTGTACGCGGCGTGCCTCACGGAAGACGGCGGCTTCCGCACCGGCGACCTGGGGCGCTTCGACGACGAGGGCTTCCTCTACATCACCGGCCGGGTCAAGGAACTGTACAAGCTGGCCAACGGCAAGTACGTGGCCCCGGCCCCCCTGGAGGAGGCGCTGCGCCAAAGCCCCCTCATCAACCACGTGATGCTCCATGGCGACAACCAGGACTACAACGTGGCGCTCATCGTGCCCGAGGACGCGGCCCTGGCCGCGGTCGGAGGGGATGACGAGCGGGAGAAGATGGTCACCGAGGAAGTGGCGCGGCTGGCCGCGGGCTTCAAACCCTTTGAACGGCCCAAGAAGATCGCGCTCCTCTCGGACCAGTGGACCGTGGAAAACGGCCTATTGACTCCCACCTTGAAGATCAAGCGGGCGGTGATCCGCCGGAAGTACCAGCCCGTCTTGGAAAGACTCTTTGAGGCCTAGCAGGATGTTGAAAAAGTCCCTCCATGGCCTTTTTCAACCAAACTTGACAAAAGCGTGGTTTTGTCAAGTTTACCAAATTGCTTGCTTTTTCAAAGCC
>JAHLLK010000071.1 GCA_020444165.1 Deltaproteobacteria bacterium | reverse complement strand
CCTCCCCCCACACCCCCCTCCCCCCAAAAAACTTCCTAGCCCCAAACAAGCTGGCCGCTTGTTTGGGGACCCCTTTTCCGCTTGGCTTTGCCCGGCGGGCCCAGGCACGATATCATGGTGGGATAAAACTGAATCCACGGCGGCCGGAGGCGGCTCCGGCTTCCCCCTTGTTCCTGGAGGTTCCGATGATTCCCAAAGGCGGCATGGGCGGGCTGATGAAGCAAGCCCAGAAGATGCAACAGCAGATGGTGAAGATGCAGGAGGAGTTGGCCAACCGCGAAGTCACGGCCCAGGCCGGCGGCGGCATGGTGGAAGCGGTGGTCAACGGCCGGGGCGAGTTGCAGCGGCTCAGGCTGGAGCGCGAGGTGGTGGACCCCGACGACGTGGAAATGCTGTGCGACCTGGTGGTGGCCGCGGTGGGCGAGGCCCAGCGGCGGGCCCAGGAGATGATGCAGCAGGAGATGGGCAAGCTCACCGGGGGGCTCAACATCCCCGGCTTGATGTAGGCCCTTCCCGCCATGTACCCCCGCGCCGTGGAACGGCTGAGGGCCGCCCTGGAGCGCTTGCCCGGGGTGGGCCGCAAGACGGCGGAGCGCCTGGCCCTGCACTTGGTGCGCGCCCCCCGGGAAGAGACCCAGGAGCTGGCCGCCGCGGTGGCCGGCCTGGCCCGGGAGGTCACGGTGTGCTCCTTGTGCCGCAACCTGACCGACCGCGACCCCTGCCCCATCTGCTCCGATCCCCAACGCCGGGCCGACCTCTTGTGCGTGGTGGAGTCGCCGGCCGACCTGGCCTCCCTGGAGGCGGCCGGGGTGTACCGCGGCCTGTACCACGTGCTGGGCGGCAGCCTCTCACCCTTGGAGGGCGTGGGCCCCGAAGAGCTCCGGGTGCGCGAACTGGCCGCCCGGGTGGCCAAGACCGGGGTCGCCGAGGTGATCATCGCCACCAACCCCACGGTGGAGGGCGAGGCCACGGCCGACCTGATCCTCAAGTTCCTGGAAGGCCGCGGGGTGTTGGTCACCCGCCTGGGCTACGGCATGCCCGTGGGCGGCGACCTCAAATATATGGACGGCCTGACCCTGTCCCGCTCCCTGGAGTCCCGCCGCAAGCTGGATTGAAATTCCTCTGGCCCCGGAAAAACAAGAGCCGGGTCCCCGCGGGGGCCCGGCTCTTCGTTTGGGAATTGTGAGGTTAGTTTACCTGCACATGGCGCACCGCGGTCACGCCCTACGCATAGCGCAGCACCGCGGCCACACCGCCCATATGATCCAGGGCCGAGGGGCCGGAAACCTGCTCGATCTGGGCGCCGGAACGCATGGCCTGGGCTACGGCCAGGTCCACCACGTCCTGCACCTTGGTCATGGGCTCATTGCACAAAGGGCAGGGCCCGGCCACGTGCCGGAGCCGGCCGCACGAAGGGCAGACTCCGCCCGGGCTGGTGAAATCCCGGGAAACCAAAAGGATGTGCACCTTGCCATCATAGAGGCAGGCCAGCACTTCATTCAGGCCCGCGGTGTACTTGCCGCCGGCCCCCAGGTTCTCGGTCAAAGCGGCCAGGATCTTCTCCTGGAGCTGCCGCCGGGCGGCCGTCTGCACCTCCCGGATGGTTTGGCTCAGCTCGGAGAGACTGGCCTGGGCGTCCAAGGCAAAGGTGGCGTGCAGCTTGCCAGCCAAGCTGCCGCTTAGCCCGCCCACAAAGGCCTCCACCGCGCCCTTGGCCCCGCCCACCAACAGGTGCTGGGCCTGGCTCGCCTCCATCAACTCCTTCAGGGTGGCGGTCACCTCCTTGAAATGCCGCCCCAGGGCCTCGTCGGCCCGGCGGCTCATCTGGTTGTCGCCAGTGCGCCCCTGGTCGCCAGGCCGCTCCAAACTCTCGGCTTCGTTGGTGATGGCCATATCCTCCTTTTCTTCGGCCACGCCCATGAAGCTCACAAAGAAGCGGGCTTGCTTCTTGTCCAGGAGCACGGTCACCGTACGGCTCAGGTCCCCGGCCAGGGCGGCCAGGGGCCGGATGTAGGGCTTGGGCCCCACGGCCAAAAGGTTGGTTATGGTGATCTCCAGGTTGACGGCTTCGAACATCCCGGTCCGGGCGCAGGAGAACAAGGCCAGGCCCCGGCCGGGACTGGAGGACAAGTCCTCTACATACTTGGCTATTTGTTGACAGTCCTCCTCCAGCTTTTGCCAGGCCTCGGCCGACCCGTTGCCACTCATCTCCCCCTCTTTCTTCTTCACCAGGTCCCCCAGGGCCAACAGGCGGCGGTCCCGGGCGTGGTCCAAAGAAAGGTAGACGCTCAAGGTGTCGTGGGGAAAGGTTTCTGTTTGGATCAGGCGATCGAATTGGCCTAGGTCGAGCATAGATCACTCCTGTTGAAGTATAAGCCAGCCGCGCCTTGGACGGCCGTTTCCCGGCAGAGCTGGGCTCCGCCGCCGACGGGGTCCTGGGGGCGCATTCTGGAAGGGTGAGGAATGGGGACCGTGGCAAGGTGAGGCCCGGACGCCGTCTTCCCCGGAGCGGGAAGCGGCCTCGGATACCGGGGTTCCAGCGGACTCTCCGGCTCCGTCCGCGCAGGATGGGCCATTGAACCTCCCTTTTGCCCGGAGGGCGGGTAAGGAGTTGGCGGCCCGGCCGGCGGTCCTCTTGGCCGGCATCCGAGAGCCGGCCGGGGGAACTGCCCTTGGCCCGGCGGTAGGGCGGCGAGGCGGGAGGGGCCGCCTCTTGCCCTCAATTTCAGAATACGGAGTTATTTGAAACTATGTCAAGAAGTTACTGGAAAGGTGCTTGCGGGGGCAAGGGCCCGTGGCCCCAGACTATTTGGGCCGCCGCGCCCCGCGGAGCCCGGCGAGGGGGTTTTTTTTAGATCATGGAGTCGGCCAACTCGGTCAAAACCCGTTCCGGATCGCCTTGGGCCTCGATTTGGGCCAGGTAGTGGCGCATGTCCGACAACAGGCCCGGATGCTCCAGATCCTGGGGCTCCCGGCAGCGGCCCATGCGGCGGCAGAGGCGGTACAAGAGGCGATCGGCGGGCGCCAAGGCCAGGTAACCGTCCAGGATGGCCAGCATGCGGGGCTGGTCCTGGGGCAGTCGGCCGCCCACGGTCTCGATGAGGTTCATGATGTGGTCGCTGGCCACCATGCTGGTGATGCCCTCCAGGGTGGCGATGAACAGGCGGATCTCCGCCACGGTCTCGTCGTCGGTGAGCTTTTGGAACTCGCCCGAGGTCACGTCCTGGTACAGCTCGATGCGGTTGGGCACCCGCAGGGTTCTGAGCCGGATGAAGTCCGGGTTGATCTGGTTCAGCACCTGGGCCGTGGCCTTGGCGTGTTCGGTGCTCCAACGCTTGCCGCCCAGGCCGGGCATCACGTATTCGGAAAGCTCCAGGCCGGCGGCCTTGATGTTACGGCCGCCCTGCACCTGCTTCGCCGCGGTGACACCCTTTTTCATGAACTTCAACAGGGGGTCGTAGCCGGTCTCCAGGCCCACGTGCACCCGGTCCAGCCCGGCCTCCCGGAGCATGGTCAGCTCGTCCACCGTGAGCCGCGAGGCCGTGGAGGAGCGGGCGTAGGTGGTGACCCGCCGGGCTTCGGGCAACCGCTGGCGCAGATAGTGGAGGGCCTCGGCCAGGGCCGTGGGCTCCATCACCAGGTTGTTGGCGTCCTGCAGGAACACGTTGCCGGTCTCGTAATAGAGCCAGGCGGCCACGTTGCGGAAGGCGTCGGAGAGCCGGGGATTGCTGAACACCGCCTGCACCACGTGGTCGTTCACCTCGCCGCCGTAGCCGAGATCCCGGGACAGGGCCTTGATCTGGTCCCGCATGGCCCGGGCCGCGTCGACGTCGGCCTTGATCTCCTCCAGGGGGCGGCGGCTGAAGCTCCTGCGTTTGTACACCGGGCAGAACCTGCACTTGTTCCAGGGGCAGTTGCGGGTGAAGCGCAACAGGAGGCTCTTGGCCTCGCTGGGCGGACGGATGGGGCCTTGCTCGAAGTTGAGGCCGGGGTCCAGAACGGTGGTCATGAAGGGCTCCCCAGATCGGATATCTTGAAAATTTTGTAGACGCGAGCGCTGGTTGCCGGTCTTCTCCCACCCTAGGCCGCCCGGCGCGGCAAGTCAAGCCGGGGGCGCGGGGGGAAATGACAAACGCCCCGGACCAGGCGGCCCGGGGCGTTTCAACCCTGCCAAAGGGGGCTACAAGGCCTCCGCCACGATCTCCACCAGATCCTTGACGGCCAGCTTGTCGTCCACGTTCTCGGTCTTGGCCGAGTCATTGAACATGTTCACGCAGTAGGGGCAGGCCATGGCCACCACCTCGGCGCCCTTGGCCACGGCCTCGCGCACCTTGTGGGTGGAAAAGCGCTGCTCGGGCTCGGTCTCCATCCACAGCCGGCCGCCGCCGCCGCCGCAGCACTGGGCGTAGGCCTTCTGACGGCCGAACTCCAGGGTCTCCACCCCGGGCACCGCGGCCAGCACCTCGCGCGGCGCATCGTAGACGCCGTTGTGGCGGCCCAGGTAGCAGGGATCGTGGTAGATGACCTTCTTGGCAAAATCGGTGGAGAGCTTCAGCTTGCCCTCGGCCAGGAGTTCCTGCAAAAGCTGGCTGTAATGCACCACCTCGAACTCGCCGCCCAGCTCCGGATACTCCTGGGTGTAGGTCATGAGGCAGTGGGGGCTGGTGACCAGGATCTTCTTGACGCCCTTGTCCTGGAACAGCTTGATGTTCTTCTCGGCCAGCTTCAGGAACTGCTCCTCGCCGCCCATCTTGCGGAGCGACTCGCCGCAGCAGGACTCTTCGTTGCCGATGACGCCGTAGCTCACGCCGGCGGCGTTCAGCACCTTGACCAGGGCCTTGGCAATGGCCTGGGAGCGGGGGTCATAGGCGCTGGTGCAGCAGATGGACAGGAAGTATTCCTGGCTGCCGTCGAAGATGGGCAGGTCCAGGCCGGCGGCCCAGGCCAGGCGGGAGTCGCGGTCGCCGGACCAGGGGTTGCCCTGGGCGTGCAGGGAGCCCATGATGGTCCGGAGGCTCTGGGGCGCGGCGCCGCTCTCGGCGATCATGGCCCGCATGGCCTTGACCACGTCGATGATTCCCACCTCGCGGGGGCAGTTGTTCACGCACAGCTTGCAGGTGGTGCAGGCGTAGAGAATGTCGTCGGACTCGAAGCCCTCCAGGCCCATCTGCCCCATGCGCATGAGTTTACGGGTGCGGAAGGGGGAGTCCACCGCGGGCCAGGGACACAAACCGGAACAAAGGCCGCATTGCATGCACTGGGTGATGGTCTCGCCACCCATCGCGGCTATGGCTTCGGCCACTTCCAAAAACGGCGTGGCGGGCATAGTCTCCGAGCTCCTTGTCTATATGTGAAGGGAGAAGGAGCCCGGCGCCCCACTGGAAAGCGGGGGCCGGGCGATCCCGTGCAATGAATCGGAATTCATGTAGCAGCTTACGGAGCAGGTGTCAAGCACGGCGGCGGGCGGCGCGCTTTCCCCCGGGAAGAGGGCCCGGCCGCCAGCCGGCCCGGGCGCCGCGAACGCCTTCCGGGGGCTATTCCCCCACCTTGCGGAGGAACACGGCCAGGGCCTCGGGGATGAGCGAACGGATGGCCGCCTCGGGCTCCAGCCGGAGCCGGGGCTCCAGCTCCTGGTAGCGATGGTGCGCCGGCAACAGCCGGGGGGGCAGGGGCTGGTCCCGGGCCTGGATGTCCGTGGGGTGGGTGGCCAGGTCCAACAGCGAGTGCTTTTCCGCGGCCACGCCCTCCACCCAGCCCAGGCGGCGCATGGTCTCGAAACGCACTTGATCGGCCAGGAACAGGTAGGCGTCCAGGGCTTCCATTTTCTGCTGGGCGGCCAGGAAGGCCAGGTCCTCGCCGCGGCCCCAGTCCCGCACTCCCAAGACCAGGTCATACAGGGCCAGCACCGCCGGTTCCTTCAACTCGGCCAATACCCCCAGGGTGCGGTCCGGCAGGTCGGAGAGCTTCGCTTCGGCCGAGGGACGATGGCCCACCCGGCTCTCCCAGCGGGCAAAGGCCCGCGCCGCCATTTTTGCTTGGCGGGCGGCGGCCAAATCCACGATGGTGCCCAATTGCCCCTCCCTGGCCCCCTGGGGCCCGCTTGACAGCTCCTGACCGGACCGCGCCGGCCCCTGGGGGCAGCAGCAGCGCGAGGGGCGGCCCGGCCCTATTTCAGATACGCCCGGCCTTCCTCGGCCGCGGGCAGGGTGACCAGGAAGCTGGCTCCCTCGCCCTCGCGGTTGTGCACCTCGATCTGGCCGAAGTGCCGGGTGACGATCTTGTGCACGATGGACAGACCCAGGCCGGAGCCCGAGTCCTTGGTCGTGAAAAACGGGTTGAAGATGTTGTGGATCACGTCCATGGGGATGCCGCCGCCGCTGTCACTCACCTCGCCGGCCACAAACCTCTGCCCCTCGCGCACCACGCTCATGGTCCGGAGACGGAGGGTGCCCCCCTGACCCATGGCCTGTGCGGCGTTCAGATAGAGATTCAGGAAAACGTGCTTGATCTGGCGCTCGTCGCAGTAGGCCCGGGGCAGGGACGGATCGAACTCCTTGACCACCGTGATGTTACGCTCCTCCAGCTCCCGCTTCAAGAGGTCCAGCGCCTCGGTCATGATGGTGCCCAGGGCGTGCTCCTCGTAGTGGTCCCGGGAGTCGGTGGAGAAGTCCAGCATCTCGTTCAGGGTGCGCTCCAAGCGGGTGACCTCCTCCACGATCACGTCGAGGTAGGGGGTCAGGGGGGAGTCGTCACCCACCTTCTTGCGGATGCGCCGGGTGAAGCCGCCGATGGACACCAGGGGATTCCTGATCTCGTGGGCCACCCCCGCGGCGATCTCGCCCAGGGCCGCCAGCTTGTCGGCTTCCAGGAGGCGGTTGCGCATATGGGCCAGCTCGCGGTTGGCGTTCTCCAGGTGCTGGTACAGGCGGCTGGTCTCCAGCGCCAGGCCGCCCTGGTTGGCCAGCATCACCAACAGCTTGACGTCCCGTTCCTCGATATGCTGGCCGGGGCGCTGCAGGTTCACCACCAGGGCCCCCACCACCTTGCCCTTGGCGTACATGGGCACGGCCACCATGGGATGGGGCCCCAGGGCGCGGCGGAGCTGGGGGTCCAGCCGCTGGTCCTCCTCCGGGTGATCCACCAGGATGGGGGTGCGCTCCAAAACGGTGCGGGACATGAGCCCCCCGCCGCTCTCCACCGGCAGGCGGAGATCGGCCAAGAGCGGGTCGGTCACCTGGGGGGCGGCAGGACGCTGCATCAAAACCGACATGAGGGTCTGGGTCAGCTCCCGCACCTGGCCGCTGTTCTCCTGGCGCTCCAGGTGGGCCACCGGCCGGAGCGTCCGGCCCTCCTCGTCGGCCAGGAACAACACCACCCGGTCGAAGTTCAGCCCCACGGGATGGATCACCGCGTGCAGGATGATGAGCACGGTCTCGTTGAAGTCCACCGTGGTCATCAGGACGGTGCTGATCTCGTGCAGGGTGGCCAGGGCGTTGACCATCTCCTCGTTGTGCTGGGCCAGGTCCTCCATGCGCTGGAAGGTCATGGCGTTTTCCAGGGCCGAGGAGACCATGGAGGCCATGGTGCGCAACAGGCCCCAGTCCTCGGTGTTGAAGCCCGGCGCCGCTCCCTTGGCCAGGGGCAGCTTGTAGAAAACGCAGAGGTGGCCCTCGTAGGCGCCCTTGAAGGTCAGGGACACGCACAGCCGGTCATGAGGCATCACCTCGGCCAGGGAAGGCTCGTGGCCCCGGGGGCTGGCGGCCAGGGCGGCGGCCTCGGCCGGCAGGGGGCAGAGGTCGCGGCAGTGGAACTGGCTCTGGCATTCACCGGGCACCCGGCCGTAGGACGATTTCATGGCCTGGTCCGCGCCGTTGTGCGGGCCGATGCACACCAGCCCCCCGCGGGCGCCCAACAGCTTGGCGCACATGCTGCTGACCGTGTCCAGAAGCTCGGCCATCTCGATGGTGGAAACCGCGGCCCGGCCCAGGTCGCTGATGACGTTCAGCTCGGCGATGCGCCGCTTGGCCTCGAAGTAGAGGTTGTAGTTGCGGATGGAGCCGGCCATCTCCCGGGTGATCATCAACAGGAGCTTCAACTCGTCGGCGGCCACGTTGGCCGGCGGCGGCAGGATCAGGACCAGCACCGCGTAGCTGCGGTTGTCGTCCATCACCGGCAAGAGCCACATCACTTCGCCGGGTTGGCCCAGACCCCGGGCCACCGGGTCACCGGGCATCTGATCCACCAAAACCCTGGCCGGCTCCCGCTTGATGGGGATTTGGCCGAGGGGGCTCTCGCTGGGGTCCACCACCAGGGGAGGGCGGTGCCCCAGATCCTTGGGCCAGGTGTAGGACTGCACCAGCCGGCCCTTGGCCACGTCCTGATTGAACAGGATGGCGGCCCGCGCCCCCAGATGGGACTGCACCGTGGCCAGAATGCTCTCCAGGCGCTCACCCACGTCCACCGAGGTGTTGGCGATCTCCACCACCCGGGCCAGAACGTCGAAACGGGTGTCGCGGGACATGCTAGGCTGCTCCTTCGGCTTGCCGGACATCCCTGGCCCGCTGATACAGGCCTTCGTAGCCCTTTACCGCCGCCTGCCAGGAGAAGTCCTGCTCCATGGCCCGCCGCATCAGCCCGCGCCATTTGGCGGGTTCGGCGTAAACGGCCAGGGCCCGTTCCAGGGCCTCGATGAGGGCCGGGGTCTGGTAGGCGTGGAACTTGAAACCGGTGCCCGCCTCGCCGCCCTCAAAGGCGGTGACCGTGTCGTCCAGCCCGCCGGTGGCCCGCACCACCGGCACGGTGCCGTAGCGCATGGCCTGGAGCTGATGCAGGCCGCAAGGTTCATAGCGGCTGGGGGCCAGGAGCAGGTCCGAGCCGGCGATGACCTTGTGCACCAGGGCGGTGTCCAGCTCCAGGCGCACGGCCAGGCGGTCCCGCATCTGGCCGGAGCGCTCCAGGAACAGACGCTGGAAATAGTCGTCGCCCTGGCCGGCCACCACCAGGTTCAGCTCCAGCTTGAACAGTTCGTCCAGGGAGGCGGCCAGGAGGTCCATGCCCTTGCGCTCCTGCAGGCGGCCCACCACGGCCACCAGGGGCCGTTTGTCTCCGGCGGGGAGCCCCAGCATGGCCATGAGGTCCTGGCGGCACACCGCCTTGGAGTCCAGGCTGTCCGGGCCGAAGTTGGCCGCCAGGTGGGGGTCTGACTGCGGGTCCCAGGCCTCGTAATCGATGCCGTTGACCACCGCGGCCAGGCGGTCCTGGCGGGAGAGAAGCACCCCCTCCAGCCCGAAGCCCAGCTCCGGGCCCAAAATCTCCCGGGCGTAGGTGGGCGACACCGTGGTGACCAGATCGGCCGAGACCAGGCCGGCCTTGAGGAAATTTATCTTGCCGTAGAACTCCACCTTCTCGGGCACGAAGTATTCCCAGCCCAGGCCGGTCAAGGGCATGTCGTAGTGCCAAAAGGTGCCCTGGTTGCCCAGGTTGTGGATGGTCATCACCGTGCCCGCCCCGGCCAGGCCCGGCTCGTGGGCGTAGAGGCTCTTGACGTAGAGGGGCACCAGGCCGGTGGTCCAGTCGTTGGCGTGGATGATGTCCAGGGGCAGGCCCAAGGCCACGGCCAACTCCAGACAGGCCCGGCTGAAGAGGATGAAGCGCTCGGCGTTGTCCTCATAGTCGCCGTAGGCGTTGCCGTAGAGGCCGTCCCGGCTGAACAGGCTCTCGTGCTCCAGGAGATAGGCCGTGGCGCCCTGACCCAGGGGATAGGTGTAGACCCCCACCTGGTGGCGCTTGAAGGAAACGGGCACCTCCAGCCAAAGATCCAGCCGGGTCAGCTTCTCCTCCAGCTCGGGGACGAGCCGGCACTTCGGTGTCACCACCAGGACCTCGTGTCCCTGACGGCCCAGGGCGCACGATAAATCGTGAGCCACGTCCGCCAGCCCGCCCACCTTGGAAAAAGGCCACAACTCCGGGGACAAGTACAGAATCCTCATGGGACTATCCACTCTGGGCGAAGGGGCCGCCGGCTGGTCCATTTCCGTGGGGGCTCGGAAGAGGTGAACAGCTTGCCACCGTCACGGACCGGGCCGTCTTCCCGCTGATTTAGGCTTACGCGAATCATGATATCACGCGGAGCCCGCCCGCACAAAAATCTCTGCCGTGGTCTGGCCGGCGGAGGCAAACCGCCTGGCCCGGGCCGGGGCGGCCTTGGGCCGCAAACTGGTTTTTGACCCCGGGCGGCGACTGTGGTTTAGAATAATGAAAAACCTTTGGCATCGTTCCGGCGAGCCCCGCCGTCACCCGCGGGGCGATCCCGGCGGCCGGACTCGGAAGATCCCGGCCACGCCGCCATTTTTCGGGCCGGCCCCCAGGACAGGTCCCCCAGCACTTGACGCTCCGGCCCCGGCCGACAGAGCACAGCGAGGCTGCCCCACATGTTCTTCAAACGGGTCTACTGGAGACGCATCGCCACCCTGCTGGGCTTTGTCCTCGTGCCCTGGGCCGTGGTGGAGGGAGCCCTTTTGGCCTGGCCGGCGGGGGCCTCGGCGGGGGGAGGGCGGGCTTCCTGGCTGGCTTGGTTGGCTCCCGGCCTGGCGGCGGGCCTGGGCGCGGTGGCCGGCGGGCTGTTCTGGCAATGGCGGCTCGGCCGGGTGGAGGATGCCCTGCACGCCGCCTGCCAGGCCATGGCCCTGGGCGAGCCCTCGCCCTTGGGGGACCCCCCGGCCCGGTTGGACGAGTTGGGCCGCCTGGGCCTCAGCATCCAGGTGCTCCGGGAGGCCTTGTGGGAGCAGCAGGAGCTGTACCGGCATTTCTTCGAAGCCGCGCCGGACATGTTTCTCTCGGTCACCTCGGCCCAGGGGCTGATCCTGGACGCCAACCCGGCCTTTTGCCGGGCGGTGGGCTTTTTGAAGCCGGAGGTGGCGGGCCAGCCGGCCGAGCGCTTCCTGAGCCTGGACGTGGGCTGGGCCGAGGCTCTTAACCGGGAGGGCGAGCTGTTGACCGGCCACGTGCACGCGGCCGGCGGCGAGATCCGGGTGGAGGCCAGCTTTTCCCTGGAAAAGGGCCACACCGGCGTTCCCTGGCTGGCCGGCATCATCCTGCGGGACGTGACCGTGCGCAACATCCTGCACGGCGAGTTGTTGCGCAAGTCCCTGGCCTTGGAAAAGGCCTTGGAGGAGATAAAAAGCGTGGACCGTCTGAAGGACCAATTCCTGACCACTTTGAGCCACGAATTGAAGACCCCCTTGGTGTCCCTGAAGGGGTTCTTGCAGATGCTGTTGCAGGGGCGGGCCACGCCCGAGGAGGCCCAGAGCTATCTGGAGGTCTGCTGGCGCAACCTGGGCAAGCTGGAGAAGCAGATAAACAATCTGCTGGACCTGGCCCGGCTCAGCCAAGCCAAGGAGCAGTACGCCATGACCCCAGTGGATCTGGTCCAGCTGCTCCGCATGGAGGCCCAGAACTTCCGTCCCCTGGCCCAGGAGCACCGGGTGACCATCGAGGCGCTGTTGCCCGCGGAGAAGGAAGTCCTGGTCCTGGGCAACCCGGACAAGCTGGTGCAGTTGGTGGACAATCTCCTGCAAAACGCCGTCAAGTATAATGTGGAAGGGGGGACGGTGAAGCTGGCGCTTTCCCGGCAGGACGGGAAAGCGGTCCTGGAGGTCACCGACTCGGGCATCGGCATGGCCCGGGAAAACATGGCCAGGATCTTCAACCGGTTCTACCGGGCCAACCTGAGCGGCACCGGACGGATCGAGGGCCTGGGCATCGGTCTCAGTCTGGTGCAGGAGATCGTCATCTTGCACGAGGGCGACATAAAGGTGGAGAGCGAACCGGGAAAGGGCACCGTCTTCCGGGTGGTGTTCAAGGACCTGCCATGAGCATGCCCCGGGTGCTTTTGGTGGAGGACGACCCCGACACCTTGACCCTGTTCAACGCCCTGTTGAGCGCCGAGGGCCTGGAGGTGATCCGTTGTGTGGACGGCCGCTCCGCCCGGGAATGGTGGGCTGCGGCCCAGGAGGCGCCGGACCTGTTGGTGGTGGATGTGAGCCTGCCGGACGTGAACGGGCTGGATCTGGCCCGGGAGTTCACCCGCGGGCCCCGGGCCTGGCCCATGCCGCCGATCCTGGTGCTCTCCGCCCACGGGGATCCCCGTTTGCCGGCCAAGTGCCGCGAACTGGGGGCGGCGGCTTTTTTGGACAAGCTTTTGGACCTGGACTTTTTTGTGGACAAGGTGCTGGAGCTTTTACCCGGCGCTGTGAAATGAGCCGGAAGAACTCTCGGTAAATTGTGCCTTAAAAGCTAAAATCGGTAGAAATAGGGCATTTATTACCGGCACAGATCAGGCAAGAACTACCTATTACTTTTGGCGAAGCCTGCTATTACCTTTTTGGTGACCAATTTTTTCAATTCGACCAGCCATTTCGTTTTTGGGTTCGTTGGGAAAGTCAGATTGGTTTTGAGAGTTTTTCTCGTATATTAGCCCCGTCCGTCCTTCCGGTCCCCCCAGGCCCAAAAAAATGGTTGCGTTCCGTTGGCGATCCTCCCTGCCTGCCCCAAAAGGGAGAACCTGCTCTACGAAACGCAACCTGCCAGAATAAAATGCAAGAGCCTTGCCAAATCCTGCCCCGGTCGCCCCGCGGGGTTGGCGCCCGGCCGGAGGCCTTTGCGGCTAACTGTTTTAATGCACTGGAATTTATTCTGGGAGACGGCCCGGGGGGCGCGGAGATGGTTTCGGCTGCACAAAAAAACGATCGCGCCCTGACCGACGCGCTCCCTGCCTGCCCCATGAGGGAGAACGCCTTGCCCTGACGCGATCTGCCTGACTAATATGCAAGGCGCGGGCCAAGGACGGGGGTGGTGCGGGCTTCCGACCGGAAAAAGGTCCGGAGCGGCCCGGACCCCAGGGGAAAAGGCCTGCTCCCGGCCCTGCCCCGGCTCCCCGGGGCCGGGCAACAAAAAAAGGCCCTGCCCGTGACAGAACCCTTTCCCGACCGGGCAAAAAAAATGATTGCGCCGCTTCCCGCATGCTCCCTGCCTGCCCCTAGAGGGAGAATGCTTTCCACGACGCAATCGCCCTTAAGCAATGCAATATGCAAGCCAAACATCGCGGCCCGGGCGCGGCAGGCCCCAAAAATGCCTCGCCCCCCTGGGAAACCCGGAGCTGGCCCCCGGGCCCCGGGCTAAAGGGCGGTTTCCAGGGCCGCCTGGTAGGCCTGGAAGGCCGTCTCGCCGAACAGGACAAAGCGCACCTCGTCAAAGGCCGCGGGCCGGGCCGCGATCTCCGCGGCCACGGTGGTCAGCGCCACCCGGGCCGCTTCTTTGAGGGGGTAGCCGTAGGCTCCGGTGGAGATGCTGGGGAAGGACACGCTCTTGAGCCCGTGCCGGGCGGCCAGCTCCAGGGAGGAGCGGTAGCACGAGGCCAACAGCTCCGCGTCTTCCGGCCGGCCCCGGTAGATGGGTCCCACGGTGTGGATCACCTTCTTGGCCGGCAATTTCCCGGCCGTGGTGATCACCGCCTGGCCCGTGGGGCAGTGCCCGATTTGGCGGCACTCCTCCATGATGGTCGGGCCCCCGGCCCGGTGGATGGCCCCATCCACTCCGCCGCCGCCTTTGAGCCCGCTGTTGGCTGCGTTGACGATGGCGTCGGTTTCCTGCCGGGTGATGTCGCCGTCCACGAGCACCAGCCGGGTGGCGCCCAGGGTCTTTTCCGTGCGCATGCTCCACTCCTTTCTAGGGTGGCTGCCTCAGGGGCGTGGCTGCCTCCAGAAGCCTCGGGTCTAACCCCGGCGGGGGGCCAGGAAGTACAAGCGCCCCAGGTTCTTGGTGCGCCCGGCCAGCTCCCCGGCCTGGTCCCCGCTGCCGTAGAACAGATCCAGCCGGCCCGGGCCGCGGATGGCCCCGCCGGTGTCCTGGTTGACGATGAAGCGTGACAGGGCCGTCTCGCCGCTGGTCCCGGCCGGCCGGGTGCCGGTGAGGAAGCCCACGGCCAGGCCCGGAAAGATGCGGCGGTCGGTGGCCACGGAGCGGGCCGCGGTCAGGGGCTGGTCATAACAGCCCAGGGGCCCGCCCTCGGCCGGCAGCGGCCGGAAGAAGACATAGGAGGGGTTGGAGGAAAGCACCCGGCGGCGCTCCTCGGGGTGGGCCTCCAAAAAGGCCTTGATGCCCTGCATGGACATGGACGAGGCTTCCATGAGCTTCTCGGCCAGGAGCAGTTTGCCCACCGAGCGGTAGGGGTGGCCGTTGGTGCCGGCAAACCCCACCCGGATGCGGCCGCCATCCGGGAACTTGAGCTGCCCCGACCCCTGGATGTGCAGGAAGAAGGCTTCCACCGGGTCGGCCAAATACCCCAGGACCTGGGCCTTTTCCTGCAAGGCCCCCTCGAAGTCGATGGCCTCGCGGTCGTAGTAGGGCACCACCTTGCGGTTGTCCACCCGCCCCACCAGGCGGCGGTCCGGCAGGTCGTCCCGGAAGTCCTGCAGATTGATGGTCACCAGGTCCGCGGGCAGCATGTACAGGGGGCACTGGTATAAAGGCGCCGGCTGGCGGGTGGCCGGCAGCACCGGCTCATAGTACCCGGTGATCAACACCGTGCCCTGGCCGTCGTTGCCCACGGACTCGTAGAGCCGGGCCCGCTCCTGCAAGGCTTGGGTGCGGGCCGCCGGGTCGGGGTAGGTGGTCAAGAGGGTGGAGAGCCAGGTGATGAACGAGGCCATCTCCGCCGCGGTGTACTCGTCGGGGCCAAAGCGGTACTTCTTGTCCGGCGGCACCCGGCGGAGGTAAGTCAACGAGCCCTGGCAGGCCTCCTGGAAACTGGCCGGGTCCAGGTCGTCGTAGAACAGGGGCCAGTTCTTGGGGGCCACCTCGCGCAAGGGGGGCAGGCTCTCCGGCGAGGGCTTCTCCGGGGCGCAGGCCCCGGCCAGGAGCAGGAGGCCCGCGAGCACCACGGCCAGCAGGCGGCGGAGGCCGGCGGGGAACCCCGGGGGGCACGCTCTATTGGTCAACATGAAATATCGTCTCCCATTGCGAAGGCGACTTGCTATATCTTATGCAAAAGACATCATAACTCGCGGCGGTTGCCTGTCAACCGGCAGTTGCCGCCCCTTGCCCACCCAGGAGAACCCCATGCCCTACGTATCCGTGCGCTTGGCCGCGCCCGTGGCCCAGGAAAAAAAGGATCAGATCATCAGCGGCATCACCAACCTCTTGCAGGAGGTGCTGAACAAGCCGCCGGCCGCCACCACCGTGGTCATCGACGAGGTGGACCCCCACAACTGGGGGGTGGGCGGCGAGACCCTGGCCGTGAAGTGGGGCCTGGACAAGTAAAACCCCGGTCGCCGCACCTCGTGCAGGTCCGGGTAGGCTACGCCGAGGTTGGAGCGAAGTCCCTGGGCGCCGCCGGCGGGCATCTGGCGCCGCCGGCCGTTTTACTCCGCATAGGTCCGGGTGGTCTCGAAATCCCCGGGGTCCCGGGTGAACCGGGCCTCGGGGCGGAGCAGCGCGTTCTCCACCGCTTTGAGCACCGCCTTGCCCGTGGTGGAGGCGCCGCTGACCGCGTCCACCCCCAGGTCCACCTTTTGCCGGCGCACCACCTCGCCGGCTATGGTCTCGCCCCGCCGGCCGTAGCTGTTCTCGTAGCTCTTGTGCACCACGATCTTCTTGATCTGGTGGTCGGCCACCGTGACCTCCACCCCTACCCAGGTCACCTCGTAGTCATACTCCCCCCGGTAGGCGCCGTCCGGGATGGTGGCCAGATCCACCTCCGAGATGGGCATGTCCCGCACCTGGCTCAGGCGGTACAAGAGGCAGCCGGCCTGGCTCAGCAGGGCTATGGTCAGGGCCAGGGTCAGGGCCAGGGTCAGGGCTGGCCGCCCCAGGCTCCGGATGATTCTTCCCCCTCTTTTCATGCCGCGAACTCCTTCACCATGAGGGCCACTCCCGCCCCGGGCGCCACCCCCAGGGAGCGGGCCACGGGCCGGCACTTGGCCAGGAACAGGAACAGGGTGGGGGCTAGCGCCAGGGCATGGGGGTTCACGCCCGGGGCCAGGGTTTCGTAGTGGCCCATGCCCTTGGCGATGACCAGGTCCGCCCCGGCCAGGCGCTCCCCCAGCTCCGGCGGCGCCCCGGCCGGGTCCAGGCCCACCTGGCCGGTGCCCGACTCCCGAATCTCCCCCAGGCCGTGGTCTTCGCCGGCGGCCAAGAGGTCGGCCAGGGTCAGGTCGTTCTGCACCGGCCGGGACTTCACCACGTAGCTCACCCGGCAGCCCCGGGCCAGGAGGTGCCCGGCCAGGAGGCGGTCAAAGGCCTGCTCCCCGGCGTTGTCGGCCAGGATCACCACCCGGGCCCCGGGGCGCAGATATGCTTCCGCCGCGGCCAGGTCGTCCACCCCCAGGTGGAGGGTCTGGCCCTCCTGCCACAGGGCCTCGGCCCCGGCCGCGGCGAAATGGTCCAGGGCGTTGCCCAGGATGGCGGCCCGGGCCCGCACGGGCCAGAGGTTCGGGAGGTTGGCCAGGCGGGCCGCCGCCCGGGCCGCCCGGGCCAGGTCGGCCTGCTTTTGAGCCCGGAAGGGGTCGTCCACCCCGCTCATTTGCCGGGCCTGGGCCAGGAACTCCGTGGCCGTGAGGGCCGGGGGGCGGCCCGCGGCCAGACCGGCGCGGGCAGTCTCCCGGAGCGCCTCCCCCAGGGGCGAGGCGTCGTCGGGCGCGAGCCCCACCCCGCTCAGGGCCTGGCTCACCAACCGGGCCAGGCAGGCCGGGCACTCGGGCCCGGGGATGGCCCGGCCGGGCGGAGGGGGAGTGGCGGCAGGGCTCATGGGGCGAAGCGCTTCCGCAGGGTGGGCCAGGACCAGTCCAGCGGGATGCGGAGCTTCTGGCCCTGCTTGTCGGTAAACAGGAGATGGCCGTGCTCTTGGCCGTGCCGGAGCAGGTCGCGGGTCAGCTCCACGTCCTTTTGGCAGTATTTGGTCAGGGGGGCCATGTCCCGGGCCCGCCACCAGGCCACGGCCTGCAGCCCGTCGGCCGACTTCTCGGCCCCCAGGGTGGCCTGGGCCAGGGCGTCCAGGCTGAGGCGGTGGCCCAGCACCTCCCGCACCTCGTACAAGAGGTCCAGGGTGGGCAGGCGGGAGAGGTCCCGGGCGGTGTAGGCCGAGAGCACCCCGTAGTCAAAGCCCAAAAGGTTGAAGCCCACCACCATCTCGAACTGGCTGAGGCGCTTCAGGAGGTCGTTCATGGCCGGCTCCTCGAAAGCCTCGAAGCGGTCGGTCCCGCTGTCGTAGAGCACGGCCACACTCACCCGCATGAGGTGGGTGTTCTTCCAGCCGCCCACCTCCGAGGCCAGGCGCTGGGTTTCCAGGTCCAGCACCCCGTAGTGCAGGGCCTCCCGGGGGCTCGGGCGGGCCGGGGGGGCGATGAGGGCCGGCGGGGGCTCGGGGGCCTCGGGCGTGGTCAGCTCCTCCCGGCCCAAGAGCGCCCGCACCAGGAGCAGCGCACCCTCCTTGTCCAGGGGCTTGTTGCCATTGCCGCATTTGGGCGAGTACACACAGGCCGGGCAGCCCACCTCGCAGGGGCAGCCGGCCAACAGCTCCTCCACCCGGGCCAGGAGGTCCTCGATGATCTCGAAGCCCCGCTCGGCCAGGCCCACCCCGCCGGGCGCGCCGTCGTAGATGAACACCGCGGCCTTGTTGGTCTGGGGGTGCAGGGGGATGGATATGCCGCCGATGTCGCCGCGGTCGCACAGGGCGAACAGGGGGAACATGGCGATGGCCGCGTGCTCCAGGGCGTGGATGGAGCCCATGAAGTGGCGGCCCCGGCTCTCCACCAGGCGGCGCACCGCGTCCTCGATGTCCAGCCACAGGCCGTGGGTCTCAAAGGTGGTGGGCGGCAGGTCCAGGCCGTAGACCCCCAACAGGTCGCCGCCGGAGATGCGCCGCCGCTCGAAACCGGTGACCCGCTCGGTGACCTTGAGATCGCCCTGGCGCACCAGGAAGTTGGCCACCGGCCGCCGGGCCGTCTCCTCCAGGATCTCGGTCTCCTTCTCGCTGCGGGCCCGGGTGTAATAATTCGCCTGCACCGGAGCCACTTGCACCCGGCGCTCCACCAGGTCCAGGGTCTTAACCTCAAAGGAGCGGGTCTGGTGCAGATAGATGGCCCCGGGGTGGCCCTCCTTGTACACCCGGATGCCGTCCAACGAGCCCACGGTCCGCCCGCGCGGATCCAACAGGGTGAAGGACTCGCCGGCGCCCCGGAGATCCACGTTGCGCTGGGGCCGCTTCCGCGGCGAGAAGTAGCGCTCGCCCGGGGCGTCCAACAGGAGCCGGCCCGCTTGCAACAGCCCCTCCACCGTGTCCCGGTGGCGGGAGAGGTCAAAGGGGTCGCCGTGCACCAACAAGGGCTCCTCGGCCGCGGCGCAGACCAGATGCGCCCCCACCACGTGGGGGTTGTCCGGGTCCAGCACCGCGGCCTCCACTGGCCGGGTGAAGAACTCGGCCGGGTGGGCCAGAAGGTATTGGTCCAGGGCGTCGGGCTGGGCCACCAGGAACACGGCGCTCTCCCGGCCGGCCCGCCCCACCCGGCCGCCCCGCTGCCAGGTGTTGATCTGGCTGCCGGGATAGCCCACCAGCACGCACACGTCCAGCCCGCCGATGTCGATGCCCATCTCGAGCGCGCTGGTGGTGATGACCCCGGCCAGGCGGCCGGCCGCCAGGTCGGCCTCGATGCGGCGGCGCTCCTCGGGCAGGAACCCGGCCCGGTAGCCGGCCACGATGCGGGCCAGGTCCGGGTTGGCCCGGGTGACCCAGGTGTGGATCAGCTCGGTGTGGATGCGGCTCTTGGTGAAGCAGATGGTGGCCAGACCCTGGCGCACCGCGTGGGCCACCAAATGGCTGGCGGTGGTGCTGGCCGCTCCCTTGGGGTTCACCATGATGAATTGCCGGCCCGCGGCCGGCGCGCCGCACTGGTCCACCACCTGCTCCGGGGTGAAAGCCCGGCCGGTGAGCGCCGCGGCGTGCGTCCCGGGGTTGGCGATGGTGGCCGAGGACAGGATGAACTGGGGGCGGGCTCCGCGGGCCGCGGCCAGGCGCAAGAGCCGCCGCAGCACCTGGGCCACGTGGCTGCCGAAGATGCCCCGGTAGGTGTGCACCTCGTCGATGACCACGTACTTGAGCTGGGCCAGGAAGCCCTCCCAGGCCCGGGGGTAGGCGCAGATGGCCTGGTGGATCATGTCCGGGTTGCTGAGCAACAGGGCCGGGGGGTGCTCCCGCAGGCGGCGGCGCTGGCCCGGCGGGGTGTCGCCGTCGTACACCGCGGCCGGATGCCCCAGCCCGGCCGCGAAGGCCAGGGCGTTCAAGGCGGTGAGCTGGTCCTGCTCCAGGGCCTTCAGGGGGAAGAGCAAGAGCGCCTTGGCCGTGGGGTCGGCCAAGAGCCGCTCCAACAAGGGCAGGGCGTAGACCAGGGTCTTGCCGCTGGCCGTGGGAGTGGCGGCCACCAGGTCGCGGCCGGCCCGGGCCAGGGCCAGGGCCTGGGCCTGATGGGCATAGAGGCGGGTGATCCCCGCGGCGGCCAGGGCACGGGCCAGGGCCGGCGGCAAGGGCGGGTCCGGCGCCACCAGGCTCTCCGCCCGGGGCGCGATCCGCTCCACGTGCACGATCTGGCCGGCCAGGGGCAGGCGGGCGCCCAAGCCCTCCAAAAAGGATGACAAGCGAGCACTCATTCCGAGCTTGTACCATGGCCCGGCGGCCGCGTCCAGCGGGCAGCTTGACAGGAGGCGGCAGGTCTGCTATCCAAAGTGAGATTGATGGTTATAGGTCTCAGGAGCGAATCCCTATGCCCAAAATTGCGCCCTTCGGGGAGCCCCGCCGCGGGCGGATCCCCCGGGTAAACCTCCGCACCCTTCGTGGCTGGCGGAGGTTTTTTATGGCCCCGGCCCCGGATTCTCCGGACCGGGCCTGGGAGAGGCCAGAGTGAACTGGACCCGGCGTCACCTTTTAGGCATGGAGGGGCTCTCCGCCGAGGAGATCACCCTGGTCTTGGACACGGCGGACTCCATGAAAGAGATAGCCGCCCGGCCCATCAAAAAGGTCCCCACCCTGCGGGGCAAGGGCGTGGTGCATTTTTTCTACGAGCCCTCCACCCGCACCCGCACCTCCTTTGAAATCGCGGCCAAACGCCTCTCGGCCGACACGGTGTCCCTCTCGCCCAGCACCAGCAGCCTGACCAAGGGCGAGACCCTGTTGGACACCGCCCGCACCCTGGAGGCCATGTCCCCGGACCTCATCGTGATGCGCCACTCCATGTCCGGCGCTCCCCATCTGTTGGCCCGGCACCTGAACATCGGGGTGATCAACGCCGGCGACGGCGCCCACGAGCACCCCACCCAGGCGCTGTTGGACCTCATGACCATGCGGGAGCACAAAGGCCGCCTGGAAGGCCTGGCCGTGTCCATCATCGGCGACATCGCCCACTCCCGGGTGGCCCGGAGCAACATCATCGCGCTCCGCACCCTGGGCGCCCGGGTCACCATCTATGGCCCGCCCACCCTCTTGCCGCCCTGCGCGGCCAGCCTGGGGGTGGAGGTGGCCGGCTCCCTGAACGAGGCCGTGGCCGACGCCGACGTGGTGATGATGCTCCGGGTGCAGCAGGAGCGCCTGCATGACGTGTTGTTCCCCTCGCTCCGGGAGTATGCCCAACGCTTCGGCCTGGCCCCCCGCCACTTGGAGCTGGCCAAGCCCGGGGTCATCGTCATGCATCCCGGGCCCATCAACCGGGGGGTGGAGATCTCGCCCGAAGTGGCCGACGGGCCCTACTCGGTGATCCTGGACCAGGTGGCCAATGGGGTGGCGATACGCATGGCCCTGTTATACTTGTTGATAGGGGTGGAAGGTTCATGAGCGGACACCTGCTTCTCAAAGGCGGCCGCCTGGTCTGCCCGGCCACCGGGCGCGACGAGGTGGGCGATCTGTTGATCGAAAACGGCATGGTGGCCCGTCTGGGCGGCGATCTCACCGCGCCCGAGGCCCTGTCCCTGGACTGCGCCGGCCTGGTGGTGACCCCGGGGCTCATCGATTTGCACGTGCACCTCCGGGAGCCGGGCCACGAATACAAGGAGACCATCGGGACCGGCACCGCCGCCGCGGCCGCCGGGGGCTTCACCGTGGTCTCCTGCATGCCCAACACCAACCCGGTCAACGACAACCGGGCGGTGACCGAACTGATCCTGGAGCGGGTAAGGAACGTGGGCTCGGCCCGGGTCTACCCGGTGGGGGCCATCACCCGGGGGCTGGCCGGTGAGGAGCTGGCCGACATGGCCGAGCTGGCCGAGGCCGGCTGCCTGGCCGTGAGCGACGACGGCCATCCCGTAGCCAGTTCCCGGCTCCTCCGCCGGGCCATGGAGTACGCCCGGGGCCTGGGCCTGGTGGTGATCTGCCACAGCGAGGACCTGGCGCTCTCGGCCGGCGGGGTGATGCACGAAGGCCCCACCGCCACCCGCCTGGGCCTGGCCGGCATCCCGGCCGAGGCCGAGGTCATCGCGGTGGAGCGGGACCTGGCCCTGGCCGGGCTCACCGAAGCCCGGGTGCACATCGCCCACGTGTCCACGGCCGGGGCGGTGGCGGCGGTGGCCCGGGCCAAGGCCCGGGGCCTCCGGGTCACGGCCGAGACCTGCCCCCACTACTGCCTTTTGACCGACGAGGACGTGGGCGCCTATGACACCCACCGCAAGATGAACCCGCCCCTGCGCTCAGCCGCGGACCGCGCCGCGGTGCGCCAGGGCCTGGCCGAGGGGGTCCTCGACGCCCTGGCCACGGACCACGCGCCCCACGCCAGCCTGGAAAAGGACGTGGAGTTCGACCGGGCCGCCTTTGGCGTGGTGGGCCTGGAAACCGCCCTGGGCGCCGCCCTGGAAATGGTGGAGCAAGGGGTGCTCAGCCTGAGCCAGGCCCTGGAGCGGCTTTCGGCCGCGCCAGCCGCCATCCTGGGCATCCCGGGCGGGCGGCTGGAAAGGGGCTGGCCCGCCGACGTTACGGTCATCGACCTCAACCGCCCCTGGACCGTGGACCCGGCCGCCCTGGTTTCCCGCTCCAAGAACACTCCCTTTGCCGGGCGCATGTTCCCCGGCCGGGCCGTCATGACCATCTGCGGCGGCAAAATCACCTATCAGCACAAGGAGGCCGCCAGTGAATAGAGCGCTCAGTTTCATCAGCTCGGAGGTGACCGGCATCCTGAGTGTGATGGGTTTGGTGGTGGTGGTGGCCATCGGTTACCATTACGAGGTCACCTCCTCGCGGGACCTGGCCGCCCTGGCCTTTGCCCGCCAGGTCCAGGAGGCCCTGGCCGCCGCGCCGGCCCCGGCCCCGGTTGCCCCTCCGGCTGCTGCCCCCGCAACCACCGCCCCGGAGGCCACTGCCGCGCCGGCCGGCGAGACCGCCACCGCCGCCCCGGCTGCCGGCGCCCCGGCCGAGGAGCCCACCCCGGCGCCGGCCCCCCAGCCGGTGCCCGCCGCCCTGGCCCTGCCCAACCTGACCCCGCCGCCGCCCATCCAGATGGCCCTGGCCCCGGACCCGGCCGACCCCCAGCGGCAGGTGATCAAGGTGTGGCATCCCAAGGGGCGCAAGGTGTTCCTGGTCACCGCTGGCGGCGTGACCCAGATCGCCCGCTGAAGCCGGGGCTCCCTGCCCCCGGCCCCGCGCCGGAAGGACCGCATGGCCAAACGTCAGGAACAAAAAGAGCACGCCCTGGTGCGCCTGCTGATCTACGCCCTGGGGGTGCAGCCGGCCGAATTCGGCCTGGTGCCCGACGAGGAAGGCTGGGTGCGGGTCAAGGACCTCCTGGCCGCCCTGCATGACGAAGAGGGCTGGCGCCACGTGCGCCAGACCATGCTGGCCGACGCCAGCACCCGCCTGGACCCCGACGCCCTCGAAATGGAAGCCAACCGCCTCCGGGCCCGGGAGCGCCGTTACCCCCCGCCGGACTATACGGCCGATCCCCCGGCCCACCTCTACCTGGGGCTCCGGCGCCGGGCCTGGCCCGTGGTGCACCAGAAGGGGCTGGAGGCTCGGGAAGGCGGACCCCTGGTCCTGGCCACCGACCCCGACCTGGCCCTCCGCCTGGGCCGCCGCCGGGACCAGGAGCCGCTCCTGATCACCGTGCAGGCCCACCTGGCCAAGAACGAGGGAGCCATGTTCCCGGCCTGGGGCGAGGAAGGCCTCTTCCTCACTGAGTGGGTCCCGGCCGGGTGCCTCCTGGGCCCGCCCCTGGACGAGGCCGAGACCACCAAGAAACCCCCGTCCAAAAAACCGGCCGCCCCCGCCGCCCCGGCCCCGCCCGAACACGCCGGCTCCTTCTTCATCACCCCCGAACCCACCGAAAAGCCTTACAAACAAAAGGGGCTCAAGAAGAACATCGCCTGGAAAAAGGAGCGCCGCGAAAAGCAGCGTCACGGCGATGGGTGAGAGTTTGGGGGAGGAAGAGGAAGATGTGGGGGGAAACCCCTTTTTTTGAAAAAAAAGGGGTTTCCCCCCACACCCCCCTTCCCGCAAAAAACTTTAATTGGGCAGGGTTCCGGGCCCGGGCAGGCGTAATGGTTGCCTCCGCGGCGGATGGAATGCTAAGCCTAAGCCGATGATCCCAGGATGCTTCGGTGGGGAGGGCTCCTCCCGCTGAAGATGACACGGATAATTTATATTTTTTTGAATAAGTTGGCTATAGGGGGAACTGCGATGCCGGACTGCCGGGATGGTTGGGGGCGAATTCGTCATGCTGTACAGGCCCGCCGAGGGAACAGCCGCTCCTCCCGGGGGCGCAAGTTTATTTCCCTCGCCGCCGGGCTGGCCCTGGTTTTGTTGGCGTGCTCCCACGCGGAGGCGGAGGGAGTTTATGAAAATGTCAAGAATCTTGCCAAGGATATCGTTTCGTATGGCACGACCCTGTGGGGCAAAAGCGAATCGGAAAAGGTCAGCGCCAAGCTGGAAAGTATCTTGGGGGTCAGTGAGGATTTTTTCAGCCTGAAAGAGGCGCAGGAAAACGCCCCCACCGAAGCCTGGATATCCAAAACCAAGGCGGATTACCAAGTAAAAATCAACGACATCTTGGAAGACGTGGATGGAATTCTCTGCGACAACGCCATCGTGGCCGGGGTGCGGGAGATCCGCGGTCTGCAAGTTAAAATAAAGAACTTGGAGTCAGAAAATGCCGCGGTAAATGAACGTTTGGTGCTCGCGGAGTTCCAAAAACACAATGAGGATGTTGAAAATTACCGCAAAGATATGAAGAAGTTGAATGGGCAGATTGACGAAGCCAACCAGAAAATAGGTCTTTTGGAAGAGATAATCCAAAAGAGATTCGCCGCCATGGGCCTGCCCATGAATCGCGAACAGGTCAGGGCTTTGTGCCTGCGGATCGACGGTGACGATATCGTCAAATCCATCGCCATGTATGATGTATTGAAGAAGATTCTCGTGGCCACCCAAGAGCTGATGTTGAAGAATTCCTCGCAGATGGCGTACACCAAAAAATACTACGGTATTTACGTTATTTTAAGCGAAACCGTGGTTTACGCCCAGACCAAATATATCGACTTCAACCAAAACAAATGGTTGCCCGAACTGGCCAACCTCCGGCAGGCCGCCGAGGCGGTCATGCAGAAGACCGCGGCGGCCAAGGGCTCCATCACCGACCCCAAAAAATTGGAAATCCTGGATAAGAACGTGCAATCCAACAAGTTGACCATCCAGGTGATCGACATGTACACCCGGCTGCTCCGCTCCCAGCGGGAAAAGGTGGAGCGGGCCCGCAAGCTGGCCCTGCAGGATGTTGCGGTGGCTTGGTCCTCCTACGACACCGCCACCATCAGCGCCCAGTTGCTCGAGACCATCAACAAGGCCGACCGGTCATTCGACGGCATCATGCACCTGGAGATTCCGGATATCGTGCCGTTCGACAACAAACTGGTGATGAATGAGTTCGTGGAGATAACTTCCAAGATCCAGAATTTGGAGCAGTAGGGCGCCCGGCCTTCACCCCGCTCCCACTCCGGGGCCTCTCCCCAGACTCACTGAAGTTTTTTTGGGGAAGGGGGGTATGGGGGGAAACCCCTTTTTGTTCACAAAAAGGGGTTTCCCCCCATATCTTCCTCCTCTTCCCAACCGCCTCAAGCCTCGGGCGGCGTTGCCTCCCGGCCCAGGAAGTAGGACGAGGCGCGGTAGCGTTCCACCGCGAAGCGGGCCAGCACCCCCACCACGCCGGACACCGGCACCGCCACCAGCATCCCCACGAAGCCGAACAGGGAGCCGCCGGCGAAGAGCCCGAAGATCACCCACAAGGGGTGCAGGCCCACTTTGTCGCCCACGAATTTGGGGGTGAGCACGTAGTCGGCCAGCATCTGCCCGGCCAGGAAGATGGCCAGGGCCACGAGCGGCATGGTCCACTCCGGCCAGAACTGGTACAGGGCCACCCCCAACGAGGCCCCGAAGCCCAAGGCCGTGCCCAGATAGGGGATGAAGGAGATGATTCCGCTGACCAGCCCGATGGCCAGGCCGAACTTGAGGCCCATCAGGGTCAGGCCCACCGCGTAGAACAGCCCCAGGATTAGGCACACCGCGGCGGTGCCCCCCACGTAGCCAAACAGCACCGCGTCCACCCGCCGGACCAACTCCCGCACCGTGTCTTCCTGGCGCCGGGGCACCCAGCCCTTGACCGTCTCCATCAACCCGGGCCAGTCCCGGAGGAGATAAAAAGTGGCCAAGGGGGTGAGGGCCAACAGCGCGGCCAGGTTCACCAGGGCCAGGCCCCCGGACAACAGGCCGCCCAGCACCTGGCCCAGCCAGGCGGCGGCCTTGCGGGCCAGGTCGGCCCATTGGGCCTCCAGCTTGGCCAGGGCCGAGGGGTCCAGGGAGGCCATGACCTTGAGCACGTGGGGCTTCAGCCAGGCGGCCAGGGACTTCAGGTACACCGGCATCTCGGCGGCCAGGCCCACGGCCTGCTCCACCAACACCGGCACCACCAGGACGAACAGGGCCACCAACAGGGACAGGCCGGCGCCCACGATGAGCCCGGCCGCCAGGGAGCGGGGCAGGCCCCAGGCAGTCAGCCGGTTGGCCGCCGGGTTCAGGAAGTAGGCCAGGATCAGGCCCAAGAGGAAGGGCAGCAATATGGGGCTGAACAGCCACACAAGGAACAGGGCCCCGGCCAGGGCCCAGAGCCAGAAACGCAAGGGGCGGGGAGGGGGAGTCATGACGATCCTTCCCGGGGGGAGAGGGGCAGGCGGGAAAAATTAAGGACAGGGACAGCCCCGGTCACCGGCCCGGGGCCGGCGGCCCGCTACCCTCGCGGCAGACCGGCCGGTCCGGGGCGGCGTGTCCTGGTGGGTTTTCAGCCCCGGCCCCGCCGGCGGTAGAAAAACACCGCCACGGTAAAAAAGAACAAGGCCAGGGCGAGGTCCATCAAGACATAGGGCAGCGCGTATCCCCCGCCGGCAAAATAATTGGGCGGAAAGTAATCCAGCAAAGGTATCAATAAAAGCATGGTGACCAGACCCAGCAGGGTAAAGGCCAGGGCCAGGTTTTTGGCGTAATTTCTGCGCATCCTGATTCCCGCTTGCAAAATGTTGGGGGGGTACGTCTACGATAGATTGTAGAGCTTATCGCCCGGAGCTGTCACCTCCCGGCGCCACCTGCCTGATTTTTTTCCAGGAGAGTGCGTCATGATGTTGACCATGAGCCATGTGTCCCCCTTGCTGGCCTTGATCGCGGGCATTCTTATTTTGGTGGTGCCCCGCCTGCTCAACTACATCGTGGCCATTTACCTCATCGTGATCGGAGTGGTGGGACTCGCGGCGTATTTCTAGCAGGCTGTTTTTCAACAGCCTGCTAGAAATACGCCGGTCAGGCCGTCCCTGTCCCGGCCCGCCTGTGGGGCGGGCAAAAGCGTGGCCTTGCCCGTCCGCCCAAGTGCCGACGCCCCCGGCAGGGCGTCCATCGCGCGGACCCCGCCCCCAGCCCCCGCCCAATCGAAATATTCTATTTGACTGCGTGAAGCAACAATTCAATAATTTGCTGCTGTTTTTATTTCCTTTTCAAGGCGGCGGCCATGCAACTCTTTTGCGGCTTTACCTGAACTCCCTCCCAGGAATCTACCCGGGTTAGGTAGACGGGAAAGCCTGCGCCGCAGCTCTGCTTTCAACTTTCCCCCCGTAACACAACCGATCAAGCCTGACCAACCGGGTGGCCCCGCCGGGGCGATGCCTCGCCGGCTGTGTGCCGCCGGTTTAGCCCGGATATTTCATGAAGACCGGGCCTCCGGCTGCGCCAGGTGTCCGCCGGCGGCGTTGCGAACAGCGCTCCAACCTCGCCGTAGCTTTGGCTACGCCTCCGGTTGTCGCTTGTCCGTCGCCTGGCCGGCCGACATCTGGCTGTGCCGGACCAGGCGACAAAACGTGACCTGCAAACACGGAAATTATCGGCTTAAAGACCAAGCCAAATCAAATCATTGTTGAGCTAACCACCCGGCCCCATGAAACATCCGGGCTGGGCTGCCGGCCTCCGGCCGGACAAAGGAAGATACCCCCATGGACCAAAACCAGCCCACCTTGCGCCTCAACGGAACCGAGGTTCCCTTTACGCCGGGCCAGACCATCCTGGAAGTGGCCCGCGATCACGGCGTGCCCATCCCCACCCTGTGCTACCTGAAAGGCGCCACCCCCACGGGGGCCTGCCGCATGTGCCTGGTGGAGGTGAAGGGCGCGCGCTCCCTGGTGGCCTCCTGCGCCATGCCCGCCGGCCGGGGCCTGGAGATCGCCACCGACAGCGAGGCCGTGCGCAAGAGCCGCAAGCTCAACATCGAACTCCTCTTGGCCAGCGGCCAGCACAACTGCCTGACGTGCGAGAAAAACGGGGAGTGCAAGCTGCAAGCCCTGGCCTATGAGTACGGGATCAAGGAAATCCGCTTCGAGGGCCAGACCCAAACCTATCCGGCCGAGAACCTGAATCCCTTGATCATCCGTGACTTCAGCCGCTGCATCCTCTGCGGCCGCTGCGTGCAGGCCTGCAACGAGCTGCAGGTGAACCGGGCCATCGGCTATGGCTACCGGGGGGCGGCGAGCAAGATCGTGACCACCGGCGACCGGCCCTATGACCAGAGCGACTGCGTGTTCTGCGGCCAATGCGTGCAAGCCTGCCCGGTGGGCGCCCTCACCGAGAAAAAGGCCAAGGGCAAGGGGCGCCCCTGGGAGACCCGGCAGATCCGCACCACCTGCCCCTACTGCGGGGTGGGCTGCCAGATGAACCTGCACGTCAAGGACGGCCGGATCAGCAAGGTCACCGCGGTGGAGGAAGCCCAGCCCAACCAGGGCATGCTTTGCGTCAAGGGCCGCTTTGGCTACGATTTCGTCCACTCGCCCGAGCGCCTCACCACGCCCCTGATCAAGGGCGTGGACGGCCGGCACCACGCGGCCTCCTGGGAAGAGGCCCTGGACCTGGTGGCGGGCACTTTCCGGGCCATCCGGGAGGAACACGGGCCCGACGCCCTGGCCGGCATCTCCTCGGCCCGCTCCCTGAACGAAAACTCCTACAACATGCAGAAGCTCTTCCGGGCGGTCCTGGGCACCAACAACCTCGACCACTGCGCCCGGGTCTGCCATGCCCCCACGGTGACCGGCCTGTCGGCCAGTTTCGGCTCCGGGGCCATGACCAACTCCTTTGACGAGTTCGCCCGGGCCCGGCTCATCTTCGTGATCGGCTCCAACCCCACCGAGGCCCACCCCGTGGCCGCGGCTTTCATCAAGCGCGCCGTGTTGCGCGGGGCCCAGCTCATCGTGGCCGACCCCCGCTTCACCGGCCTGGCCGAGCACGCCCAGGTCCACCTGCCGCTCAAGGTGGGCTCGGACGTGGCCTTCCTGAACGGCCTGATGCAGGTGATCATCGCCGAAGGCTGGCAGGACCAGGCCTATGTGGACGCCCACACCGAGGGCTTTGCCGAACTGAGGGCCAAGGTGGCCGAGTATCCTCCCGAGCGGGTGGCCGAGATCAGTGGCATCAGCCCGGAGCTGCTCCAGGACACCGCCCGCCGCCTGGCCGCGGTGAAGCCGGCCATGCTGGTCTACACCCTGGGCATCACCGAGCACACCTGCGGGGTGAACAACGTGCGTTCCTGCGCCAACCTCCAGATGTTGCTGGGCAACGTGGGCCTGGACTGCGGCGGGGTGAATCCGTTGCGGGGCCAGAACAACGTGCAGGGGGCCTGCGACATGGGCGCCCTGCCCAATGTCTATCCCGGGTACCAGGCCGTGGCGGACCCGGCCGCCCGGGAGAAGTTCTCAAAGGCCTGGGGGGCGACCCTGCCGGAGCAGGCGGGCCTGATGGTGCCCCAGATGTTCGAGGCCGCCCGGGCGGGCCAAGTGCGGGGCCTGTGGATCTTCGGGGAGAACGTGGCCAACACCGAGCCGGACATCCGCCACGTGGAGCACTGTTTGGAGTCGGTGGAGTTCCTGGTGGTGAGTGACATCTTCCCCAACGAGACTACCCGGTTCGCGGACGTGATCCTCCCGGCCGCAGGCTGGAGCGAGGACGACGGCACCTACACCAACAGCGAACGCCGGGTGCAAAGGGTGCGGAAAGCCGTGGACCCGCCCGGCCAGGCCCGGCCGGATTGGTGGATCTTCCGGGAAATGGCCCGGCGCCTGGGCCAGGAATGGCCGGCGGCCAGCGGCCAGGAGATCTGGGACCATGAGATCAGCCGTCTCGCGCCCTCCCTGGGCGGCATCACCTTTGCCCGCCTGGAAGGCGATGGGCTGCAGTGGCCCTGTCCCGATCCGGACCACCCCGGCACCACCTGTCTGCACCGGGACGGCTGTTTCACCTGCGGCCGGGGCCGTTTCGCGGCCCTGGACTGGACGCCGCCGGCCGAAGTGCCGGATGCGGAGTACCCCCTGGTGCTCTCCACCGGCCGCCGGCTGTACCACTACCACACCCGCACCCAGACCGGCCGTTCCGAGGGGCTGAACGAGCTGTTGGATCAGGAGACCGCTGATATCTCCCCGGCCGACGCCCTCCGGCTGGGCATCGCCAACGGCGACCTGGTGCGGGTGCAGAGCCGGCGGGGCCAGGTGGTGGTGCCGGCCCGGGTGACCCGCCAGGTACCCCCAGGTCTGGTGTGGATGTCCTTCCACTTCCGGAAGGGCAACGCCAACTGGCTCACCAACCCGGTCTACGATCCCCTGAGCCAAACCGCGGAGTACAAGGCCTGCGCCGTGCAGGTGAGCAAAGCCTGACCCCCCACCCCCCGGCCCGTCGGTTGCCGCCGCCAGGCGGGGCCCGGCCGGGCCGGAGGGGCATCACCTCGGACGATCAAAAATCCCCTGACATATCGATATTAAGTATTGGACCGGGCTCGGGCCATGTGGTCTTATAGCTACATTATAGCTTCTAACCTGGTGGTCTATTCATGCAAACCCGTTTCGGCTTCACCTGACGCCCCTTGGCCTTGCTACCCGGGCGCGGTAGATGGAGAAAGCCGAGACGGCCGGCGCTGATCCCGCAGGCCACTCTCTCCCAACCAGCTTGATTTTCCTTTCCCCTCCCGGGTTGGTGTGCTCCCGGGGCTCCGGCCCCGGGGAGGCCGTATTTTCGGAGGCGTCCAGATCTCTTTCCGCTCCCCGCCCGCGGCGGTCAGGGCTTGGCCCGGCCGGCCGGGGAACCGGGGGACGGGGAGAGTCCACAGGCGAGGAAAAGCATGCTGAACGAGCAACTGCGGCGTTTGTGCCGCGACTACGGAATCCAGGAACTCGGCGACGTGATGGTGGTGGGCGGGGGCATCAGCGGCATCCAGGCCGCCCTGGACCTGGGCACCGCCGGCTTCAAGGTCTACTTGGTGGACCAGGCGCCCACCATCGGCGGCCACATGGCCCAGCTGGACAAGACCTTCCCCAGCAACGACTGCTCCATGTGCATCGAGTCGCCCAAGTTCGTGGAGTGCAACCGGCATCCCAA
>JAHLLK010000070.1 GCA_020444165.1 Deltaproteobacteria bacterium | reverse complement strand
AAGCATGCAATTTGGCGGGCCATCCTTGGCCCGCATCGGCCATTGCCTGCCGAAATCATGTTTCACAGCCATTTTTGACATAATATCAACATGTTTTATGTGTTTCACCATGCAATGGCCTCGTAAGGCTTCAAACGAAAAACCTTTCCAAATCAGATCGGTGCCGATCCAGCCTCCCCGGCCCCCCTGAAATACCCGGGCTACAGCTCCACCCGGTCCCCGAAGTTGTAAAGGAGAGCGGTGATAACTGTCAGGTATTCCCGCAGATGGCGGGTGATGAGGAAGTTCTCGCGCACGAACTCCCGGGCCTTTCTGCCCATGGTCAAGCGCAGCTCATGGTTTTCCATGAGATAGCGCACCCTGAGCGCCGCGCCCTCCGGGGTGTTGACCAAAAAACCGGTATGCTTGTCAACCACCTGCAGGCGGATGCCTCCTGTGTTGCCGCCCACCACCGGTTTGCCCTTCCACAGACCCTCGGTCACCGTGAGGCCGAAGCCCTCACGGGTGGATTTCTGCACCACCACGTCGGCGGCGCGTTGCAGGGCGTTGATCTTGGTGTGGGCGTCCGGGGGCAACTCCAGGATCAGGATGTCGGGGTCGCCGCCGGCGGCCTCCCGGACCTGGGCCAGCACCTCGGCCCCCTCCGGGTCGTCCGTGGCGGAGCCGCCGGCCAGAACCAGGCCCAGATCGGCCACGTAATTACGGGCAAGGCGGAAGGATTCGATCACCCCCACCGGGTCCTTGAAGCGATCGAAGCGCGACACCTGCACCATGAGGGGGCGCTTGCGGTCCAAACCCATCTGGGCGCAGAGCTCCTCCATTTCCGAGGGGGACAAATCGCGGTTTTTTTCCGCCAGGGGGTCGATGCTGGGGGGTATGAGATATTGTGGGTGGGGCAGGCGTTGTGCGAAATCGGCCAGGGAGAAGATGCTGGCTTCGTAATTCTCCAACATGGGCCCCAAATAATCCCAGAATGGTTGGTGGGGGCGGCTCAGGTCGATGTGGCAGCGCCAGATCAGCTTGCCGGAAGGCTTGCCGATCAGCCCGCCCAAGACCGCGGTTTGGGGGTCGTGCAGAAACACCACGTCGGCTCCGCGCAAGGTTTCCCCAAGTTTTTCGGCGTTCTGCCGGCTCACCCGCTCGTAGGTGCGACGCATGTCCTCGGTCAGCTCCAGCGGTTTGCCCTGCAAGCCGTTGTGAAAGGACTTGGTGACTTCGTAAAACTCGGGATCGCCTTCCACCACCTCCCAACTGGTGTCGATGCCCAGCTCGCTCATCAGGGGCACCAGCTTGTGCAGGATCTCCGCCACACCGCCACCCACCCGGGTGGAGTTGACATGCACCACTCTCCTGCCCGCCAGCCGGTGACCCATCTGGCGCAATTGATCCACCACCTCTTCACCGGCCACCAGGCCGTAGTCTTTCAGCTCATGATTCATGATATTCCTGGCAGATGCAGGTGCATGATTTCGGACAAATGAACTCGCAAAGAGCCCAAGCCCCAGAAAAACGGGTCGAGCTTGCGCAGGTCAACGCACAGGGCCCAAGTTTCGGGAAAACTGCCGCCCAGCCAAACTGAAAAATCATCCTGCCCCATCGGCTCACGCCGGCGCGCGTCTATGAAGTGGTAGAAAATGCTGCCCGCCGAGAGCGTCAGGATTGCGTCGCGCAGATCCTCCGGAGTCTTCAGGCGGCGGCCGGAGTCAAAGACAACTATCTGCGAACGCACGAACAAAAACGGGTCAGAGGCCGCCACCTGGGAAAAATGCTCGTATTCCGCCATGTGATCCCGCAGCACCTGCAGCAGCTTGCCGCGCAATCGTTCCAGATCGGCGAAATGGGTGGGATCCAGGACGCCCAGCTTCTCGGCCAGCACGGGATCCCGCAGGGAACGGCTGGACCAGATGGCGAAATCATTGTGATATTCCGGGTCGTCGAATCGGGGGCGCAGCAGCCCCCCCCAAAAATGGTAATAAAGGCTCTGGACGCCAATGGTGGAGATGAGATCGGCCAATTCCCTTAAATCATGGGCCCGCTCTCCGATGGCGATGGCCGCCAATGCGCAGTCCTTGACTTCGAAAACGTTGGCAGTTGTCGACGAATCAGCGGTCATGGCCATTTGCCGCCTCCGGTGCGGTAAGGGTTTTCCCCCAGGGGACCATCCAGACAGAGCCTGATTACAAGGGTTCCACCGGCCGTCCCTCCGCTTGCCACTGCTTCCATCCTCCCTGCAACGCATAGACCTTCTAGAATCCCATTTTACGCTTCTGTTGCGCCGCCCTGGCGCTGGAATTCTCGTGGGGTCAGGCGCAGTACAGGACGCAGAGTGAGGTCATTGCATGGTGAAACACATAAATCATGTTGATATTATATCAAAACTGGCTGTGAAACATGATTGTGGCAGGCAATGGCCGATGCGGGCCAAGGATAGCCCGCCAAATTGCATGCTTCAAAAAGCTTGCAATTTGTGAGGCTTGGCAAAACCCGGGCCCCCGGCAAGCTCTGCTTGCTGGGGTGGAGTCACGATTTTGCCAAGCCGACATTGCATGGGGCAGGACGCCCCGTGCAATGCTCTCAGAGTGTGTCCCGATCCAAATCTTTGGCCCAGGTCTCCACTTGGAGAGCATTGCACGGGGCAGGGAGCCTTGTGCAACGGTCTCACATTGGGTCCATGGCTGTTCTCCTTTGGGAGGCACCGCCGCCCTGGGGCCACAATTGGTATTTCTCCTTCCATGATCAAGCATCCCAAGCCAATCCGGGTGGGAGCAATACTATTGATGCTGTATTTGGGCGTAGTCCTGGCAATGAGACACAACTGCCGGTCGGCCCGTCGATTCAGCGCAGCCGCCCCGCCCTTTTCGTTGATAGCAACTCAGGCCCAATTGAGGCCATTGCATGGTGAAACACATAAATCATGTTGATATTATATCAAAACTGGCTGTGAAACATGATTACGGCAGGCAATGGCCGATGCGGGCCAAGGATGGCTCGCACGAGGCCATTGCCACAGAAAAACTACCAAAAAACGAGATAATCGGCTGTTATAGTTATTGTTTGCCGGAAAATGCCGTGCAATGGTCTCTCTAGGCAGGCTTGCTCGGTGGCGATTTTTTGTTGAAAGCTGAGCGAGGAAGAAAACTTGTGTTGCTTGGCCATGGCAACCTGGGGAAAACTATGCTGTCCACCAGTATGGTACAATATTTTCCCGGCTGCCATGCTCCATGCGGATGGGCTCACGAGGCCAGCGCCTTACCCTCCTGCAATAGTATTTGCCGGTCGCAAGTTCTGAAAGCGATTTGGATTTTTTTCTCGATACATTTTCCGCAAAATATGCTTCGGGCAAAACTCAGGGGGTTAGGTCTTTCAACCTAACCCCCTGATTTAATTTGGTGCGCCCGGCAAGATTTGAACTTGCGGCCTACGGATTCGTAGTCCGTTTATATGGTCTTCACAAGCCTTCACTACTTTTCAACAATACCTTGACATTACAAGCATAATATAGGAAGTTCGTTTCATCCAGCTTCACTCTACAACCCCCTCTTTCAGCTAAAAAGTGGGGAGAGAGTGGGGAGAGAGAAACCAACGGATATCGCCAGGAGGCATCCGGATGCCCGTCAAATGGAAGTCTTCGACCCATGCCGGAGTGAGGTTCTACGAGCACGACACCCGCAAGCACGGGGTTTAAAAGGACCGCTACTTCGCCATCCGATTTCAGGCCGACGGCAAGCGCAAGGAGGAGGGCCTCGGCTGGGCCTCTGAGGGGTGGACCGAGCAAAAGGCCGCCCTGGAGCTGGCCCGTCTGAAGGAGGCTGCCAAGACCGGCGAGGGGCCCGCCAGCCTGGCTGAGAAGCGGCAACTGGCCCGTAAGCAGAAGCAGGCTGAAGAAGCTGCCGTCGCTCGCGCCAAGCGGGAGGGCCTCACCTTCCAGGACTTCTGGCAGGATACCTACTTCCCCCAGGCCAAGCAGGACAAGACGGCCAAGAGCTGGTCCCGGGAGGACCAGTTCTTCCGCTTGTGGCTGGCCGCCCCCCTGGGGAGCAAACCTTTGAAGGACATAAGCCCGCTGGACCTGGAGCGGGTCAAGAAGGCCATGAGCGATGCCGGCCGGGCTCCCCGCTCCATCCAGTACTGCCTGGCCGTGGTGCGTCAGGTGTTCAACCTGGCTCGGCGCCTGGGTCTCTTCCACGGCGATCCCCCCACGTCCAAGGTCAAGATCCCCAAGAACGACAACCGCCGGCTGCGCTTCCTGACTCGGGAGGAAGCGGCCGATCTCTTGGCGGCTTTGGCCCAGGTCAGTCCGGAACTGGCCGACATGGCCTTGTTGAGCTTGCATACGGGCATGCGGGCCGGGGAGATCTTCAGCCTGACCTGGGGTGACGTCAATCTGGCGCACGGGATGTTGACCCTACGGGACACCAAATCTGGCAGAAATCGCCATGCCAACTTGACAAGCATGGCGATCGCCATGCTTTCCGACCGGGAACGTGGCGAGCCTGACGGCTTGGTCTTCCCGGCCAGGAGCGGCGGAGACCGGGTGCAGATAAGCCAAGCCTTCCGCCGGGTGGTGGATGACCTGGGGCTCAACCCCGGGGTGACCGACCGCCGGCAGAAGGTGACCTTCCACACCCTGCGTCACACCTTCGCCAGTTGGCTGGTCATGAAGGGCATCCCTCTCTACACGGTACAGGAGCTTTTGGGACACCAAAGCTCGTCCATGACTGAGCGCTACAGCCATCTGGCCCCAGATCATGTGAGGGGAGCTGTGGCGAAGCTGGAGGCGTGCATGAGCCCGGAGCTGGGGGTGGGGAGCGGGAAGGGGCAAGGAGCATGTTAGTACCAGGTGCGGTGGCACGAGGCCTCCCGAAATATATACCGTGACGGCGTTTTGCCAAATGGGTCGAACTCGGCCAGATCGTCCCAGCCCTCCAGGCCGCTGGTGAACCACCACTCGTAACGCCAGCCGGTTGGGTGGAGGCTGGGCCAGCAGACCACGTAGCCGCCCTCGCCCCGCACGTCCACCTCGGGCGCTAGGCGGGTCCGGCTGGGCACCACCACCCCAGCCGGCGGCCGGAAGAACCCGTGCACTCCCTTGCCCGTGACGGCCTAGACCCCGGTCACCGGCAGCCCGGCCAGGAACCTCTCGCCCGCCGGGCCGTCGGCGTCCACCACGAACAGATGGGACACCGCGCCGGTGATTATGGCCAGGCAGTCAAAATACTCCCAGTTGGAGGCGACTGTCAGGGGCATACCGTCACCGTACACCCTGCTTCACCCCGACCAGAAGCCCAGAGTCCAACGGAATGGCAGAGTCGTTCTTCAAAAGCTTCAAACGGGATTGCATGTTTGTGAGCCCCAGGCCGGAAGCTGACTAAGTCTTGGAGCAGATAGCCGGATGGTTCCATAACTACAATGCAGTCCGCCCCCACAAGGGCCTGCGGCTACCGTCGCCAAGACAGTTCATCTATAAAAACCTACAAACAGCAAAGTGTCCGCTTTGATGGTGGCAACTCCACAAACAATGAGGGAACAATTCGAAGAAGATCACTTTCATTTCAAAATAGAACTTCGCAATTCATTTTCCAATCGTTGCGTAAGCATTTTGAACCCCAGCCTCTCGGCCACTCCTTTCAGCAAGCCCTTCTCATCCAGGGGGCAGTCCACTTCCTGCACATAGTCCGCCAAGTTTTTCAGCTCCCGGGAGCAGATCATCTCGACCGGGCGGAGCGGCTTTTGGCCGTCTGGGTTGATACGGAATCCGGTCCATTCGGTGGGGCTACAGCCATATGGCCACAGATAAACCTGGCCGTTATCATTGCTCCGTTCGCACTTGACACGGCGGGCCAGGGTGCGGACCCGCTGGTCGATTGCGTTCCCAATTCTCTTCAGCCCATAGGCACGGGCCACCCGCTCGACCACCAGTCTAAGCGCCACCGGCCCCTCTTTGGCCACCATCGCCTCGATCATAGCCTTGATCTTTGCGTCGTGTGAGTTCTGGTAGAAGTCGTCGGGCTGGAGCTTTTGGTGCTCCCCTTTGGCCAATATGGCAGCACCGAAGTCGACAATTCGATACACTTCCTGACGGTTGTCCGGGGACAGCGGTGCCGCCTCAACAGAGACCGGACTCGCTGCGTAGAGCTTCCCCTGTAAGGGCTGTTGGGCCTGGGCCAGATGAGCCGGCGGGAGATCAGGCCGTGTAGCTGGCTTCTCCTCGAGCGTGGGCTCTTTAGGCTCGGGGGGCTTGGCCTCGGTCTGGGCCTGCCGCTCCCGCTGCTTTCTCTCCTGTTCGCGCTGGTCCGCCGCCAAGGTCTCCTTGAGGCGCTTGTCGAGCTTCTCGGCTGAGTTGGCCCGATCCACCCACCAGTCGGTGGACCAGACGCGTACTATGCTCCACCCGAGGCCACGCAGCACCGATTCGCGCAAACGGTCCCGGTCCCTGGCCGTGGCCGAGCGGTGGTAGGTGGCGCCGTCGCATTCCACGCCGGCCAGGTAGCGTCCGGGAAAATCGGGGTGCACCACCCCCAGATCCACCCTGAAACCAGACACGCCCACTTGGGGATGCACCGACCACCCGTGTTTCTGCAGCTCCTCTGCCACCTCCTGCTCGAACACAGACTCAAAGTCTCCGTGTGTGGGATCAGCCATCTGGGCCAAGGCGCGCGGTCCCAGCTCCGCGAACTCCAAAAAGTGTTTGAAGTCACGCACTCCTTGGTTTTTGGTGCGCGAGAGGTCAATGTGCTCCGCCTTGAGGGTGCCGAAGACCTGCAGGGCCCGGCGGGCGCGAGTAATGGCCACATTCAGGCGGCGCTCGCCGCCCTGCTTGTTGAGCGGCCCGAAGTTCATGGACACCTTGCCGGCGTCGTCCGGGCCGTAAGTCACGGAGAAGAGGATGATGTCCCGCTCATCGCCCTGCACGTTCTCCAGGTTTTTCACGAATACCGGCTCGATCCGCTCCGTGCCGAAGTGGATCTCCAAGTCCGGATCATCGCGCCTGGCCTCGTCCAGCAGATCTTCGATGAGCATCTGCTGCTGCTGGTTGAAGGTGACCACCCCCAAGCTCCAGCGCTCACGGACGAACTCCGGGTTCCTGAGCCAGCCCAGAGCCGCCGCCACCACCGCCCGGGCCTCCTCGCGGTTCACCCTTCCCTTGCCTTTTTCGTAAACACCCTCCGGCACGTGGAAGTACTCCACCGCCTTGTCCTGGGTGATGGCCGATGGGAAGGTGATCAGTTCACCCCGGTAGTACTGCAGGTTGGAGAAGACGATCAGGCTTTCATGACGGCTGCGGTAGTGCCAGCGCAGGGACTGGCTGGGCAGGTTGGCGCCCTGGCACTCGTCCAGGATGCTCTCCAGGTCCTCCACTTCCCACTCCTGCAACTCCTCCTCGTCATCGCCCCGACTGAAGAAGCTGGTGGGTGGGAGCTGCTTGGGGTCGCCCACCACGATGGCCTGACGGCCCCGGGCCAGGGCGCCGATGGCGTCCCAAACCGGGATCTGCGAAGCTTCGTCGAAGATCACCACGTCGAACAGTGCGGTGTCCGGGCTGAGGTACTGAGCCACTGAAAGCGGGCTCATGAGCAGGCAAGGGGTCAGCTTAGTCAGCACGTTGGGCACGCTCTCGGCAAGTTTGCGCAAGGGCATGTGCCCTCGTTTCTTGGTCATTTCGCGCTTGAGCACTCCCCACTCGGTCCTGCCCTTGTTGCCACTCTCCTGCTGGCTGGGTATGTTGCCGCTGATGTGGGCCTTGGCGAACTGGGAGGTGATGCGAAGGATGTGCTCGTCCTGATGCCGGAACTTATCAATGTATCGCTCGTGCTCGGCGCTGTGGAATGATTTGAGCACCTTGTCGCCGTCCATCACCCGGCCCAACCACCAATGGCAGTAACTCACTTCGAAGGCCGTTTCGACGCCTTCCGGCGTAATCTCGCCCCGCTCCAGAGCGGCCACCAGGGGCTCCAGGCCCAGCACCATGGCTTGCTGCCGCACCCTGCGCCACCCGCACCAGGTGTGCAACTTGCTGGAGTTGGCGAGCCAACCCTCCATGGCCGCTTCCAGGGATTGCAGCCACTGGTCGGAAGAGGGATCGGCCAGGGCATCTTCTCCGCTGGCTGAGGCCGAGCGCCAAGCCTCAACGAGCTTGTTGCCGAAATCGTCGAAAGCCCGGAGGGCCTCGTCACCCTGTCGGCGCACCACCCCGCCCTCTGCTAGCAGATCGTTACCCTCCCTGAGCACCCGCTCCAGGCGGCCCCGCAACGCCGCCCGCAGGTCCAAATCCGCGCCGCTGAGGCGCCCCAGGATGGAGGAAGCCTGTCCGGCAAACTCCACAGCCTCTTCCAGCTCGCTCCAGTCAGTCTGCAATCCCTGCCAGACCGGCCCCAACAGCTTACCGGCCTCGGCCATGCCCACTATGGCCTGCTCCTCGGCCTTGATCTTTTGGAGAGTGGCCAAGTCGCCCGGTATGTCAGCCTGCTCGGGCGGCTTGCCTTCGGGCGTGCAGGCCCGCAGGCGCTTGGCCACCGCCCGGCGCCCGAAGAAGGACTTGAGCCACCAGGCCTCCTCGGCCAGTTTCCACTGATTCTCCAGCTCATCTAGGTCCAGTGAGATGGTGTCAGCCTTGTACTCCAGGGAGAGCTCTCCGCGCAGTTGCTCGATGGTCCGCCCGCAGGCGGCGATCCGCGCCAGTTGCTGCCCGCAGTCCCGGGCCTGGGAAGAGAAGGCGAAGGCCCAGCTTTTGCCGGCGGCCCGGGGCAGCAGCTCGGCCAAGTCGCAAAGGGCCGTGATGCGCTCGCGATTGCCAACCGGCACCTCCAGCCCCAAGGAAGCCAACCAGCCAGCCAACGTAGCGGTCAGCGCCTTCACTCCGGCGCTCAAGTCCCGAGCCTTGTTCAGCAGATCCTCCTGCCAGCCCGGGGACCACTCCTCCTGCCACACCCCGCGCAAAGGATGCCGGGCCAGGCCACCTGCCTCCTTTGCGTTCACACCCAGACGCTCCGCCACATCTTTCAGACGAATCATGGCGTCCTGGTCATGCGCAGTCGGGCCGGACCAAGAAAAGCTTACCCGGGGCTGGTCTTCGTGGGCGATGAGCACGCCCAGGGCCTGGTGAGGCGTGTAGCCGTTGGGATAGAGCTTATGCAACTGCCGGGGGTACTGATTGAGCCTGGTGCGGAGTTCGGCTATCTGGGTGGCGGAGTTCTGCCACTCGCGGTCGTCAAAGGCCTCGCGGGAGTTCCAGGCCGCCTCCAATTGCCGGAGCACGTCCAGCTTTCGCGCCTTTGAGGAGTGCATCTCCAGGCAATAGGTACCCACGCCCACGTCGCGCAGGCGCCGGTAGACCACATCCAAGGCGGCCATCTTCTCCGACACGAACAGCACCGTCTTGCCCTCGACCAGGCACTGCACGATCATGTTGGTGATGGTCTGGGACTTGCCGGTGCCCGGCGGGCCCACCACCACGAAGTCCTTGCCCTGAGCCGCGGCCAGCACCGCGGACAGCTGGGAGGAATCCGCGGACAGGGGGCAGAACACTTTCTCCGGCGGGTACTCGTCGTCGAGCTTGCGGCACTCCGGGAACTCCCCCTCACCACGGTAGTGCTCGCGGGGGCTCTCGATCAGGTGGCGGACCACGGGGTTTTGTTTGAGCTGGCCCAGCCGATCCTGCAGATCCTTCCACATGAGGTATTTGGTAAAGGAGAAGGTCCCCAGGTAGACTTCCTCCGTTACTTCCCAGCCCTTCATATCCCGCACATATTGTCTTACGGTGTGCCAGATGAGGGGGACGTCCAGCCCGGACTCGTCCTTGGGCAGCTCGTTCTCCAGGTTGGGCATGCTGAGTTGAAAATCCTTGCGCAGCATCTCCAGCAGGGTGGGGTTCAGGCAGGGGTCGTCGTCGTGCAGCAACAGCTTGAAGCCGGCGCGCACGCTGGTGCGCTCCAGTTGCACCGGCAGCAGGATCAGCGGGGCCCTGAGCACCCGCGAGGAGCTTGCGGCCTGGGTCCAGTTGAGAAAGCCCAAGGCCAGGAAAAGGGTATTGGATCCCCCTTCCTCCATCTCCCGGCGGGCCAAGCGGTATAGGTCCACCAGACGGTCGTCCATCTCCTTACTGGTCAGGTCGACCAGCAATTCCAGCTTGTCCAGCGCCCTTTGCGCGAACTCTTTCTTGGCGTCGGTGCCGTGACGGGCCTGGTGCAGATCCTTGCTGCGCGGGTCACGGCCCTCCATGATCTCGGGCAACGGCGCAAACTTGAGCTTGCGCCCGTCGGCCAGCAGGTCCTCCAGTCGGGCCGGGTTGGGGCAGAAGACCGGCACCGACTTTTTGTTGGGGTTGAAGTTGAGCAGACGGTTACGCAGGGTCAAGTCCAGAAGCTTGCGTTTCCACTGCTCCACCCGGCTGTCCGGGGTGTCCGGCGCGGGCTCCTTGCCCTCGGGCAGGTAATCGATGTCGGGCAGGTCCGGGGCGTCCTCCACCGCCGGCGGCGCGTGCTCCCCCGTCGCCTGGGGTTGGGAATCGGTCGGCCGCGGCTCCTCCCGGTCAATGAGCGGCCGGATGTGGTTCATGCGCGCCCGACTGATATCCAGGGCGCACACGAACCTTTCGTCATCCTCCAGGTGGCGGCTGCCCTGCTCGACCGCTTGGGAGAAGGCCGGAGCCGGGTGGCTGGTGACCGCCGTGGCTTCCACCAACACCATCTCGCCCAATTGCTGGCGCTTGCGCACGCTTTGGCAGTCGTCGATCACCGTGGAGGAGAAGTCGGTCTCCACCAGCCAACACCCTACGAAGGCATGGCCCCTGACGAGGACCAAGAGGGGGTTGAGCCCGCCCTGCTCAAGGCAAGCGGCCATGAACAGGGCCAGATCCAGGCAGGTGCCCAGGCCGCTTTCCACCACCCGCTTCGGCGATCGGATGCGCTGGCCCTCCTGCTCGAAGCTGGCCGGCGGGGAGGCGTAGTCCAGACCCAATGAGCACACAGCCGAGTAGATGGCTGAGACTTGCCGCCAAACCTGCTTGCGGTCCTTGCTCTGATAGCCATTGAGCACGCTGCCCTTACCCGAACTGGTTAGCGCCTGGGCGGCCCGTTTGAGGACCTTCTCCACCACCCGGTCGTTGGGTAGGCAGAAAGCCGCGGTGAGGTCCGGCAGATGGCTCAGTCCACCCCACTCCTCCGGGGCCAGCACCAGCACCGGCCGTTCCCAGACGCCCACAGTCTGCCGGCCGGCTTTAGCCTCGATGGTCACCGATGCCCGCACGGACTCACCCAACCCGGCCAGGTACTGGCGAGACAGGGTCACGTCCAGGTCGCTGACCCGCTTCTCCTCGCCCGGGGCCAGCCGGTCAAAGAGCCATTTGCGACTGGTGAGGAAGGCCGGATCGGCCGAGATCTCCATCGAGAGCTCATTCAAGGGCTCGGGGCCGTCGTTCTGGATCACCAGTTCATGCAGCAGGGGAAAATCGTTTTGTTGCTGGGCTAGGCTTACCTTGTCCCCTAGCTGGGCGCGGATGGCCATCAAGTTGGCGGCCTGTGCTGCCTGCGCGCTGGACTCTTCAGGAGCGGACTGGCTCCCTGTGCTCATCTCGGTCAAGTTGCCCCCCTTGGCCTTTGGGTTAAGTACCGAAGTGTCGCCTGGCTTGGATGCCCTCAAAGGCACCCCGAGAATTTAGCACAATTTTGACTGCGTGCAGGCAGCCTCGCCCGCGGTTCATGCTGGCGCCGGCTCCTCGCCCAGCCCTCCGCCCTAGGCGGTGATCGCCTTCCAGCCCTTCTGGAATTCCTGGGTACGGGCGGAAGGGAGGCCCGGAGCGCCAAATATGGCCCACGCTACCTCGCAACTCTGTCACCGACGGCGAAAGCGCACCTCACGGTGGTGAGCCTCGCGGCTGCTGACAAACGCTTCCAGGTTTTCCAGGGAATTGTTATATTGATTTCCGTCTAGAGAATGGGCACTTCAAGCGTCTGCGATCCTGCCCGGAGCCAGGTGAGGCTCGCAAAGGGGGTCCTCCCTGAGCTTTGCTACTTGCATATGACGCCAGTCCCGGCCTTAGCCGCGTTGGCGCGGGCTTCGGCGCTCGCCCTATCATCCGGTGGGCTTCGCATGGGCCCGAACCGCCACGCCTCGGGCGGCCGAACCTTCGGCAGGGCTGGGATGGCGCCCCGGGTCTAAAGGGTCTTTCTGTGATTCGCATGTCTGGGGGGCACAAGAAAGAGTACTTCCAAAATCTGGCAGCCCCTGGCGTGGAAATCTGTTACTTCGTACTGTCTGGCGATCGTGAGTAAAACCGAGGGCAAGCGTGATATTGGACCCCAATAGCGGGAAATCTAGAATCGGCTAAGCCTTATAAATAGTGATGCCAAGGCACGTCCATAGGCTGCGAGCCCTCGGAGCGCTTTCGCTATCGCAAGGAGTATTCATAGGCAATGAACTATGTAACCCATAATCTCATTACCAACTTCATTTGGAACATTGCCGATGACGTGCTGCGCGATGTCTATGTGCGTGGCAAGTACCGTGACGTAATACTGCCGATGACGGTTATCCGCCGTCTCGATGCGCTGTTGGAGCCAAGCAAAGAAAAAGTGCTGGGCATGAAGAAGCAGCTCGACCAAGTTGGAATCGCCAACCAGCATGCTGCCCTCTGTCAGGCCTCTGGCGAAGCCTTTTATAACGTCTCGCCCTTTACCTTGCGTGACCTGAAAAACCGGGCCAAACTACAGCAGCTCAAGGCCGATTTCGAGGCCTATTTGGATGGTTTCTCTGCCAATGTGCAGGAAATACTGGACAAGTTCAAGTTTCGCAATCAGATTCCCACCTTGATCGAAGCGGATATACTCGGCCATCTGATCGAGAAATTCCTCGATCCCCGGATCAACCTCAGTCCCAAACCAGTGTTGGGTGTGGATGGTAACGAATTGCTACCAGGGCTCGACAACCACGCCATGGGGACTATCTTCGAGGAGTTAATCCGGCGCTTCAACGAGGAGAACAACGAAGAAGCTGGTGAGCACTTCACGCCCCGCGACGTGGTGAAGCTCATGGCCGATCTGATTTTCCTGCCCATTGCCGACGAGATCGAATCCGGCACCTATCTGGTTTATGACGGGGCCTGCGGCACCGGCGGCATGCTCACTGTGGCGGAGGAACGTTTGGCCGAATTGGCTGCCAGCTACGGCAAGGAAGTATCCATCCATCTCTTCGGCCAAGAGGTACAGCCGGAAACCTATGCCATTTCCAAGGCTGACCTGCTGCTCAAAGGCGAAGGTGCCGAAGCTGAGAACATGAAGTACGGTTCCACGCTCTCCAGCGATGCCTTTCCATCGCAGGAATTTGACTTCATGCTCTCCAATCCGCCTTATGGCAAAAGCTGGAAGACCGATCTGGAGCGCCTCGGGGGTAAAGCTGACATCAAGGACCCGCGCTTTGTCACCCAGCACGGTGGCGACCCGGAATACAAAATGATCACCCGCTCTAGCGACGGGCAGCTCTTATTCCTGGTCAACAAGCTCTCCAAAATGAAGCACACCACCCGCCTCGGCAGCCGCATCGCCGAGGTTCACAACGGGTCATCGCTCTTTACCGGCGACGCCGGCCAGGGTGAGAGCAACATCCGCCGTTGGATCATCGAGAATGACTGGCTGGAGGCCATCATCGCCCTGCCGGAGAACATGTTCTACAACACCGGTATTGCCACTTACATTTGGGTGCTGACCAATCGAAAAGCAACCGAACGCAAGGGTAAGGTCCAGCTCATCGAGGCCACTGAGTGGTTCGTGCCCCTGCGCCGCAACCTTGGCAAGAAGAACTGCGAGTTCTCCGAGGAGCACATTCGCAGCATTTGCGACCTAGTTGTGAATCCAGTCGAGACCGAGAAATCCAAGATCTTCCCCAACGAGGCCTTCGGCTACTGGAAAGTGACGGTGGATCGTCCCCTGCGCCTCACGGTTGACCTGAGCCCGGCACGGCTGGAGCGGTTTGAAAAGGCTTGTACTGTGGCCAAGGAAGCGCCGCTTGCCAACCTGGCGCGCCGCCTGGCCAAGACCTTAGGGGCTGGTCCCCATAGGGATTTCAATGCCTTCATGAAGGCCTGCGACAGCGATGCGGACAAACACGGCGTGAAGCTCACGGCCAAACGCAGGAAGCTGCTGCAAAGCGAGCTTTGCGACATCAGCGAGGATGCCGCTCCCGTGCTCAAGAGGGTTCACAAGCGGGGTAAGGCCTCGCCCGAACCCATCCACGGGCTGTTCGAGGCCGAGATGGGTGGCAAGCCCCGCGTGGTCGAGTACGAGCCGGATACCGCCTTGCGGGACAGCGAGCAGGTGCCGCTCTTGGAGGATGGCGGCATCGAGGCGTTCTTCCGGCGCGAGGTGCTGCCCTACACCCCTAACGCCTGGATTGATGCCTCCAAGACCCAGGTAGGATATGAGATTTCCTTTACCAGGCATTTCTACAAACCAGCCCCCATGCGGACCTTGGAAGAGATCAAGGCCGATATCTATGCCCTTGAGCAGGAGACCGAGGGACTGCTGGAACAGATTGTGGGAGAGCCCTCGTGAGTTCGGAACAATATAGCGAACCGCCCAGCGGTGGCGAGCTTCTGGTGTACCGCACCGAGGACGGGCGGGTAAGGCTGGATGTCCGCCTGGAAAATGAAACAGTATGGCTGACCCAACAGCTAATCGCCGAATTGTTTCAGACTACTGTTCCAAACATCAGCATGCATATTCGTAACGTATACGAAGAGGGCGAGTTATCGCCAGAGGCAACTGTTAAGAAATTCTTAACAGTTCGCCGAGAAGGCAATCGAGACGTTCGCCGCAACCTCGACTACTACAACCTGGACATGATCATCTCGGTTGGTTACCGGGTCAAGAGCGCCGTGGCCACCCGTTTTCGTATCTGGGCCACTCAACGACTCAAAGAGTACCTCGTCAAGGGCTTTGTCATGGACGATGAGCGGCTCAAGAACCCGCCCGTGCGGGGTTCAGCCGTTCCCGACTATTTCGACGAGATGCTGGAACGCATCCGCGACATCCGCGCCAGCGAGCGGCGGATGTACTTGCGGGTCAAAGAGATTTTCGCCATGGCCGGGGATTATGACCCCTCCTGGAGCGAGACCAGCAAGTTCTTCAGCGTCATCCAGAACAAGCTTCATTTTGCCGCCACCGGCCTGACGGCCGCCGAACTGATCCAGAGCCGAGCCGACCACTTGCTACCCAACATGGGGCTGACCAATTGGAAAGGGTCCGAAGTCCGCAAGACCGACGTGACCACGGCCAAGAACTACCTCCAGGCGGAGGAAATTGACGAGCTTAACCGCATCGTGGTCATGTGGCTGGATTTTGCCGCAGACCAGGCCAGGCGCCGCAAGCAGGTTTTCATGAAGGATTGGGAGCAGAAGTTGGATGAGTTCCTGCGCTTCAACGACCGGCAAGTTCTGCCCAACGCGGGGAAGGTGAGCAAGCGATCTGCTGACGAACGTGCCCGGGCCGAAAATGACAAATTTGCTGTACGCCGCCGGGAACACAAGGAAGCTTTGGGGGAGCAGGACTACGTGAAAGAGCTGGAGGAGGCTGCTAGCAGTTTTCCAGTCAGGAATAGCGAGGAGATATAGCAATGAAGCTGGCCCCCTACTCGGATTATAAGGACTCTGGGGTGCCTTGGGTGGGCAAAGTGCCCGCACATTGGGAAACGATAAAGCTCAAAATGGTCTCCAAGGTTCAGACCGGAATAACATTAGGCAAAACGTATGAGAGAGTTGAACTTAGTGAGTACCCATATCTTTGCGTGGCCAATGTACAGAACGGTTTTCTGAATCTCAGGCGCATTAAGACTGTGGACGTCCCCGAAAAGGAGGCGTCAAAGACAAAATTATACCAAGGCGACGTTATTGTTACCGAAGGTGGTGATATCGACAAACTTGGTCGAGGATCAGTTTGGAAAGGTGAAATAGATAATTGCCTTCATCAGAACCACATATTTGCCATACGACCAGACAACGATAGACTCTCTCCGCAATTCTTAGCAAAAATCCTGGAAAGCTTCCATGGCAGATCATATTTTTATCTTACCGCAAAGAAAACAACTAATCTAGCCGTCACCAATCAAAAGACACTAGGCTTGTTACCACTTTTATTACCGGCGATAGATGAACAGAAAACAATCGTCCGTTTCCTCGAATGGAAAACTGCTCAGATCAACAAATTCATCCGCAACAAGCGGCGGCTCATCGAACTGCTCAAAGAGCATAAGCAAAACATCATCAACCAAGCCGTGACGCGGGGGCTCGATCCCAACGTCAAGTTCAAGCCCAGCGGCGTGGAATGGATCGGGGATATTCCGGAGCATTGGACCGTTTGTAGATTAAGAAATGTAGTCAGCCATGTGACATCTGGGTCGCGTGGCTGGTCTTCATATGCTTCAGATGATGGTCCACTATTTATAAGGGTTGCCAATTTAGACAGAGGATCTCTTAACCTAAAATTTGAAGATGTTATAAGGTTAAACCTACCTAGCATATCTGAAACCGAACGCACAAAAATTGAACCAGGTGACATCTTGTTGTCAATAACGGCATATATCGGATCTGTTGCTGTTGCTCCCTCCACAATTGGGGAAGCTTATGTCAGTCAACATGTTGCCAGATGCAAAACTAGATGCAATGACATTTACTCCAAGTGGCTCGGATATGTACTTCTTTCTGAAGTAGGTCAAACACACGGCAAATTGAGCTTATATGGCGGCACAAAGGATGGACTTTCTCTCGACGACGTAAAAAATTATCCGATACTTATGCCTCCTCGTCAGGAACAAATTGCTATCGTTAATCGCACAGAAGAAAAGATAGCTAAAATCGACCAGGCCATATCCCGCGCCCAACGCGAGATCGAGCTGATGCGCGAATACCGCACCCGCATGATTTCCGATGTGGTAACCGGCAAGGTGGACGTACGCGGCATCGAAGTGCCGGAGGTTGCCGAGGAAGAACTGTTGGCGCTGGAAGAGGACACCTCCGATGCCGATGACGTGATCGATGACGAGGGGGATTTGGATGAAACAGACTGATACCAGTGAAAAGGGCCTGGAGTCCCTCATCGTTGACTCCCTCGTGCAAGAGGCGGGTTACGTCCCAGGCGACGCCAAGGATTTTGACCGCGACCACGCCGTGGACCTGGCCAAGCTGCGGCAATTTCTCGCCGCCACCCAGCCCGATACGTATGAGGCGCTCGGCCTTGACGAGGAAGGCCCCAAGCGCACCCAGTTCCTGCACCGCGTGCAAGGCGAGATCGCCAAGCGCGGCGTGGTGGAAGTGCTGCGCGGCGGCGTCAAGCACGGCCCGGCGCAGGTGGATCTCTTTTACGGCGCGCCGACCGCGCGCAATCTGAAAGCCGCCGAGCGGTTCGCGGCCAACATTTTCAGCGTCACCCGCCAACTCCGCTACAGCCGGACCGAAACCGCGCTCTCCCTCGACCTGGCCGTGTTCATCAACGGCCTGCCGATTGCCACCTTCGAGCTAAAGAACAAGCTCACCAAACAGACGGTCCTCGATGCTGTGCAGCAGTACCAGCGCGACCGCGACCCCAAGGAGTTGCTCTTCCAGTTCGGCCGCTGCGTAGTCCACTTTGCCGTGGATGATCACGAGGTGCGTTTCTGCACCCACCTCAAGGGCAAGGCCTCCTGGTTTCTGCCCTTCAACAAGGGCATGGGCGATGGCGCGGGAAATCCGCCCAACCCGGCCGGGATCGCCACCGACTACCTCTGGAAGGAGACCCTCTCCAAGGTGGGCCTGACCGACATCCTGGAAAACTACGCCCAGGTGGTGGATGAAAAGGACGAGAAGACCGGCAAGAAGAAGTACAAGCAGATATTCCCCCGCTATCACCAGTTGAAGGTGGTGCGCATGCTGCTGGCCCATGCCCGCGAAACCGGGGTGGGCCACCGCTACCTGATCCAGCATTCGGCGGGCAGCGGCAAGAGCAACTCCATCGCCTGGCTGGCGCACCAGCTCGTGGGGCTGGAGCATCAAAGCAAGGCCTTGTTTGATTCGGTCATCGTAGTCACCGATAGGAGGGTGCTGGACAAGCAGATAAAGGACACCATCAAGCAGTTCGCCCAGGTTTCCGCCACGGTCGGGCATGCCGAAGACTCCGGCGACCTGCGCCGGTTTCTCAAGGCGGGGAAAAAGATCATCATTACCACGGTGCAGAAGTTCCCGTTCATCCTCCAGGAGATCGGTGACGAGCACCGCCAAAGCAAATTCGCCATCATCATCGACGAGGCCCACTCCAGCCAAGGTGGCAAGACCACCACCGCCATGAACCGGGCCCTTGAGGAGAACGCCCCCCCGGACGACGAAGAGGAGACGGTTGAGGACAAGATCAACCAGATCATGGAAAGCCGCAAGATGCTGGCCAACGCCAGCTATTTTGCCTTCACCGCCACGCCCAAGAACAAAACCCTGGAACTTTTCGGCGAACCCGGCCCACAATCCGACGGCACGGTGCAGCATCACCCCTTCCACAGCTACACCATGAAGCAAGCCATCCAGGAGGGTTTCATTCTGGACGTATTGGAGAACTACACTCCGGTGGAGAGCTATTACCGCCTGGCCAAGACGGTGGAGGACGACCCCCTCTTCGATGCCAACAAGGCCCAAAAGAAGCTGCGCCGCTATGTGGAGTCCCACGAACACGCCATCCGGGAAAAAACCGAGATCATGGTGGACCATTTCCACGCGCAGGTGATCGGGCGCCGCAAAATCGCCGGCCGCGCCCGGGCCATGGTCATCACGGGCGGGGTGGATCGGGCCATCCAGTATTTCCATGCCTTCAGGAGCTATCTCAAGGAGCGCAAGAGCCCCTACGAGCCCATCGTGGCCTTTTCCGGCGAGCGGGAGTATGGCGGCAACAAGGTCACGGAAGCGACCCTGAACGGATTCCCCAGCAGTCTAATCCCGGATAATTTTCAGAAAGATCCGTATCGTTTTATGGTCGTCGCCGACAAGTTTCAAACCGGCTATGATGAGCCGTTGCTGCACACCATGTATGTGGACAAGGCCCTGTCCGGTATCAAGGCCGTGCAGACCCTCTCGCGGCTCAACCGGGCCCATCCGCAAAAGCACGACACGTTTGTTTTGGATTTCTGCAATGATGCGGACATTATTCAAAAGGCTTTCGAGCCCTATTACCGCACAACTATCCTGAGTGAAGAAACCGACCCCAACAAGCTGCATGATTTGAAGGCGGATCTTGATGGTTACCAGGTCTATGCCCAGGAACACATAGAAGAATTGGTAAGGCGCTATCTTGGTGACGCGGATCGCGACAAGCTCGACCCCATTTTGGACGCCTGCGTGGCCAACTACAACGCGGAACTCGATGAAGACGGCCAAGTTGACTTCAAGGGAAAGTCCAAAGCTTTTGTACGAACTTACAACTTTTTGGCTTCGATACTGGCCTATACCAACGCTGATTGGGAAAAGCTATCCATCTTCCTGAACCTGCTCATCCCCAAGCTCCCCGCCCCTCAAGAAGGCGACCTGTCCCCCGGCATCTTGGAGACCATTGACATGGACAGCTACCGGGTCGAGGTGAAAGCCGGCATGTCCATAGGCCTCGCGGATCAAGATGCCGAGATTGGCCCCGTGCCCATCAGCGGCAGTGGGCGCAAACCGGAGGCGGAGCTGGACCAACTGAGCAACATCATCAAGGCGTTCAACGAGCTATGGGGGACTAAATTTACAGACGCCGACAAAGTCCACCACGACATCGTTGAATTCGTGATACCTACGGTTGCGGCAGATTCTGCGTATCAAAACGCCATGAAGAATTCAGACAAACAAAACGCCCACATTGAACTCCAGGCGGCTCTTGAAAGAGCGATGCTAACTTTGATGAAAGTCAATACAGAATTTTATAAAGAATTCAGTGACGATGTGTTATTCAAGAAATGGCTAGAGAAAACCGTGTTCGGGGCCACCTATCAGAGAGGGGACGAGGCTGGGATGGGGGCTGTCTAGGTCCCCTAAGACGAAACCTAGCGCTGCAAGAATTCGTACTCAATAGTCTGTGTAAAGAGAACTCTACGATGACAGATACCACGGGACCGAGCTTCGTCCTCAGCATAAACGACCTTGAGGCCGCCATGATCTGCGCCTTGGTGCAGGGCGCCGACAACGCCGGCCAGGCCCTGGGCCAGGTCGTGGACCTCGGGAAGCCCTGGGGGCGCACCGGCTCCGCCTCCCTGGATAACACGGCCCTCGCCGGGCTGGCCGGCACGGTGGTGCTGGTCGAGGTCAACTCCCCCCATCTGCTGGAGCGGCTCAAAAACGCCGGCAAAGAGGTGGTCCCCATCGACCACCATCTCTACCAATCCCCGGGCGGCGGCGCTCTGGATCTCCGCAGCGGGTTCTCCTCCCTGGAGCAGGTCATCAAATACACCGGGCATCAACCCGCCCCCCGGGTGGCGCGGCTGCCCGCGTATCTGGATATTGACCTCCCTGACGGGCGGAAGTTAACTTTTGCCGAGTTGGCTCGGCTGATCAGCGCCAATGACCGCGGGCACATTCCGCTGTTGGCCGAGGAGGCCCGCGCCATCCTGGGTCTCGGCTCCTGCAAACACGAGCCTCCCGTGATCAAACATCAGGCGCCACTGTGGGAGGTGAAAGAACAAGACCTGAAAAAGATCAGCCAAGGTTGGGAGCAAAAACCGGCCACCTGGGACGGAGAGGAGCAAAAGCCCGCGGCCTGGCAGGATTTGGAAGCGTTGGTGCGGGACATCCGCCTGCGGGAGACCGCCCTGGGGCACTGGCTCCTGGAGGGCAACCCTCTGGAAGAACTGGCCAAGCCCGAAGTCTTTGAACGGCAGTACAAGGTTACCGCCGACCTCTTGCGCCAGGCCGTCAACTATATCTCCTGCGCCGAGGGCCGCAAGAATCTTCGGCTCCTGGCCACCGGCCGCGACAACTCCGACGACCCGGCCCTCTATTTGATCCAGGCCCCAATCAGGTACCGCAAGGTGCTGTTGGACGCCCTGTATTTCTGGCGAGCCCAACAGGGCTATTCCCTGGAGGAAAGGCTCTCGGCCCTGTTCGTTTTTCAGGCGGATGACGACGAGGATACGCCCCGGCTCGTGGAGTTTTACGGCAGCGATGAGCAGAGCAAGGCGGTGGCTCAGTGGTTCGAACCCGCGACGCGCCAGGCCTGGGGAACCACGCGGCTGGAGTTTTGGTCCGGCGGGGGCCCCGGCTGCTTTTTCGGGGCCGAGGACCGCCTGCATACCGAGGGGGAGGCGCTGAGCAAGCTGGCCAACCACATCTTGGACACCGTGCTCACCGGCAACCGCCCGCTGGAGCGTTGGCGCACCAGCTTCCTGCAGCCTTTGCGTTTCCGTGACCCCGAAGTGAAGGACCAAGTCCTGAGCGGCTTGCAAGAGGCCGCGGCCTTGGAGCCGGCCTGCGTGTTCCCGGTGATCGTCGGCCCCGAGGAGCACCATTATTTCCTCCCTCATGCGGGGTCCACCCTGGCGCCGGAGTCGCTGGGGAAACCGGCAGACATACCGGCATTACTTGACAGGGCGCGCCGAGACCCCTCCCTCGCCAGCTTTCGGCGCCATTTTGAGGGCCTTTTCCTGCAATTGGTCCTGCCGAATCACCCCAAGCCTGTTTGGCTGCCCGTGGCCAGCGTGCGGCTGCACTTTTTTTACCACTCGGTCATGGTGCTGGAATGGGTGATCAGCGATGATAAGACGGCGGAAGAGGACCAGGTTGCGGGCCTGCCGGATGAAAAAACCGAGAACAAATCAGCTGAACCCAAGGAGTATCCGCCTGATCCGCCCTATTGGAAGTCTCTGCTGAATACCGACAAACCACGTCCCCTCAGCCTGGCCCAGGTGCTGGACATCAACGCCAAGCTGCGTGAATGCTACTCCACCTACTCCTCGGAGGGCTCTCGCGGTCCCCAAACCCTGATCCGGCTGGTGGATGGCGGCCAGATCGCCGGCGCGCTGCTGCATGGCGGCGCGGTGCATGAGGATCGCCTCTCCAGTTGGTTCGCCAAGCTGGTTACCAAGGCCCTCGGGCTCCAGGATTATGATGACGCCCGCCTCAACAAAGAGCTGGAGCTTCTGAGCGACGACCGGGCCCGGGTGGTCAGCTCCCTGGCGCCGGCTGGGGCCTATCCCGATACTCCCTGGGGGCGGGAGCGGTTCGAGGAGATCCTGGCCCGTTTCAACACGGTGGACCCCTATGGCCAAGGGCATTTCTATGAGCGCCGGGTGGCCTTGAAGGAACTGCGCCAAGGCCTTTATGACCGCTTCCGCGCTGACGGCTCCCTCTTGGCTTGCAGCCCGCACAGCCTGGTCTTTTTGGGATTCGGCTGGTTCCCCACCGAGATCGTCCATAAGCGGCACATGGCCACCATGTACCGCCGCATGTTCTTGGTGGCGCTGTTCTACCAGTCCATCCTGCATGCGCTGGCCTTGAGCCTCAACAAGGCGGGTGTGGACGGTGGAGCGGAGGTGATCCACGAGCAGGCGCTGAAGGAGCTGCGCCGCCAGCTAATCTATTTCACCAACCACCTCTGGTTCCGCCGGTTGAGCAGCCAGGTGCAGGGGGTGGAGCTGTTCGATCTGCTCTCCGCGCGTCTGGGGCTGGACGAGCAGTACCGGGAGATAGCCGATGAGATCGAGCGGGCGGAGTCTTTCCACACCGCCGAGGCCCGGGAGCGCGCCGAGGAGGCCAGGCGGCAAGAAGCTGAGGCTAGGCGGCAAGCTGAGCAACTCGCCGCCGAGGCCCGGCAGCGAACCGAGAATTTTCATCGCGTCGTGGCCTTTTGGGGCGCTCCTTTGGCCCTGTTCGTGGCCTTGCTGACCATTCCGCCCAACGGGTATTTTTACGTGTGGGGTTATCTACAACAACTCGCCCAGGGTTTGGGCAACACCTGTTGTTATGTCAAACTTACGTTGTTGTTGGGCGTTTGTATCTCCATTTTCTTAACCTGGGTATGCGGAGGATTGTTTTATTTGGCGATTAAAAAATGGAGGCATAAGTGATCGGTTTTTTTAAATAGGCCGCGCCAACTTCAACTGTTCGCGGCCTAACTAAGCAAGACCGCAGCCAACAGGCTGCGGTCTTATTTTTTGCCGGCCCCGCATTTCTGCCAGCCTATCCGCTTCCTATAGCGGCATACCTCTACACCGGCATGGGCGGCGCCAGCGCCTGATCCAAATCCGGAGTATCAATCCGCTTCCTATAGCGGCATACCTCTATACTAGTATTGAGGCCGCCTTGGTCAATGAACGACCTGGTATCAATCCGCTTCCTATAGCGGCATACCTCTACACCTCCTCCATCTACGACATTGGCACCGCCGCCTAAGTATCAATCCGCTTCCTATAGCGGCATACCTCTACACAAACGTTTTAAAAGCCCCTCTCCGGCTTCAAGACGGAGTATCAATCCGCTTCCTATAGCGGCATACCTCTACACCAAGGTCCGCATCAGGCCCCCCAAAGACGGCTACGAGTATCAATCCGCTTCCTATAGCGGCATACCTCTACACCTATGCGAAGGGGTAAATACTCACCAACCACCCGGGTATCAATCCGCTTCCTATAGCGGCATACCTCTACACACGTGTACACGGCGGCAACGCTTGTTGTGGCTGAGTATCAATCCGCTTCCTATAGCGGCATACCTCTACACTCATGCTGGAGCTTTACGGCAAAAGCGTCGTGTATCAATCCGCTTCCTATAGCGGCATACCTCTACACCCTACCCTATCCATCCCCCTGATCACAATGACATATTTTAATCGGTTTCCACATGGTCGGGCCTCCATGGCGTCAAGACTCGTGCCAACTTGGGCCAGAAAAGCAATAAAACCGTACTGGTTGAACAAATACAGTTATTTACAAATTTCCACATGGTCCCTCCCGGCCAACCAGCTATATTTACTAGCTAAAGCGCCAAACATCCAACCGGAGGTAACCCCCTCCGAACCTCCTCTTTAAGGCCTCATCTCCGCCCAATCGACGGACAGGACATAATCGCAAAGCATATCGCGGGCGGTTTCCCGCTTGTCTTGCCCCTCCGTCTCCTCACGCGTTTTAAGCTTCCGGAACTCATTTTCTTTTTCTTTCTTCAGGTTCATGACCCCGTGGCGGTCCTTGTTCTTATTTTTGTTCTCCGGGTTTGCCAGGGCACGCAACGCGAGCACGGCCGGAGACTCCTTAAAGGTAAACTCGTATCCTAGGCTTGCAAGTTGTTCGTCCATGTAAACGGTGAAGCCCTCCACAAATGACTCCATGTCGTCGAGGTCAGCTGATGGGGTTTCCGGGCCGGGGGCCGAGGCCGAGAATCCGGTGATGCGGGCCGCCAGCCTGCCGTAGCCATTGCCCTTGGCCCGGCCCATGGCGTGAAAATACTTGGGCGATTCCCGGAATTCTCCGAAAGTCAGCGACCACAACAGCGCGCCCAATTCCACGGGGTGGAGGTTGTGAAAGCGGATTTGCCCTTGGAAAGTGTTCCCCTCATCTAAAAACTGGACCTGAGTTATTTGTTCTTTCTTTGCATTATCGTGTGGAGGAGCCAGCTTTTCGGCCTTGCAATGGACCGGGTAGCGCTTGCGCCCGGCCAAGATGGCGTCGGGATCGTTGTAATCCGCGGTGTAACAGAGCCTTTTGCCATCCTTGAGATAGAAAGGCCAAAAGGATGCCTTGGGTCCCATCATAACCGTGCGGAACACCTCCCCCATTGCGGGTGGCTGGTCTTCCTTTCTCGCCGCGAATTCAAAAGCCACCCGCCCCTTGAGGGCCTTGCGGTCCGGGTCGTTTTCCTTTTTCTTGTGGTCCGAGGGCAGGGAGCCCTCCACATCCCCGAACATGGCCCGGGCAAAGTCCAACTCCTCTTGCAACTTGGGGATGGAGTAGGCTTCTCCGTCTTTCTCCAGGGTGCGCGCGGCCACTTGGCCCACGGAATAGCCGTAGGGAATCTTGATGACCCGGGAAAATCCCATGTAAAAGCCCTGGGCATCTTCTCGTCCGTCAACCGGCGGTTTCCCGCAATAATAAACCGGGATACCTGGAAATTCGTAACCTTTATTGGAGACTTTTGCTTGGCCGTTTTTTTTCAGAGGATCAGGATACTTCATACGGTCCAGCCAGTCTTTCCAGTTGCCTTCCGGCTCCATAGTGTTTTTCGTCATCTGGGAATGCAACAAAGCAAACTGCTTCAAATAGCTTGAGGACAGTTCTCGAAAATTGGCTGGTTGATGAAAAATTGCTTCGTACTTTTGGTTTCCATTTTTTATACCATTAGCGCAAACAATTATACCCAATTTGTCACCAGCATTGGTGTTTGAAAAAAACTGGGATACCACATTAACGCCTGATATTTGTTCCGCATCTGGCGTGTACGAGATGACTCTTGGCCCGAGATGGTAATTTCTGATCAATGCATATTTAGGGCTAGTTTTCAAGCTCTTCCACGCGGCAATATCTTTTTCAAGATAGCCGGTTAGCTTCTCGATCAAAAGCAGAGCGAAACCGCGTTTGCCGCTGGCTATGGCGAATTGCCAGCACTTTTTATCAATATTATAACGTAGCCATCCCGCCTTCATTTCACCGGGTATAATGTGCTTTTGGTAATGGCCTACGTCATCGAAATCCCGATACCCGAAATGATGATGGTCGTTGATTTGACCCAAGTGGGAAAAGGTGGCGATCTCCAGCACCGAGCGAATCATGCCCTTGAGGCTGGAGCCGGGCAAGGCGTAGCGCTCGCCCGGCAGGCAGAAGGGGGAGTCCACGGTCTCGTCCCCAATCTTCTTCGGCACTCCCACGCAGATGGGGGTTTCGTTTTTCCACTCCACGGTGAGGCTCCCGGACCAGCAGCCGGGCAGGGGGCGGCCGTGGCTTATGTCGCCATAAGCCAGGGGGCCGGGCACGACCCTGCTATTGAGGGGCACGAAGCGGTAACGGGACTTGTATTTGGGCTCGGGCATGTCAGGCAACCTCCTCTACCCGGAACCAGCCAAAGCCCTGGTTGGTCCCGTGTCCCAGCATGAGGACCGCGTCATCCGTGGTCAGGTCGGCAATCAGCGCGCAGAACGCCGTTTCATCCTTATCCAAGCCCTTTCCAAAGATCTGGGCCGCTTTCGGGTCGGTCCCGCCAAAACACCGGCTGTCGAGAGCCAGCCTGACCCGGTACTTCACCCCGGCCTGGGCATGGGTGAAAAACAGCGCGCCTTGCAGGGGCTCCGCGGTGAAGCGGTCCAGGGCCACCCCGGGCACCCGGCAGGCCTCGCCGCCGTCTTCGACATCCAGGCCGGCCACCCGGACCAGGCCCCGCCAGCCGGTGACCCCGAAAAGCCGCTCGGTGGTGGTCAGCGTTCCCGGGTCCTGGCCCTGCCGCAGCACCCGCGCCGGGTCGTCGCCATCCTCGGGGGTGGTCAGCTGACACAGCCAGGCCAGGCGGGCGCGCAAAGCCCCCAGGAGGCTGGAAGGGGGGAGGTCCGGCCGGCCATCCTTTTGCAGCACGGGGCTCAGGGTGTTGGCCGCGTCTTCCTGGTCCGGGCTGTCGGCCCCGGGCCGGGAGGGGTCCAGGATCAGGAAAGGCCCCTCGCAGGCCAGGCGCAGGTCAACGGCGAGGGCCTCGGACGGCGGTTCGGGAGACGGCAGGCAGGCCGCGGTTTTCGGAGTCTGGGTCTGGGTGCAGCTCAGGGGGTCAAAGCCGATCACCTGGGCCTCCAGCGAGTCTGGCGCCAGCCGGAGCCGGCCGTTGCCCTGGGTAAGGCCCTTGCCCAGGGAAATGCCCTCCGGGCGGCTCAGCAGGGCCAGAGCCGGGAGCAGCTTTTCCCGGCATTCCTCCCAAGTGCCCTGATAGACCACCCGCAACCCGAAACGCGCCCCGGGCGGCACCATTTCCTGGAAAAAAAGGAACTTGTCCAGAGCCGTGCCGCTGTTCTGGTCCACCCGGATGCGGGGTTGGATATAGGTGCCCGCCTCGGGGCGGAATAGCGGCAGGGGGCAATCCGCCGGGGGTTGGTAGTGCTCCAATCCGTCCAGGGTGGCCAAGCGGAACAACGCCTTGGCCATTACCCCCTTCTCCTCGGCATCCAGGGCCTCGCCGAAAAGGAGCTTAAGCTCCTCCCCGGTCTTGCCCGCGTCCTGGCAGGCCGCCCGCAGGCAGCCCTTGAGCGCCGTGGCCGGCAGGCAGGGTTTATCCCGGTGGTCACGCACCACGGTGGCCACCAGGGCGTTTAGCGCCTGTTTGTCCTCCTTCAAATAATTCAGCCGGGGTGATTTGTTTTCGAACAAGTCTTGCAAAGGCGTGAAATCCCCGGTGCCCACGTGCAGAGGGGACAGAGTCTCCAACTGGCCGGTGAGGATGACCTGATCAAGCATGACCGCCTCCCGGGTTTAGGGAAACCACGTCCTCCCAGTCCACCAGGACCTCGCCGTAGCCGTTCTCCGGCGCATAGGGGCAGGTTTCCCAAAGTTCGGGAGAGGCCAATTTGTCCGCCCGATAGGCCGGCAGGCCGTGGCGGAGCAGATGCTCGAAGAAGGCCTTTTGGTGCTTCTGGTCGCCTCCCGTGAACCTGAGCAGGAACACCGAACCGGGTTTGGTGAGGATGTAGGGCAGGTATTCCCCCGGCGAGGGCGGGAAGCGCATGGCCCGGTAGCCGCCCTCCCAAGCCTGGGCGGCGAAGAAATTGAACTCCTCTTCGGCCAGTTTGCCGGGCGCCGGCTTGCCGGCCGCCGTCCAGAGCCCCAGCAGGTTGCGCCAATAAGCCAGGTACAGCGCCCGCGCATCCGGCGCCTTGTCGGCGCGGCACTGCTCCGGGCCGAACAGGGCGGCCGGGGTTTGCAGGACCACCCGCCAGGTCTCTCCATCCTGGCCGCCCGGGGCGACGACGCGCTCCTCGCGGGCGTCCGCCTGCCAGGCGGCCCGGGCCCGGGCGCTGGTCTTGCCGAGGAAATCCAGGCCCGAGACGAGCGCGGCCAGGATGACCTTTGCCGCCGGGCTGTCTTTATCTTCCGGGGCGAAGCAGAGGGTGAAGCGGAGGGGCTTGTCCCCGGGCTTGATGAGGCGGTAGGCGAAAAGCTGGCTCTCCTGGGCCGTCTCCTTGCCGGGCTTGATGGCCGTGCGGGTGCGCAGATGATAATCAGGCCCCTGGCCGTCCCATTTCCAATCCACGGGGAAGAACACCTCTTCGGTCAAACCTTCAAAGGAGGTCTGGGGATCGAACAGGTCGCCTTGCCGGTCTGGTTGGTTCCGGCAACGGTAACGGGTCAGGGGCGGATCATAGCGGCGACGCCGGCCGGCGGAGTCCAGGGGAATGGCGTGGCTGAGGCGCATACGTTGGAGAACCTCCTTCCAATCGCTTGCGCCGCTCAGCTCCAGCAAGCGGGCCAGGCTGCCCTTGATCACCGCGCCGGGGACCACCTCTTGGCCCTGGAAGATGTTCAAGGCCACCCGCTCGGCGTCCACCAGATAGGGGTCCAGGATTTTCAGATCAAACACCCAGGGGCCCTGGCCGGAGGGAACCGCGTTCTCGGGGTCAGACTTCGTTTCCGTGCTCCCCACCAGGGTGGCCGGAGCGGCCAGGAAGCCAAAGCCGGCCGATTTCACGCCGCCCAAGGCGGGGATGAAACCGAGGGCGGTCTCCAGGGCCCGTTGCAGCACCCCGGCCTCCGCGTCGCTGCCATAAAAAGCCAGCTCGCCGGCAAACTCCACCGGCAGGCCCAAGGGAAAAGGCTGCTCCACCACCTGCAAGGCCCCGGTTTGCACGCTGCCGGTGGCATGGTCGATCTCGATGCGGGTGAGGAAGTCCGCGTTTGCGGGCTCTTCAGCTTGGCACACCAAGTCCCGGAAAAAAACCCGGCTTCGCCCAGGGGTGAAGTCGCCGGCCGTGGGCGCTGGTTTTGTCGGGGAGTTTTCATCTTTCTCGTCCTGGGGCCAGGGAGTGCCGGTGGGTTGGCCGAACCATTCGAGCACCCTGATCTCGTTAACCAGAGGGGGGCCTTCCGAGCCAGGGGCCAGATTTCGCATACGCCCCGCCATCTCCAGAAGCAAATGCCGCAGCACGCCCCGGAGGAGAGTGCCCGGTATGATGAGCCTGCCCGCGTGGTCCCGGGCCAAGTGGGTGTCCACGCCCAGATAGGCGGCGTCCAGCCCCTGGCTGGCGAAGGGGCTCTCCAGGGTCAGCTTGATCTGAAACTCGTGCCGCTGCTCACTCATGGCCGCCCTCCTTTGCCCTGGGGCCCGTGGGGATGGGCTCGACGTACTCCCAAAGCTGCACCACGTGAATCAGGGGCATGAGGGGGTGGGCGTCGCCATAGCCCAGGCGGGGGGCGCACAACTCGCTCAAGGCGGAACAGCCGTAGCTGCTTAGCTCCTCATCCGCCTTGGCTGACCAATCTTTCCAGGTCCCCGGGTTTTCCTCTCCCACAAACAGCAAGCCCTGGTTGATTCCCGTCTGGAGGAGCCGCAACAGCCGGCCATAGGGGATTCCTTGCCCGTCCTCTGGTCCCTTCAGCTTTTTTAGAGTCGAGACCAGTCCCTCGAAAGAATCGATGTTGGCGCGCTCCCCGGTCGGGCAGGGGCCGAAGCCCAAAGTGAAGGCCGCGGGGTTGTTCTGCCCATAGAGGGCCTGGCGGAAACAAGCCAGGTTCACCGGCGGGTCGACTCCCAAAAGGACCTGGTATTGCAGGACGTTCCTGAGGCGGGTCGCGTCGGGGGGGTTGCACTTCTTGGCGTCGTCGGCCAGGCCCTTGGCCAAGCGGAAGACCTCCCGGATGGGGGTCTTGTTGTGGCAGAGGACCAGGCCGAGGGCATGGGTGAGCGGGACTTTCTGGTCCTGGCCATCGGCCAGGCTCCAATCCGGGCCGCTCAGGATCTTCTCCAGGCGGAGCAACAGCCCCACCGCCTCCCAGGCGGGCAGGACCATCCAGGATTCATCCCCGCCCCAGCCCAGGATCTCGAAGGGCATCACCTTCTCGGTCTTTTCCGCGCCGTTCCGGTCGATGGACTTCTGGGAATAGATGCTGCCCCGCAGGTGGTCCACGAGGCCCGCCAGCAAGCCCTTGCGGGCCTCGCCTACCGGTTCGCTGAAAGCCCGCACCCCCACGTGCTCCCGGAGCTTGCCGAACTTGTTGCCGTCCAAATAGAGCAGGGCCATTTTGTTGGCGATTTTCGCGGGGAGGCCCGCCGGGGGCTGGGCCACGATCTCGGCGAAGCTGTTGGCGAAGCGGAAGTCTTTGATCGCCTCCGAGCCCAGTTCCCGCTGATAGAGCTTCTGCCGCAGTTCCCGGCCCGGTCTGAAGCGCGCCTTGACCGAAGCGGAGATCGCGAAGCTATCCCCCTGGGGTTTCTCTGGGGAGCGTTTCTCCTCCACCACGGCGGCGGGTCGCTTCAGGTCCCATTGGCAGGGGCGGCCCAAGTTGGAGCTGCCCAGCGAGGGAAGGGGGTCCACGGTCAGCTTTTGGAACTGCTGGCGGCGTATCCGGTTGGCCAGCTTGGCCCAGTCTTGGTTTTCTGGTCCGGCGGCTCGCGCCACATCGCAGGAAAGCGTGAGGAAAGCGGGGATGCCGTTCAACTCCGTGTCGCTTCTCCGCAGGAAGTTGGCGACATCTTCCCTTATGGTTTTCTCGATCTCGCCAAGTCTCTCTTCGCTGTCGCCAGCAGGCAAAGTGATCTGGGCCAGGCCCTCGGACGCGCCGGTATAGACCGGTTCCAGATCGTAACCCTTCTGATCTCTCAGATGAGTGAAAAGCAGCCCCGGCAGCTCCAACAGGGCCCGGCTGCCGCCCCGCAGGGTGCTCAGCTCGTCGGTGTCGCCGATGGTGTTGTCGAAATTCTGGCCGTCGATACGCAGCCAAAGCTGGGCCATGCCTCCCCCCCCGGTGTTTGCATGGTTATGGACGGGGCCCAGGGCCGCCAGGGCTGGCCGCTCCGGGCCTTGTGCGCGCGGGAGGGGCGGGCGGACTGATACGTAAGGGCGCGTCCCCCCCCGCCCGCGGCCCCTCCGGGAGACGCGGAAATCTCCAGCCTCAGCATGCCCCAACGGGTGCGGCGGGCGCAAGGCTTAAGTCAATACGCTTCCAATAGCGGCAGTCCTCTACACGTCACGCTGGTCGGGTCGGGTGTCAGCGCCTAGTATCAATCCGCTTCCAATAGCGGCAGTCCTCTACACGAAGATGAATATAGGGAGGAAGCAAGGAGGGTGATGTATCAATCCGCTTCCAATAGCGGCAGTCCTCTACACATGGAACATCTGAAGCTCATCAGGAGTGACGAAGAGTATCAATCCGCTTCCAATAGCGGCAGTCCTCTACACGAAGGACCAGAAAAACTTATTGGTTTAAAAGCTAGAGGTATCAATCCGCTTCCAATAGCGGCAGTCCTCTACACCTGCGCTGCTGAAGACCAACAAGAAGACCCCCAGAAGTATCAATCCGCTTCCAATAGCGGCAGTCCTCTACAC
>JAHLLK010000157.1 GCA_020444165.1 Deltaproteobacteria bacterium | reverse complement strand
AGTATGGCGTTTGCCCCTAAGTCAGTGCAGGCAGCGTGCCATTATGCGGGGAAAGGGGCCGCGGTCGGCTATAGGCCTGAAAATCAGTATGTTATTGAATATTGTATTTGGCTAGACGGACTTAGGTGATTGCGGGCGGGCGGGAAGAGTTTTCGCGGTGGGCTGGTTATGCGCATATAAATTATGCACTCCGAACCTGGTTGCGGGGTCAGAAACGGCGGGTGATCAAGCTGGAGAAGATGGAGATCAAGCCTTGGGTAGTAATACGACTCCATCGCCGCTCCTCCCCTTGAGATCCACCTTCACCGCATCGCAGCATAGCCCGCGTCCCCGGAACTCCGTAGGGCACTCTTGCCCGAACCCAACCAACCGCCCCAAACCCAGGGACCACGGACACCCTGCCGTCTACCGCCTCAGGCCGCCTGCGGCCCCATCCCCCTCCCCCCCATCAGGTCCGCTGACCCCTAAACCGACATATTCTCTATAAAATAAACCACCTAACCCCACCAACCCCGAACCGCTTTCCCCGCAACCATCCTTTCACATTCACATTATTAGCGCAGCAACGCCCGCTGAGCGGTCTATATAATCGCCCGATAATAGTACGGGTAATTCCGCGTTCAGCTAAGAATATCCGGATAAAAAAGAAGCGAGCCTACAAAAATTAAGGCTCAAAAGAAGACCAACTACAATTGGTCTTGACAACGGCTCGCGTGGTCGCTTAATCTTCTTTTTGGGTGATAACATATAGCGTAACAACACAAATGACGATCATAGATCATATAAAACAGCAAGATAAGTCATTTGACCAATAGCTGACAGATGGCAAGCCTGCCGGGCGCCGCCAACCGGGAGTGGGAGGAGATCGATGGAAAACAGACCGTGGACGAAACTCTATGACACCCACACTCCAACCGAGCTGCGCTATCCCCAGGTGCCCATTCAGGAATTCCTGCGCGTGGCGGCCAACATGGTGCCGGATAAGCCGGCTCTGGACTACTACGGCAGCCTCATGACTTTCCGGGAGCTGCGGCAGGCCTCCCTGCGCCTGGCCACGGCCCTGGCCGCCCAGGGCGTCGGCAAGGGCGACCGGGTGGCCCTGCATCTGCCCAACTGCCCGCAATACGTCCTGGCCTATTTCGCCGTGCTGCACCTGGGGGCCATCGTGGTCAACGTCAACCCCCAGTACACCCCCAGTGAACTCAAGCACATCATGGACACCACCACGCCCAAGGCCCTGTTCACCTTCAACCTGGCCATGCCCCTGGTGCAGGCCGTGCAGGAGAGCGTGGAACCCTTCCTGGTGGTGGTCACCGCCTTACAGGATTTCATCAAGGGCGTGCCGGCATCGAGCGCCCAGAGCCTGGAGCTGCCCGAGGGCTGGCTGCATTTCTCGGAGATGTTGGACCGCGCCCCGGCCGGGCTGCCGCCCCGGGTGGCCATAAAGAGCCAGGACCCGGCGGTGATCATGTTCACCGGCGGCACCACCGGCTTCCCCAAGGGCGCGGTGCTCACCCACGGCAACTACGTCTCCTCCACCACGGCTTGCTGCCTCTGGAGCGAGGGCACGGCGCGCATCGTGCCGGTGGAGCGGCGCAGCGTCATGTCCGTGCTGCCGTTCTTCCACGTATATGGCCAGATCTGCTGCTTGCATTACGCCATGTACGCCTGCGCCACCATGATCCTGGTGCCCAAGTTCGACATCGAGGAGTTCATGGGCACCCTGGAGCGCATCCCGGAGATCACCTTCTTCCCCGCGGTGCCCGCCCTGGCCCATGCCATCGTCAACCATCCCCGGGCCGGCCAATTGGAGCTGGACCGCCGGATCAAGCTCTTGAACAACGGCGGGGGCCCCATGGCCCTGTCCCTGATCGAACAGGTGGAGGACCTGGGCATCCTGTTCTCCGAGGGCTGGGGCATGACCGAGACCACCAGCATGGGCATCGCCAATCCTTTCATCGGATTGAAAAAGCACGGCAGCATCGGCATACCCCTGGTGGGGGCCGACGTGAAGGTGGTGGACACGGAAACCGGGCTGGCCGAAGTGCCCACCGGGACCCAGGGCGAGATCATCATCAAATGCCCCTATGTCATGAGCGGCTACTGGAACAACCCCGAGGAAACGGCCAATCAGCTGAAAGACGGTTGGCTGCACACCGGTGACGTGGCCATCAAGGACGAGGACGGCTACATCTTCATCGTGGACCGCAAGAAGGACATGATCATCGCCGGCGGCTTCAACATCTACCCGCGCGAGATCGACGAAGTGCTGTACCAGCATCCCAAGGTCTCCGAGGCGGTGGCCCTGGGCGTGCCCGACCCCTACCGCGGCGAGACGGTGAAAGCCTTTGTGGTCTTGAAGCCGGGCGCCACCGCCACCGCCCAGGAGATCACGGATTTCTGCCGGGAACGCCTGACCGGCTACAAGGTCCCCAAAATGATCGAGTTCCGCGCCTCGCTGCCCAAGTCGGCCGTGGGCAAGCTGTTGCGCAAGGCCCTCAGGGACGAGGAATTGGCCAAGCAAAATAAGGACGCCTAGGAGTGTTTAGGGGAAATGGGATAATTTGGGGGGAAAC
>JAHLLK010000069.1 GCA_020444165.1 Deltaproteobacteria bacterium | reverse complement strand
GTTTGGGGTGGTCCCTGGCGCGCCTAGCAGGCTGTTTTTCAACAGCCTGCTAGGGATGTTCTTTGAAAAAAATGGATTAGTAAATCTAATTTCATAAGTATCAGTCCACAGCCTGACGAAAACAAAGTTTTTAGCCAGCCTTACAAAATGCTAACCAATTAAAATCAAAAACAAAATAGATGTTAAAACATTGTAAAGAACAAGGACGATCCATACAAAACCCAAAGAACAACTAAGAATAATGGGGAATTTTTCTCGGGTTTAAATACCCACTTGTGGCGATTTTTCCAAATACCCAAGCAAGCCTAGCATTAATACAGGATGAATTCTGGTTGATCGCAAAAGGATACGCGAGTCAAGGCCGGATTTCAGCAAAACCCCCCAACGCCTGGGCCGGACCTCCGCCGAACCTATTCTCAGAAATTATGAAGTTTACGGCCTCACCATGGCGCAAACGACAAACACAGCGTTTTTGGGGAATGACCCTGCGTTTGAAATGGGCTGGGTCGTTCCGGCAAATACAGAGCAACCTGGCATAAAAGGAGGTTAGTGATGTTTGCGAGGTGGTCACTTGGGGTGGTGTGTTTTCTCCTGGCGGCGGGTCCGGCTTTGGCTGAGGCACCGCCGGTTTATGATCAGAATTGGGAGAAGGTGGGGAAACAAATCTATTTTGACAAGTCTCTGTCCCAGCCGCCGGGCCAGAGCTGCGCCAGTTGCCACGATCCGGCCTGGGGTTGGACCGGTCCCAATTCCCAGATCAATGCCGCCGGCGCGGTGGTTCCCGGCGCAGTTCCCCGTTTTGCCGGCAACCGCAAGCCTCCGAGCGCGGCCTATGCCGGCGCCAGTCCGGTGCAGTACGTGGACCAGGACGGCCTGGTGGTGGGTGGCGTGTTCTGGGACGGCCGGGCCACCGGGTCAATCCTGGGCGATCCCCTGGCCGAGCAGGCCCTGGGTCCGCCGCTGAACCGGCTGGAGATGCACAACCCCAACGTCCAACTGGTTATCTTGAAGGTGCTCTTCTCCCGGTACGGCCGCGATTTCCAGAAGCTGTACCAGAGCTATTGGGGTGAATCCTTGGTTTCCCACGGTTTCTCGCTCAAGGGCGACGTGGCCGACAAGGCCTATAAAGTGTTCGGCTACGCCGTGGCCGCCTTCGAGCGCTCGGCTGAGGTGAACCCTTATGACTCCCGCTTCGACCAGTTCTGGGACGCCGCCGGGGCCGCCGGGCTGGATGTGGGCCAGATTACCATGGCCAACTACCAGACCTACCAGGGTCTGGGCCTCAGCGACGACGAGGTGCGGGGCCTGGCCCTCTTCAACGACGCCACCAAGGGCAATTGCGCGGCCTGCCATGTGCTGGAAGCCGGACCGGATGGCTATCCCCTGTTCACCGATTTCACCTATGACAACCTGGGCGTGCCCAAGAACCCGGACAACCCCTTCTACACCATGCCGCCCTCCATCAACCCCCTGGGCGTCGATTGGCTGGACCTGGGCCTGGGCGGCATCGTGGACGACATCAACCTCTGGGGGAAGCAGAAGGTGCCCACTCTGCGCAACGTGGACAAGCGGCCTGCCACGGCGGGCAACCACCACAATGGGTGGGGACGCCAGCGGCGCCACAAGGGTTCCGGGGAGGCCGCGGAAAACGTGAAGGCCTACGCCCACAACGGCTACTTCAAGAGCCTTGAGGAGATCGTGCACTTCTACAACACCCGGGACGTGGAGCCCTGGCCCGAGCCGGAAGTCTCGATCAACGTCAACGATCAGGAACTGGGCAACCTGGGCCTCAGCGACGAGGAAGAGGCTCTCCTGGTGCTGTTCATGCAGACCCTGAGCGACACCAGCACGGTGAGCGCGCACTAAAGGCGGAAAAACGCACGGGCCGTCAAACAAACCGACCCGTTTGTTCGGCCGGCCGCGGAGGATCCCCATTCCTCCGCGGCCGGCCGTTTTTGCCTCCCCCCGGAACCGGCCCCGGCCGTGGGGCGGCTCCGCTTTCCCCGGGGGATCCGGCCCGGCCCCCCCCCTTGCCGCCAACGGGAGGCGAAACCTGCGCGGACAACCAAGCTGAGGCGCATACCCCATAAGGGGGCTGGGCTTCTCCGCGTCAGTTTTGCTACAATCGGCTGGCAGGCAGAGGCCGAAGCAGGTTCGGCTCATGCGGAGGGGAGGGCCCCCGGGGCTTTTCTCTCTCCAGCTAATGCCATACCGGAATCTACACGACGCAGAGCGGCGCAATATCTCGGGCTGAAGACGTGCAAATGGCATCAGCGATTTGGTCGGGTAATGGTTCCCCGCAGGTATCCGCGGGGAACCCCGGGGAGGCCGGGCCTCCCACGGTGGTGACCCCAAAAATCGGGATGATGAACCATGAACCTCCCCGCCGCCAGGAGACGGTTGCAATTGGGCCGCAAATGGGCCCAGGTGCGGGCCGTGGTGGTGCGCCCTGCCTTTCGCCTCCTCCTGTTGATCTTCGGTTTGCTCCTGTTGTACTGGCCCTTCCTTACTGGCAAGCAAGGCTGGAGCGTCCAGGGCTATTACTACTTCCTTCTGATCGCCTGGGCCATCATGGTGTTCCTGGCCGCTTTCAGCGGTCTGTGCGAGGAGGACCGGGAATTGGAAGCTCCCTACACCTGGGATGAGCCGTGATCTCAGGCCTGGCGGTAATCCTCATCTTCTGCCTCTACGTGGGGCTGTTGTTCTGCGTGGCGCTGTGGGCCGAGCGGCGCAGCGCCAGTGGAAAAAGCCTGGTCAACAATCCCTGGGTCTACTCCCTTTCCCTGGCGGTTTACTGCACCTCCTGGACCTTCTTTGGCAGCGTGGGCCTGGCCGCCACCCAGGGCTTCCTGTTTCTGGCCATCTACCTGGGCCCCTCTTTGGCCGCGCTTTGTTTTCCAAATGTTTTGAAGCGCATGGTGGTGCTGAAAAACACCCGGCACATCACCAGCATCGCCGACTTCCTGAGCAGCCGTTACGAGAAATCCGAATCCCTGGCCGCGGTGGTCACCCTGATCTGCCTGGTGGGGACCTTGCCCTACGTGGCCTTGCAGTTCAAAGCCTTCCTGGCCACCTTCGACGTCATCACCACCCACCAATCCCCTGATCCCGGCTGGGTGGGGGCCCACCTGGGGCCGGTGATGGTGGGGCTGATGATCCTGTTCACCATCATGTTCGGGGTGCGGCGTCTGGACCCCACCGAGCGTCACGACGGCATGGTCATGGCCGTGGCCCTGGAGTCCCTGGTGAAGCTGGTGGCCTTTTTGGCCGTGGGGCTGTTCGTGGTCTATGGCCTCTTCGGGGGCATGGAGGAGCTGTTCGCCAACCTGGCCCAGCACCCCGCCATCAACCACGATGCCCTGGAGCAGGCCTCCTCGGTGTCACCCCTCACCTGGTCCGCCTATCTGATCCTTTCGGCCAACGCGGTGATCCTCCTGCCCCGGCAGTTCCACGTGGCCGTGGTGGAGAACCAGAGCGTCCGGCACCTGCGCTGGGCCATGTGGCTCTTCCCGCTATATCTTTTGCTCATCAACCTGTTTGTCTACCCCGTGGCCCAGGGGGGGCTCCTCCTGGGCTATCCCTGGTCCGAGGCAGACACCTTTCTTTTGCAGATCCCCCTGGATCAGGGCAACCAGGCCCTGGCCCTGTTGGTTTTCATTGGCGGCTTTTCCGCCGCCACCAGCATGATCCTCATCAGCTCCATGACCATGGCCACCATGATCAGCAACCACCTGCTCCTGCCCCTGGTGGACTGGATTCCCCAACTGTCCATCATCGAGCGGCACATCCTCCGGGCCCGCTGGATCGCGGTGGCCGGCTTCATTCTCCTGGGCTATTGCTTCGAGCGGCTGGTGGGCGAAAAGTTCATGCTGGCCAACATCGGCATCATCTCCTTTGCCGCGGTGTTGCAGCTGGCTCCGGCGACCCTGGGGGGCATGTTCTGGCGGCGGGGCACCAAACGCGGGGCCATGTGGGGCATGTTGGCGGGGTTTCTGGCCTGGACCTACACCATGCTCCTGCCCATGTTGGTGGAAAGCGAACTCTACTCCCATGACGTGCTCACCAGGGGGCCCTTGGGCCACGCCTGGCTGCGCCCCCAGGAGCTGTTCGGCCTGGGCCTCCTGGACCCCACCACCCACTCGGTGTTCTGGAGCCTTTTCCTGAATGTGGTGTTCTATGTGCTGGGCAGCATCCTGAGCCGCACCGATCCAGCCAGCCAGCGGGACGCCGAGGCCTTTGTGGGGGTGTTGAGCGGCTCCTCCCTTTTCCAGGGGTTTTCCGGGGGCAAGGACTACATCCCCCTGGATGCCAAGCGCCGGGTCATCGAGGAGCTAATGACCCGCTACTTCGGGCCGGTCAAGGCCCGGCGCCTCACCGAACAAGCTCTGGCCGAGGTGGGCCTGGGGGGCATGCGGCGGGCTTCCATCACCCGGCTGGCCGAGCTGTACGACGCCCTGGAGCGCATCCTGGGCGGCTCCATCGGCACGGCTACGGCCCACCGGGTGTTGTCGCGGGCAGAGATCTTCACCCCATCCGAGGAACGTGACCTGCGCGACGTGTACGCCCAGATCCTGGCCAACTTGCGGGCCCGCCCCGAGGACCTCAAGCGCAAGATCGACTTTTACCAGGAGAGGGAGGCCCTGATCACCCGCCACGCCGAGGAGCTGGAGGAAAAGGTGCGGGCCCTGGAAGAGGCCATGGCCAAACGGCGGGAGGCCGAGGACCGCCTGCGGGAGTCCGAGGAGCGTTACCGTCTGGCCATCGAATACTCCTCGGACGGGGTGACCATCGTCAAGGATGGGCGCATGATCTTCATCAACCGCAAGCTGGCCGAAATCTTCGGCTACCGCTGGCGGCGGGAGCTCATCGGCCGCTCGCTGACCTCCATCGTGCATCCCGAGGATCAAGAGCGGGTCCTCAGCTTCAGCCTGCACCGCCAGGGAGGACGGCCGGCCCCCAGCCGCTACGATTTCAAGGGCCTCCGGAAGAACGGCCAGGCTATTTACATCGCGGTTAGCGCCACCACCATCAATTTTCAGGGGGAAACCCTGATCCTGGCCTATCTGCGCGACGTCACCCAACGCCGGCAGGCCGAGGAGGAGATCCACAACTTGAGCCAGCGGCTCATCGCCGGCAGCGAAGAGGAGCGGCGGCGCCTGGCCGCGGACCTGCACGACGAGTTCGGCCAAGCGCTCACGGCCCTGCACATGGGCATGGAGTCCATCCTGGACAGCATCCCCTCCGCCGATCTGCGCAAACAGGTGCAGGGGCGGAGGCTGATCGACAAGATCGAGGACCTGGCCGAGAACCTCCGCCACATCTGCACCGAACTGCGGCCGGATATGTTGGACCATTTGGGGCTGGTGCCCACGGTGGAGTGGTATGTGGACGAGTTCCGGGAGCGCATGCCCGATCTGACCGTGGAGCTGCAAGCCGCAGGGTTTGGCAAGCGCAAGTTGAACTCCATGGTGGAGATCGCCATTTATCGCATTCTACAGGAATCGTTGAACAACGTGGTCAAGCACGCCCAGGCCAAACGGGTGCGGATCAATCTCACCTATAGCCACCCCCAGGTCATTCTGGTGGTGAGCGACGACGGGGTGGGGCTGTCGCTGCCGGAAAACCCCTTGAACGCCATGGTGCAGAAAAGGGGCATCGGCCTGATTTCCATGAAAGAGAGGGTGGCCGCGGCCGGAGGGATGCTGGACATCAAAAGCGCGCCCGGCAAGGGCACCACCATCCGGGTGAGCCTGCCGGCCAACGGCGCGAAGGCCTCGGCCCCGCAAAGTTTTCCCGAAGCGGGGCAGGCCATGCGGTAAGGTGTAGGGGGACTTCTCTCCCGCGGGTAGCCGTGGGAGTTTTTCGGAAATACGAGAAGATGTGGGGGGAACCCCCTTTTTGTGAACAAAAAGGGGGTTGCACCCCAGAAAAGCTGGGCTTTTCCGGGGACCCCGCGGTTTCCCCCCACACCTCCTTTCCTCAAAAAAACTTTATAGTTTTAAATGGCTTGTGGATTGGCCATCCACCGTTTCCGAGCCGGCGGCAACCGCGCGCATGGCTGGCCGGCCAGATAGAGAGTTGGAGGCCTGTATCAGAGCGGGCCAGGACCACCCCGAGCAAGCCCGGGGCTTGCTCGGGGACCCGGCGGAAGGCCCGCCGGAAACGCGACGAGCGACGCGAAGCGCGTTTCCGTGAATTCGCCTGGATTCACTCCAGGCGAATTCCAAGAGGAAATGGCCCTGGAGCACCCCAAACCAGCCTTCGACTGGCTTGGGGACCCCGCGGACGGCCATTTTCGACCTGGCGGTAGCCGCACGAGTAGGCACAAGCTGGCGATCAGGTCAGATGCCTGATTCAGAGCGGGCCAGGATGGCCCGCCGCAAGGGTGCAAGCCGCAGGCTGGCGCCCGGCGTGAATTCGCCTGGATTCACTCCAGGCGATTTCCAAGAGGAAATGGCTCTGGAGCACCCCAAACCAGCCTTCGACTGGCTTGGGGACCCCGCGGACGGCCATTTTCGACCTGGCGGTAGCCGCACGAGTAGGCACAAGCTGGCGATCAGGTCAGATGCCTGATTCAGAGCGGGCCAGGATGGCCCGCCGCAAGGGTGCAAGCCGCAGGCTGGCGCCCGGCGTGAATTCGCCTGGATTCACTCCAGGCGAATTCCAAGAGGAAATGGCCATGGAAGGCCATTTCCGACCTAGAAATCGGAGGCGCTTTGGAAAAACTCCGGATTCTGATCGTGGACGACCACAGCGTGGTGCGGGAAGGAATCCGCCAGATCCTGTCCGCCGAGGAGGACATGGAGGTGGTGGGAGAGGCCAGTGACGGGCTGGAAGCCCTGGAGGCCGCCCGCGCCATGAAGCCCAACGTGGTGGTCTTGGACATCGCCATGCCCGGCATCAGCGGCATGGAGGCCCTGAGCCTGATCAAGGAAACCGTGCCGCAGTGCCAGATCGTGGTGCTGTCCATGCACAGCAAGGAGTCCATGGTGCACCGCAGCCTGGACGCCGGCGCTCTGGGCTACGTGCTCAAGGCCTCACCCTCGACCGACGTGGTGGAAGCCGTGCGCGCCGCCCAACGGGGGGAGTATTTCCTCAGCTCCAAGATCAGGGCCGAGGTCATCTCAGCCTATTTGCAGAGCCGTGACCGCAAGCCGCCGATCAAGGGTTACGACCTGTTGTCCGAGCGCGAGCAGCAGATCTTCCGCCTGGTGGCCGAAGGCAGCTCCACCAACCAGATCGCCGAGGTGCTCACGGTGAGCCCCAAGACGGTGGAGAAGCACCGCACCAACATCATGCGCAAGCTGGGCCTCAAAGATCGGCTGGAGCTGGTGAAACTGGCCATAAAAATCGGGATCGTGGACCCCGATCTGTGGGAAGGCTGAAATTCCCAGGTCCGGATCAGCCTTGAACCTGCCCAGGGGGGAAATAAACCTGGTAGTGGGGGGCACCCCCCGCTTAAATACAGGTTTCCCCCCATAGTATCCTTCCCTTCCGCTTAGCTACCATTCACAAAGGAACAGGCTTACTGGTCGGGCAGAACGCCCAGGCAAGCCCTTCTCTCCATCTCCCCGCTGGCCCCGGGACAGGGCTTCCAATTCACTGTCCCGGCGCGGAAACTCCCCGCTGGCGCCCTGGTCAGGCGCAAACTCCCAAGGGCTCGCCAAAACACATGGTCATTGCCGGAGGATCGGGGTGGTCCGAGGCAAGAAAGGGAGGGGAGTAGTGGCAGATCAAGTCCCAAAGAAGATGGAGGAATACTGGCGGAAGAATATTAGGGTGATGATCTCACTGCTCGTGGTTTGGTTCATCGCTGGCTATTTACTCAGCATTTTCCTGGTGGTGCCGCTCAACAGCATACACCTGGGGGGCTTCCCTCTGGGGTTTTGGTTCGCGCAGCAAGGCTCGATCTACATCTTCGTGATCCTCATCTTCGTCTATTGCTACATCATGCGCAAGCTGGACAAGGAATATGAGCTGGATGAGTAGCTGCGGGGCGGCCGAAATCGGCAACCCTGTCACCACGGGGAGAAGAAAATGAGTATTTTAGGATGGACCTATTTTTGGGTGGGACTCAGCTTCGCCGTATACATCGTGATCGCCTGGCGGTCACGAGTGCAGGACGTCAAGGGATTTTACGTGGCGGGCATGGGCGTGCCCCCCATCGCCAACGGCATGGCCACCGGCGCCGACTGGATGAGCGCCGCTTCGTTCATTTCCATGGCCGGTTTGATCTCCTTTCTGGGGTATCCCGGCTGCTACTACCTGATGGGTTGGACCGGCGGCTATGTGCTGTTGGCCCTTTTCCTGGCTCCCTACCTCCGCAAGTTCGGCAAGTTCACCGTGCCGGACTTCGTGGGTGACCGCTATTATTCCGACACCGCCCGCATGGTGGCGGCGGCTTGCGCGGTGTTCGTGTCCTTCACTTACGTGGCCGGCCAGATGCGCGGTGTGGGCATCGTATTCAGCCGGTTCCTGGAGGTGGACATAAATACAGGCGTCATCATCGGTATGTGCATCGTGTTCCTTTACGCCTCCCTGGGCGGCATGAAGGGCATCACCTGGACCCAGGTGGCCCAGTACTGCGTCTTGATTATGGCCTATTTGATTCCAGCCATCGCGGTTTCCTACAAGGTCACCGGCGTGCCGATCCCCCAGATCGGTTTCGGCTCCACCATCGCGGCGGGGGCCGACGCGGGCAAGTACCTGTTGGATACCTTGAACATCATAGCCAAAGACCTGGGCTTCGTGGAGTACACCAAGGCCTTTGCCACCACCAACACGGACATGCTGAACGTGTTTTGCATCACCTTCGCCCTGATGGTGGGCACGGCGGGTCTGCCCCACGTCATCATCCGGTTCTACACGGTGCCTAGCGTGCGCGCCGCCCGCCTGAGCGCGGGCTGGGCCCTTCTTTTCATCGCCCTCCTGTACACCACGGCCCCTGCCGTGGCCGCCTTCGTGCGCTACAACATGATCAACACCCTGGAAGACAAGCCCTACAAGGAAGCGCCTGCCTGGTTCAAGAACTGGGAGAAGCCCGGCCTCATCGGCTGGCTCGACAAGAACGGCGACGGCATCATCCAATACCGTCCCGGGCCCCCCTTTGAGGGCAAGGCGCCCAAGTGGACCCACGAGGTGGGCAAGTACGGCCAGCCTTTGATGGCCAACAAGCCCACGGATAACGCCAACGAGCTTTACATCGACCGTGACATCATGGTCTTGGCCAGTCCGGAGATCGGCGGTCTGCCCGCCTGGGTGGTGGGCTTGGTGGCGGCCGGTGGTCTGGCCGCGGCCCTGTCCACGGCGGCCGGTCTCCTCTTGGTGGTGGGCTCCTCGGTGAGCCACGACCTCTATTTCCGCATTGTCAACAAGAAGGCCACTGAGAAGCAACGCCTGTTGGTGGCCCGCATCATGATCGGCGTGGCCGTGATCTGCGCCGGTTACTTCGGCATCTATCCTCCAGCGTTCGTGGCCCAGGTGGTGGCCTTCGCCTTCGGCTTGGCTGCCTCGAGCTTCTTCCCCATAATCGTGCTTGGCATCTTTACCAAGCGGACAACCAGGGAAGGGTGTATCGCCGGCATGGTTGTGGGTATCCTGTTCACGGCTATCTACATCATCCAGACCAAGTTCTTGGGGGTCAGCAACTGGTTCCTGGGGATCACCCCCGAAGGTATCGGAACCATCGGTATGCTCCTGAACTTCATCGTGGCCATCGCGGTTTCCGCGGTCACCAAGGCGCCTCCGCCAGAGGTGCAAGAGATCGTGGAGTTCGTGCGGAGCCCCAAGGGGGCCGGCGCGGCGGTGGATCACTAAAAACCTGTCATCCGGCGGGACGCTCCGGCGCCCCGCCGGCAATCCTCAAATCTTTCATGCAGCCAGTCCTTACGTGCAGCGGAACCGAGCAGAGGATGACTTATGCCTAAAACCGCCCCCGAAATGCCTCCCGACACCCATAAGCGCCTGCTGAAGGCCTCCTTGGCGGCGGCCGGGCCCACCTTGGTGGCCCTGGTGGTGCTCATGAGCGTGAACGATATCAACCAACTGGAGTACCTCCGTTTGGGTGATCTTGGTGTCCTGGCAGCCGGCGTCTTGTTGGGCGGCCTGGCCTTTCTCTTGTGGCGGGGACGGTGGTGGGCCGCTTTTCCAGCCCTGTCCATCTACGTCACGGGTGGGTGGTTCTTCCTGGAAAAGTTCATCCGGCCCATGAATCTCTACTTTTCGGTCAACCCCTACCGCGGGGTGGATGATCTTATTCCCCCTTTGATGATGCTCTCCCCGGCCTTGGTGATCATGGTCCTTTGCCTGGCCCTGGCCGTAGCGGTATATCAGGGGCTCCGCCTGGCCCAAAAGCTGGCTCCCCGGCCGGTCTCGCTGGCGGTTTGGGGCATGTTGGCCCTCTGGCTCCTGGTTTTGGGAGGGGATTTCTACTATCAGAACGCGGGTTGGCGGCATTTCCCCCGTGCCAGCGACTTGGTGGTGCGCCTGTGCTCGCCGGACCCGGCGGTAAAAGTCTTGGCCGAGGACGAGATTCTGAAAATGGGTGGCGAGGCGGTGCCCGCGCTCCTTTTGGGCTTGTCCACCAAGGACGTGGACCTGGGCTGTCTGCGGCAGGGTAGCCGCCAGATGCTGGCGGAGCTGGGCGACGAGGGCCGCCGGGCCATGGAGCAGGAGGCCCAGGCCGGCAATGAACAGGCCGTGGCCGCCTTGCGGGAGCTTAATCAGGAAAAAAAAACGGTTATGAACTGAGTCCCACCCCCGGGCCCTGAGGACCGGGGGTGGGCCACTCGGTGCCGGCCGGTCCGCCCGGGGCTTGCTCCCGGCGCGGCGGCTTTAAGGGCCCTGCTCGCCCGTCGGGACCGGGTTGGGAGGCGGCAGGGCCGGCAAGTCTGCCTTTTGAGACCGTTGCACAAGGCTTCCTGCCTTGTGCAACTACCGGCTTGGCAAATACGTGGTTTGCCAAGCCTCACGCATAACAAGCCTTTTAGGCTTGTTATGCGGCCGTCCGTCCGTGGCCCGGGTGAGACCATTGCAACACAGCAACACAGCAACCATTAACTGGTTATACAAGGCATTTTAAGTTCTCCATAAATTGCCGTGCAATGGTCTCCTTTTGCCTTTAGCCGGCTGAAAGTTGAAACACGTCTTTGAGGTAGGACTTCAACTCCGCCACCACGCCAAAAGCTTCCTTCAAAGTGCGCCGCTCCAGATAGCTCAACTCGTGGGGATCGATGAAGTTGTCGGGCTCCAGGCCCTGCTCGTGCATGCTCTGCTGGTGCACCAGCCGGAGTTGCATTTGGAATTCATAGGCCTGGCTGGACTTTTCCAGGAGATCCCGGCTGATGTTCCCGTTGTCGCCCAAAATCATCAAACGTTCCAGGGTGTTGGTCTCCGGCACCTGATATTGCAGGGACAGCACCCGGGCGAAATCCACGAACGGCACCATGCCTTTTTCCTTGAGGTCCAACTTGTTTTTGTGGGGGCCTTCCTTTTCCACGATGAAGTTCTTGAAAAAGCTGAGGGCGGGCAGGGTGGTCAGGGTGTCCCGGGCCAGGAAGCGCAGGAAGATGTCCTTGCCCTTGACCTGGTTGGTCAGGTGGTTCCGCAGGCGCTGGCCCAGTTCCAAGTCTCCCCAGCCAGGGCGGAAATCGAAGAATATGGTGGCGTGCAGCACTTCCTTGGGTTCGGGGGTTTTGATCCAGCGGTCAAAGTAGCCCTGCCAAACCGAGTAGGGCCGCCGCCAATCCGGGTTGCTGGCCATGATGTTGCCGTGGCAGCGGGGAAAGCCGCAGGCCACCAGGTGCTCGATGGTCTCCTCGGCCAGGATGCGGAAGTAGTCCTCGGCCAGCTTGGCCTGGTGCTCGTCCTCGGGGTCCGCGTAAATGAGGCCGTTGTCCTGGTCGGTGCGGTAGGTCTGCTCCCGCCGTCCCTCGCTGCCCATCAGCAGCCAGCAGAAGGGCAGGGGCGGCTGGCCCAGCTTCTGCTCCATCAGGGAGAGGATGCGGTCCAGGATGTAGTCGTTGATCAGGGTGATCATGCGGGTGATATTGCCGGCCTTGGCGCCTTCATAGATCAAGGAGCGCACCACCCGGGGGCTCTTGAGGGACAGGTCGTAAACCTCCTCAAAACTGCGGGCGGCGCTGATCTGGCGGACCAGCACCAAGGGCGAGGATCCCTGCAGGACCATCAGGTCATGGCCGCTCACCACGCCTACGATCTCGCCCTGTTTGGACACCACCAGGTGGTGCACCCGTTGCCGCATCATCTCCAGGAGGGCGTCGAAGCAAGTGGTGTAGTGGGACACGGCCTCCACCGGGGCGGACATGACCCGCTCCACCGGGGTGGTGATGTTTTCTCCCGCGGCCACCACCTTGGTGCGCAGGTCCCGGTCGGTGACGATACCCAGCACCTGGCCGGCCGGGCCGGTGACCAGGAGGTACCCCACCCGGCGTTCGTTCATGGTGCGGGCGGCTTTTTGCACGGTCTCGTCATGGGGGATGGTGACCGGCTTGCCCCGTACCACATCGCCCACCTGGGCGGTGAAGAGATACAGGATGCTTTCCGAATTGACCCGGGCCCGGGGTTTTTCCAGTTGGCTCAGGGTCTTGGAAACGTAGACCTCGGTGATGGTCTTCAGGTAGTAGCGGGAGAAAGCGGTGCTTTTGGCGATAAGCTCCAGAAAGTCGCCTTGCTCGATGAGGATGCAGATGGTGTCCCGCTCGGTCACCACGTCCAGGTGGGCCATGCTGCCTCGGAGGATGCCCAGGGCGCCGATGGTTTCCCCCCGGTCCCGGAAGTCCTGATAGCTGGTCTCGCCTTCCTCGTCCTGCAAAAACAGCTTGATCTTGCCCTCGTAGATGACCCGCAGGTGGGTCACGGGGCTCTTACCCCGTTCCAAGAGACGGGTGCCCTCGGGATAAAATTCCACCTGACAGCGCTCCACCAGGTTGGTGAGGGTGGGAGCGTCCAATTCGCTGAAGGGGGGAGTGTACTCCAAAAAACGCAGTAAAGTTTCCCGGGACAGGGGAGCGGCGGCGGAGTCGGGGTGCATGTCTGCCTCTCTCGCTGTGGGTATACCCCCGGCGGGCCGTAGTCTCCGCAAGAAGTGCGGGGGATCCTAAAATTGTATCTGAAATGCTGGTCCGTGGCTTCTGCAAGAAATCTCTGCTCAGGCGGCGGGCCGTCCCCGGGGCTTCCAAAAAATCTGGTTTGCCTGGGGGTGGGGCTGGGGCCCGCGGCCTTTGGGGCGCTGGTGACCTGGCCGGGGGCGTCCCGCAGGACGCCCCCGGCCTAGGTGGTTACTTGTCCTTCATGTCCACCAGGGTGCTGATGACCGAGGGGTCGGCCAGCGTGCTGGTGTCGCCGAAGTCGCTCTCACCGGCGGCCATCTTGCGCAGGATGCGGCGCATGATTTTGCCGGAGCGGGTCTTGGGCAGGCCGGGAGCCCAGTGGATCACGTCGGGCGTGGCGATCGGGCCGATTTCCTTGCGCACGTGCTTCACCAAGTCTTTTTTCAGCTCTTCGCTGTAGTCGTGGCCCAGCTTCAGGGTCACGTAGGCGTAGATGCCCTGGCCTTTGATCTCGTGCGGGAAGCCCACCACCGCGGCCTCGGCCACGGCGGGATGGGCCACCAGGGCGCTCTCCACCTCGGCGGTGCCCATGCGGTGACCGGAGACGTTGATCACGTCGTCCACCCGGCCGGTGATCCAGTAGTAGCCGTCATCGTCGCGGCGGCAACCGTCACCGGTGAAGTAGTACCCGTCGAAATCGCTGAAGTATACGGTTTCGAAGCGCTCATGCGAACCGTAGGTGGTGCGGAGTTGGCCCGGCCAGGGGGCTTTCATGCCCAGGCGGCCGCTGACCCCGTTGCCCTCCATCTCTTTGCCCTCATCATCCAACAGGGCCGGCTCCACCCCGAAGAAGGGCAGGGTGGCCGAGCCGGGTTTGGTGGGAATGGCCCCGGGCAGGGGTGTGATGAGGATGCCGCCGGTCTCGGTCTGCCACCAGGTATCCACGATGGGGCAGCGCATCTCGCCCACCACTTCGTTGTACCAGCGCCAGGCCTCGGGGTTGATGGGCTCGCCCACGGTACCCAACAGCCGGAGGGATTTGCGGCTGTGGCGGGTGACGTACTCATCGCCCATGCGCATGATGGCCCGGATGGCGGTGGGCGCGGTGTAGAAGATGTTCACGCCCCACTTGTCCACCACTTCCCAGAACCGGCCGGCGTCGGGGTAGGTGGGCACGCCTTCGAACATCAGGCTGCGGGCGCCGTTCAGCAGCGGACCGTAAAGAATATAGCTGTGGCCGGTGACCCAGCCGATGTCGGCGGTGCACCAGTATACGTCGCCGTCATGATAGTCGAAAACATAGCGGTGGGTGAGGGATACGTAGACCATGTACCCCCCGGTGGTGTGGAGCACGCCCTTGGGTTTGCCCGTGGAGCCCGAGGTGTAGAGGATGAAGAGAGGATCCTCGGCATCCATCCACTCGGGATCGCAGCCCACCGGCGAGTCGGCCATGAGTTCGTGCCACCAGTGGTCGCGGCCTTCGACAAGGGGGCAGTCGATGCCCTTGCCCTGGCCCACGCGCTGCACCACCACCATGCTGCCCACGCTGAGGCCTTCCCGGGCGGAGCTTTCCAGGGCCTCGTCGGCGATCTGTTTCAGGGTGACCGCCTTGCCGCCGCGGTAAGTGCCGTCGCTGGTGATCACCAGGCTGCACGCGCTGTCCACGATGCGGTCCTTCAAGGACTCGGCCGAGAACCCGCCGAAGACCACGCTGTGGATGGCGCCGATGCGGGCGCAGGCCAGCATGCTGATGGACAACTCGGGAATCATGGGCAGGTAGATGGTGACCCGGTCGCCTTTTTTGATGCCGAACTTGTTCCGCAGGATGTTGGCGAACTTGGTGACTTCATCGTAGACCTGTTGGTAGGTGAGGACCCGGTCCTCGCCCGGCTCATTGCCCTCCCACAACAGGGCCGGTTGGTCACCCCGGGTAGCCAGGTGCCGGTCCAGGCAGTTGTAGGAGATGTTGGTTTGGCCGCCTTGGAACCATTTAATGGAAATGGGGCCTTTGCTCTTGTGGAAGTTGAAGTCCAGAACCTTGTCCCACTTCTTTTCCCAGTGAAAGTCTCCGGCCACCTCTCCCCAGAATCCCTCCGGATCGGAGATTGACCGCGCGTAGGTTTCCTTATATTCATCCAGGCTCTTGACGTAGGCCTTGGACGAAAAGGAGCTGGGGGGATTGTAAAAGCCTTTGTTTTCCTTAACCAAATCAGCCATGGGCCTCCCTCAGTTTCTTAGGTTTGAACAATTAACCTATCTGGATATTCCCGGCCGCCGCGCGGCCGCCCCAGGTTTTGCCGGCCCGGCCACTCGGCGCCGCCCCGGGGATCGGATGAGAACGCTCCTGCAAGGTCGACGGAGTGCTTAGCACCCCTCACCACACTCCTGCCACCTTGACCAGATCGCCAAGGGTATGCCAGCCGGACTTTTCCAGCTCCAACAAGAGACGCTGGAAAATCAAGGAGGTAGCCAGCGCGTCCCCCAGGGCGGTGTGCCTCTCGGGAACATAGATGCCAAAGCGCTTGGCCAGGGCGTCCAAGCTGCAACGCCGCGCCCCCTTGCGCTGCCCATAGGGATCCGGATCCAACAGCGCTCTCCGGCACATCAAGACCGTGTCCAACACCAGGTTTTGCAGGCGGAAGCCATACTGTTCCCGCATCACCCGGTTGATGAAAAACATGTCGAAACGGGCATGATGGGCCACCAAGACATCTTTCCCCAGGAACTGGAGAAAATCGTCGAAAACCTCCCAAGCCGGACGGGCGTTTTCGATCATGTCGGGCAAAATCGCATGCACACGTATGGATTCGGGCGGGATATCCCGGCCCGGATTCACCAACTCGTTGAAAACGTCGCCCAGGCGCACCCGGCCCTCGGCCACCCGGAAGGCTCCCACCGAGACCACCCGATCCCGGTTGGGGTTCAGGCCGGTGGTCTCCAGGTCCACCACCACATAGCTGCCTCCCGCGGCCGGAGCCCAGGGCCGCAAGCCCTCGAACACCGCGAGGTTGGCCCTGCCCAGCGGTCTGAGCCGCCTGCCGGTGGTGACCAGGCGCACAAAGCGGTTGTAGGCAAGGGCGCCGAAGATGTTCACTTAAAACCATCTCAATTCACGCCGCTTCCCGGCCAGTAATGTTCCAGGACCTGGTGCTGCATTTCCGCGATGACGTTGAAGCTGTCCTTCAACATGCTGCGTTGCCCGCGATTCAGTTCCTCGGCTGGCACCCGGTCGCGGTAGCTCTGCTCCTGGGCCAGGGCCTCCAGGAAATAGGACACCCTGAGCTGGGTGGCGTAGCCAAAGGCGGCGCGCAGATCCGAGACGATGTAGCTTTCCAAAATGCCCAGTTGGGAAGCTGCGGCCAACCGCCCCAGGGTGCTGGTGTCCTCGATCCCGTTGGCCAGAGCCAGCACTCGGGCGGATTTTACGATGGGGGTCAAAAGGCTTTTGTCCAGGTCCAGGGTGGCGGAGTAGTTGCCGTCCCGCTCCACCACAAACTCCCGCAGAAAGCCGAGCGGCGGTTGCTCCCGCACGGCGGCTTGGGCCAACAGCGCGCAAAAAGAAGGGTTTTGGCGCAGGGCTTGCATCACCTCCTGGCGCAAACCGCGGCAATAGCCGGACTCCCCGCTCACGGGCCGGAAATCGAACATCATGTCCAGGGTGCTCAGATAGCGGAGATCGGGCCGGCCGATCCAATCCAGGAATTGCTGCCGGCACTGGGTGGTGGGCAGGCAGCGGCTGGGCTCGGCCAGAACCGTGGCCGCGCTGCGGGGCACCAGGCCGGAGCGGGCCAGGTATTGGCCCACCTGGGCGGCGAAGTTCAAGAACCAGGGCCGCACCTTCTCCCCTTCGGGCGTGTCGGTGTAGATCAACAGATGCTCGAACTCCACGGGCGGCGCCACTTCGCCCCGGCCCGCGGCGCCCACGGCCAGCCAAGTGTAGTTCACCGGGCAGTCGCCCAGGCCCTTGGCGGCCATGTGTTCCTCGGCCAGGTCGGAGAGCTTGATCATCACCCGGTCGCCGAACTCCTTCAAAAGCTCCAGCATGTACTCCGGGGAGCCGCTCAGGCGGAGCAGCATCTCCAGAAGCCCCCGGATGCGCTCGGCCGTGCGGGAGAGCTCCTCCACCGAGGTGATCTTGTCGATCTCCCGCACCAGGCCCACCGGCGAGGCGCCGGTGACCACCTTGACGTCGTGATCGCTGATCACCCCAGCCACCTGGCCGCCCTTGCTGACTATCAAGTGATGCACCCCGTGCCGGGTCATCTCCAGCATGGCCTCAAAGGCAAAGGCCTGGGGAGCGATGGTCAGCACCGGGTGGCTCATGACCTCGTCCACCGGGAGACTGCTGTCCACCCCGCCGGCCACCACCCGCTTGCGGAGATCGGTGTCCGTGACCAGGCCCCGGGGCCCGCCGTCCGGAGCAAGCACCAGGATGGAGCCCACTTGGCGCTCCGACATCATTTGGGCGGCTTGGCGGATGCTGGTGCCGCTGGGGCAGGACAGCACCTTGACGCTCATGAGCGTGGCCACCTGGCTCCGCAGCTGGGAGGCCAGCTTCTTGAGGGACTCGCCGCCGTCGTGCAGGGGGTAGTTGCCGCCCTTGCTCTCGCTGGCCGCCTTGATGTTGCGGGCCAGGGAGAAATTGAAGTGGTTCTGGAAGGTGGGGTAGGTTTCGATGAGGCGGCGGAGATATTCGGCCGGCAACAGGAAGCACAAGAGGTCTTCCCGGGCGGTCACCGAGAACAAGGCCTGGCTGCCCTGCAACAGGCTGATGGCCCCGAACACGTCTCCTTCGCCGCGCAAATCGACCAGTATTTCCCCCTCTTCGGCGGCCGGCACCGAAACCCGCACCGACCCGGAATGAATTATGTACAAATGATGGGAGGGCTCGCCGCCCGCCTGAATGATCTGGGTCTCCCGGGGAAAATAGGCGATTTCCATGGCGGCCACCGCATCGTTGAGTTCCGAGCGGGGCAGGGTGTCAAAGGGCGACACCGCCTGCACGAACTCCAAGATGCGCGCCAGGGGAAAATCACTCATATGCTTCCCACCGGGTCCGGCTGCTCGGGGTGGAGGGGATTTCCTGCCGAATCGTAGGCCTTCTCCGCCGCCACCTCTAAATTTTCTCACTTTCAACTTAGGCTAAGGCGCAAGCCACCGCCATGGGGGGCAACCTGTATTTACCGGGGGGAAAACCCCTACTCTCACGGGAGGACGGGCGCGCCAGCCCCCGGCCGGGTCACCCCGGGGGAGAAGGATAGCCTTCTCCCCCGGGGAGCGGGCCTTTGCCGCGTAATAAGCCGCCGGGTTCCCCCGCCCGGCCGGCGGCTAGGCAGCCCCGGTGGCGTAGCCGATGGCCTTGAGGGCGTCCTGGATCTCCCCCAGAGTGGCGGGATCGTCGATGGTGGACGGCACGGTGTAGGAAGCGCCGTCGGCGATCTTGCGCATGGTGCCCCGCAGGATCTTGCCGGAGCGGGTCTTGGGCAGCCGGGCCACGATGGCCACGGACTTGAAAGCCGCGATGGGCCCAATCTGTTCGCGGACCATCTTGACCAGTTCCTTCTTGAGTTCGTCGTGGTCCTGCTCCACCCCGGCTTTCAAGACCACCAGGCCCACGGGGAGCTGGCCCTTGAAGTCGTCGGCCGCGCCCATGACCGCGCATTCGGCCACCGCGGGATGCTGGGCAATGACCTCCTCCATGGCCCCGGTGGAGAGCCGGTGCCCGGCCACGTTGATCACGTCGTCCACCCGGCCCATGATGAACACGTAGCCGTCCTCGTCCATGTACCCCTCGTCGCCGGTGAAGTAGTAGCCGGGGAAGGGGTTCAGGTAGGACTGCAGGAAGCGCTCGTCGGCGTTCCACAGGGTGGGCAGGGTGGCCGGCGGCAGGGGCAGTTTCACGGTCACCACGCCAGGCTGCCCGGCCGCCTGCTCCGCGCCGTCGCTGGAGAGGATGCGCACGTCATAGCCCGGGGCGGGTTTGGTAGCCGAGCCGGCCTTGATGGGCAGCAATTCGATGCCCCGGCAGTTGCCGGCAATGGCCCAGGCGGTCTCGGTCTGCCACCAGTGGTCGATGACCGGGCGCTTCAACAGGTCGCAGGCCCAGTAGTAGGTGTCCGGATCGGTTCGTTCCCCAGCCAGATACAGGGCGTCGAAATTGGAAAGATCGTAGTCTTTCAGGTGGTTGCCCTGGCTGTCCTCGCGTTTGATGGCCCGGAACGCGGTGGGCGCGGTGAACAGCACCTTGACGTTGTGCTGGCTGATGACCCGCCAGAAGGCGCCGGCGTCCGGGGTGCCCACCGGCTTGCCCTCGTAGACGATGGTGGTGCAGCCGTAGAACAGGGGGGCGTACACGATGTAGGAGTGGCCCACCACCCAGCCGACGTCGCTGGCCGCCCAGTACACGTCGCCGGGGTTGACCGCGTAGATGTTCTTCATGGACCAGTACAGGGCCACGGCGTGGCCGCCGTTGTCCCGCACGATGCCCTTGGGCATGCCGGTGGTGCCGGAAGTGTAGAGGATGTACAGGGGATCGGTGGCCTTGACCATCACGCAGTCGGCCGGCGCGGCCCCGGCCATCAGCTCGTCCCAATCTACGTCCCGGGCCGAGTCCAAACGCGCTTCGGCATAGGGCCGTTTCAGGATGATGCATTTTTCCGGCTTGTGCTTGGCCAGCTCGATGGCCTGGTCCAACAGCGGTTTGTAGGCGATGACCTTTTTCACCTCGATGCCGCAAGAGGCCGTGATCATGACCTTGGGCTTGGCGTCGTCGATGCGTATCGCCAGCTCCTTGGGTGCGAAGCCGCCGAACACCACGCTGTGCACCGCGCCCAGGCGGGCGCAGGCCAGCATGGCCACCAGGGCCTGGGGCACCATGGGCATATAGATCACCACGGTGTCGCCCTTGGTCACGCCCAGGGAGCTGAGACCGCCGGCGAAGCGGGAGACTTGGTCCTGCAGTTCGCGGTAGGTGATGGTTTGGATCGTATCGGTCACCGGGCTGTCATAGATGATGGCGGCCTGGTCTCCCCGGCCGGCTTCCACGTGGCGGTCCACGGCGTTGTAGCAGGTGTTGAGCTCTCCCCCCGTGAACCAGCGGTAAAACGGCTTGTTGGAATCGTCCAGCACCTTGTCCCAACGCTTATGCCAGGTTATGGCTTCCGCGGCTTCGCCCCAAAACCCGTTGGGATCCTTGATGCTTCTGTCGAAAATCTCTTGGTATTTGCCCATGGTCGCTCCTTTCACGGAACAGCGGGAAAAAGGCCAAAAAATCTAGCCGTGGGGAAAGATACTCCGCGCGAACACGTGCCTTTCCCGGGCGCTTGCCGGGACGAGCCCACCCCTGGCTTTTCCGGCGGCGGGCTGGCCGGCACCTCCGGAGCAACCCGCTGAATTAGCTCTAGGTCTGGCGAGGCAAACCGCGTGACGGGCCTTCAAGGGCCCGCTTCCCCCGGCTGGTTGCCCCCACAGGCAGCCGGGCGGCGAATTTGCCCCCCCGGACATTTTGAGAGCACGGCCCGGCGCATGACGCACCGGGCAGCTGGGAGTCTCGGCTAGTCCCCGGCGAGGTTACCCCAGCAAGGCGAGCTTGCGGGTGAGTCCGGGTTTTGCCAACACCCATAAATCACCCGCATAATTGGCTCGTGATTCGGCGGGCTGCTTCTTGGGCGCCCAAGTAAGTTTTACTTGCCTGCGCCGAGAATTCAGTCCACCCCGACCTCTGGTGGCGCTTAACTGCTAAAAATTACGTAACTATTTGTTGGTAAAGTCTTTTAGCCTCAAGCGCCGTCGTGGCGGCCTCAGTCCATCTTAGAAAAATCTCGACTCGCTTGACCATGGGGGTTAACCAGAATTTGGGAGAGGTGAGACCCTACCTCGGCCGCGCGGGCGGGCAATGCCGTCTGGCCAATCGGCTGGTTTTATGTTAATTGACAGTCTGCCAGCTCAGGGCTGCCCGGCGGTCCTCCTTGCCCGGGTAGAGGCGGGGCGGAGCGGCCGCCCTCGGAACGCCGAACCCGGCCGACTCGGGCTGGAGGAGCCTTAAATGAAGCCCTTAGGTAGGAAGCATGACCATAATTTCCCGGGATGATCCCGCGCGTCAGGCCTCAGGACCGGCCGTGGACGTGGTGGTGCCGGTGTGGAACGAGGTGGAAATGCTGCCGGCTTTTCTGGCGCGCATGGCCGCTTTGCCCCAGCCGGTCCGCCTGATCTTCGTGGACAACGGCTCCACCGACGGCACCCTGGAACTTTTAAGGGCCCGGCCGGAGCTTACCCTGTTGGAGCACGGCCAAAACTTGGGCTATGGCCAGTCCCTGGTGGACGGCATGCGCCTGGCCGAGGCTCCCCTGGTGGTGATCATCGATGCGGATTGCGAGTACCCCCCCGAGGCCATCGGAGCCTTGCTGGAGAAGCTCCAGACCGCGACCGTGGTCTACACCAGCCGCTTTCTGGATCCCTCCCAACTGGACATGTCTCCCACCCGCCAACTGGGCAACCGTTTTGTATCGCTGGTTTTCAACTTGCTCTACGGCCAAGGGGTGACCGACCTGTACACCGGCATGAAGGCCTTTCGGCGCGAGGCCTACGACGGCATAGACTTCACCCGCAGCGGTTTCGAGCACGTGGTGGAGCTGGCCGCCCGCCTGGCCCGGCGGGGCCACCGCATCGCCGAGGTGCCCATCGCCTATCGCCCGCGGCAGACCGGGCGCTCCAAGATGAAACACATTCCCGAGGCCGCCAAGGCCCTGTGGCTCCTCGTGAAATACCGGTTCGACCATGCCTGAGCTGGTGGGGTTGATTCCCGCGGCGGGCAAGGGCACCCGGGCCTATCCCTATACCAAGGACATCCCCAAGGGCATGCTCCCGGTGGCGGGACGCCCGCTGCTGGAGCATTCCCTGGTCATGCTCCGGGACCAGGCCCATATCCGCGAGTTTTTCATCGTGGTGGGGGACTTGGGCCAGGTCATCCGGGACCACTTCGGCGACGGCGCGGCCTGGAACGTCAAGATCACCTATATCCAGAACCAGCACATCGACCTGGGACTGGCCCATTCGGTACGCCTGGCCGGGGAACACATCACGGGCCCTTTCCTGATGGTGCTCTCGGACGAGTTCTACCTGGAGACCAACCACAGCGCGCTGGCCCGCCAAAGCCTGGACCCGGAGGAACTGGGCGCCTGCGGGGTCTTCCGCAGCCAGGACTGGAATGCCATCAAGCGGAACTACACCCTGCACCTGGACGGCGAGCGGATCAGTTCCCTCGAGGAGAAACCGGCCGACCCCCAGGAACCGATCCTGGGCACCGGCACCCTGTTGCTCTCGCCCCGGGTGTTCCGCCTCCTGGAGGAGGCCTTTGCCCGGGAGGGCGAGCCGCCGGACTTCATCGGCACTCTGGGCGAAGCCGTGGCCCACGGGCTGACCATGCGGCCGTTCTTTCTGGAAGGCCGCTACGTCAACATAAACGACGTGGACAGCCTGCACTGGGCCAATTTCCTAGGGCGCAGCAAGCTGATGCCCAAGGCCAAGCACAGCGTGGTGGTGCAGTCCTGGGGCCAGGAAGAGGGCCTGGCCCGGGTGATGGGTGAGTACGACCGCCTGGACTGCGTGGATGAAGTGCTGCTGGTGCTGCCGGACGGCTGCCCGGAGCCGGCCTGGCTGGCCGGGCTCGGCAAGTCCCGGGTGCTGCACGCTCCGCCGGGCCAGGAAAAGTACGGGGCCCTGCTGGCCTACGGCATCGAAGCGGCTCGAGGCGACATCGTCACCATCACCGAGGGGTATTACTCTTTTTACCCCAACGACGTGAAGAAGCTGTTGGCCTATATCGCCGACGCGGAGCTGGTCGTGGGCACCCGCACCACCCGTCAGCTTATCCAGCAAGGCACCCGCATGCGAGGGGTGGTGCGCCTGGCCCACGTGTTTTTGGCCAAGCTCATCGAATTGTTATGGCTGAATTATTCGGTGCGGCTCTCGGACGTGGGGTGCACCTTCCGCACCATCTGGAAGGACTGCTACCGGGACATCGCCGGCCAACTGCACAGCCGCGGCCCGGCCTACGCCCTGGAGATGACCCTGGAGGTCATGAAGAGCCGGCGGCGGCTCATCGAAGTGCCGGTCAGCTTCCTGCACACCAACGAAGTGCTGGCCGCCCGGCACCAGAAGCCCTCCGTGTTCTTCCGCTTCCTGGCCACGGTGCTCCTAAAGCGCCTGGGCTTGATCTGAGCCCGCGGCACAAGCCGCCCCTTCGCCGACCTACGCCGGGACGGGCATCGCCGCCCCGGCGCCTCCCTTAGGCGGCCGCCGGCTCCATACCGAAGAGAATCAGGCGGATCAGGTTGGCCGCGATGCGGTAGGTGGGGTCCGAGCCGCCGGCCCAGCGCGGGTTGAACTCGGTCAGGTCCAAGCCGGCCAGCCGCACTCCCCGGTCCAAGAGTCCCCGGAGCGCTTCGGCCAGGCGGTAGATCTGGGGCTCGGAAAGCCCCACGTACTGGTCAAAGCGAACGCCGATGAGAGCGTTCTTGGCTCCCACGTCCATGTCTATGGAAATATAAACAAAAGGCGTATTGATGCGGGCCAGGAGGGCCTTGAAGCGCGAGGTGCCGGCCGCCAGGTCCTTCTTGGTGAGGATGGCCGCGCCCCGGGCCTTGAGCCCGCTGTACACCCCGGCGTAGTCCTTGATGCGCTGATCCTTGATCTTGAAGGCCCGCTTGGGCGGATAGTCCGACAAGCCGGCCACGATGAGATTCCGGGGCAGCACCACGCCCTGATCCAGGAGATGGTGCAAAAACGAGGAAGCGTTGTAGGAATCCGGCCGGTGGTGCAGGAAGGGGTTGTCCGCGTCGTAAACCGAGGAGGGGTTGTGCTCGGCGTCGAACAGGATGGCCCCGGCGGTCACCGGCACGGGCACCGCGTCCAAATGGCTGTCCAGCACCACCAGCGAGATGTTTTCCGGGCTGTGCACCCGGGCCAGCTCGGCCAGCACCCCGCCGGTGAGACAGTGGTCCACGGCCAGGAGGCAGGGGATGTCCGGCAGGATATGTTCGGCCACGTGGCGGCCGGCCTCCTCGGCCGCAGCCCGGCAGCCCTCGCCGTCGATGAACTCCACGAAGTTGTCCACCAGGAGCTTTTCCCGCTCCTCGGCCGGCGGCATGGGCCGGAGCCAGGCCGGCACCTCCAGGGAGCCTTCCTCCCGCCACCGGGCCGGGTCCACTTCCTGCCGGATAAGCTCCATGACCTCCTGGTAGGGGTCATCCTCACCGGCGCCCTGGCCGTCCAGGGCCAGCTTGTGATCCAGGGATTCCTGGCGCTCGTCCGGGTCCAGGGGGAAGCCCAAAAACGCCACCTGCCGCTCGTCTTGGCCGTTCATCTCTCGCCTTGGATTTGGCTCCCGCCGGGCTGGCGCGCCGCCGGACTGGCCCCAAGGGCCGGCCGGGGTGCTCACCGCGACGGGGGGAAGGTTGCTCCGAGAAACCTGACGGCCCTTGGCCGCCAAACGGATGACATCAATGCCCTGCTAAATAGCATAAAAACCCGCCGCCCGCGAGGGCGGCGGGGCAGGCTGTTGACAAACAGCCTGCGGCGGGCCAGGGATGGACCGCCGAATAACAAACCTGAAAGGTTTGTTATTCGTGAGGCTTGGCAAAACCACGCTTTTGCCAAGCCGATCGTTGCCCAAGGCATGGAGCCTTGTGCAACAGTCTCAAAAGCGTGGTTTTGCCTAATCGCCGTCGGCAAAAGCCAGGACGGCCTTTGCCGACATCATAAAAACCCGCCGCCCGCGAGGGCGGCGGGAGGTGCTGCGGAGTAAGGCCTAGAAGGGGTAGGGAAGACCGAACTTGTCGTCCCGGGCCTTCCGGAGCTGGCGCAGGTTCTCCGTGGGGGAGGGCGGCGCCACGCCGCAGGCCGGGCACAGGAAGTGGGTGCCGTTATCCAGGGCGGCCATGGACTCCTGATAGCACTCCTCGGGAGTGCCGCGGAACAGGGTGGTGGCGGTGGCCACGTTGCCAAACACCTTGACGTTCTTGGTGTTGGCGATTTCCACCGCCCGCTTCAGGTCGGTTTGGTTCTCGATGCTGATGCCCACCGCGCCGGTTTCGCACATCATCTCGATGATGGGGTCGGCGTTGCCGCAGATGTGCAGGCACACCGGGCCCTTGCAGCGACTGATGACCTCTTTGGCCACGTCCAGGGCGAACTTTTTGTACATGCGGGGGCTCATGAGGGCCGGGCCGGAGGTGGGCTCGGCGAAGGTGTAGTAGTCGGCCCCCTGGTCAAAGGCGAAGTTGGCCGCGGCCACGGCCGCTTCCTTGGTCACTTCCAGGACGCGGAACACCTTTTCGGGCTCTTTCATGAGCCAACGCATCATCTGCTCGGTGCCCACCAAGTTGGCGGCGGCGGTGAAGCAGCCCTCGGACTCACCGAAGATCACCATGTCGTCGCCAACCGCTTCCTTCAGGAGACGGAACTGCTCCTTGTACACCGGGAAACGGCCCCGGCTCAGGAAGTCCGAGGGAAATTCCAGGCTGTCCTGGTTCTCGGCGTAGGGGTGGCCCTTCACATAGTACTGGGTGTCTTTGGTGGGGGGGCCGAGCTCAACGCCCAGGGCCTCGGAAATGGGCACGATATCCCAGCCCATGGCCTTGACCCATTCCCAACCGGCCTGCTTGGGACCGGTGAGGGCCATGGTGGCCATGGCCTGGGGATCGGTGTCGGCCTGGGGCCGGAAGCAGCCACAAGCCTCCTGGAATTCGACCACGGCATAGGTGGTGGTGCAACCCACGGGGGTCACGTCCACTTCCTTGCCCTCTAGCTGCCGCATGAAGCGTTCTTTAAGGTTCATCAGTTTTCCTCCTCTTAAGTTATGGCGCGGAGTTCAAGTTTTTCAGGGTTCCGCGGGTGGGTAAGAGAACTCGGGTTTACCAAGCCATCCAGGCCTCATGCCTCTTGGTGCTTTTCTTTCCAGCGGAAGATGGCCCTGCGGAACATCGGCTGATAAATGAACCAGAAAATGGCGATCCAAATTAAAAGAATCATGTCTTGATATTCACTGTTGGGCATGAAATGTTTTATCGTCCAAATACCCCCAAAAATAACCGCCATACCAATGAGCGTGTAAGGTAAGGCCACAGCCAAGAAGAGGCTTAAATTCTTTTTGGTCGTTTGCTTTATTTCTTTGGTGTCGAGTTTTGCCATATTGTGTCCTCGTCGCCGGGGACTTAGTCCCCGGCGACGGGTTTTGGAGTCAGGTTAGTTCTTGTCTACGTTGTCACCGTTTTCGATGCGCTGGACTTCCTGTTCCTCGGTCTCGTGCTCGGGCTTTTCCGCCACGGTGGAGTATTCCAAGGCGAAGTAAAGCACCGCGCCGATGATCAGGGCCAGGGTGGGACCGGACCAGAACGGGCTGCCCCACAGCTTCACATAGTTGGCCGTGACCAGCACCGCACCCATGACGCCGGCGATGCCGCGCTGCAGGTTGGTGGTGCACATGGCAAAGGCAATATAAACGCACAGATAACCCTGGATGAGCAGGGTAAGGCCGAAGCCGATGAGCTTGGCCGGCAGGATAATCTGCACGATGGGGTGGAACAACATGGCGATGCTCATACCCCAGAAGATCGAAGTCGCGCCGCCCCAGTAGGAGGGCTCCTGGGCCGGGGTGGAGTTCTTGAAGCGGTTGACCACCAGGGCCTGGCCGCCGGTCCACTGGGGGCCGGCCAGGGGGAGATAGGGCATGAAAGTGCCCAGGAACAGGTTGCGGATGGAGGTGAGAATGTGGTTACGGGAGACCTGGAAGACGATGCTTTCGTCTTTACGGGTCTTGTTGCACTCATCGATCATGGCTTCCAGCACCAGGATGTCGCCGAAGGCCAAGACGTAAGCCACGATGGCCAGGGAGACGGCCGCGCCCCAGGTTTCCACGGAAGGCCAGCCAATACTTAGCGGGCTGAACTGGGTGATCATCTCATTGAAGGGCAGGGCGATGATGAACTGATCAAACACGCCCACCGGAGGAGCAATCTCGCCGGTGATAAGCCCCACGATGTAACCGGCCACAAACCCCGGCGCGATGCCGAAACCAGCCAACCAGGCGAACCAGCCGTATTTTTTACGCCAGGCCATGCCGCTCATGGAGAACAGCATGAAGAAGCTGGCCAGGGAAGCCAGCAGGAAGGCCACCGGCATATTGCCGATGAAGGGCTGACCGGGATCAAACACTCGCATGAGTGAGGCGAAACCGGCGCCCAGTAGGATGCCTGCTCGCATGGACACCGGGAAATTCTTGATCACCAGCTTGGTGATGCCCGTGAGCCCCAGCACCATGAAGATCAAACCTACCAAGATCTGTAGGGCCACCATGGCCTGGATGCGCTCTGGACCCATCGGGAAATCGGTCAGGTAAGCGATGTACAGCGGGATACCCGCGGTGATCCAGCCGACCACGGACGGGTCACCAAAAGAAGTGTGGATAAGGTAAAGGAAGTTGTTAATGACCACCATCAGGACCGCGATTTCAATCGGGATTCCCAAGACCTTGGTCATTGCCGCCGTGATGCCGAGCGGAACGCAACTGAGAATGGCCCCCTGGATAAAGTCCTGATACTCTATCCGGTAGTGCACAAAGGGCAATCTCAGTTTGAGTCCTCCCGCGGCATACGGCTGTTCCGTGCCGGGTTGCCTTGTCATTGCCATACACCCTCCTCCTCAATACAATGGTTGTGTGTACCCAAGCATGCACTCCATCCCTCCCGTCGGCCAGCCTTTGGGCAGGTGACTTCTAGGGGCGCATGCAATCTAACTCAGAACCATTCCCCGCCAGGAATTAACAACTAACCAGCCGTTAAGAAAAAAAACGGGGGGCGCAAAGCGCCCCCCGTTTACCCGCCAAGCGGGCAGAAATAGCCAGGGAAAATTTGGTAGCAGGCAGTTGCAAAATAGCGTGAGCACAGAAATACTGCTTTTTGCCTTGCTTCAGATAGCGCTTCCGGTACAACCTGATGCCGGAGCCATTCTAGCAAATTTGCAATTCGCACTGCTGACCTTTTTTTAGGGGCGAACAAGTTATTTATTGCACAACCTTGTCCAGCAACTCCACTAGGTCATAGACCTTCATGGAGCTGTTGATACGCTGGGAACCGGCGTTCAAGTTGTAGTGACAGAAGGGGCAAATGGAGACCATGCTTTGGGCTCCGGTAGCCATGCCTTCTTCGATCCGGAGACCGGCGTTCTTCTGCGACCATTCGCCGAAACCGGTCATCACGCCACCGCCACCGCCGCAGCAGTAGGAGTTGCCCCGAATCCGTTGCATCTCCAGGAGCTCCACCCCGGGAATGGCCGAGAGCAGCTCGCGGGGCTGGTCGTAGACGCATTCCTCTTCGCTCATGCCCAAGTAGGCGCCTTCCCACAGCTGGGAGCCGTCCTTGTCCACTTCGAACTTGTTCAGGTGGCGGCCGGTGTGGCAGGGGTCGTGATAGGTGACCTTCAGGTCCAGGGAGCCGGCGATGGGCAGCTTGCCCTCTTTCCACAGGCGGTGCAGATATTGGGCGGTATGGATGACTTCGATGCCGTCCATGATCTTGTCGTAGTCCGCGCTCAGGACATAGTCCTTCTTGATGGCCCGGTAGCAGCCGGCGCAAGACGACACGATGGTGGTGACGCCCTTTTCTTCCTTGAGCTGCTTGAAAGTCTCAAGGTTGTTGGTGGCCACCCGCTTGAACTCCTCGGCGTCGCCCACCCGCATGGCGGTGGAGCCGCAGCAGACCTCGTTCTCGCCCAGGCAGCCGAAGTCCAGGCCCAGCTTCTGGAACAGGGAGGCGGTGGCGGTGGGCACCGTTTGGGCCTGTTTGTTGAAAGCGCCGGTGCAGCCCACGTACAACAGGATGGGCGCGGGCTCCTTGTTGATGTCCTTGATGGGGTTGCCGGCCTTCTTGAAGGGGCGCATCCAGTCGGTGCGCACCCGGCGGGGTCCCTGGTAGGGGTTGTTGTAGGCCTTCAAGGACTGGGTCAGGTTCTTGTGGGCCGGCAGGGGACCGGCGCCCGCTTCCACGGCCTTGCGGCGCATGGCCTCGAAGATCTCGGGGATCACGGGCTTGTGGTCCAGCTGGCACTGGTTCTGGCAACCGCCGCAAATGGTGCAGCGGTAGATGTCATTGATGAACTCTTCGTCGTCAAAGGACAGGGTGCCGTCCAGGATACCCCGGGCGAAGCCGATCTTGCCTTTGGAAGAGAGGTTACCCTCGAAGCCGAATTCGGTGCCGGCCGGGCAGATGGGCGCGCAGGTGGACGGTGGTCCGTAATCATAAGCAGTTTTGCAGGTACCGCACGCCGTGCAACGCCATATGAAATGTTCCAGCTCTTCGAGGCTGGGGATGTTCCATTCCATGAAAAAACCTCCTACGTGTCAGCCGGTCAGGGGTTTAGAAGCCCAGTTTGCCCGGGTTCATGATGTCGTTGGGGTCCAGCATGTTCTTGATTCTCTTCATCAGCATCAAATAGCCGGGGTGGGCTCTCTGGCTGATTTCATTGGCGAAGTCCACCGGAGGCTTGTAGGGGATGCCGCCTTCGTCCAGGTCCACCTTGAGGCATTCCACGATGGCGTGGCGGGCGTTCTCGGTCTCTTCCTCGCTCTGCTTGTTGAAGGGGATCATGGCGCGGAGCATGCCGTAGTGCACACCCCGGTACATGCTCATGCGGATCGAGGGGGACAGGTTGTGCCCGATGAGGATTTCCCGCCAACGGGTGTACACCGGGGCCCACTTCTTGGCCGGGGTGAAGGTGCCGGGCCAGGAGATGCCGCCGCCGCCCTGCTTGCAGTAGTTTTTGGTGGACCCGACCACCTGGCTGGGAAGCTGGGTGCGGCCGCGCAGGGCCTCTTCGGGGTAGTGGGTGACCTGGAGGCTGGAGCCCTTGGCTTGCTCTTCCTGGACCACCTTCTCCCAGATCTCGATGCGGGCGTCCCGCTCCTTCTCGGTGAAGGAGTAGGTGGTGGCGTAGGAGTTCCACTCGGCCGCGTCAGCGGGCTTTTCCTTGTAGGGATAGGGGATCGGCACCTGGGAGAGCCACCAGGAAACGGCGGTGATGTCGTCGCAGATCTCGTAGTTGGACAGGTTCAGCATGTAGGAGTACATGTCCTCCACGGTGTCGCAGCTCACGGTGAAGATCTTCAGCACCGGGGGAATGTGGTGTACGGCGAGGCCCAGCTTGGTGACCACGCCGGTGGTGCCCAGCCAGCCCTTGAACAGGCCGTCCATTTTGGGGAGCGGCAGGGTGCTGTGCCAGGCGTCGGGCTGGATGGCGCAGGAACCCACGCGCACCAACTCGCCGGTGGGCAGCACGACCTCCATGGAGGTGATCTCCTGGGAGTTCAGGCCGTAGCGGGCGTTCATGTGGCCGATGCCATGGCTCACCGCGCAGGCAGCCACCGAGGCCGAGGGCGGACCCACCGGCCAGCCGAACCGCAGGTTGTGCTTGTAGAGGCCGTCCGCCAACTGGGCGTGGGACACCCCGGGCTCGACCACCGCCACCAAGGCTTCGGGATCGATCTCGATGATCTTGTTCATGCCCTTCAGGTCCATGATGATGCCGCCCTTTTCAGGGATGCACAGACCACCGATGTTGGTGCCGCTGGTGTAGGGGATTACCGGGATTTTTTCCTGGTTGGCGTAGCGCAGAACCCCCTGCACGTCCTCCACCGAGTGGACCAGGACCACATAGTCCGGCATCTTGGGTTTGACGAAGGACATGTCATAGGAGTAGGCGTAGCGGATGTGCTTCTTGTCGGTGGCGTTCTTCTCACCGACAATGGCCTGCAATTCCGCCAGGATGGGATCTATCTTCTTGGCCGTGGCAGTGCCCATTATTAAAACCCTCCTTAGCGCTTTTTATAAACGTTGGCGCCGTCCGGAATTAGCGCCGGCCCTTGCCGGCGGGCGAACGGTGTTTGGCGGTCTTTACCCCTGGCGGCCGGGCGCGCGAACCCTGACGGGCCCGTGACGGTCCGGGCCTGCGCCATGCCAGGAGTTTTCCAGCCCTGCGGCTGGTTGGGGAAGGGATTGGTGGTCGGGGAAATAGCGGCCGCGGGCAGGAGGCCTGGCCGCCCGGAAGCGGCGAAAGAGAGGGATGAGCCAGCCCAGAGCGGTAAGGGCACAGAGACAAATGCCGCCGGTACCCGGCCGCTCATGTCCCCTTGGCCCGGGGGGCTCTTGGGAACTCGCGGCGATTGCTCTGTGGCTGCCAATGGCTTCTCTCCAAGGCCTCGGCCGGCCGAGGTCGGCCCGATCCACCGCTGGACCCGGGGGGCCCAGGACCGCGCGGGGCGGTGGGGGCTAGAGGCCGGGGACCGGGCCCGAAGGCCCGGCCCCCGAGGGGTTACTGGGCGTAGTGCCTGTAGCTTTCGCAAACCGCTTGAAGAAGTGGAGCTTCCGGAGGCGGCACTACTACCAGACTTTTCGTTTCGATCAGGAAGCCGGGGAACATCCGCTCCCAGGCACCCGCGGGCCAGGAGGCCCGGCGGAATACCGGAGATCGCCAGATCAGCGGTATTCCATGAACCAGGCCCAATTCACTTGGGGCTGGGTCCCCACGGAGAAAGCCAGGGACGGCTTTCTCCG
>JAHLLK010000165.1 GCA_020444165.1 Deltaproteobacteria bacterium | reverse complement strand
CGGCCACCGTGGACTTCCCGGCCCGCTTCATGCTGGTGGCGGCCATGAACCCCTGAAGTTGTGTTGCCGTGTTGATGCGTTCTTTTCAAGTTCCTTGAAAAATGGCAAGTAGTGAAACTCGATGGAGATTTCGTCATCGTGGATGACGATTCTTTCGGTAATGGCTTCGACGATCTGCCGTTGTTTTTCGAAGTCGAGGTTCTGCCACTGGTGGTACAGGGAATGGGCTTCAGACTGGATTTGCTCGGAGGAGAGGGTCTTGATTTTGAGTAGGTCGATTTCAGCTTGGAGCTGGGGGATTTCCTGATCCAGTTGGGCGAACCTTACCTCTAGGGGTCGGTAGTTGCGGCCGAATCCATCGGAAGAAATCTTGTCATCCATGTAGAGGCGGTAAATCTTGTCCATCTCGGCCTGGACCTTCTTCCGCTCTTCCAGGAGGACAGTGAGTCTTTCCGACCGTTGGACGATCTGGTCATCGGACTGGTGGAGGTAGGCCTGCAAGTCTTTCTCGGACAGCAAAAATTCCTTCAGTTGTTCCTGATATATCGCATTGAGGTCATCCACCGGGATTTTGTTCTTACAAACCTTGCAGACATATTTGGGGGAGTTGGTAAATACGTACATCTTGCCGCCGCAGTGGCAATAGGCCAGGCCGGGGAAGAGGTGTTGGGCGGCCTTTCGGCCCACCTTCTTGAGAGACGTCCTTTGCTTGTCCAGAAAGTCGTTGCATTCCTGGAAGAGTTCTTCCGAGACGATCGGTTCCGATTCGATGTATACCCACTCCTTTTCGGGCTTCAAAGTCCAGGCCTTGCCATCACCCAGGCTTTGAGTGTAATTGGCCCTCCTGGTCCCGATGACGATGGGGTCGCGGAGCAACCGGTCAATGGTGGTGTCGGTGAACCTGGCTCCGCTTCTGGTACGGTAGCCCTTCTCGTTGAGAATCCTGGCTACAGTCTTCTTCCTCTTGTGCTCGCGAAACAGCTCAAACATGAGCCGCCGGATAGGAGCCTCCTTTTCGTCAAGGACCAGCTCCTTGTTTTCCCACCGGTAGCCGAAAGGCGCAGCCCCACCGGTTGGTTTCCCCATTTTGGCCCTGATAGGTACGGAGGCCTTGACCCGCTCGGATATCTCTTCTCGTTCCCATTGGGCCATGGCGGCAATCATGGTGTAGAAGAGCCGGCCGGCCGGAGAGGTTGTGTCAATGGCCTCCCCGAGGGAAACCAGCCCGACTTCATGCTCTTGGAATATATCGGAGATATCCAACAGGTCTTTGGTGTTCCGGGCCAAGCGGGCCAGCTTGGAAAAGATGAGCGCCTCTATATGCCCCCTTTTGACGTCCGTGAGCATCCTTTGGGCTTCAGGGTGCTCCAGGACGCTTTTCCCGGAGACTCCGGAGAGGTCATAGAGCTCAACCACTTCCCAGCTCTTGGCTTCGGCATAGTATCTGGCTCGGCGCTCGTGATGCTCCGGCGACTCTCCCTGGGCTTGGTCGGCGGTGGATACCCTGATCCAGATACCCACTCTTTTCCTGAGCTTTCGTTCCATGGGACCACCTCTTGACGCTGGGTGCTTTGTAATGATTTAATTTTCGCACAAAGCGGGGAGATGATTCAACATGGCAACGCATGATGGTTGCAATTACTCTATCAGGCTGTTCTTTTGGAAGATTTATGCCAGATAACATATCTTTAGTATCCGGAGCGAGGCTACCTTTCCATCTTCTTCATTGAATCGATAATCAGTTTGGCGATGGCTTCCTGTTTCTGCTTCTGTTCCTGGGGATCGCCCGATCGGTACTTCACCTTGACCCGGTAGCCCCGGACGGTTTTTTCATTTTCCAGACGATCTGCGTCCTTACTGTCCAGGAAGGTGATGAACTCTTCCGGGAGTAGGTAATGGACTCTCTCTTGGTCGGCATCAGTAATCGACTCCTCAGCCAGCCGGCGAATAAGACCCAGCTTTTTCCTTTCGTGCGACAGGAGCACGATATCGCTATACCCATGAGCCAGACACTTTTGGATATTCTCTATTTCATGAGTAGGCGAGGTAGAGACACTGATCTCGCAGGCAATCCTTTCCTCGTCTCTTGTGAGGGAAACGTCCACCAAGCCGTGGCCGGAGAGTATCTCCTCTTCCAAGGTAGCAATGTAGCCGTGTTCCTGTCCGATCCGCTTGATGAGACGCTGAAGGTACTGGTGCTGGGTGCCGCCTCTTCCGGCCGGAGCGGGCCTTTGGGGCTCGTCTGGCGAGAGAACTGGAGCTTCCTGGGGTCTGGCTGCCTCTTTTTCTCTAACGCTCGGTTTCCGGGCCTTGGGTGGTGCCTGAGGAGGTAGGGGTTCCGTTACCTCGCTCTCTTCCTGATCCGGATAGAGCTCCTTTAGGACCGTTTCTAACGGCACCCCGAAATTGGCGCGAGAGGCTGCTATGACCTCTTCCCTGGCTGCGAGAGCGCTTCTCGCGGCCTCTCGAAGAGCATTATGGGTCTTAAGGTTAAAATCGTACCGGGCTTGCTCGATTCGGCCGATAGCCTCCCCAATTCCCAAGCTTTGCAGGTCGTGAGCATCGAAGAAGGAAAAACCGCTGGCCAGTTTGGCGGCATCGGCCTCTCCCAGCCGGAAACAGATGCGAGTGTAGGGGTTGGATAGGACACTGCTGGCCACCTCTTTGTCTTTGGCTGCCAGCTGCCGGAGCTCTTGGTGGGCCAAGATCAGCCCCAAGTTGTATTTGCGCGCCCCGGAAAGGATGGATTCCATGGAAGGCGTGACAAAATTCTGGAACTCATCGATGTAGAGGTAGAACGGTTGGCGCTTCTCCCGTTCAATTTCCTGGCGGGAGAGGGCGATTTGATGAATCTTGGCAACGAGAAGCGCCCCCAGCAAGTAGGAGTTTTCCTCCCCGATGCCACCGTGAGAGAGCTTGGCCAAGAAAATCTTCCGCTGGTTCATGATGGTGGCGAAGTCGATCCGACTGGTCTTTTGGCCGACCAGGTGCCGGATCGGCTTGGGGCGAAGAAAAGTGTCGAGGCGTGTAAGAACTGAAGCTTGGGGGCGGCCGGAAAGGAGGGGAAACTCTTTTTCCCAGTAATATATGATTTCCTGGTCCCTTACGGTCTTTAGGAACGTCTGACGGAATGCCTTGTCTATGAGGAAGCGCCGGAGAGTCACCAGGGTGCCGCCTTCCCGGCTCTCAAGCATGGCCAAGATGCCATTAGCGAGGACCACGTTCATCTGATCGCCCCAGGAGCTAGACAATCGGCGAAAAACTCCGGTCAAGTCGGAGGCCAGGAGCGTCTTCTCGGTTTCAGAGGCGGCGCTGAATATGTTGAAGGGGATAGGGTATTCTTCATCGGCCGGATTGAAGAGAATTGCGTCTTCTTTCCGGTCTTTGGGGATGAAGTTCAGTATTAGGTCAATGAGGTCTCCATGGGGATCGAGGACCGCCACCCCTTGTCCGGAGTGGATGTCTTGGAGGATCAGGTTGAAGAGAAGAGTGGATTTCCCGGTTCCCGACGCGCCGACCACGTACATGTGCCGCATCCGTTGATCGGGACTGAGGGTTACTTCGGTTTCTCCTCCCTGATGAGTGTTAGTGCCCAAAAGCAGTTGATTATTGGTCGCTATCCCGGGAGCCGGTTTGGTTTTGAGAAGAGCACGGTGGAATTTCTCAGTTTGGATGGAACTATCCGGGAAGTGGACAAAATTTAATAGTTCATCGGTATTAAGGATCATTCCCGAGCGGTGGGTCTGTCTTTCCAGTAAATCCCCGACATGGATTTCATTGGAATAACCCTCATTGGTTAGAGGAACCAACCGATTACCAAGAGGACTATTGAATTGACTCATAGCCCCAGCGATGCTCCGGACTAGGTTATGGGCCACTTGCCGGCGGTTGCTGTTGGCTCCGATGCGGATGAGAGCGCCAAAGAGGGGACTGGCAATTTTTTGTTTACAGGCCGCTACCAGCTCAGGTGCGTCCGCAAAGAAGGAAGTCCCGTCCCAGTCTAGAACCGATCGGATGAAACTTTCGGCCCAAGGGCTCCTGGCCGGAGAAAACAGGATTTGGACGGCGGCAACCTCGTCTCCCTCGCAATCCGAGAGCGCCCCGATTATTCCGATCAAGGGGTCAATATCTAAATTGCTCTCAGAGGACAGGGGAAGCATCCCTTCTTTAGCGAGGCCAAAGTCCACAACCAACGAGTATTCTTCTGGCTTCCATAGGGAAGTTAGATAGTTCCGTTCTTGAGTGATAGTTGCCTGGGGAGCGTAGGCCTGGAGCTGAGTGCGGAGGTTCGATGCGTCTCTTTCCCTGGAAGTCAGTTGGATGATTACCTGAGTGGCTGTTCCGATGATCTCAAAGCCCAATGGGTAGCAGGCGTAACCTTGAGACGCAAGGAAATGCTCGGCTCGTTTCTTAGAGCTCCTGTAGTCGGATGGGAGAGCGATCTGGATTTCGACCAGGTCGCCGTCTGACAGGTAGATATCTGGGAGGATGTCCTCCGGGCCGTATGGTGGGTCGAGAAGATCAGGGATCGTCTGCGGCTTCTCGGGAGAGAAACATGCCTTTATCTTCTCTGCCAGAGAACTCAGAAATGTGGGCTTCCTCGCGTCGTCAACCGTCTGCGGCGAGCCTGGCAAAAAATGGCCCTCGAAAGGCACGAAAGGCGGTTCCGGCGCTACCGGGTAGTCCCATAACCAATAACCGCGAGTGCGCTCCTCCCAACGGTAGAATTGCCGGGTCAGATAGGCCGTTGTTCCTCTTATCCCGCTACCACCCCGGATGAGGAGATAATCCTCTCCCATTTTTATATATCAAAGAAATCGCGCATTATCGGTTTTCGGGCATCGTCGGACAAGGCTCTCAGACCTTTGGCTTTGGTTATCTCATCAATCACTTCCAAAACGGCCGAGTGAATGAGAGCCTGGAACATGGCGGCGGTGTCCAGCTGGTAATACGTGAGAGGTTTAGCCAATCGAGTAAATAGCGGGCCGATTATTGGAATATCCATGGCTAGTTGGGCTAAATATGAGGGGGCCTCTCCCAGCCACCAGGAGACGAAGAAACCATTCCCGAAAGGGGCTCCGCAAATATCGAAGGCCAAATCTTTTCTCTTGATTCGAAGATATTCTCTTTTGGCGGAGATTATTCCTCCTTCCTTCCAATCTACCCGAGAAAATTTAGTATCAGGAACGCTTTTGTTCTGGACGGCGGTCTCTACCGATTGGAAGAACTCTTGAGGGCTGGCAGGGAGCCCCTCGATCATAGTGCTCCAGTGAGATATGATGACAAGAGATTTGCCTTTAGCCATTTGGTGCCCCCCCTAATTAAAACTCTTCAAACATGTACGCTGGTTTGCTAAACCAAAAATGTATCGAGAGAATGTCCAGTGTAGTAGTCTCACGCTTGAAAATTAGTTTCAGACAATTTTTTCAAGTCAAACCATTTTAACAAATCAGCACATTTCTGTTCGTATTGATCAAACCTCTTAGTTGACATTTTGCCGCCAACAATACGACAGGTATAATACAGTAAAATACCTTGAACGTATTTATAATGAGAAAGTGTCTTGAAAAATGATTTTTCACAGGTTATTAGCGTTTCTATCTCGATTTCCTATTCAGTTTCCTTCCAAACCTCTCTTTTTAAGGCCTCTTCTATCGTCTCTCTCCTGATTCTATACCACCACCACGCACATCATATTTATCACAATGTTTCGCAAGTAATATCTTGTTTCCAATATATATAATTATGCCATATACAAAGGGACGAAATGCTACTCGATTTAATATCAGCGTTAATTATTACCAAAAAAATCGGTACAGAAGCCGATCTTTTCTTTTTAGTTTTCCTATTTGTCTATTATGATTCGCGTTTTGGCCAACCTCTTAAACTTCGTATCCACGCACGCAGCATACCAAATCCACGTCCAACGTTGCAGCAAGCGACTGTCGCGTTGTAAGTGATCCCTCGATTTCTGTTGTATAAATCTGGAAAGTATGTTAAATGCCAATCAGTTACGTTCTGTCGCTTGTAACGATAATAGCGCGCTTCACCCATTTGCATCCACTTTCTAAAGATGCCAGTCGCCGTGTTTGTTACGTCATGATAAAGTACGCATTCTTGGTTGTAGTGCACCGGAATACCGCGTTCTTTGATCCGCTTTGCAAACTCGCCATCGCTACCGTATGTACATTCTTCGTCGAATTTCCCTATAACCGAAAACACCTCTCGCTTTACCAACAGATTGGGACAGTACGCAAATGTTGGCTGTCTCGAGTATCGTTCATCACGAATCTGTGCGTCAAGTTTCGATGCCCAATTCTGGCCATCGAATATATTCCGCCCCTTGACAACTAATTTCCCATCGTGTTGTAGCATACGTACGATTGCATCCTCTCGAAGTTCGCAATCGCTATCGACGAAGTATAGGCTTTCTGATCGCGCAACTTCAATCCCACGATTACGTAAAAAACCAATTCGCCCGCTACGCTCTGCAATCACAACTCGCATATCAAGACTCCGAAATTCGTCCAGCGATAAAATTAGTGAACCATCACTAACAAGAATAACTTCGCACAAAGAGATATCTTGACAACGTAGCAATGATAATAGGGTTCGCCTAACCGTCTCATTATGAAATGGAATCACGAGTGATAGTTTAGGCTCGATCATGTTTCTTTCCTCTCAGCACCGCTTAAGATAGTTGATGATCGTGGAGTAAATATCATCTTTCTTTCGCAAGTCATGTCTATTGTTGATACATAAACATCGATGATTTTTAAGATGCTTATGCCAGAATTCATGCATCACCTTGACAACTTCAACGTTTTCGTCAGGCATATGATAGGCACTATCAACGAGTAATCTAGTCACCTCCTCGGCAGAGATATCTGAAATCAATGCAGAGTTAATGTCAGGTGTAAAAACGAGTATTTCGGATAGCTTTGCTTGCGCTGCATAGGCACCCTTCCAGAGCACATCATCAATATCCGCCCAGACCTTATCTATGCCATACTCTCGATGACTATAAAACAATCTATTAAGGTTCATCTCGGGATTTTCATCAGAAAGTAGGGTCGATAACGACATTCGCCTCTCCATTGAATACACTTCAATGGACCCGTCGTTGCTTTCAGACGCCACGGACCAGTCATCAGTCAAGACTCGAAGGCCCGGATATCCCTTCAGACGGGATGCCAAGTTTAATAGCGCAGTTGATTTTCCAGCTCCATGATGCCCCACTATCACTATGCCACGGCCATCTAGGCTGATGACAGCACCATGGATAGGCCGGTAACCATCTGCGAATAAAAACCTTGTATGTAAACCTACAACGGCGGACTTGAGAAGACCATACTCGTCGAGACCGCACATCAGTGCAACGGCAGCTTCACTATCATAGAAGCCAAGTGAAGGTGTCATCAAACTCGATATATTCCATCCGTACCTGCTCATTCTATCGATAGAAACAGGGCAGTAATATAGCGAGGCACGGCGCACACCATTCGATTCAATCTGGGTGGAAAAGTTTCGCATCAGGTAGCGGCGGTAGGAGTCATTAACTGTGTAAACGTATATATTTGCAGGCCTAATGCCCTTCACGGAAATCCTAATGGGTGCTTTTGAGTTGTCTTCTAAAAGATCCTCTGCCATCCCTTTGATGGTAGGTGCATCCGCTGCCAGCCATGTCGTTTCCCTCATGAATACATACCTCTTTCTACGCTAGAAGGTAGAACCGAATACATATTTCAACAAGTGATAATGTCAATGCGATCCATAGATGTATCACCAGAATTACCCATTGCATCAAATACTTTCGAGCGCAACTGTCGCAGACGAGCTTGAGCCACAGGATTCGCGCATGATGGAACCCTTGCCATTTCTGCGGTAGAAATAATGCCGCCAAAGTAAAGATAATGAATGTCAAATTGAGTTAGTTTTCGCTGGTAGTCTACATCGCCTTCTAAGTTATGCCAGCGCCTGCGTTCCAAAAATACTTGGTAGGGATTGTCAACAAATATGTTCCCAAGACACAGGTTCCCCGTCGCAGTGTGAATGATAACCTCTCCGTGTGCTCCAATATTTATTCTAGTAATGGCGTCAAATGTCATCCACGGTCGATTGTTACCGCGAAGGTGCGTCATAACTCCCTCAATATACTCACGGGCTGGAAGAACTGGTTGAAAATAATCGTAACGCTCCACAACGTTGCGCTCAAATGCATCTATGGCATCCGATCCAGGCAACTGATCAATGTTGCCCAGAGTTTTCTTCACCCGTACTGGACGTGGAGCACACATGATTTCGGCCGAAAACGTATCCTTTAATTGGAGCAAATACTCTAAAAAAACATGGAAATTACTGGTGTTCAATACCGTCAAAACCGAGTTAATCTCAATTGGCACTCCTAATGATAGGCAACGCTCAAGATTATAGAGCACTCTATTAAGTGTGACTTTACTGGATCCGAAACGGTAGGCATTGTGGTATTGAGTGCTACCGTCTAATGAAAGCTGTAGCGAGAAGTGGCCTAATTCCATCAATTTTATAAGGCCATTATTGGGAGGCAACTCCAGGCCGTTAGTAATTAGTTGAAGGATTTCGAAGCCAAGTTCAGCAGCCCGTTTGAACAACGACTTATAGCCATCAACCAGCGTAACTTCTCCCCAGCCTGAGGTTTTAAACATTATCGCATCAACCCAGAGCGACACAATATCGAGGCCATCGACATACTTGTCTATGGATGCACGAGCAAGGTTAGGATCGGCGCTACGAGTAGGTTGCTTTCGACAATACTTACAAGCGAGGTTGCAGTCCCAATACACACCGTAATCAACTAAAAAGCAATTTAAGGGTGATGAAATTATTACCTGAGACATTGTTGACTCGCAATCATTGCTCTATCCGACTCAAATGGCGTCCGATGTGATCACTACAATAACTCCACCGTGGACAGAGCTAAGCCGGTGGCGACTGATGTCACCTGATCGCCGCTAGCGACTTTTCCCGGAAATCTGTTTTCAAATATTTCAGTAATTCGACGCACTCGAGAACTTCCACCAGTGAGGAAAACGCGATCAATGTCAACATCAGACATCTCAGACTCAGACAGTAGTCCATCGAGGCAACGGACAATCGCTGCAACTTCTCGTTTTATCCAGTTCTGAAAATCTAAAAGGCGGATGTTGCTGCTGATGTCTATAGGACCATCCGCAAACGTGAATGTTGCCTCTTCAGCTGTCGAAAGACAAGCCTTCGCCATCTGTATCCTTGAAGTCATCGCAAAGCCGAGTTCATTCTCTATTAGGTAGAGCAGTGCATCAATCGGTCTTTTGTTTTCGACGGTGTTTCGAATATTGTGCAACATGGCTTTATTCTTTGGTGATCGAAGCATGGCCAGTTCGTGCCAATGTGATAGCTTTGAGTATATCCATGCTGGTACTGGCATCCAGTTTGTCAAGTCCGGTCTGTACTTGAGCCCCTTGCCAAGTACCGGTGCCACTACATGCTCAACAACTCTGGCATCCAATTCGTCGCCAGCTATTCCTATTCCTGCCACCCCGATCACCCGGTCAGATGTTTCGGCACCAATGAAACTCGGCCCAAGACGGATGATTGAGAAATCGCTGGTTCCGCCACCGAAGTCGGCCACGAGCACAACCTCGTCATGGCGCAGTTCTTGTTCGTAGGACCTTGCCGCTGCGACAGGCTCTAGTTCGAAAACCACATCTCCGAATCCTGCCATGTTAAAGGCGTTTCGCAGCCTAGCTTCTGCCCTGGCATCGTCTTCAAGCCCAGTGGCATGGGAAAACCTCACAGGGCGACCTGCCACAACACGCTTAGGGAGAGGGCCAAACTGAGCTTCAGCTTGTTCTCGTAGTTGCCGCAAGAAGTAACTAATCAGTTGTACAAGGTCGTATTCAGAATCGAATATTTGGGTCTTGGTGACATGCCGGCTTGCAAGAAACGTCTTTAATGATTGCATCAATCTTCCGTAACCGCCCACTTCAACATAACGCCTAAGTGCATCCGAACCTGCTGATATATTGAGGCGTAAACGGGAACCATTTTCTGGCTCTTCAAAAAATAATACCGAGCGAAAAACATTCGTTGTACCGGACTCAAAGCGAAAGCGCGCGATTTGCGGACGGCCTTTATGGTAGCTAACAGCTAGCGCGCTGTTTGTAGTTCCAAAATCGACACCAACAGCGCTAGGGGTGTGGCGGGAAGCATAATCTCGGAACTTCATTGAGCCGTACTCCTGAATATGATCGGTCTTAGTGTGTACTTAACGTACCATATGTTTGTAGAAGGCATTCTCTCGGGCGTTCGGCAAATTAACGAGAAAGGCTGCCAGGATACTCTAACAAAACATCGGCCTTTGATCGTCGGCTCAGGCTAATGTAGCGATCAATGTTAGATCGAACCGCTTTCCACTCTTCTTGGTCGCATCGGAGGAATTCAGCAGCTTTTTCTTCGCAGTACGTACATCCGGGAATGTCCAGAGCTCTACTACCGCACTCCATTGTGCAACGACCGTCCGCGAAATATTTAAAAAAGCCCCCGGGTGCGCTCAGGACACGGGCATCAGCGAATGGTTGACAAACGAAGTAGGGGCGGTTGGCCTTCAGAGCAATATAGCCTCCGAGATAAATCTCGGCTAGTTGCTTGTCTGTGAGTAAGCGCATCCCAGCCTTAGGTGGCTCCTCACCTAAATACGATGTATAAGTGAATAGGTCGAACAGGTTACCCTCGTATTCGCGTGCGAAATAGGCCCGGCATACCTGAATTAAAGTCTCGTCAGGCATAACTCGGTCGGTTAGCTTGAAGTGGCGCACACCTAGCTCTTCATAGAACGGTATGTCGTTGGGGTTTACTATTGACGCTTGCAAGAAGTGGGCAGGATCATTCATTGCCATTCGGCGACAATGTATAGATGGCGACACATAGTCACTCGGGTTAGTGTGGAAGTGCGCACATGAGTTGTTATGGTCAGACATTCTTTCAGGACAGTTGCCAGTGGGGCATAAGTCATTCGCGATAACAATCGCTCTTAAATTTTGCCTATCCAGATATCGCAATAGCCGGCGTAGTCTGACTGTCTGCTTGCATATTCCCTTCCCTATGATCATTCCGGAAAAGTTAAAGTCTTGCTTAATTGCATAGGCTACCGCATCGATACTTGTGATATTGAACATCACAGACAGCAGTATCTTAATCTCGGGTGCATAAGTTGAAATTCGTCGCGCGAGGTCAAAGTTAGAGACAGTTACCCACTCGATGTTCAGTGCTAGAAGCAGGTCAACCTGATTCTTTAGCCACGCCTTGCCACCGTCTGACAATAGCTTGTTTCCGTGGCATGATGCGTTCATTGCAAGATTAAAAGTAATCCCGGCAGAGTTAAGCTTACTCACATATTCCCGAAGTTTCTGCTCATCTGGTCTATATTGGTCAGTCAATCTTACGCTGTGTGGAATAGGCCTCCCCCCTGGTTCGCCAACAATAGAACCGAATACTGTCGAGATGTACTGTTTATTGTCTAGGATGAATTCCAAGAAGCTTGGGCTCCAGTTGAGCGGAACTTCAAACTTGGCGATATTGGTCATCGTGCAACTTTCCACTGTGTTTGATTAGAGCACATCTTGCCTTATTAGAGAGAGAGGTGGTCCCCCTTTGTTGGACAGCTTGGCGGTCAAATTAAGGTGAACATAGGTTTCCTGCCGCCGCTTTGATTGTCCCAGCCGTGGAAGAGACCAGTATGCCTCATCCAGTGTTTTGCAATCCAGGCTGGAGTGGGGCCGGCGCTGGTTGTAGTACTCGATCCAGTCACCGATGCCTTTCCTGACCTGGCCGCCTGTCTCGAAGACATGCAGGTAGACGCAATCGGATTTGAGGCTACGTCAAAACCGCTCGATCATGACGTTTCCATCCAGCACCCCTTGCCGCCCATGGAAATCCGAATCCCGGCCTCCTTCAGCACCTGGGTGAATTCATTGCTCGTGAACTGCGCTCCCTTATCCGCGTTGAAAATCCGAGGGTTGGGGAATCTGGCCAGGGCTTCCCGCAGCGTTTCCACGCAGAAATCATCCTCCAATGTGTTGAACAAGCACCAGCTCAGCACCTTCCAGCTGGCCCAGTCAATGATCGCCATCGTCCACCGTGTTCTCCACCTTACACGACTGTCCGATTTATGGTGACCACCTCTCCGGTGATTTGGGCCAGGTTGCCGGACACGGCGACGCTGGTGCTTGCATTATACCACAGTGGTCTTGCCGCTGGTCAAGCTTGCTAGCTTCTTGCTAGCTTCTTCCTCATGGACTCTCCTTTCAGATTTATCTTTTGGGCGTTGTGGACCAGGCGATCCAGGATGGCATCGGCTAGTGTGGAATCGCTGATGGTTTCGTGCCACTGGTCTACAGGGACCTGGACGGTGAGGATGGTGGAGGCGCGGCCGTAACGATCTTCCAGGACTTCTAGCATATCCAAGCTCTGCTCCCTCGACAGTTTCTCCAGCTCCTAGTCATAGAGTATGAGCAGGTTGTGGTGTTCAGCGATCCATCGGCAGGAGACCAAGGCCATGATGAGGAATTTGTCCATGCCGCTCTTTTGTCGGTAGTCGATATCCTCCAGGCAGGCGTCATGCCGGAGTATGGCCTTGGCCAGCCTGTTTTTGAGGCGGCGATTTTCTCGGTGGGTTGCCTCTCTGTCCACAATCAGGCCCAGCCGCTCCTCAAAGCTCAGATGTTGGACGTCGGCGGTGTTCAGCTGTTCCTCGAGGGCCTTGAGCATCCCTTCCAGCACCGATTGACGCAGACCAGCCCTGTGTTCTGATCCACGGGATGGGAGTATACCCAGCGGCATTGCAGGTTTGACTTTGCCGTGGTGGCGAAGAAGGCTGCGTCCTGAGAAAGGGCATACAGCCTGACAAAGTCCAGGTAGCCTCGATCCATGATGTAGAAGGAGCATGCCTCCATGAGAATGATAACCAGGGTGTTGACCTCGTGGAGCTTTCCATCGGAGATATACATAAAGGACGGGATATTGCCTCGCAGGTCCAGCAAGGCATGGAGCTTTATGGCCCCCTTGGTTTTCCTGATGTGTGCCCAGGGGAACATGGACAGGCACAAGCTATTCTTAGCTTCTCAAAATATTTTTCAACCTTTCTCGCCCCATGACATGTAACTCCGATATCGCTCTGGTAAGGGCCACATAGAGAAGGTCTTTATTAATTCTCCTTTTCTCTTCAGCCAAATACCTATACTTTTCATTTTCATGATTTACGAAAATATCCTTACTTATTCCAACAATGATAACTACATCAAACTCCACTCCTTGTGCTTCATTCATTGTCATAATATGAACTTTATCGTTATGCCGAAAAGCATTTTTGAATTCAATTAAATAATCAACCTCTTTGGCTAATATGCCGATACTTAAGAAATTATTAGCCGCAATGATTTTTTTGATTTGTTCGATTTCTTCTCCTTTGCTTTTTAAAACATGTTCTTCGACTGTTTTGCCTTCTTCTAATTGATCGGGTATTTCTATGTCATATTCCAAGCTTCTGATATATTGCAGAATATTTTTGGTGTTTCGATAAACTTTTTGCAAAGTAACTTTTCGCTCTTCCTCCATGTCTTCTTCAATATCTTCCCACCGGCGAATTGTACCAAGCTTCACCTGTTGGGCCATGTCGCCAACATAAACCATTGCTTGGCTTTTTTCGCTGATGCATGATTTTATAAGTCTCAATTGATCAGGTAGATAATTTTGAAACTCGTCTATTACTACTAGAGAATACTCCAAAGGAACCACTTCCCATCTCTTTCTTATTGATCCGTTTTTTTGCGTAACGTAGCCTTCCCTGATCATACTCAATTCTCTATTATCGGCATGAACCAATTTAAGAAGTAAAGTCAAATCTATTCCGTCTAAAACCCCGTCTCTTTTTTGTGATTTGAATAATGTTTTCTGCTCTTTGTCAAAATTTTTGTCATAGGCCTTTTCAAGCATTGAAAACGGTTTCGTTCTTGCGTATGCTTGTTTTGTTAAATTATTCAGAGCTTTTAACTTGTGAAATTCATACAAATCTTTTTCGTATTCGTTTTCTCCGTATCTTTCGATAAAGTTTTCGTTCACTCCTAGAATGTCCCGCGCCCATTCGTAAAAAGTTATAATTTTAACATCATCAATCCCTAGTCCCGGTAAAAGATGGGAAAAATATTTTTTTGTGCCATTATCTTGAACAAACACTATTATGGATTTGCTAGTGAATAATTCTGCCAAATCTGGAGACTGAACAAGATAAGCCACCCGATGAAGAGCCAGTGTAGTTTTACCGCTTCCGGCCGGACCGGATATAAGGAACGGTCCTTTATGATTGGCACGAATAACCTGATCCTGGGCTTTCTCCATTTGAGCAACAATTTCAGGAAGAATGAAGCCGGTCTTTTTGGTTGAAAAGTATTCTTCGTAAATCAGTTCTAATGGAGCATCGATTGTTTCCGACGACAGGAATTTTATTTTCTTGTCGACAATCATGAATTGATCTTTTCTGAGAAGTTTCACTTTCTGAATTCTTCCATCCGGACGTTTGTAGCTAGCATCACCTGGATTTTCAAACCGAATCACGGAGGCGGGCGTAATCCAGGAATAGATGTCTCTTTCGCTGAAACCGAATTTTGCAAAATAGATGCGGTTTTCTTTTTCTTCGCCGTCAAAAATAACATCGCAACGTACGAAGTACGGCGACCCTATTAAATGGTTAAGCTCGTTGATCCTTTTTTCGCCATTGGCGATTATAGTGCTTTCCACCATTTGATCGGCATAAGAAAGCGAGCTGAATCTTTTTTTGCTCGCCTCAAGAGATTTCTCAACATTTTCCAATCCTATTTTGATACTCAGACAAACGGTTGTTAAATGTGCCCTAGCAAGGGACAAGATGTTTTTTTTGCTCACAGTTAATAAATAAACAACTTATAGTTTAAGCTGTAAATTGCGTTTTTGGATACAATTTGACCCTGCTTATGTAAGTCTGTTTTCGCTAAAAGTATTAAATATTGGTTTGTTTCAAGTGTTTTCGTATTTTAGTATAACATATATGATAAATTTAAAAACAAGCCGCTTTTATTTTGGTTTTTCATACTAAAAGGAGCTTTATAGATACTATGCACAAGCATCAGGTCTTCTACCACCCCTTTAATTATGATATCATGCTTAAAATTTTAGCCCTTTGAAATAATGTCTTCCATGACCAAAATTATAAAGTTCTGAAATAATATTTACCAAACAATAGCCAATTTAGTTTCTCTAAATGATGTAAACTAGGAATAGGTCCACATTATTTATCTAGGGCTCTAATATAATTTTCTTGATAATCATCCACTACCCAAGATAAAATAATGCCTGAAGTAGGGGTAATTTAGCAGGAGGGAAATCCAACTGTTGGAGGTACGCCTCATGATCAGTATCGCTAAATACCTGAAAAAAGACCTTTTGCTTGATATCAGCAATAGGTCTTTTTTCTTTATGAGAAAGGAGGAAAGGCAAGATGTTGCTTAAGTTTCCAATATGAAAAGCCCACGTTCAGGTTGAGGCCTGAAGCGTGGGCTGGCAGGGTGTGAAGCCTTGCTATCACATTGGTCAGCACAAACCACAAACCAACACTGACCAAGCGAAAAAGGCTACCTTGCGTGGCTAGAGTAGCAAGGTAGCGTCAACCTGTCAAGATTGCTGATTTTTCAGAAAGAACTATCAGCTATAAACAACTGAAAGGTAGTCGCTATGGGAAAGAATGAGACCTGGACGCATTCCGGTTCCGCTGAGAGCCTCAGCTCCTTGATACCTGGGCCGAGCCGTGAAATCGTGCACAACAACGAGACCGGCGAGGATCGGGAAATCTATGTGGGGCGGGACCAGACCGTTGGCGAGGCCATTGCCAACGGCCAGTTCCGAGACAACAAGTAGATAGCCATGACTCCCGCATCGCCTTGATGCGGGAGTCATTTTAGCTAGAAAATATCTTTTTTATTATCTGTTTTTTATTAGAGATTTCTTTTGACTTGGATTCCGGCAATTTCTTCCGTGTTCGAGTTGTGCCACGAGCTGGGGTACTGATTTGCGTTTCAAGCAATTTTCCCCGTGTTCGAGTTCCGCCACGAGCTGGGGTACCATATGCACCATTAAATATTTGAGCCAACTCTTTAAAGGGAGATTTAAGCTCCATAAGCACCTTTTTCACATCAATAAATCGGTTCGAGGTATAAATTCTCACCATTTCACGCTTTTGGGACTGATCAGCCAAAATAAAGCCTGAATAAAGCGATTTCGACAGTTCGAGTTTTTTCAGCATATCTTGGAATTTAACTTGTTTCTTACGCCCATAATTCTTAATTTGTTCTTCCAAGTCTTTTAACTCACCAAGACAAGTTCTTTTTCTCCTTAAAAAGTCTTCCCTTTCCAGATCGCCATCAACGTATTTATCGGTCAAACTATCCAAACGATCTGATATAGCATTTTTTTGTAATTCAAGCCTTTTCAGGGTGTCTACTTCGAGTGATTCATTCTCGCTTCTTAGTTCTTCAAGAACTTCATCGATTATCTTTTCTTCCGATTTATCAAAGTTTAAATTCGCGAAAGTGCTCTTCACTTTCTCTTCAATCTTCTCTTCTTTGACGCATGTTCCCTTACATGCGTGACTGTGACAGCGATAATACACATGACCTTTCTGGATTTCACCTACTGTAGAATAATTACAGGAACGACATTGGAATAGCCGTCTATAAATAAATTGGTTTCGACTACTTCCTTTTTTGACCTTGCCGTCCAGCACATTTTGCACTTTATCGAAAAGTGACTTGGAAACTATAGGTTGGTGATTGCCGATGAATGTTTCTTCATTTTTTTGGATATGGATAATACCCATGTAAAAGGGATTTCTCAAAATGCGGGAAAGCCCATTCACCGAGACTTTCCGTCCATTTTTGTGGCGCAAGCCTTTCTTGGCTAAATATATTTTTAGTTGGCTTAAACTAATTTCTCCCCAGGAGTATTTCTCATACGCTTCCCATATCAATGGAGCGACTAAAGGGTCTTGAGTTTTAGGCTGGCCCGAGCCGTTGTTAACATACCCCAGAGGTGCGCAGAATGGGTAATAACCTTGTTTCAGTCTTCCGTACATTCCTTTAATTGTCTCTTCGCGTAGATTACGGATGTAGTCAGCGGCAATGACAGCCTGGATATCGGCCGAAAGTCTTCCGCCACGAGCTTTCAAATCAAGGCTTTCGTGAGCAAAATGGACGTCAACTCCACAATCGATCAATTCACCCAAAGAAGACCAATCCTTGAGATTCCTGGCGCTTCGGTCAATTTTGTGGATTATCACTCCGCTGGCTTTCTTATCTCGAAGCATTCTCAGCATTTTTGAAAAAATCGGCCGGCCTTGTTTGGCGGCAGTTTCTTTCTCCTCAAACCATTGGATGATAGTTAATTGATGGCTTTCGGCATACCTTTCAATAGCGCATTTTTGTTCCTGAAGAGAAACACCTTTTAGACCTTGCCGAACAGTAGATACTCTTATGTATCCATATACTTGGTCTTTCATGTCTAATTTTATTTAATTTCTAAATTACCTCATTCTATATTTCTTTCTACTGCTTGTCAAAACCAGTCCTTTTCTTATTATTTTTCTCATTTTCTAACCGATAATAGATTTCAATGCATATTCTGAGATGTTGCCGAAAGAGCTCTTCGGCTTCGAGAAGCGCTTTGCCCTTAAGATGAGGGCATCTCTTTCTTATAAATGGAATTGGTTTGGGAATTTTCTTTTGTTTCATGAAACAAATATATCAACCTTAAACCTTTTTACGAAGAAGGGCATATTTGCTGTTTTCGACTTTTCCACTGCCTCCAGCAATTATTTTCGTATGTATATAATGAGCATATGAAACTTCCAAAAAACAACAAACACAATTTAATCCCGATAGTCACGTCTATGGTTGTCCCTGATGGAACACTTTTTGAAATGCTCCATGACATTAGCAAACAGCAAACCAGGCTCCTTCGTTGGCATGACGGGCAGATTGATATTGAGGATTCCTTCGAAGATCAAAATGGCATTAAATTGGAACCATATTCACCCTACAATCCGCTGCTTAGCAAGAAATTGATCCTATTTCCCAAAGAACCAACCGAGTACAGATCAAAGGAAGAGCTTCTCGCCGATGTTCAGGATTTTATCCACCGATATGTCGACCTTCCAGATACCTTTGAATTAATTGCTGCTTACTATGTTCTCCTCACTTGGCTCTTCGACAAGTTTAATGAAATTCCCTATTTGCGTGTGAGAGGGGATTACGGATCAGGTAAGACCAGGTTTTTACAAACCGTTGGCAGCATTTGTTACAAACCTATATTTGCTTCTGGTGCTTCCACGGTAGCCCCCTTATTCCATAATCTGAACCAGATTGGCGGAACGTTGATCCTGGACGAAGGTGATTTTCGTTTCAGCGATGAAAAAGCAGATATTGCCAAAATACTGAACAACGGGAATGCCAAAGGCTTTCCAGTCCTTCGCTGCGAAAAGATAAATCAACGGGAATTTGCTCCTGTAGCCTACGATGTCTTCGGTCCCAAAGTTGTGAGTTCGCGGAATGACTACGACGATAAGGCGCTAGAAAGCCGATTCATTTGCGAAGACGTAGGACTAAAAAAGGTGAGAAAGAAAATTCCAATTACTTTGCCTGATTCTTTCCATGAGGAAGCCTTGGAGCTGCGCAACAGATTATTACTTTGGCGGCTCGAAAACTTCTCCAAAGTGGAAAGGATAGATGCTTCTATCAACAGAGGCATCCACCTTCGTCTCAATCAAATTTATGCGCCTCTTCTCACGCTAGTCAGCAATCAAAGCCACAGAAGGAAAATAGTCTCTTTCGCCAGGACGCAGCATTTGCAAAATACGGTTGATGCGGGTCGATCTGTTGAAGCAGACATTCTCGAGATTATAAAGATAATTTCTATCAAGTCTGATCAACCCGCCTCCATATCGGAAATCACAAAATTGTTCGTGCAAACCTATGGTGTCGAATATGACAGGAAAATTACCCATCGCTTTGTCGGCTCAGTCATCAGAAAGAAATTGCGCCTAAAAACCCGGAAAAGCAACGGCCTATATATACTTTCCGAAAATCAGAAAGATAAATTGAAATATCTATTTGAGAAATACGGGCTTTAGTCATTGGACATAGGGACTTTAGGACTTTAATAGGCATTGAAAGTATTGTCATCAGTTCTCAATTGTTTGACCCTCGCTGATCTTCCTATTCTTTGAAAAGAAATTAAGTCCCTGAACTCCCCACGTCCTAAAAATTGCCAGGATGGCAATAATCCCGTCCTATGGCAAAAGATATTTTCCGCATAATATTTAAAGGTAATAATTAAATTAACAAAATGGAGGGACCCAAAGTATTCTCGTACTTTAAAACTTACCGACTAGAATCAGGCCTGACGCAGAAAGATTTAACTTTTCTGCTATCGCTCAAGTCTTGTTCGGCCATTTCTCGGATAGAGAAAAACATCCAAAGGCCAACGCTCAAAATCGTTATGGCCTACTGCAACATTTTCAGTGCCGATGTCGACAGCCTCGTGCCAACATTATCGGACGACATAAACAAGTCAATAATTAAACGTGCTCCTCTTCTTGCCAATAACTTGGAGAAGCAACCCAAAACTTCGTCTATCGAACAACGAATTGCTTTTCTAAACGATCTCCTTCTTGGCAGGAAACAGTTAGTTTAAACCTATGCAATCAACAATTAATAAAAACCATCACGAATTATTGTTAGCAATCGATCCCATGCATCGAGGATTTGGTTTCGCCCTGTTCGAGAAACCCAATATGCTCGTAGATTGGGGCATTACCGATATCCGGTTTAATGTCAGCAGTCGTAGCATGTTACGAGTGAAGCAATTGATCGAGTTCTACCGTCCGGACAGAATCGTCCTGGAGGATATCAAGGGCAAATCTTCCCACCGCTGCAACAGGATCGAACAGCTACTCGAAAAGATATACTTTTTAGCCAAAGAACAAAAAGTAAACATCAGCAGCTATTCTCCCCAAAAAGTGCAGGAGGTATTCAGTCAATTCAAGTGCCACAACAAACATGACAGAGCCAAGGCGATTTGTGAATGGCTTCCGCAGCTTTCTTCACGCATGCCTCCGAAAAGAGCCATTTGGATGAGCGAAGACCCAAGGACTAGCCTGTTTGACGCTGTCGCCTTGGCCCTAACCTATTATTATCTTGAAGAGTAAAATAATAGTAGAACGTCATATCGCCTCGCCTCGTTCCTTTTTTTGTTCTTAACAATCCAGCCATAAACAGGAGAAGAAGCATGTGGAATCAACCTTCTGCCGGACTATTGTCTAAAATCCCTAGACTATACCAAACAGAGAAAACTCCTCTTCAAGACAAAACCATTTATCTCCATTTCTTCCTGGGAAGCTGTGATTGGTATATCGCCGAGTTTGACGGTGATGATCTAATGTGGGGGTTTGCCATATTGGGAGGGGACACGATGAACGCCGAATGGGGATATATATCCCTCAGCGAACTGAAAGCTATCAACATAAACGGATTGGAAGTCGACAGAGACATCTACTGGAAACCCCAACAAGCGAGTAGCATTGACAAAATCTGCCAGTGCAACGGATTCTAAACAGGGGAGTGGTTGTAATCTTACTCACTCCTAACAAAACCAAGGTAAATTACCTTGGTTTTTTACTGAATTATTTATTCCCCCTTCTTTTTGTGAGGCAAAGAGCATCTGATAATCAAGGCATGACTGAGCAAATATTGACCATTGCGAAAACTAATTTCCGGAAGAGCCAAAACATCTTCGGTATCAAGCCAGATGATCGCCTCTTTCATATTTATCTGATCGGAAAGACTGGCGTCGGAAAAACAACCCTTTTAGAGAACTTCATAGCCCAAGATATCCAAAACCAGCGAGGTTTGGTATTTCTCGATCCTCATGGAGACTGTGCAGAAAGGATTTATGATAAATTTAGGAATCTTCCTGAATCAGATTTTATATATTTCAATGTTCCGGATAACCAGAAGAAAATAGGTTACAATCCAATCCGGAGAATACCTTCTGAAAAACGCTCGATGGCTGCCTTGGGCATTCTGGAAGTTTTCAAAAAGCAGTGGGATGATTCCTGGGGCGTAAGGATGGAACACATTTTCCGCAATGCTCTCATCACTCTTTTCGACCAACCCAAAGCCAACTTGGCCGATATTCTGAAGCTTCTCAATGACGATAGTTATCGGAGGAAAGCCCTCCAACACGTTGAAAGCCCGAGAATCAAAGATTTTTGGCAGAAAGAGTTTGCCAAATACTCCTATCGCTACCGCGCCGATTCCATTGCTCCTATTCAGAACAAGGTAGGCGCATTCGTTTCCAATCCTATAATCTACGAAATACTGACTGAAGCCAAAACAAACCTGAGCTTCCGCAAAGCTATGGATAGCGGACAGGCGATACTCGTCAATCTCTCAAAAGGAAAGCTGGGAGAGGATGCCTCAAGCCTTCTAGGGTCTCTCTTAATGACTTCGGTCAGCTTGGCTGCTCTTAGCCGAGCGGACACACCGGAAGCGAATAGAAGAGATTTTGCCCTATATGCCGATGAATTTCAGAATTTCACAACTCTCTCACTGGCCAATATGGCATCGGAACTGAGAAAATATCATGTGGGATTGGTCTTGGCCAACCAATACCTCCATCAGCTGGAAGAAGAGATCAGGCACGCGATCCTCGGGAATATAGGGACCTTGATCGCTTTTCGTTTGGGATCAGATGATGCCGTTTATCTTGAAAAGGAATTTCATTCGGTCTTCGACCGATACGATTTGTTAAATTTGCCGAATCATCATATTTTATTGAAGTTGATGATTGATGGAAAACCTTCAAGGCCATTTAGTGCGATTACTTTACCCAAAAGTGGTATTGCCGTCTAGATACTTTGAACCTTATAAAATGAAAAGATTTCCTTCAACAGGAGGCCTTTCTAAATATTTATGGAAGAACGCCCAAACCAATTCCCACAGTGTAAGCAAAAGACCCACGCTCAAATCTAATAATCACGAATCTCATGGGATGAGATCATCTGTGATGAATCCAACCCACCAAGCCTTGAATGACTCACTGTAGAAAGTGTCCGAATTGACTCGTCGTGCAAAGTTTTCATTTGTGACGTAAAGGGTCATCGGCGTGGAGCTTGCGTCTACTACCATACAGTTAGCTTGGTTATTTGTGACAATAGAAAGCCCTCTGCTGCGCCAAGCGTCGTAAGCGAGGTACTCGGAACGTGAATTGCCAAAAAAAGTCAGTGTAGGTGTGAGCGTATCTAGAAACTTGTATGAACGCCCAGATTTCCTGCCGTGATGCGGCGCAATAAGGAGGTCGATATCAGTGACGTCGGTCTTGTGGTTCGCAAGGATGTGATCCCAAGTCTCGTCGTGCGAATCGCCTCCAAAGACAATACGGTGTTCACCAGTGCGGTAGAGAAGCACGTAGGAACAGCGATTATACTCCTCGTCAAGTTCGTTGGCTAAATCAACGAGCTCCTTTGTTGGCGCTAGGATGTGGAGACCATCTCCTCCACTGGTAACATCACTTCCCTGGTTGTAATACTGTCCACGCGCACCAGAATAGAGCGTGAGACGCTTGGGATCTTGATCTGGGTTGGTGTCGCGCAGACGTTTGTAGAACTTCCAGTCCGCTTCCCGATATGGCGAACCCTGCCAACTGGAAGTCGGCATCTCTTTGGTGTTATCGGTGTCCCAGAAGTTGATCGGGCTGAACTCATTGAACAGCTCTTCTATTCCGTCCATGTGGTCCATATCTGGATGCGTTTGGACGTACCGAAAAATACTGGCCATACCGCGGTCGCGCATATAGCTGATAGGGTTCACAGGGTACTTCTTCTGGTGAAAGTTCCCGCTGATGCCGCGCTCGTACTTGGCCACCATGGCCATGCGCGCTTCCTCAAGAGGCTCAGGCGAGAAAGCGTTGCACACGTCGATGATGGTCTTATGTCCAGAGTTATGCTCAATGATGGAGCAGTCGCCTTCCTTGACATTTAGGAAATGAATCGTTGCCATGACCTATTCCTGTTCCAGCGCGGCCTCGAGGAGGAAGCGCGCATATCGATCTGCTGCAAGCTTAACTGTTTGCTCGGTAACACCTACAAGCCACGAGATCAATAGGCCAGCTTCGATAATTCCAATAACTATGTTGATTGAAGGTGGTTTATCGGTCCGCATCCACATGCTATACGTGGACCAACCCAAGACGACGACGCCTACAGCAGCTAAGAGGACACCAAGTTTCTTCAGTCCAAAGAGATTCCTTCGGAAACCGTACTCAGTAAGTCCTTTGAACACGAGCGGGAACTTTTTCGCATCCCTCGTTCTCCTAATGAGATCCTCCGTGCACGCCTCATATTTTTTGTCGGCAGCGTGTTCGTCCTTCTCCTGCTCTTCGGTCGTCGGGACCTGAAGTCCTAGCGCGCGGAGCTTGTCATGGATTCGACTTCGCGTGATCTCGTTGAACCCGTTGTTCTCGTGGCGTAGAAACCGCGTCGTGGGGGATCCACCCCACTTCAGCCAGAGGTTCTTCTCGAGGCGCTTACCAAAGTCAGCGCCAATTTGGCTAAAGAAGAATGAGATAGGTAAGAAGACGATCGCAGCTGCTCCTCCCAATGGTAACTCAAGGCCCTCGGGCAAGAGCGCGGCGATTAGCAGAACTGCTGGGGCGAGCGTGAGATAGACCGGAAGGACCCTTGCTTTAAAACTGTACGTATCTAACTTAATATCCATTAGAAACCTTCCAGAAAAGCATATATTCCAGGGCGATATCTAAGGAAAATACCTGGCAAGGATATTACTTGCTTTTATCAGGTAAAATGCCCATTATCACACTCAAAACGTGATCACCTGAAATTACTTGAACGCCTGGGCAGCCATCTACTGACAGCGTTTCGGATAAAATTGCGAGTTGCCCAAGATCGATACGACTAGGCAATGTGCTGTATCCTTTGGGGTGAGAATGCCATTCTCCAACATAACGTATGTGGTCTAGAGTACGCTCCATGGATTTCGTGACCAGTACCTTGAGGCCATCAGTGCCTCTCAGGAATCTGTCTGGCCGTTCCTCGCTATCAGGCGGAGGAGGAAAAGCCACCATGACCTCGATACGTTTTGCTGGGATGTCCACGACTCCAAGGATCGCACCTCCAGTTTCACTCGGAAGCTTTTTCCGCCGAATTCCCTGAATGCGGTCGGCCACCGAAGGGAGTATGCGAATTGTCCAACCACACGAGGTGAACTCCAGTGGTGGTTCTGGCCGGCAACTTGCTACCTTTACGTACCCATTGCCTTCGAGACGCCAAACCCGTAGACAAGCTTGGGGTTCATTCAGAACTTTGGACAGACCGAAAGCAATAAGACCACTCATAACATGGGCTCGTGAGCAAGGCATTCTGGTTGTAAGGGCTCTGCAATCTCCCGAATATGAAAGGCGCTCTGGTGTAATCACGAGAATATCTGCCAAAGCAGGGTCTTCCAAAATACGTGAGTAGAAGGTTGCCTCAATGGTACGTAGGTCAACCAACCGCTCGGCGTCCTCGACCATGAGTACAGCAGACGTTCCTGCGGGATTGAAGAAGAAAGCGGCCCGGCGCGCCTTTGCCGGCATATCGCAAAGGTACCTACTGACCGGGATGGAAGCAGAAGCGTCTAGGACTATATCCGCGCCATTTAGGGCCTCATTGACTCTCTGGGCCTGTTGGTTAGGCTCAATGACGTCTGCAACGATCCCCTCGGCCTTGCAACCGTTTACAGTATGTTGGATATGGATTGCCAAGCACTCTGCTTTCGGAAAACCTACAAAGCTTCCTATAAGCGCATGCCGTGCCATATTATGTGGAAGCAACACATCATTATCAATTATGGTCCAGCTGAAGTATCCTTCGCGAGCTAGTGAGTCGGCAACAAGGGAGCCGATAGCTCCGGCCCCGACCATCGTTACCTTTCGTCGATCGCATTCCTCACGCCCGGCCATGCGCGTAGCAAGGATAGGATCGAAGCTCGGGGTCACATTGAGCGGATCAAGTTGTATATGCTTTACTTTGGCAGAATCGGCAGGAATGGGATTTAGCGTCGGCACGTAAGGAAGCTCACCGATGCCCGCATCATTCTTGTTTAAGCGACCCAGCGATACCCCAACATCTCCCAAAGAGCACCCAGTCACGAATGCTATCAAGCTGTGAGCGCCGGTCTGGCCGGTTCTCGGATGAATGACCGGCATTTTAAGCAATATCCCCAGATTGGATTCAAAACGGAACCGCTTCCAAGCGTCGTCCTCTGAAATCCATAAATCTATATTGTCAGCTAAAAGTTCCAGTAGGTTGGTCCCACGGGTTTCCATCTCTTGATGTAGCATTGCGAGATTAGTAGGCGCAGCTCTCATTCTGGACATGCGGTCTGGTTGAATCTCACAAGTTATGAAAATGAGCCGTGGGACTATTTCATTGCGTTTGGTGAGGTCTATGGAGCGAGTTTCTTCAAGCTGTATAATCCCGGTCTTCTCATCGGCTCGAACCACCACTAAATCACATCGCTCGCTTGACTTATGCTCGAAGATGGGCCCTGGCAAAATAAGGGTGCGTGGACTCCCCAAAAAGTATGGATCAAGCGGCTGGTTAGTCTCGTGCAACTCACCTTTGCCAGCTCTTTCGAACCAAATGACTATCCGCTGAAGAAGCTCTGCCGGAGTATAGGTGATCTTCGCCTCTCTCCAACTCCTGTCATCGATGCAAAGGCTATAAGGAACTCCAGGGATCACGATGTTTTGATGAGGAGTATCGGGGAAATCCTCCCTAGCAGACATCACATATGGATACTGACCATCAGGCGCGAAAATAATACCTATTAATTCCTCTCGCAAGATAGGATATACTGGCCGTTGCGGGCGGCCCGTAGCCACTCGCAGGAGCAGAACCTCATCCCCGCTTTCCAACCGCCGCACGCCGTCAAGGCTTGCGGCACCGCTACCATGGAGGGAAACATACCGGGCAAAATCCTTAGCCACCGGCAAAATGAGGCCATCGATGTCAATCTCTTCGAGCGACGCAAACCATGGATGCATAGAATATTAACCAGCCCTGGAGTTTCTTGAAGTGGCCGTGCCAATGGCGGATGCAACAGCAGTAACCAACCTAGCACCAGTCCAGGTGATCTCGACGCTGAAAGGCTTGGGAGCCTCCTTGGTAGGATGCTCCATGGTTACTCTGAATTCCCCATCCTTATCCTTGATGATTCGGCGGTAGTAATTGGCGGCCTGGCGGTGCGGAGGCTGTGGGTCGTTATCTTCCTTCGTTCCTGTTTTCGGAATGGGCTTGCTCGGAGAGGCAATGATACAGCCCTTGCGCCCCCGGTCTTCGATGAGCCACTTAACATCATGGATGGGAACCGTCTCGTCCTCGCCCTTGTTGTCCTTGTCAAGGGATTTGTAGGAACAGTGGTGGAACAGCTTCAGCACATCCCATAGAAGCCGGTCTTGGTGGTTATGCCGTTTAGTAGTTCCCACAATGTGGGAAATCGTTTCGGACTCCACGTCCGACCCGAAAAGGGCGTAGGTATCTGTACCGATTTCGCGGAAGGTGGCATGGAAAACGATAGAATCCTGGTTCCGGTCTTCAAGTCCGCGATCTTCCGTCCGCCAAGCGAAGGGGCAATGGACGAAGAACTCGACCGCTTCAGGTCCATCCGGCGAGAAACCGGGAACGGTCTGCCCGGCGTCAACAATGCAGTCCCTGCGGTCATCAACCGTTAGCTTGTTTTCCTCAAGGAAAGACTTCAGAGCTTCAGGGCGGGAAAAGACCTTGATACCACTGCCTTTCTTGAGTCGGTAGCGGGCTTCTTGCCGGACAGCCCAGGCATCGTCCTCAACGCCGGTCTCGGTTATGGCTGATGCGGGTACCCAAAGTTCTTCGATTTTAGGGCGTCCATTGACCTGGGAGGATATGCGGTATTCGAGCCAGAAGAAATCCTTCATACCCTTGACATGGTCTGCGTCAAGATGTGTGAAACAGACGACATCGAAGTATTGTTTTTCGGCATCGGTCAGGGCGCGGCGTAGTTCGGCAGGCAGGTCGCACCGTTTGTCATCCTCGTCGGAGGGATCACGCACGTTTGCAAAGTCGACAAGAACGAGACGGCCATCGGCCAGGCGGATTAAGGACGTGTCCGCGTTGCCCAAAGGATAAAATGTGATTTTGGCTGACAAGAGGCCTCCTTGGTAGCTTAGGAAACGCCTATTGGCCGAAGTTAATTACTATCCGTCAAGATGCAAGGGGTGATACAAAAAAAATTTATCAATACTAATATAGTCGGCTTTGCGGGGCCTGTAGAACCTCGTGGAAGTCGTATGGTCTTTTTTGATCGCTGAGCCTGGCTTGCACCAGGAAACTTGTATTACATGCAAAGATCACGGCTGATGTGCGGTGACGCTAATCAGTCAGACCTATCTCAGCTTTTCATCCTCTCCATTAGCTTCTTCTTGAAACTCGCCGTTGGCCCCTTTTTCAGTCGCCGAGCTAAGGTCTCTGGGTCAACGCCTAGCTCACGCGCAAATTTCTCCAGCGAAAGCCCTAGATTCATTCGGTAGCGATCCAGCCTCGCACCCCATGTCTGGAGAGGCCCCCAGGGACAATATCCCAAGAATTCCATAATGACCGGATAGTACCGGAACATTAACTCAGATCGACCCATCTCCCATTGCCAGATAGTATTTTCCGATGCTTGGAGAATTTGGGCCACATCCTTCTGCTCAAGCTTCAAATCCAGTCTTCTTTGCCTTATATGGTCGCCAAGAGACACTAACTGTTTAGGATAACTACCAGATAATGGCCTACGAACTCTTTTGAGGATGGGGGAGTAACTTGGCAACGAAACTTTGTCCCTACTGCTACCACGGTGACCTGGCCCATCCCTGCACCTGCTCGCCGTTCATGGTGAAGAACTACTTGAACCGGGTGTCCGGCCCCTTGTTCGACCGCATCGACGTGCAGGTGGAGATGACGGCCGTGCCCTTCAAGGACCTCTCGGCCGACACGGCAGGGCCATCCTCGGCAGAGTTACGCCAGGGCGTGGAGGCGGCGCGGTCCATCCAGGAAGAGCGCCTAGTCTGCACGGGGCTCTTCACCAACACTCAGCTCATCTGTCACCTAACCCGGCAGTTCTTCCCGCTCGCGCCCGAGAGGTTGCGGCTCATCAAACGGGCCATAGCCCGGATACGGCTCTCGGCCCGGTCCTACACACGCATCCTGAAGCTGGCCCGCACCATCGCCTCCCCGGATGCCAGCCCGGACATCGACCCCTGGCGCATTTGTCAGAAACTATTGGATATCGGAGTTTGGACCGCATTCGGGGGTTAAGAGAGACCGGTCGCCACGCCAATATTCTGCGCGGTAAAAGTTTCGCACCGCATTCGCTGGCTAAGTGGAGCGGATACAGCGCACGCCGCTGGACGGGTATCGCCGCATCATGAGGAGAAATAAGTGGTGCGGGAGCGCGGAGGAGATAACGCGGAACGTGGAAGACTACCTCGTCACCGACAACACGAAACGGCCTCACCCCGGCCGTGACATGAAATGGAGGAACCCTTCCAAATTTTCCTAGACGGTCTAAAATATTTGAAACCGGCATCAGAAGAGATCAAAACGGATCAGGCAGCCTACCTATACCTGGTAGTAGGCGACTGTCAGGCGAATACCATCACTGTACACCCAGACGGTCTCGCGCCAGATTATGCATCATTACAAACTGTTGAGACCTTTAAGATGGGAACTAGCTAAGGCTGGGAAGGTGGTCGATATCGACCTCCGCGTGCAATTGTCTTGTTCAATCTAGCGACAGCACAATAATACGCGTTAACTACCAAGGGGTCACCGGAAGCGTCTTCGTTTGCGTTTCTGACCAAACACATCGTACAGTACTCTCTATCAGAACACTGAATACACATAGGAAAGTCTCGTTTACGCAACCCTCTCAAGTATTCTACTTTTTCTGAGTGAAGCCAAATTTCTTGAAGAGACATACTTTTGACATTTCCAACAACATAGTCCTGCCATCCAGCACATGGATAAACATTACCTCTTTCGTTGACACAAATGGATGAATGGCAAACACTGCATACATTATCTTCGGCTGAGACATTTGTCCTTTTTAAGAACTCATCCTCCATTTTTTTAAGATATTTTGGGTCCTTATGAACACTTTCCCAAATTACTTCTTCAACTTCTTCTGTTGACAATCGACAGCTCAGATTTTCTGTTGAATGATTATATTTTGCCAGGATGACGTAATCGTATCCAACCTGTATTTTGTGCTTCTTTGCCCAATCTACAACATCTTGGTAGCATCTTTTATTGTACTTCATGATTAGACACGTAATCTGCAATGGTACGTCATTTTCGATTAGTTTCAATATTGAGCTCTTTGTCTTCTCAAAACTTCCTTTTACTCCTGTTATTTTATCATGTATATCTGGGTTCATTGAGTATAGTGAAACTTGAACACCCAAAAGATAATTCGATTTCATTTCGGCGAGAATTTCATCAGTTAGGAGAGTCAAGTTACTTAGGACATTTACCGATAATTCGTACTCTCTACACATCATAAGAAATTTGATGAAATTCCTGTGCAACATCGGTTCGCCACCGGTTATTGTCACGTGTAAAATATTCATTTCCCTGCATTGCTTAAGTACGTCCTGAAACATACTTAGTTCTATTTCGAGTCCTCTATGTTCGCGAGGTATATAGCAGTGTATGCAGCGTTCATTGCACCTACTTGTAATTTCGATATGCAAATTTGTAAGCTGTGGCCGCCCGTTAAAATGCTCTTCAAAGAATTCTTGTGTCGATTTCACTGGAACTTGATCTGCCAGTGAAAGTGATTCATCATCTATTTCAGACGCGATGTTTCTATAAGAGAATTTAGTGTCTTTTTCATCGCACTCCTGTACACTTTCTCCCGATATGATGAAACCTTCTCTTTCAAGATTGCCAAAGAATTCCCGCGCATCTTCTTTTATAACGCCGAAATCAACATCAGGGAAGAAAGCATTGATTTGCTTCACCATGTCGTCGAGCTCTTGTGGTTTTCGGCTAAGCACTGACAGAAATATTGTCCCGCTCTGAGACACGATTTTATCGCCAACAAATCCCTCGTTGGCGGTCTTTAGCTTGTAACCAAAATTCCTGTTGTCAGTTAGGTATCCAAACGTTTGGAAGTCTCGATACAAGATGTTTGATCTTCTCTTGATGAACACTCCATTCCTCCGCAATAGTCAAGCGACGAGCAATTTTTTGGATTCGTCGCCTGACTAAGTTGTTAATTAGCGCCCCCCGGGCCTCGGTGGATTGCAAGGTCTTCCACTCGGCTTGCTATTGGGACGGCATTCCGCCATCTGAGCAGTACTCTGTGCCAGGATTATTGGCTTAACATAACCCATTTTCATCACCTTCTTTCTACCTGAATTATGCGGCAACCGCTGGGTTACCTCCTCTTCCCAGCCACCGAACGCCATGCGGTGCATGTCATGACCCCAGTCGGCGGGGTCTGCGGTGGCTTTGACCTCTCGCAAAAGTTGATTTACCCTTATAACGCCTGAGAAAAACAATTCCAGCCGAGATTATGCGGCCGACGTCGCGTTACCTCCCAATTTGAGTTTTCCAGGGCTACCAATTGCATGGTTTCAGCTCCAGTCACGCCATCCGACTAAAAAACAGGCTGTCATCTAAGGCTATTCCATCAAAATCATGCCAGAAAGTCCTGCCAGACAATATAGGAGAATAGTAAACTCCCACAGATTTCCAAGTCAATCGGTTTATACACCTCTGAGCAGCGCTCGCGAGAGAGAAACCTAACGCGTATGCAAAGGACCTATAAGTGGCATTGATTTGCTGGGGCAAAAAGCAGTTAGCCATACCCGGGAGCTCCCAGGTCTGACAGGTGGGCAGTATGGGGTAGGATTAGCATCGCCTTTGGCCCGACACAAGTATTGGTAGGACCCACCATTGTGGGGAATAATGTGGGGAGTACGGATTTTAGAGGTGGTCCCCATTTATTGGACAGCCTTGCGTGTCATTTAAGGTGGACATGGGTTTCATGCCGCCGCAGTGATTTTCCCCGCCATTGGCAGGGTCCAATATGCCTCGTCCGGGGTTTTGCCGTCCAGGCTGGAGTGGGGCCTGCGCTGGTTGTAGTAATCGATCCAGTCCCCGATGCCCTTTCGGACCTGGCTACCGGTTTCGAAGGCATTGAGGTAGACGCACTCGTATTTGAGGCTGCGCCAGAGACGCTCGATCATGACGTTGTCCATCCAGCGTCCCTTGCCGTCCATGGAAATTTTGATATCGGCGTCCTTGAGCGCCTGGGTGAAATCCATGCTGGTGAACTGGCTGCCCTGGTCGGTATTGAATATTCGAGGGCATGGGAAGCGGGCCAGGGCCTCCTTGAGCGCCTCAATGCAGAAATCGGCGTCCAAGGTGTTGGACACACGCCAGCTCAGGGCTTTGCGGCTGGCCCAGTCCATAACCGCCACCAGGTACAGAAAACCACGCCGCATCGGAATGTAGGTGATGTCGGCGCACCATACATGGCCCGGCTCCGTGATGTCCACCCCCCGCAGCAGGTAGGGGAAAATCCTGTGCTCCGGATGCGGCTTGGAG
>JAHLLK010000158.1 GCA_020444165.1 Deltaproteobacteria bacterium | reverse complement strand
GGGGCGCTTCAGGCCTCCCATGTGCTCCTGTCCATCGGAAGAGATTTCGCGGATGCCCAGGGAACCCTGGTGGTCACCTTCGGGCTGGAAAATTCGATGGAAGATATTGAACGATTCCTGCATGCACTGAGGAACGCCGTGAAAACCCTGCGGGAGATCAGTCCGTTATATACAAAAAAAGCGGTTAGCGGTTAAACGGCGGACGACATTATATTCCCTGAATGGCCTTCAGTTTTTCTTCGAGGGTGGTGTGTGAGGCGGCCCCCCGAACGGTGTCAAGGGGTTCACCGTTTTTAAAGAAAATCAGAGTGGGGATGCTTTTGATGGCGTACTTTTCAGCCGTCTTGGGATTATCGTCCACATCCAGCTTGTAGACCCTGATCTTCTCCGCGTTACTCTTCGCAAAGGCTTCCAGCGCCGGCGCCATATTGTGGCAGGGGCCGCACCACGGGGCCCAGAAATCCACCAGTACAAGACATTGTTCTTTCAGCACTTTTTGTTCGAAGTCCGCATCCGTGACGTTTTCGGGGTGTTGTTCGGACATCATTCCCTCCTGATTGGATTGCAGGTTAAACGTTCATGAATCATTCCGGAGGATTTTAACATAAAAGGCTGATGCTTGAAATCCGAATCGGCATAAAAGGCTTACGCCTGAACTCCGAGCCGGCATAAAAGGCTAGGATTTGGGGCTTGGTTCTAATTTCGGCCGCTAAAAAGAAAACCGCGGAATATCGAACAAGGAATATCGAATTTCTAAGTGTAGCGCGGTGTTTTCCGAAACAAAGGAGGAGCGGATGAAACTTGAAAACAAATCCGTACTTATCACCGGCGGGGGTCGCGGTCTCGGCCGGGCCATGGCTCTGGCCATGGCTCGGGAGGGCGCCGGTGTGACCGTGATGAGCCGGTCTTTAGAGGAACTGGAGGCTGTGGCGGACCAGATAAGGACCGGGGGTGGAAACTGCCTTGTCTCCCGGGGAGATGTGTCAAAGTCGGAAGACGTGACCCGCACCGTAAAACAGGCTGTTGATCGTTTTTCCACGGTGGATGTGCTCGTCAACAATGCCGCGATCATTGGTCCGGTGCGTCTTCGGGAGGACGCAGACCTCAAGGCCTGGCAGAAAACCATCGCTGTAAATCTCAACGGCCCTTGCCTTTGTTGCCGTTCGGTCCTGCCTTTCATGATTCAAAACGGCGGCGGGAGGATCATCAACATCTCTTCGGGTCTGGGCGAAATGCCCTTTCCCAGGTTCTGCGCCTACAGTGTTTCCAAGGCAGGCATTATCCAGCTTACACGATCCCTTTCCGAGGAATTTCCGCCCTTCAATATTCGAGTAAACGCCATCGATCCCGGTGTGATGGATACCCGTATGCAGGAGCAGATCCGATCGTTCGGGCCGGAGGTCCTGGGGAAATCGGTTTATAAGAATTTCCTGGAATATAAAGACAAAGGCGGCCTGAAGAACCCCGATGAGGTGGCGTCTCTGGCCGTGGTTCTGGCTTCTCCCGAATCCGACCGGATAAACGGTTTTAACGGAACCCTCAGTGAATATGCCCGCATGGGATACAACGCCTGACCTGGTTTTCGTACTTCTTTCAAGACCCCCAAATACATGTTTCACCCCATTTACACCTACTCCCTGCTCGATTACATTGGGGGAAATTCATGACGATTTGAGTGTAAATTTTTTTTCGTTGGAGCTGTTCTGTAGGTGCGGATTTATCCGCAGGCCCCCGGTGTTAACTGCGCGAACCTGCGGATAAATCCGCACCTGCCCCATTAGATGCCGCGGGCTCGCGGGACCTTTTGGAGGCGCTGAATTGAAGAATTCACACTTTGGTTTGCCCTTGGGGGCATGGGAGTTGGAGCAACAAAAACCTTATCGAATAAAGGAGGAAAAGCTATGTCGTTACCCAGAGACAGTTTTCAGGGGGGGGTTCAGGAGCAGATGATTGAGAGTTGGAGGGATTTTATGACAGGTCTGGAAAAATCCCTTGATTCCGTGGAAAAGGGGATAGATGAGGCGGTCGAGATGCGCGAAATCTGCACGTCTGAATGGTGCGTGGCAACGGAACACGTCCTTGACGAACTGAGCAACAGCCTTTTCTCCATCAGTGAGCCGCGCTGGGGGTCCGAGGAGGATAGTCAGCGAATCAGAAAACTTAAACACAGGGTTCACGACCTTTACGCAGAGTACAAAAAGACCGTATCTTAGCTACTACCATACCTGAAAATCGCTATCGGGATCGTCCCAGCCACGGACAAAAGGCTTACACCTGAACTCCGGGAACAGCAAGGAGTTCAACTGTATCAATAAAAAAGAAACCGCCGATGGCGGAAGTTAGAAGCCAGACCCCGATGGCGATCCCGATCCCGATCCTTTTTCCCGACTAAATCCATTCAGAGGGGAGATGGTGAGGAATGGAAGGTTTAAACGTATCTTAAAACCCTGGCAGGAACGGAGTCGCTTTCCTGAGTCCTTACTTTGCTGCCGGGAAATTCGAATAAGATTCGTTTAAACGCTCTTGGGTGATTCCAATTCGACCACCACTGATTTGTATTTTTCGTGAATCATCGCCTGATCAAACTCCCGGAACTCCGCCAGCATGGCCTGGTCCTCATCGTCTGTAAAGTATGATCTGGATGCG
>JAHLLK010000068.1 GCA_020444165.1 Deltaproteobacteria bacterium | reverse complement strand
TGGGGGGAAGGACCCTTTTTTTCAAAAAAGGGTCCTTCCCCCCACATCTTCCCCTCTCTCTAAAACACTCCCAACCCGGGAAGCGGAACATGGAGCTGCCGACACGCAAGGAAATTTTGGCGCGGGTGCGCGGCCAGGGCCTCCGGGTGGCCGGGGTGCTGCCCATCCACTACCCCCGGGCGCTCTTACGGGCCTATGGCTTCCACCCCATGGAGATCTGGGGCCCGCCGGGCATGGAGGTTCACGGCGGCGGCGGCCATTTCCCAGAGTACACCTGCGCGGTGGCCCGCTTTGCCGCGGCCTTTCTGGCCGCCGGGGGGCGGGAGGCGGTGGACTGCGTGCTGGTGCCCCACACCTGCGACTCCCTGCAGGGCGCGGCGGCCATCCTGCGCCAGGTGCTGGGCCCGGCCCGGCCGGTGTTCACCCTTTACAACCCCCGGGGCGCCGGCGAGGCCGCGGAGGAATTCCTGGCCCGGGAGCTGGCCCAGCTGGCCGGGGCGCTGGGGCGGCTGGCCGCGGTGAGCCCCACGGACGCGGAGCTGCACCGGGCCATCGACCGGGAGAACCGGGCCGATCTGGTGTTCAACCGCATGTGCCGTGATCGCCGGGCCTACGCGGTGGACGACCGCACCTTCTACACCATCCTCCGCTCCCGGGAGTACTTGCCGCCCGAGGATTTCTGCGCCCTGGAGCCGCCCCGGGGCGCGGCCCCCGGCGGCGTGGGGGTGATGCTGGCCGGCATCGTGCCCGAGCCCATGGCCCTGTTCGACCTCTTTGCCGAACACGGGGCCCTGGTGGCGGCCGACGACCTGGCCTGCGGCAGCCGCCGTCTGTACCAGCCCCTGGACCATCCCGACCCCTTGCGCCGCCTGGCCCGCCAGCTCCTCTCCAAGCCGCCGGACCCCACGGCGGGCCACGACGTGGCCGCCCGCATCGCCTGGGTGACCCGGCGCCTGGCCGAGTCCGGGGCCCGGGGCCTCATCGTGTACAACGTGAAGTTCTGCGAGCCGGAGCTGTTTTTCCTGCCCCTGGAGCGCCAAGCCCTGGAAGAGCGGGGCTGGCCCTACCTCTATCTGGAGGAGAGCCTGCCCACCACCCTGTCCCACCAGAGCCGTACCCGCCTGGAGGCGTTCCTGGAGGTTCTGCAATGAGCCTGGGCAAGCAAGTCAATTACCTGGTCCAGGGACGCCTGTTGGGCCCGGCGGCCCTGGCGCTGGGCCGCCGGCAAGAGGTGCGGGCAGCCCGGGCCCGGGCTCGCCGCGGCCCGCACGGCCTGGTCCCGCCCCTCCAAGCGCGCTACCGCATGAAGGAGCTGATCTCCCGCCAGTATTTGGCCGGCAATTTCGTGGAGGGGGCGCGCAAGGTGGCCTGGGTGGCCACCGGGGCTCCGGTGGAGATCGTGCAGGCCCTGGGCTTCTTCATCTACTATCCGGACAACCACGCGGCCCTGTGCGGGGCGCGGCGCCAAGCGGTGGAGCTGGCCGAGACGGCCGAGGACGCCGGCTATTCCCGGGACATCTGCTCCTATCCCCGCACCGAGATCGGCGCCTTTTTGGCCCACAAAAGCCCGGTGGGCCGGGTGCCCAAGCCGGACCTCATCGTGTGCTCCAACAACATCTGCCAGACCATCCTGTCGTGGTACCAGGTCATGGCCGCCTACCACGGGGCGGAGTTCTGCAACCTGGACACCCCCTTTCTGGAGGGCGAGCCCCAGGAGCACCAGCTGGCCTATGTCCGGGCCCAGTTGGAGGAGCTGATCTCGGTGGCCGAGCGCATCTCCGGCCGCCGCCTGAATTACCAGAAGCTGCAAGACTTCATCCGGCACGGCCGCGAGGCCTCGCTCCTCTGGCTGGAGATCCTGAACCGGGCCAAGACCCGGCCCGCGCCCTTGAACGCCTTTGACGCCTTCATCAACATGGGGCCCATCGTGGCGCTCAGGGGCTATGCCGCCACCACCGCCTTTTACCGCGACATGCTGGAGGAGGTGGACCAGCGCATCGCCCGGGGCGTCGGGGCCGTGGCCCAGGAGCGGGCCCGGGTCCTGTGGGACAACCTGCCCATCTGGTACCGCATGCGCTGGCTGAGCGAGCTCTTGGGCCGGGCCGGAGTGAACGTGGTGCTCAGCAACTACACCTATGGCTGGGGCGAACTGGCCCCCTGCATGGACGACCTGCGCCCCTTGGAATCCATGGCCAAGGTATACTTGCTGCCCTACCTGAACCGGGACCTGGCCTATAAAATGGGGCTGATGCAAAGCATGGTGCGGGACTTCGAACTGGACGGGGTGATCCTGCACTCCGACCGCTCGTGCAAACCCTATTCCATCGGGCAAATGGATCAGCGGGACGTGATGATGCAGGAGGCCGGGGTGCCGGCCCTCCTCCTGGAGGCGGATCACAATGACTCCCGGGTGTTTACGGAGCAACAGGCCCAGACCCGGCTGGAGGCTTTCGCGGAGATGCTTACCGGCTGAGGCGGCCCGACGCAATCCCTACTTAAAAGATGCCATGCCGGAGGTGGAACCCAGCGGTAATCCTGCCCAAATGAGACCCCGGGCGGAGTATCATGCATCAAGACCCGGCCACTAAGTGTAAAAGAAGACACAAAATTGGCGACAAGCCGCCGTTTCGCGGTAAAGTTAGCCCCATATAGTTTCCTGAACGCTTCGCTGGTAGGCAAGCCTTGGGTTGGGAGCGTCCAAGCAGACGGCGCGGACGCCAACATGGGGAAATCCGCCCAGACCGCGCCGTCGGGCTAAAGTTCCATCACCGAAACCAACCGTTCCCCGGCCTCCCCCAGGCCATCCACAAGGCTTTTCATGAGCACCACGCGAACTCTGTGCCCTCTGACCATTGGTAATCACACGTCCCGCTTGCCTTTTGTGCAAGGCGGCATGGGCGTGGGCATCTCCCTGGCCGGTCTGGCTTCGGCCGTGGCCAATGAAGGCGGCGTGGGGGTAATCTCCACGGCGATCATCGGCTTCGCGGAAACCGACCTCCACGACAACTACCGTGAGGCCAATATCCGCGCCTTGCGCCGGGAGATCCGCACCGCCCGCACCCGCACCAAGGGTGTGTTGGGGGTCAACATCATGGTGGCCCTCACCAATTACGAGGACATGGTGCGCACCGCGGCCGAAGAAGGCATCGACATCATCTTCTGCGGCGCGGGCCTGCCCCTGGACCTGCCCGCCCTCCTGCCCCCGGACTCGGCCTGCGCTCTGGCGCCCATCATCTCCTCGGCCCGGGCGGCCAAGGTGCTGGCCAAGCGCTGGCTGTCCCGCTTCGGCCGCCTGCCCGACGCCTTTGTGCTGGAAGGGCCCTTGGCCGGGGGACACCTGGGCTTCAGCCGGGAGCAGGTCACGGACCCGGGCTTCTGCTTGACCAAGCTTTTGGGCGAGGTCCTGGAGGCGCTTCAGCCCCTGGAACAGAAGCATGGGGTGCAAATCCCCGTGATCGCGGCGGGCGGCATCTATACCGGCCAGGACATCAGCGACATGCTGGGCCTGGGCGCGGCCGGGGTGCAGATGGGCACCCGTTTCGTCACCACCCACGAATGTGACGCCGACCCCAAGTTCAAAGAAGCCTACCTGGCCGCCAAGGAGCAGGATCTGGTCATCATAGACAGCCCGGTGGGCCTGCCGGGCCGTTCGCTGCAAAACGCCTTTTTGAGCGCGGTGAGCCAGGGCAAGAAGAAGCCCTTCAAGTGCCCCTATCACTGTCTGGTGACCTGCAAGCAGAAGGACAGCCCCTACTGCATCGCCGCCGCCCTGATCAACGCGGTGCGCGGCCGATTGGAAAAGGGTTTCGCCTTCGCGGGCCAGAACGCCTTCCGCTCCGAAGCCCTGGTCTCGGTGAAGTGCCTCATCCGGAGCCTGCTGGAGGAATTCCAGGCCGCCCTCCCCCTGACCCAGGCCGCGTCCGTCAACTGTGCCGCCGCCCGTTAAACCGTATTTGACAAATAGGTAATAAGCGGTATACTGATTTCTGAGGACGACCAAAGAGCCCGAATCTCCGCTCGACGTGCCGGCGGTTTCACGCCTTCATCACAGCAGACAATTTTGGCAACAGGGTCCCAAGCACCCCCCATCAGGCGGGGCGCATCACTACTATTTCGAGGTATTTAGAAAAATGGCTACCAGTATTTATGTGGGCAATTTGTCCTACGATTCCAACGAGCAGGGTATTCGTCAGCTTTTTGAGCAGTACGGCCAGGTTCACACCGTGAAGTTGATCGAAGACAGGGACACCGGCCGCCCGCGCGGTTTCGGTTTCGTGGAGATGGATGCCGAAGAGGCCGACTCCGCCATCCGCGCTTTGGACGGTCAGAGCTTGGACGGCCGCGCTCTGAAGGTCAATCTGGCCAAGCCCCGCGAGCCCCGTCCGTCCCGCAGTTGGTAAAGGCTTAACGGGATAATTTCCCTAGCCTTACGACCCCGCCTCGGCCCGGCCGGGCGGGGTTTTGTATTGTTTTTCCCGGGAGCGGCGGCCAGCGGTCTCCGCTCCTTTTCTGCAAGGAAAATTTCATCTGATGTCTGATTGTTCTTTTGCCCAACTGGGGCTCGCCGCTCCTCTGCAAAAGGCCCTCCAGGGCCTGGGCCACCGCACCCCCACTCCGGTGCAGGCGGCTGCCATCCCCCCGCTTTTGGCGGGGCGCGACCTGTTGGGCTGCTCCCAGACCGGCACCGGCAAGACCGGCGCCTTTGCCCTGCCCATTCTGCACAAGTTCGCGGCCGACGGCCGGCGGGCGGCCCCCCGCGGAGCCCGCGCCCTGATCCTGTCCCCCACCCGGGAGCTTTGCCAGCAGATCGGGGCCGCCTTCCAGGCCTATGGCCGGCACCTGAACGTGCGGCTGACCTGCGTGTACGGGGGTGTGGGCCAGGTCCCCCAGGTCCGTGCCAGCGCCGCGGGGGTGGAGGTCTTGGTGGCCACGCCCGGCCGGCTCCTGGACCTGATGGGCCAGGGCCACCTGCGCCTGAAAAACCTGGAAATCCTGGTCCTGGATGAGGCCGACCGCATGCTGGATATGGGCTTCATGCCCGATATCAAGCGCCTTTTGGCCCAAATCCCGGCCCGGCGGCAGAATCTCTTCTTCTCGGCCACCATGCCCCCGCCCATCGTACAGTTGGCCGGCGACATCCTGGTGGACCCCGTGAAGGTCCAGACCGCCCCCATGGCCTCGCCGGTGGCGATTATCAAGCAGCGGGTCTTTTTCGTGGCCCGGGCCGCCAAGCGCGACATGCTGGACCAGGTGCTGACCGACCCCAGCGCCGCGCGGGTGCTGGTGTTCACCCGCACCAAGTACGCGGCGGACCGCCTGGCCCGGCAACTGGCCGCCGGCCGGGTGAGCGCCGAGGCCATCCACGGCGGCAAGTCCCAGCGGGCCCGCAACCTGGCCATGGCCAACTTCCGGAACGGAGCCTGCCGGGTCCTGGTGGCCACCGATGTAGCGGCCCGGGGTCTGGACGTGGAGGGCATCACCCATGTGATCAACTTCGACCTGCCCGTGGAGCCGGAGTGCTACGTGCACCGCATCGGCCGCACCGGCCGGGCCGGGGCCGGCGGGGTGGCCCTGTCCTTCTGCGACCAGGCGGAGCGCTCCCAACTGCGGAGCATCGAGCGGCTGATTCAAAAAGCGGTGCCGGTGGGGGACTTCCGGGCCGGTGACCGCCCCGGGGAGGAGCCTGCCCGGACCCAGGCCCCCCTGCGCGCCGCGGCCGCCAACAAGCAGCCGCGCAGCCCGGACACCCAAAAGCAGCAGCGCGGCGCGGAGACCCCAAAGCAGCCGTGGCGGCCGGACACCAAAAAGCAGCAGAACGGCCCGGGCGCCAAGAAACGCGGGCGCTCCTCCCGGGCGGCCTGACCTCCCGGCGGGAAGCCACAGCGCCCGGGAGGCCCTGGTCCCGGGCCGCACGCCCCGGGCCGCAAACGTAAATAGAGGTAAGGCCTTGGCCAAGTCAGCCCCGGCGGAGCGAACCTGCCAAGGCGTGCGCTTCTATTCCAGCCGGCACACCCTCATCCGGCAGATGAAGCGTCAGCATGCCCCCAGCGAGTACGGCCACCGGGTGTGGGACTCCTCCTGGCTGCTCATGGACTATCTCCAGACCCTGCGCGCCCCGGCCGGGCTCAAGGTCATGGAGGTGGGCTGCGGCTGGGGTTTGGCGGGAATCTTCTGCGCCCAGCGCTTCGGGGCGGAAGTGACCTGCGTGGACGCCGATCCCGAGGTGTTTCCCTTTCTCCACCTGCACGCCGAGCTGAACCAGGTCGCCATCCACACCGTGAGCAAACGCTATGAGGAGCTGACGCCCGGGGATCTGGCCGGGGTGAATTTGTTGATGGGGGCGGACATCTGCTTTTGGGACGAGATGCCGGAACGCTTGCTGCCCTTGTTCCAGGAGGCCCTGGCGGCCGGGGTGAGCGAAATCCTCCTGGCCGATCCCGGGCGGGAACCCTTTTTGCGCCTGGCCGGGGCGTGCGAAGCCAAGTTCGACGCCCAGGTCCTCCGCTGCGCCGTGGAGCGGCCCCTGCCGGCCAGCGGACGCATCCTGCGCATCCGCCAACCCCACTGAGCCGGCGCCCGGGAGCAAGCCGGGGGCAGACGGCGCGGGCGGGAAGGCCCCCCTCGCGCCGGCGCCCCGCCCGGAGCTTACTTCGCCATTTTCACCGCCCGCCCCTTGCAGACCCAGGCGGCCCAACGGTTGCGCACCAGATCGAAGCCGGTGTTGTAGCAGTGGCAGTCCACCACGGCGTCCCCGCCGGCCTGCACGGCCAGGATGCGCATGAACTCCCTGGCTTTTTCTTCCTTGGCGATTTCATCCGCGTACATATTTCGGAAGCAGGAGGCCCCCTCCACCTCCTTGATTTCGGTGTACTGGAAATCAGGCTTCTCCCCCTGCTTCACCACCGGAATCTTCCCCACCATGGCCCGTTGCTCGGGCGTGAGGGCGCCCATGTCCGCCGTGGTGATGCAGCCCACACAGCTACCCAAAAGACAGAGCAGCATCGCGCCAACTGCTGGATACTTCATGTTTCCCTCTTGCTTGAGTAAATGCTCTTGGACAGTCCGCACCCTCCCACCCCGATGAGTTCGGGTTGGGGTATTGGTCCTCATGCGGGAAGCCCCCCAGACGAGTCAGCGGGACGGTCCCCCCACGGGCCGGGGGGCGGCGGCCAGCCGGGGCCCGGGCCATGTCACCAAACTTTTATGAATCAGAGCCGCGCCCGCGGTCAACCCCCCAAAACTCCCGCCGCTGAACCGAGGGAAGCGGTAAACCGGCCCCGGCCGCTCCACCGGGCGGTTTACCCTCCCTTTTCCCAAGTAAAATGGCGAGGAATCCAGGCAAAAATCCGGGCGCGCCAGGGGGCGGCGGCCAGCGCGGCCCGCCTTTCAAAGCCCGGTTTTCTTTTCCCATACCAGACCAATTACGGTATCATTTCTCTAGACAGAATAGGCCTAGGAACGCGCAAACGACTCGGCTCGCCCGCGGCAGGAGAATCAGCGCATCCCGGCAAGCAATCCCCCTGCGCCGCCCCGATCCCGGACGCAAATCCCGATTGCTTTGACACGGCGACTGCCCCGCGCTGTTCTGGGGTCTTGCCCTTCCCTCCGGCCGCCGGCCCAGGCTTCCGCGGCGCGGCGCCCCCAACCTCCCGCCTCCGCCGCCCCCCGCCGCGCGTAGCGCGCCAAACCTGGGTTCCGGCCGGCCCGCCCCCTCCGGCCCCCCGAGGTCCATAACCGCTGGCCGCCCGGCTTTCGTCCCGGCGTGGCAGGAGGCCGATGCACGGCAGAACAACTATATCGTTGTTATAACAGTAGCATATGTCATATTTAGGCGATTAGTCGTGCGCCATCGGCCTCAAGCGGGCCACGCATCCACCCCAAGCACGTTCCACTTGCTTGGGGACCCCGGGGATGGCCCGCCAAATCACGATCCTATAAAGTGTGTTATTTGCGCTGGTTGGCAACCAGCTTAAGATGCACGGTGCAGGACGCACCGTGGATCACCCTCGGCAGAGGAAGCGAGCAGCATGGAACAACTGGTGGCAGCCCTTTTGGACGGCGATCAGGCCGGGGCCGCGGCCGAGGCGCGGCGGCTCCGGCAAAGTGGGGCCGGCCGGCAGGACATCATCCTGGGCGGCATCGAGACGGCCATGGCCCGCCTGGACGCCAAGTGCACCCTGGAGCAGTTCAACCTCCTGGAGATCATGCTCTGCGGCCGGGCGGTGATGGGGGTTATGCAGGAATTGTATCCCGCCGGCGACCCGCCGCCCCTGACCAAGGGTCCGGTGGTGGTGGCCACCCTGGAAGGCGACATCCACGACCTGGGCAAGAACATCGTCAAGATGGTGCTCACCGCGGCGGGCTACCGGGTGGTGGACTGCGGCAAGGACTGCCCGGTGGATCAACTGACCGCGGTGGTGGCCCAGGAAAAAGCGGCCGCGGTGAGCCTCTCCGGCCTCATCACCAGCGTGATCCCCCAGGTGCGCCTGGTGCGGGAAAGGCTGACCCGGGCCGGGCTGGCCGGCGTGCGCCTGGCAGCCGGCGGCGCGGCGCTCCGCCAGGCGGCCTCGGACGAACTCAACGTGGACTACGTGGGCCAGACCTCCTTTGACCTGCTGCGCTTCCTGGAAAGCCCGCCCGCGGAGGCCTCATGACCAGCCTGGAGCGCGTGCAGGCGGCCCTGGCGTTTTCCCCGTCCGACCGCCCCCCGGTGATCGGCCAGGTGTTTGGCCACGCGGCGACGACGGCCGGGATCCCCCTGGAAGACTATCTGCAGGACGGCGAACTGTTGGCCCGGGGCCAACTGGCGGCCCTGGCCCGCTATGGCTACGACGCCGTGTTCGCGCTGATGGACGTGGACGTGGAAGCCCAGGCCCTGGGCTCCCGCCTGTCCTTCCGCCCGGGCGGGTACCCCGTGGTGGAGTCCCCCGCCCTGGCCGGCGGGGTCAACCTGGACCTCTTGCGGCCGCCCCACCCGGAACGGGACGGGCGCATGCCCGAGCTGTTGCGGGCGGCCCGGCGGCTGCGCCGGGAGGTGGGCGACGAGGTCCTGGTGGTGGGCTGCGTGCTGGGGCCCCTGACCCTGGCCTTGCAGCTCCTGGGGGTGGAGCCGGCCCTGTATCTGGCCGTGGACGATCCCGCCACCTTTGGCCGCCTCTTGGACTTCACCACCCAGGTGGCCCTGGATTTCGGCCGGGCCCAGATCGCGGCCGGGGCGCACCTGCCGCTGCTCTTCGATCCCTCGGCCAGCCCCAGCCTGGTGCCGCCCCAGTTTTTCCGGGAGTTCGAGGCTCCCCGCCTCACCCGCCTGTGCCAGGCCTTCCGCGCCGCCGGCGCCCTGGCCAACTGGCTGCACATCACCGGGCCGGCCACCCCGCTGTTGACCCATTACCCCGCCATCGGGGCGGACATCGTCAATCTGGACTACCTCATGGACCCGGCGGAGGCCATGTCCCTCCTGCCCCACACCTGCCTGGACGGCAACCTGAAACCCCTGTCTTTCGTGCTGGGCCAGCCCGAGGAGATCCACGCGGAGGCCCGCCGCCTCTTGGCCCTGTTCCGGGACCGGGGCGGCTACATCCTGGCTCCGGGTTGCGAACTGCCGCCCGAGTCACGGCCGGAGAACATCCTGGCCCTGGTGGCGGCCGCGGCCGAGGCGCCCTGAGGCATGGCCCGGCTCACGGTCCGCTCCGGCCGGGGCGAGGAGGCCCTCACCTTCCAGCCCGGCGCCACCCTGCGCCAGATCCTGGCTGCCGGCACAGCGCCGGTACGGGCCGGCTGCCGGGGCTTCGGGGCCTGCGGCCTGTGCCGGGTGCGGGTGCTGGACGGCCCGGCCGGCGAGCCCAGCCCGGCCGAGCGCCTGCACCTGGGGCAGGAAGGCCTGGCCGGGGGCCTGCGCCTGGCCTGCCAGGTGACGCCCCAGGACGATCTGACCATCCTGCTGCTCGCGCCGGCCAGCCGCCCGGCCTGGCGGGCCCTGGCCGGCCCGGAGCTTCCCCAGCCCCCCACCGCGGTCCCGGTCCCGGGCCTGCCGGCCGGCCGGGCCCTGGGCGCGGTGGTGGACCTGGGCACCACCCACCTGAGTCTGGCGGTGTACGATCTGGCCCAAGGCCGGGGCCTGGCCGGCCGCCGCGGCCCCAACCCCCAGGCCGGGGCCGGAGCGGACGTGGTGACCCGGCTGGTGGCCGCCGCCGCTTCGGAGCAGGCCGCCCGGGACCTGGGCGGCCAGGTGGTGGCGGCGGTGGGGGAGGCCCTGGAGGACCTGGCCGCCCGGGAGGGCCTGGATTTGGGGCGGCTGGGGCGCTTGCTCCTGGTGGGCAACACCCCCATGCTGGCCCTGTTGACCGGGCAGGAGCCGGCGCGGCTGCTCTGCCCGGACGCCTGGGAGGGCGCCGCCGACGCGGCCCCCGGCGACCCCGCGGCCTGGGCCACGGCCTGGGGCCTGGCCCCTGGGGCCCAGGTGGAAGTGGTCCCGCCCTTGGCCGGCTTCGCGGGCTCGGACATCCTGGCCGGCTGCCTGGCCGCCAGGCTGGAGACCCGGGACGGCCCGGCCCTGTTGGTGGATTTCGGCACCAACACCGAGATCGCCCTGTGGGACGGCGCCACCCTTTGGGTCACTTCGGCCGCGGGGGGGCCGGCCTTTGAAGGCTCCGGCCTGGGCTGCGGCCTGCCGGCCGGGGAAGGGGCCATCCACCGGGTGGAGGCCGGGGAGCAGGGCCTCACCTGGCAGGTGTTGGGAGGCGGGCCGCCCCAAGGGTTCTGCGGCTCGGGCCTGGTGGACTTGGTGGCCGTGCTGCTGGACACCGGCCGCCTGACCCCCCGGGGAAAATTCACCGCCCCCGGCCCGGCGGACCGGGTGGCCCTGGTCCCGGCCCGGCCGGAGCTGGCCCTGACCAAGCGGGACGTGGACCTGTTCCAGCAGGCCAAGGCCGCGGTGGGGGCCGGGGTGGCCCTGGTGTGCTCCCTGGCCGGCCTGGCCCCGGGTGAATTGCGGCGGGTGGTGGTGGCCGGGTCCTTTGGCTGCCACCTGAACCCGGCCAGCGCCCAGCGCATCGGGCTGTTGCCCCCCATGCCGGTGGAGGCGGTGGAGCTGGCCGGCAACACCGCCCTGGCCGGAGCGGCCCAGCTGCTCCTGACGGCCGAGGCGCCGGCCCGGGCCGCCCGGCTCCGGGCGGCCACCCGCCAGGTGAACCTGGCCCGGGCGGAATGCTTCGAGGATCTGTACTTGGACAACTTGTTCCTGCAGCCCATGAAAGGACGATGATCCATGGAAAATTCTTGGCAGGGCCAAGAAAACTTTTCCATCCTCCAGTTGGCCCAATACCTGGGCGGGCTGACCATCCACCACCAGGTGTGGCGCGAGGTGGCCCAGGCCTTGGAGCGGTTTCTGGGGGCGGAGGTGGTGGCCTTTGGCCGCCGCAGCCCCGCGGGCGAGGTGACGACCCATGATTGGGCTTATGCCCCCGCGCAGGTGGGCCCGGCCTGGGCCCCGGTGCTGGCGGAGCTGGCCGCCGGGCGGCCGGCCCCCCGGGACCTGGCGGGGGAGCTGGTCCAGGCCGTGGCCGAGACCCTGGACAGCGGCTTTCTGAACGCGCGCCAGCTCACGGAACCCGCGCCCCTGGCCCTGGCCTTTTTGCCCATCACCCTGGGCAACCGGGTGGCCGAGGTGATGCTGGTGGGCCGGACCGGGCCCGGGCCCTTTTCCAAGGACCTGCTCAACGGCTATTTGGCCGTGGCCGGGCTGGTGGGCACCACGGCGGCCCGCCTGGCCTCGGAGCGGGAACTCCGGGAGCACCGGGCCCACCTGGAGGATCTGGTGCGGCGGCGGACCCAGGAACTGACCCAGGCCAATCACCAGCTCCAGGGGGAGATCACCCGCCGCCAGGAGGCCCAGGAGGCCCTGAGCCACAGCGAGGCCTGGCTCCGCACCATCATCGACCAGGCCCCGGTGCTCATCAACTCCTTTGACGACACGGGCCGCTGCCTGTTGTGGAACCGGGAGTGCGCCCTGCGCCTGGGCCGCACTCAGGAGGAGATCAACCAGGCCCCCGATCCCGTGGCCCTGTTCTGCCCCGACCCGGCCGAGCGCCAGCGGGTCTACCGGGCCGCTTCCCGGGCCGACGGGCAGTTCCGGGAGTACCGGGTGCAGGCCGCGGGCGGCGCGCGGTTGGATCTGGTCATGGCCTGCTTCCGCCTGCCCGACGGCAGCGGCATCAATCTGGGCATGGACGTCACCTCCCGGAAGGCGGCCGAGTCGGCCCTGGCCGCCAGCGAGCACAAGTACCGCGCCCTGGTGGAGAACGCCTCGGAGGCCATCTTCATCCTGCAAGAAGGGCGCATCGCCTTTGTGAACCCCGCGGGCCAACGGCTTTTCGGCCTGACCCCCGCGGAGATGCAAGGCCAAGAGCTGCGCGGCCTGTTGCACCCGGCCGACCGGGAGGCCAGCCAGGCCTGGCTCACCTCTCCGGACCCGGCCGGCGACGGCCCCCTCACCCATTCCCTCCGCCTCTTATCCCCCCCGGGCCGGGAGCGGCTGTTGCAGGTGAGCCCGGTGCCCATCGCCTGGCAGGGGCAGGACGCCGTGCTGTTGATCGCCCGGGACGTCACCCGGGAGCAGGAGATGGAGGCCCGCCTGCGCCAATCCCAGAAAATGGAGGCGGTGGGCACCCTGGCCGGGGGCATCGCCCACGAGTTCAACAACATCCTCACCGTGCTGGCCGGCTACGGCGAGCTGGCCCTGGAAGACGCCGAGGCCGGGGGCTCCCCGGCCCACGAGCTGAAGCAGATGCTGTTGGCCGGCGACCGGGCCAAGGTCCTGGTGCAGCAGATCCTGGCCTACAGCCGCCAGATGGAGCCCCGCCTCACGCCCCTGAACATCAACGCCGAGATCAGCCAGACTCTGGAGCTGATGCGGCGCACCCTGCCCCGCATGGTCGAGGTGCGGGTGCGGCTGACCCGCGACCTGGGCCGGGTCAAGACCGACCCCACCTATATCCAGCAGGTGCTCCTGAACCTCTGCTCCAACGCGGCCGACGCCATGCCCCGGGGCGGCTGCCTGACCATCAGCACCGAGGAGGTGGAAGTGGCGGGCCAGGTTTGCCAAACCTGCGGCGAGTCCTTTGGGGGGCGTTACGTGCGCCTCACGGTGGCGGATGACGGCGAGGGCATGACCCCGGCCACCCTGGCCCGCATCTTCGACCCCTTTTTCACGACCAAGGAGGTGGGCAGCGGCACCGGGCTGGGCCTGTCCTCGGTGTACGGCATCGTGCGGGAGCACCAGGGGCACATCTCCTGCGCCAGCCGGCCGGGCCAAGGCGCCACCTTCACCATCCACCTGCCGGTGTGCGAAACCCCGGGGAGGCCGGCCCCGGCCTCCCAACCCAGCCTGGCGCCGGTGGAGGGACAACAGCGGCTGATCCTGTTGGTGGACGACGAGAACGATATCCGGGCCATCGGCCGGGAGATACTGGAGAGTGTGGGCTACCGGGTGTTGAGCGCGGCCAACGGCGAGGAAGCCCTGCAGCATTTCGGCGCTTCCCTGGCCGAGATCGCCCTGGTGATCCTGGACCTCAACATGCCGGGCCGGGGCGGTCTGGCCTGCCTGCAGGAGCTGTTGGACCAGGCTCCCCGGACCAAGGTGCTCATCGCCAGCGGCTATGCCAATGAGGGCTGGGCCGGCGAGGCCCGGCGGCTGGGCGCGGCCGGTTTCATCGCCAAGCCCTTCCGGCGGGGAGAGTTTTTGGCCGCGGTGGGCAAGGTGTTGGCCCTTTAAAACAGCCGGTCAGGTTCGTGGAACCAACAGAAATCCGTGGTCCGCAAGGGGCCGGGCTCCCAGAGCTTGGCTTCCAGCACCCGCTCACAGGCGTTCACCACCTCCGGGTCGTAAAGCTCGCCCTTGCCCCGGGCGAGTTCTTCCCAGGCCCGGGACAGCCCCAGGGCCGGCCGGTAGGGGCGGTGGGAAGACATGGCTTCCACCACGTCGGCCACGGCCAGGATGCGGGCCTCCAGATGGATCTCCCCGCCCTTGAGCCCCCGGGGATAGCCCTGGCCGTTGAGCCTCTCGTGGTGTTGCAGCACAAACTCGGCCACCGGCAGTTCGAAATCCACCTCCCGGAGCACCCCATAGCCCACCCGGGGATGCTCCCGCACCACCTGCATCTCCAGCGCGGAGAGCTTGCCCGGCCGGTTCAGGAACTCGGCCGGCACGTACATCTTGCCCAGGTCGTGGATCATGCCGGCCGTGGCGATGACCTCCACCTGGCGGGGGGGCAGGCCCATCTCCCGGGCGATGGCCGTGGCCAGGGCCGCGGTGCGTTCCTGGTGCCCGGCGGTATAGGGGTCGCGGGCCTCCATGAGGCGGATGAAGCCGTGCACCACGCCAATCAAGAGCCGGTGCCGCTGGCGGGCGGCGGTGAGTTCCCGCTCGGCCCACACCCGGCGGTACTGCTGGAGCCCCGCGGTGAAGGCCTCGGCCAAGGCCTCGTCGGACACGGGTTTTTCCAGGAAGCGGAACAAGTAGCCCGTATTGATGGCGTCGATGAGCCGCTCCCGGTCCGCGGTGCCGGTCAAGAGGATGCGCACCGTATCGGGGGCCACTCCCCGGGCCGCCTCCAACACCGCGATGCCGTCCAGGCCCGGCATCTGGAGATCGCTCACCAACACGGCAAAAGGGCCCCGATCCATCAGCAGTTCCAGGGCCTGGGTCCCGCCCGCGGCGGTGACCAGGTTGAACCGGCGGCCCAGGGTGCGGGTCATCGTGCCCAAAAGCTGGCGGTCATCATCCACCAGAAGCACCCGGTCGGTGTCGGCGCCGTTCACGAAGCCTCTCCCGCGCCCGGGGCCGGGGTGGCGGTCAGGGGAACCTCCACCTTGATGGGCTCGGCCACCCCCAGGGCGCTGTGGTAGTTGCGGACAGTCATGATCAGGGTGGCGGTCAGGTGCTGCCCCTTGGCCAGGAGCCGGCGCTTGCCGTCCCGGGAAAGTACGTCCTCGGCCAGGCGCATGGTCGGGTTCAATTCCTTGACCCTGGCCTCCCGCAGGTCCACGTGGGCCTCCCGGCCCAGCACCATCTCCAGGGCGATGAGCACCCCGGGATCGTAAAGCTGGGCGGCCGCCTTGAGCAGGCCCAAAGTGCGGCCCTTGGAGTGCCCGCTAAAGGTCAGGGCGTCGAAATCCAAAACCACCTTGAGGATGCGCGCCCCCAGGGGGAGGTCCTCGCCGGACGGCCCTCCCACCGGCGCTCCCGAGCCGTCAAAGCCCTTTTCCTGCAGGGCCACCAGGCGGCTGACCTCCTCCATGCGGGGGATGGTCCGGATCAACTCGCTGGCCAGGGCCGGGTGTTCCCGATAGAACTTCTTCTCCTCCCGGCTCAGGGCCTCGCCTTTGAGCACTTTGTGCAAAAGATCCTCGGGCAGGGTAAGGCAGCCGATCTGACTTAAAAGGGCGGCGGACTCCAGCTCCCAGGGCGAGGGATGGTCCAGGACCTTGCCCAGCTCGCGCACGTAATGGGCGATGCGCGAGGCCCGGCCAAAGGCCGCCGGGTTGACCAGACCCAGGATCTCGGTGAGCACCTTGATGCTGCCTTGCAGGGTCTGCTCCAAGAGTTCCCGCTCGGCCCGCACCAAGCGGTGCTGCTTGATGGCCGCCACCAGGGCCTTCAGGAGCTGGTCGTCCGGGCAGGGCTTGGTCAGGAACCGGAAGATGTTGCCCTCGTTCACCGCGGCGATGGCCGCCTCGGCGTCGGCGAAACCGGTGAGCATCATGCGCACCGTGTCCGGAGCGGTTTGCAGCACCCGGCCCAGGAAGGTGATGCCGTTCATGCCGGGCATGCGGAGATCCGAGACGACCACCGCAAAGGGCCCCTCCGCGGCCAGGGTGGCCAGGCCCTGCTCACCGCCCTGGGCGAAGGCCAGATTGAACTTGCCCCTCAACTGCCGCCGGAAGGAGTTGAGCACCTCGGGCTCATCGTCCACAAACAGTATTTTTTCCGGCAAGATAGCCCCAGCCATGCGTGCCTCCTCAGGAAATCAGGGCGCGGCAGGCTTCCCGCCATTTCGCCACCCGGTCCACCACCCCCACCGCGGCCAGATAGGCCGCATCCAGCTCCGGTATCCGGAACTCCGGGGTTTTCACCACCAACTCATGCTCCAGCACGTCGGCCACATGCACCAGGGTCAACAGATCCAGCCGCCCCCCGGCGGCCGAGGGCTGGTGATGGCCGCCGATGGCCCGGACCACCGTGGGGTGGAAGCCCCACAGCCCCAGGATATAGGCTCCCACCTCGGCGTGGGTGGTGCCCAAGAACTCCTTTTCCACCCTGTATAGGAACTCTTTTCCCCGCCGGGTCTCCTCCACCACCTGGGCGTAGCGCCCGGAGTCCACGGCGATCATGGTCAGCTTGCCCACATCGTGGAGCATGCCGCTCAAAAAGGCCTGCCCCGCCTCTTCCCGGCACCAGTTCTCCGCTTGGGCCAGGGCCTTGGCAAAGCCCCCGACTTGCAGGCAGTGACTCCACAGCCACTCATTGGAAAAATGGGCCAGCCGGGTGGTCCCCAGGGAGGAGAAGAGATGGTGGGACAGGGCCAGGGCCTTGATGGTGTCCAGCCCCAGGAGGTTCACCGCCTGGGCCGGCTCAGTCACCGTGCGGGACATGCCGAAGTAGGCCGAGTTCACCACCTTCAGCACGGTGGTGGTCAGGCCCATGTCGCTGGCCACCAGTTCGCCCACCTGTTTGAGGGAGCAGTCCGGCGACTCCATAATTTCGAGCAATTGCTGCAATATCTGGGGCAGGGAGGGCAGGCTGTCCACCTGGGACAACAAACCCACCAGGGCGGGATCGGCCAGCAGCTCGGAGAGGCCCAGGGATGTTTCCAGCACTTGCTCCAACTCTTCCTGGGTCACCGGTTTGGCCAGGTGCTGGTGGGCCACCCCCAGGGAGCGGATGAGGCTGTTGTCGGCCGAATGGCCCGAGAGCACGATGCGCACCGTGGTGGGGGAGAGTTCCCGCACCTTCTCCAACAGGGCCGCCCCGTCCAACACCGGCATGCGCATATCCGTCACCAGGACCTGGAACCGCTCCCCGGCCAGGCGCTCCAAGGCCGCCGGCCCGCCCTCCACAAAGGTCATGTCCCATTCCTTGGCGTGGCCCCGGAGCATGCGCCGCAAGCCTTGCAGGATGCGGGGCTCGTCATCCACGAACATGATTTTCTTTTTGGAATTGATTATCACTCGTCAGTCCCCCCCAGGGGCAATTTGATTTGAAACACCGCCCCGCCCTCGGGCCGGTTGCCCAGGGTCAGGCTGCCGCCGTGGTTTTCCACCACGGCGCGGTAGGCAATGGCCAAGCCTTGGCCGGTGCCCTTGCCGGGCTCCTTGGTGGTGAAAAAGGGGTCGAAAACCCGCTCGAACAGCTCCGGCGAAATCCCCGGTCCGGTGTCGGAGATGGTGATTACCGCCCGGGAGCCTTCCACCGCGCTCTTGATGGTGATCTGCCCCTTGGCGTCCACTCCCTCGGTCACGATCTCGCCGATGGCCTGGGCCGCGTTGACCACGATGTTCAGGACCACCTGCTTGATCTCGTTGGACACGCAGGTCACCGGGGGCAGATTCGGGTCCAGTTCGGTCTTGACCTCGGCCACATACTTCCACTCGTTGCGGGCCACGGTCACCGTGCTATCGATGATCTGGTTCAGGTCCACCGGCTGCTTTTCCTCACGGCCGGGGTGGGCGAACTCCTTCATGGAACGCACGATCACCGCGATGCGGTTCAGGCCCTCGATGTTGGTTTCCAGGGCCTGGGGGATCTCCTCCAGCAAAAACTCCAGATCGATCTCCTCGGCCAGTTGCTGGAACTCCTCCACGGGTTCCGGGGGCAGGGGGGCCTGGGTGGCGGCTTGCACCAGTTCCTCGGCCCGGGCCAGGTACCTGGCCAAGTCCTCGAAACCCTGCTGCAGGAACTTGCTGTTGGAAGCCACGTATTGGGTGGGGGTATTGATTTCGTGCGCGATGCCCGCGGCCAGTTGGCCGATGGCCTCCATCTTTTGCGATTGCCGGAGCTGGTACTCCAGGCTCTTGACCGCCGTGAGGTCGGTGATCAGGGAGTTGGAGCCGCGGAACACCCCCTCGGCGTCGAAAAGGGGGCAAGGGGACACCAGGATGTTGAGGGCCTTGCCCGATTTGGTCTGCATGGTCAGCTCGTAGGTGCCGCGGTCGCCCTTTTTGCGCGCGGCAAAGTGCGCCACCAGGGTCCCCTTGTTCTGTTCGTCCAACAGTTCGGTCACCGGCCGCCCCAAAAGCTCCTCTTCAGGATAGCCGATCATCTCCCCAAACCTCTGGTTGCAAAAGCGGATGACCGCGTTCTCGTCCACCCGGAGAAGCCCTTCGGTCAAAGCCTCCACCAGACCGCGATAGACCTTTTCCGACTCCCGGAGGGCCGCCTCGGTTTCCAGGCGGTCGGTGTCGTCCAAGACGGTCACCAGCACCTGGTCCCAGGTCTCTTCCGCCCCGGGGGCCAGGGTGACGTTGATGAGCACGTGGAGCCGCTTGCCGCGCAGGGTGTGGTTGTAGCCGGCCAGGGACACCCCCTCGGCCCCGCTGTACAGGGACACGATCTCTTGCTGGAAGGCGGGCAGGGAGTCTTCCTGGAAAACCCGGCTCAGATTGCCGAGCAACTCATTTTTGGAGCGGGCCTCGAACAGGTCCAGGGTGAAAGCATTTACGTTAACCACCTGGATGAGCTGCCGGCAGCGTGACAACTCCCGGGGGTTTTCCGTGAAGTAGGCCTCCAGGTTCCGTACTCCGCTGGCGGTCAGCCGGTCCAGCTCCCGCTTCAGAACCGCGAAGTCCTCCAGCCAGATGGAGATGGGGGCATGCTCGAAAAGGGTGCGGAACTGCTCCTCGCTGGCTCGCAACGCGGTTTCCGCCGATCTCAGCTCGGTGATGTCCTGGAGCACCCCCACCAGGCCGTCCACCCCCCCGTTGCTGTCCCTGAGGACCGCCTTGCTGTGGATCAAATCCCGCGGGCCGCGGTCGCCCACCTCCACCTGGGAAGTGAACACCTGGACCCCGCCCGCTTGCAACAGCTCCCGGTCCTTGTCCTGCATGAGCTGCGCCTGGGAGGGCTTGAGGATGGAAGTCACGTCCCACCCCACCAGTTCGGCCTGGCTTTTGCCCACATATTCCTCGAAAGCGGTGTTGCAGCCGGTGTATTTCCCGTATTTATCCTTGAAATACAAAGGGCTTGGAATAGCATCGATCACCACGCGCAAGAACCGGAGCTGCTCGCGCCCGGTGCGCTCCGCCTGCTTCAGCCGGGTCACGTCCCGGGCCACATGCACCACCTCCGGGGAGCCGGTGACCAGGCCGGGGAGCCGGCTGGTGGAGACCAGGAAGTCGGTGAAATGCTCCGGGTCGTGCACTTCCCGGGAAATGGCCCCGTCCCCGGCCTCGTCGGCGGTGGGCCCGCCGGCCAGCCAGGGGAACACCTCCTCCAGGGGCCAACCCAGGATCTTTTCCAGGGAGCGGCCGGTGTAGACCGCGGCCGAACGGTTGGCCCGCACGATGCGCTGTTTGGCATCGGTGATCACGATCATCTCCGGCACCGCGTCAAAGGTGCTTTCCCAAGCCAATTTGGCGCCTTGCAGCTCCCGGGTGCGTTGGATGACCCGCTTCTCCAGGTGTACGCGGGACTCCTCCAGGTTGGCCAGGGCCTGGCGGAGTTCGGTGATGTCCCGGGCGATGGCCTCGAAGCCCGGCGAGCCGTCCTCCAGCTCGGCCAGCCACACGTGCTGCCCGGCCCAGCGCTCGCCGCCGGTCTTGTTCCGGAAGGGCAACTCCAGATAGGTGGTCCGGATGCCGTCCTCCAGCTGGCGGCGGTAGTGCTCCAACACCGCCTCGCGGTGCTCCGGGGACACCAGACTCAAAAAGCTTTTCCCCAACAGCTCCTGGGGCTGGTAGCCGGTGAGGGCTTCCACCGCTGGATTCAGGAAAATGAAACGCCCCTCGCGGTCGATGCGGTAGATGACATCCTGGGCCTGCTCGATGATGCGGCGGTTGACCGCTTCGCTGCGCCGGAGCCGCCGGGCGTATGCGGCCCGATCCACGGCAAAGCGCAGCACCCGGGGCAGCAGCCGGGGATGCAGCTCGTGCTTGTAGAGAAAATCCTGGGCCCCCAGGCGCCGGGCCGCGTCGTCCAGATGGGCCTGCTCGCTGCCGGTGACCACCACGATGGGAGTGTCCGGGGCGGTCTCCCGCAGGCGGGTCAGGGTGTCCATGCCCTGGCTGTCGGGCAGGCCCAGATCCGCCACGATGACGTCTTGGGCCGCGCGTTCGAGCACCTCCCGGGCCTGGGCCAGGCTGGGAACCTCCAGGAGCCGGAAACCGCCCGGTCCCTGGTCGGCCAGGATGTCCCGGATCAGGCCGGCGGAGATTTCATCGTCCTCCACCAACAGAACTTTTATCTCGTCACGGGGGGGCCATGGTTCCATACCCGTCTCCTTTGCGGGTGCGCGCGGCAGCAAGACCGGGCCCGGACCAGGGGAGGGGCCGCCGCAAAAGGGAGCATGGCTCGGGGGATAATGGCCCGGCACGAAGCAGCAAGCGGCGGTCTCTCAGACGGGTCCTAGCCATTTATGGTATCGATAGGATTTTAATATCGATATCGAGTATATAACGCGACGACGTCATAATTGGTGATTTTTTACGATGCGGTGAAATTGCGGGAATCCGCTAAAGATCAGTCGGCGATTCTCCACCTCTTGGGTAGAATGACGCCAACGTTGCCCAAAATTAGGGTCTGCCGTACCCAGCCCGGGAGGGCTCCTTTGGAACAGCATGCCAACCAGCGAGGAGTGAAACATGGCCTTTATCCAGTGGCGGCCGGATTTTGAAACAGGAATCGCCCAGATAGACCGCGAACATAAAAAGCTGGTGGGCTTGGTGAACGAGCTTTACGACGCCATGAAAGCGGGCGCCGGCAACCAGGCCCTGGGCAAGGTGTTGACCGGGCTCACCGCCTACACCAAGACCCACTTCGCCACCGAAGAGAAGCTCATGAGCCAGCACGCCTACCCCGCCTTCCTCGCGCACAAGGCGGAACACGACAAACTGACCGCCCAGGTCGTGGAATTGGGGGAGAAGTTCCAGGCCGGCAACCCGGTCTTGACCGTGCAGGTGGCCAACTTCCTGAAGGAATGGCTGTCCAAGCACATCCTGTCCACCGACCAGAAGTACGCGCCCTTTCTGCGGAGCAAGGGCGTAAGCTGAGGCTCTAGCCCGGGGCGGCTCCCTCCGGGGAGCCTCCCGCCCCGGGAGCCTCCCTGGCCGCGCTTCCTCCCGCCCCTCTGCTCAGGGAGGCTCCCTGCCCCCTGCAACCTTATCCGCCGGGCGGCCCCGGTCCGGTGCGCCGCGGAAGGGAGAGCCCCATGAAGCATCTCTGGCCTGGTCTCCGGTCCGGAAAGCCGGTCCGGGGGGTTGTGATCGTGGCCGTGACCCTGGCCCTGTGCCGGTTCGCCGGGCCGGCCTGGGCCGCCAGCCCCTGTCCGGGGGAGGACGCCGCCGCCCAGCCCTGCGCCCCAGTCTCCCGGGCCACGCTGACCGTGCCGCCGGACTTCGCCCTCACCTGGTCCGGCGGCCCCACCCACGCCGAGTGGGGAGCCCGGGAGGCCATCACCCTGGACGCCCGGGGCCGGCTGCAGGTGCGGGAAACCCGCTGGGACCGCCCAAGCCGGCGGGACGTGGTCCAGGTCAAGCTGGACCAGGTGATCACCCCGGCCCAGGTGCGGGAGGTCTACGCCTTGGCCCTGGGCTGCGGCTTCTTCGACCTGCTGCCCAGCTACCACAACCCCCAAGTGCGCGACGGCTTTGTGGAGAGCCTCAGCCTCACCGCCGGGGGCCGCACCCATCAGGTGAGCGTCTACTACTGCCCGGTGCCCCGCTACCAGCGTCTGGCCGCGGCGCTGCGCCATCTGATCAAGGAGAAATAGGCCCCCCGCCGGGAATCCCTGGCCGGGGAGGTGGCGCGCCGCCGGGGCGGACGGCTGGAAAAACCATGGTATTCCATGGTAAAGATCAACTATTTAGCCCCTGATCATGACATGCTGTATGAGGTAGTGGCGTTATCTGACGCAATCTTGCCAATCCCCGCCCCGCTCCGGTTTCGCGTCCCCTTTTTCGGTCTCGCAAATCTTCGTCGGTCCCCTGCCTGCCCCGGCACCCGTCAGCCTTTGCTGGGGAGAGGCTCGCATGGATTTCCGCTGCCCAGGGCCCCGGGGCTGTCCTATTTGCCTGGCTGCTCTTCTTCTCACTGGTTTTGCCCCCCGCCGCCCCCTCACCCGGCCCACCCTGGGGTTGTATCGTGAATAGGGTTCATTAAACCCGCCCGATTATGGCAAGATGAATTACGCGGTTCGGGGGGATTCGCGCCGGCTGGCCGGCGCGCCCTTCGGACCGTTTTTTCGCCGCCGGGCCCCAGCGCCCGGACCGCCTGCCTGCCCCTTTGGCCTGCCCCCTGCTTTTCCGGCCGGTACCCCCCGGCCGTGGCCAAAGGAGCGTTGCAACATGAGAAAGCTGAGGTCGCTTTGGCCCGGGCTTTTGGCCCTGGCCTGCCTCTTGGTTTTCGTCGCCGGCCCGGCCGGGGCCAACCAGACCGTCATGGCCAGCTCCGACACCTTCGGAGTTCAATCAAACGGCCTCAACCTCATCTCCCGCCTCTCCGGCGACGGCAGCGTGGTGGGCTTCAGCTCCATCGCCGACAACCTGGTGGCAGGCGACTCCAACGGGCAAGTGGACATTTTCCTTCGGGACTTCAAGACCGCCCAAGTCACCCGGGCCAGTGTGGACTCCGCCGGGGCTGAGGCCGACAGCATCTCCATAGAAATGGACTTGTCGGGCGACGGCCGTTACGTGGCCTTTACCTCCGCCGCCGGCAATCTGGTGGCCGGCGACACCAATCTGGCCTTTGACGTCTTCCTGCGGGACCGCACCGCCGGGACCACCAGCCGGGTCTCCGTGGGCATGGGGGGGCTCCAATCAAATTTCAACAGCCTGGCGCCCTCCCTCTCCTCCGATGCCCGCTATGTGGCCTTTTCCTCGGACTCCACCAACCTCGTGCCCAACGACACCAATTTGTGGCGCGATGTGTTCGTACGCGACCGCACCACCGGCACCAACACCCGGGTTTCCGTGGACTCCCTGGGCAACCAGGGCTTGGGGGGAAACAGCGAAGGCTCCCGCATCAGCGCGAACGGGCGTTACGTGGTGTTCCATTCCGTGGCCGTCAACCTGGTGGCGGGCGACGTCAACGGAGTTGTGGACGTTTTCCGGCATGACCTCACCACCGGCGAGACCGTTTTGGTCAGCCAGGCCAACGATGGAACCCAGGGCAACGGCGAATCCCGTAACGGCCGCATCAGCGCCGACGGCCGCTACGTGGTCTTCGAGTCCCTGGCCACCAACCTGGTGGGGCTGGGCGGGGACACCAACGGGGTGAAGGACGTGTTCCTCCGGGACCTGCAGGCCGGCACCACCATCATGCTCAGCCAGGCCCAGGGGGGCGGGCCGGCCAACGGGCTCAGCCAGGACGCGGACATCAACTGGGCGGGGAACCTGATCACCTATTACTCCGTGGCCAACAACCTGGTGACCGGCGACCTGAATGGGATAGGCGACGTCTTCCTTTATGACCACCAGACCGGCCAGACCACCTTGATCAGCCACAACAACGCCGGCCAGCAGGCCAACGACGCCAGTCAGTCGCCCCACATCTCGGGGCAGAACGGCTACATCGCCTATTTATCCGCCGCCACCAACCTGGTGGAGGTGGACGCCAACGCCCTGCCTGACGTGTTCGTGTACGGGCCCTTTTTGGAAAGTGCGGTGGACCTGCCCACCGCGGAGATAACCACCGGCCACCAGCGGCCCTGGGGCAAGACCTTCAGCGGGGCCCATGCCGACGGCGACGCCGCCCGGAGCGGGGTCACCGGCGACGGCCAGACCAGCTGGATGCAGATGGACCTCACCGGCCCCGGGGTGATGAGCTTCTGGTACAAGGTGAGCAGCCAGGCCGGCGACGACTTTTTGGAGTTCTACCTGGGCGGCACGCTGCTGCCGGGACGGGTCAGCGGCACCGTGGGCTGGACCCAGGTGGCCTACAGCATCCCGGCCGGGAACTTTACCTTCCGCTGGCAGTACCGGAAGGGCGCGGCCGGGGCGGCCGGCTCCGACGCGGCCTGGGTGGACGCGGTGTCCTTCGGCGCCAGCACCCGGAAGACCATGTACCGGGCCTACAACGTGGCCCTGCAATACCACTTCTTCACCACCCGGCTGGCCGAGTTCAACAACGCGGTGGCCGCGGGCTATCAGAACGAGTCCACCAACCCGGCCAAGCTGTTCTACATGTCGGCCGAGCAGGCCCCGGGCACCGTGGCCCTGCACCGGCTCTATAATCCCAATTCCGGGCGGCACTACTACACCAAGAGCAACGCCGAGCGGGACGCCCTGGTGGCCGCGGGCTGGAATTTCGAGCGGGACGAGGGCTATCTCTTCACCTCGGCCGACGCGGCGCCCGCCGACGCCACGGAGGTGTTCCACCTTTACCACCCCACCATCGGCACCCACCTCTACACCAAGAGCGCCTCCGAGGCGGCCTGGGTGGTGGCCAACATCCCGCCCTGGCAGCAGCACACCAGCCTGGGCTGGGCCTATAACAGCATGACCGTGGGCGCGCGCTACGCGGCTGCGGACGACATAGTGTCCCCTGACTCCTGCATCTTGCGGGACGCCGCGGGCCAGGCCGGGGTGGACCTGGCCAGTCTCCCGGCCTGGGCGGCTCTGACCGGGGCCAGGGCCTCCGGTGGGGCGGCTGGCGGCGCTGGTTTCGCGGACCTGGCCCAATCCACGGCCGGCCCGACCGCCGGCGGGACCGCTTGGGCCACCGCCGCCACCCCCCGGGCCTGGCGGGACTTTGACGGCGACGGGGTGGACGACCTGATCTGGGCCGACCCGGCCAGTGGGCGGGTGAGCCTGGCCCTTATGGGCCCGGACGGACCGTGGGAGACCCGGGAGTTGGGCACCCTGGCCGACCCGGGCTGGGTCCTGTTCGACGTGCGGGACCTGGACGGCGACGGCGGGCCAGACCTGGTGTGGTGGCATCCCGTAACCGGCGACGTGGCCTTTTGGCTCTTCTCCGGCGGAAGGGTGACCGCCCGGCCCATGGTGGGCCGGGCCCCGGCCGGCGCGGCCTTGGCCGGGGTGGGCGACTATGACGGCGACGGCCGGGTGGAGTTGGCTTGGCGCGACGCCACGGGCCGGGTGCGCCTGCCCTGAGCCTTGGCCCACCGGAAAAGCACCGGGGCGCGGGAGGTCCCGCGCCCCGGGATTATTTCAGGCCTCACTTCAGGAACGAGCGCACGAAGTTCTCGTAGGAGTAATGGCCCTCGGTCATGGGGGCCAGGTTGCTCTCCCGGCCGAAGATTTTGATCACGATCTCCGGCGGGGTGAGGCCCTGGGCGGTGAGGGCCTTGACCTGCGCCTCCATCTCCGCCAGGTGGGTGATGCACTCGTCCAGGGCCGCAATGGCCTCGGTCACCACCTCGCCCAGGCCGGTGAACAGGGTGCGGGGGCCCAGGGCCCGCAGCTTCTCCAGGGACAGACGGGTGACGATGCTGTCGTCCTCGGGGCGCGCGGTCTTGGGCCGGCGAGCCACGTAGAGATCGCCCACAAAGGCCCAGCCCTCGTCCGGCTCCACCAGCACCACGTGGTCCTCGGCGTGGCCCGGGGCGGGCAGCACCTGGAAGGTGTGGGGCCCGGCCCTGAGGGTGTCGCCCAGGGGCGCGGTCTCGCTGGGCTCGAACTCCCCCCACACGAGCTGGCGATAGGGCTGCATGTAAAAGCCCCGGCGGATCTCCTCGCCGGCCGCGGCGCTGGCCAACAGCCGCACCCCCAGGCGGCGGGCCAGCTCGGCGTTGCCACCGGAGTGGTCCTCGTGGTGGTGGGTGTTCACCACCGTGTCCAACTGGCGGCCGGCCAGGGTCTCGGCTAGCTCCCCGGCCGTGGCCGGACAGCCGGCGTCGACCAACAGACCTTCCACCAGCCAGGCGGCGCACCAATAGGGCACCACCCCTTGGATCTCGCGGCCCATTTTGAAGCGGGTAATCTTGCCGAATTGTTTGACAGTGAGCACGGCACTCCTCCCCGGGCGACGTCCCATTGTGCCTCCGCCGGGCCTCTGCTACCATTCCGGGCAGCAATCGGACATCCCAACGGAAGGAAGGGGACGCATGTCTCGGTCCAGAAAAAACCCTGAACGCTTGCGGGCGCCGTACTGGTTGGCCACGGCCCTGGCCGCGCTCCTCATCTGCGGCGCGGCCGGGCCGGCGCGGGCCCTGGTCAAGCCGGGGTATCAACTCCCGGCCATCCAGCTGCCCGACACCAAGGGAGCAAAACACGATTTGGCGGCCATGGTCAAGGGCAAGGTGGCCTTGATCGTGTATTGGTCGGTGTCCTGCCCCCGTTGCCGGGAGGAGCTGCCCCAGATCGAACTCCTGGCCAAGGGCCTCATGGGCAACCCCTTTGTGCTGGTGATGGTGTGCGCCGATCCCCCGGCCATGGCCCCGGCGGTGGAGGCCTACGCCGCGGAGCAGAAGATGGCCCCGCCGCTCCTGTTGGACGCGGGGCCGGACGACTCCCAGCCCCTGGGCGAGGCCCTGGACATCATCGCCACCCCCGGGGCGGCGGTGCTGAACCCCCAGGGCAAGGTGACCTTTATCCAGGAATACCACGTGGACATGCCGGCCCTGGAAAAGGCCATCCAGGACTCGTTCTAGGGAGAAGCAGGAAGATGTGGGGGGAAGGACCCTTTTTTGGGAAAAAGGGTCCTTCCCCCCACACCCCCCTTCCCCCAAAAAACTTCATATTTTTCAGGAGGTAGCCATGGCCGGACGGGCGGCGCGGGGTGCGCTGCGGCGCGGATCTGGGGTGTTGTTTCTGGTCACGGCGCTGGGGCTGGCTGGCCTGGTTGGGCCGGACGCGGCCCGGGCCGCGGGTGAGACTTTACTTTCCTGGCCGGCCCTGGCCTCCCCGCCGGCCTCCCCCGGCGAGGCAGCGGCCCCGGACCCGGCCGCCTCCCCGGAGACTCCCGACGCCCCGGCCCCGGGGGAGCCCTTCTCCGAACTGAGCTTCTTCGTGACCCCCAAGCTGGAGCGCCTGGTCCACAGCCACACCTCCTACGAGTTCGGCAACCCCCTGGACGCCAACCTTAACCCGCTGTCCCGCCTGGAGTTTCCCCTGAACTCCTGGTGGGGCGGGGCGGAGCTGGGCCTGGGCACGCCCCGCTGGCGCCTGGACCTCGCCTTCCTCACCTCCTTCCCCGGCCAGGACAATATCGGCCCCATGCGGGACTCCGATTGGGAGGACTCGGAAAGCCCCGGGGTGCGCACCATCTACTCCGAGACCCAGACCAAGCTGAAGGAAAGCTACAACCTGGACGCCAAGCTCTCGGTGAGCCTGCGGGACGAAATCTCGCCCTGGGCCTGGCTGGATATCCGGCCCCTGGTGGGCTTCCGCTGGCAGAAGTTAGTTTTCCTGACCCACGACGGCATGCAGCAGAGCCTGGATTTCGACCCCGACTCCGAGGACTACGGGACCTGGACCTATGATCCCCTGACGGGCGAGACCCTGTGGTTCCGCCAGGAGTATTGGCACGCCTACCTGGGCCTGCAGCTCGTCGCCGACCTGGCCCGCCTGGGCCTGGGCGAGCCGGGCCAGGGCTGGCAGGTGAGCCTCACCGGCGACGTGGCCCGGGTCTGGGGGGAGAACCTGGACCGCCACCTGCTCAGGGGCGACCGCGAGACCAGGGAGAGCACCAAGGGCTACGGCCTGCACACCGCTCTGGCCCTCAGGGCGCCCTTGACCGCCTGGGCCGCCCTGGTGCTCAGCGCCGAGTACCTGTACATCGACACCCAGGGCGACCACACCCTGCGGGACTTCGGCGAGGACATCATCACCTTTGATTACGGGGTGCGCGTGTGGTCCCAGCAGGCAGGGGTGACCATGGGGGTGGAGTTCAGTTTTTAGCAGGATGTTGAAAAAGTCCCTCCATGGTCTTTTTCAACAGCCTGATAGCGGATTTTCGGGACAGAATCTTTAGTTCAAGTAAAACAAGCCATATGACTATACGCACAGCCACCATCAACGATACCGAAAGAATTGACGTGGTGCATAAAGCCTCCATAGCATCCCTTTGTTCTGGCTGCTATGACGATAGGGATATTGCCGGTTGGCTGGACATCCTTTCTCCCGATATCTATGAAAACGCCATCCATGAAAAAGTCATGATCGTAGCCGAGAGCGATAATGAAATTATCGGGTTGGGTATCCTAGACCTTGCAAGCAAAGAAATCGGGGCGATCTACGTTCATCCCAAGGCGAAAGGGCTGGGGTTTGGCAAACAGCTCTTATGGGAGCTGGAAGCGAGGGCATCAGAAAACAACATTGATCTACTTACCTTGTGCTCGACCGTCAACGCTCATGGTTTCTATAAACATCACGGCTACTCTGGCGAAGACACTACGTTTCATGAACTGCCCAATGGCGTCAGGCTAAAGTGCTTCCGCATGCATAAACTGCTGAACAAACAAAACTTGTGACCTTGATCTTGCACCGGGCCGCAAAAGCACGCACGGCTGCCCATGACTGGTTCCCGCCAATGGGCCGGGCTCCAGGTTTTACTTAATAGGAAAATTGTTATCAATGATAGGTATTTGTGCCTACAAATACCCCAAATCCCTGAGCCTAGCCTTCACCACCGCCTCTTCCTCGGGGGTGTAGGGGCTTTCCGGTTCCGGGGGCACGCAGGCCTCGGCGTGGGGCAGCCAGTCCTTGTCCCGGAGGAGATTCAGGATGCGGGACAGGCTCTCGGAAGGGTTTTCCCGGCAGGTGTAGAGGATGAGGTCGGCGTCAACGGGCGCTTCGAAGGGGTCGTCCAGGCCGGTGAAGTTCTTGATCTCCCCGGCCAGGGCCCGCTTGTACATGCCCTTGACGTCGCGGTTGATGAGCTGGTCCAGGGGGCAGTCCAGGTACACCTCCACGAAGCGGGGCAGGCCCTGGCGCACCTCCCGGCGGGTGTCCTGGTAGGGGGTTATCTGGCTCACCACCGTGTTGACCCCGTAACGGTTCAACAACCCGGCCACATAGGCGGTGCGCAGGTTGTTCAGGTGGCGGCCCCGGCGGCTGTAATCCAGGTCGGCCGACAGGCCCTTCCGCACCTCGTCGCCGTCGATCTGGTGCACCTTGAGCCCCTGGCCCACCAGGGCCCCGGCCAGCATGCGGCCCAGGGTGGTCTTCCCCGCCGAGGGCAGGCCGATGATCCAGACCGTGAAGCCGTTCTCGCTCATAGCAAGGATCTGCCGTCCAGGTTCAGGGGCATGCCCACCTCGGCCAGCTCGATGATGGTGGGGGCCACGTCCACCAGGTTGAAGCTGCCTTCGGCCAGGCCGCCGGCCGCCTCGGGCAGGAACAGGAAAGCGTCGTCGTGGGTGTGCACCCCGGAGAGGTCCGGCGGGCCCAGGAGTTCCTTGGCGTCCAGGTTGGCCTTGAGGTCATAGCCGATGGCCGGCTCCAGGATCAGGTCCGGGGCCCGGTTCAGGTGGGGCCCCTCGTAGAGGTCCTCGCGGCGGTGCACCCGTTTGACCAGGGGCTCGCCGTTTTCCGGATGGGTCAGGGCGCCCAGGCGGTGGATCAGCTCTTCCCGCAGCTCCTCATAGGGCCGGCCCTGGGGCACCGCGCCCCGCTCCTCGCGGCCTTCCAGGTTCAGGTAGATGCGCCCGGGCACCAGCGAGTAGGCCCGGCTCTTGGGGTGCAGGTTCTTCAGCTCGCGGCGGCCGCCGGCAAAGATGAGGTAGCCGTTCTCCTCCAGCCAGTGGTTCAGGAACACCCGCCCCCTGCCCCGGGCCGAGCCGTGCTCCGAGAGCACCACCAGGTTGGTCCCCTCGGGCAGGCTCTGGACCAACTCGCCGATATAGGCGTCCAGTTGGCGGTAGAAATCCTCGAACACCGCCACGGCCGACTCGATCTTGTTCTCCCAGGCGCCCCAGAAGAAATGGTTGATGCGGTCGGTGGCCATGACGTGGAGCTGGAAGAAGTCCCAGGACTCGGTTTCCATGAGCTGGAAAGCGGTGTTGAAGCGGCGGGCCAGGGTCTCGTGCACGTCGGCCACAAAGGCCTGCATGTCGCTGCCGGCCAGGGTGACGTCCACGTCCAGGCGATAGTCCAGCTCGATGAGCCGGGGCGCCAGCTCCGGGGGATACACCGCGCTGGCCACGTCCGGGCTCAGGAACCCGCCGATCATGAAGCCGCTGATCTGCTTGGGGGGATAGGTGAGGGGCACGTTCATGACCCCCACCCGCTTGCCCTGGCGGCTCAAAATCTCCCACAATGTGGGGGTCTTGAGGTCGCGGGCCGTGGGCACCACCGTGGTGAAGGGGTTGGGCACCCGGTCCACGAAGCCGAAAACCCCGTGCTTGCCCGGGTTGGTCCCGGTGGCGTAGGTGGCCCAGGCCACGGTGCTCACGGCGGGCAGGGTGGAGGGCATGCGGCCCAACACTCCGGTGTCGAACAGAGCGGCCAAATTGGGCATCAGGCGGCGGCCCCGGGGCCCCGCCACCAAGGAGTGGGGCACCCCGTCCAGGCCCAAGACGAACACGCGATCCCGGGTCTTGCCCCGTGTTAGAAAGCGTTTGATGAACTTCAATGGCCCCGCTCAATCCTGAAGGTTTTTTAAGGGGTTACTTTATAGCGGGCGGCGAATATAGTCAAGGCTTTTGCCCCTGCTTTATGGGGCCGTCCCCGTGGCCTTGACTTGGAAGCCTGGTGTGGTACAAACCTGTATTCCGCAGGATCATTATTAAAATGCCGTCCGTCCCTGCCGGGCCGGGCGGCCGGGACGCGGAGGGGGAGGTTTTCCATGCGCCGCAACCGCGTGGCAAAGAGGTTTGGCTGGGCCCTGGGCCTGGCCCTGGGCTTGGCTCTAACCTTGGCCCTGACCGCCGCGCCGGCCTGGGCCGGCGAGGCCGTGAATCCCTGTTCCCTCTTGACCCGGGCCGAGGCCGCGGCCATCCTGGGCCAGGAGCCGGCCGCGCCCCAGCTGAAAAACACCGGCAACCCCCTGGGCCAGCGCATCTGCGTGTACGAACTTCCCCAGGGCCTGTTGCAGCTCTCCCTGGTGCAGGACCAGGGCCTGTCCCCCAAGGTGGCCGCCGGGGGCATGAAGGCCTCCCAGCTGTTCCAGGACACCCGCCAAGGCTTCGGCGGCGGGGAAAATGTGCCCGGCCTGGGCCAGGCGGCCTTTTGGGCCATGGGCCTGCATGTGCTCTCAGGCCAGAGCTATCTCACGGTGATGGTCAGCGGGCGGCCCACCCCCCAGGCCCGGAAGGCGGCCCGGGAAGCGGCCGCCAAGGCGTTGGCGCGCTTGCCATAGCCCTCTGACGGGCCTCGGGATTGCCGGCCGGGGCCGGAAACGGCCGCCAGCGGGCCAAGAATCTGCCCCGGACAAGCTTGCTTGCCCGGGAACTTCGCGTGGGATGAACGGCAAGAGGCCGCTTTTTTCGAAAAAGGCCACGACGGCCTTTTTCAACCCTTTGTTAGAGGTTACCCATGGACTACAAAGAGACCCTCAATCTCCCCAAGACCTCTTTCCCCATGAAGGCAGGGCTGCCCCAAAAGGAGCCCCTGATGCTGGCCAGTTGGGAAGAGGAGCGCCTGTACCACCGTCTGCGCGACGCGGCCCAGGGGCGGCCCAAGTTCATCCTGCACGACGGCCCCCCCTACGCCAACGGCAACATTCACATGGGCACCGCCTTCAACAAGGTCTTGAAAGACATTATCGTGAAGTCCCGTCAGATGATGGGCTTCGACGCGGTGTATGTGCCGGGCTGGGACTGCCACGGGCTCCCCATCGAGCACGAGGTGCACAAGCACCTGGCCAAGGAAGTGCGGGGCAAGAGCCAGCTCGAAGTGAGGAAGGCCTGCCGCCAGTACGCCGAGAAGTTCATCGACGTGCAGCGGAACGAGTTCAAGCGCCTGGGGGTGTTGGGCGACTGGGCCGACCCCTACCTGACCATGAGCTACGGCTATGAGGCGGCCATCGCCCGGGAGTTCGCCCGGTTCTACGCGGCGGGCAGCGTGTACCGCTCCAAGAAGCCCATCTACTGGTGCCTCTCCTGCAAGACCGCCCTGGCCGAGGCCGAGGTGGAGTACCACGACCACGAGAGCCCCAGCATCTTCGTGGCTTTTGAGGTGACCTCCGACCTGGCGGCCAAATACCCCGCCCTGGCCGGCAAACCGGTGTACCTGGTGATCTGGACCACCACCCCCTGGACCATCCCGGCCAACCTGGCCGTGGCGGCCAACCCGGAGCTGGACTACGTGGCCGTGGAGCACCAGGGCAAGGTCTACGTTATGGCCGCCCGCCTGGCCCCCCTGAACCTGGACGCCTTTGGCTTCACCGGCTGGCAGAAGATCGCCGACATCGATCCCCACGACCTGGAAGGGGTCAAGGCCCGGCATCCCCTGTACGACCGGGAGTCGGTGGGCGTTTTGGCCGACTACGTCACCCTGGAAGCCGGCACCGGCCTGGTGCACACCGCCCCGGGCCACGGCCGCGAGGACTACGAGACCGGCCTGCGCTACGGCCTGGAGGCCTACTCCCCCCTGGACGACGACGGCCGCTTCACCGAAGAGGTGGGCTTCTTCGCCGGAGAGCAGGTGTGGGAGGCCAACCCCCACGTGGTGGCCAAGCTCCAGGAGGTGGGGGCCCTGTTGGGCCAGGAGAAGATGTCCCACTCCTACCCCCACTGCTGGCGCTGCAAAAAGCCGGTGATCTTCCGGGCCACCCCCCAGTGGTTCATCTCCATGGAGGAGAACGGGCTCCGGCAGAAATCCCTGAAAGCCATCAAGAACGACGTCTCCTGGGTGCCCAAGTGGGGCCGCGAGCGCATCTACGGCATGATCGAGAACCGCCCGGACTGGTGCATCAGCCGCCAGCGC